>CAVUHP010000018.1:0-142500 GCA_963741425.1 uncultured delta proteobacterium
TGATTCCTCTTCTGACCCAGCACTTTATCCTCCTGCAAAGGAACCTCTTGTATACTGCGATCACGAGGGGAAAGAGATTGGTGATTGTGGTGGGAAGCAAGAAGGCTTTCGGAATCGCAGTGAGAAATGACAAGACGCAAAAGAGGTTTACGTAGTTAAGAAATAGGTTGGGGAAATGACAGCGCTCTTGTCGTCCACGTCCCGACGATCATGCAGAATCGAGAACCTCTCGAACCGTCTTCAACATATCCCTTAAGCGGAAAGGCTTGCTGACGAAGCCTCTGGCTCCAGATTCAAGGATCTCCTTTTTCTTGCCCTCTACAGCAGCTCCACTGGAAATGACGATCTTGGCATCTGGATTTATTGCGAGAATCTCTTCAAGACACTTGTCGCCTCCCATCTCAGGCATAATGAGATCTAAAATCACCAATGAAATTCTTTCGGCTTCTTTTAGGTACAACTGTACAGCCTCTGGCCCACTAGCAGCGTTGATTACTGTGTATCCGACCCTGGTGAGGAACTCGTCCCCAGATCCCGCACAAAATCCTCGTCATCTACCAGTAAAATCGTTTCCGTGCCGCCGCGAGGGAGCGCTTGCTCCTCTCGGTCTTCCTTTTCAGTTCGAGCTTCCTCTATCGCTGGTAAGTAGATTTTGAACGTAGAACCTTCGTTAGGCTGACTGTCGCAGGTAATGTGTCCGCCATGTTGTCGGACAATTCCATACACCATCGCAAGTCCGAGACCGGTGCCTTTCCCGACCCCTTTCGTGGTGAAGAACGGCTCAAAAATATGTTCCAGTGTTTTCTCGTTCATGCCGTGACCAGTGTCCGAGACGGTCAACAACACATAGTCGCCGGGCTGAATTATTTCACGACACGATCTACAATATCCCTCATCCAGAGAGATGTTAGCCGTAGCTATAGTTAGGTTGCCTCCGTCCGGCATTGCTTGTTCCGCGTTCACTGCCAGATTCATCAACACCTGTCCCATCTGGTCGGGGTCGGCATTAACCGCAGCAAGGTCACCTTCAAGATGCAGCTCTATCTTGATCATTTTCGGAATAGTCCGGCTTAATAACTTCTCTATCCGTGTCACTTCGTGATTCAGATTGATAGGACGAGGTTTGATTTCCGCTTTTCGGCTGAAGGCCAGAAGACTACGAACCAGTTCAGCTCCTCTAAGTCCTGCCTCATGTATCTTCAGGATGTCCGAATAGCCGGGGGCTTTCTCGTCCATTTCCATGAGGAGCAGCTCGGAAAACCCTTGGACCGCCGTCAGGAGGTTGTTGAAGTCATGGGCAACTCCTCCAGCCAAGATGCCAACTGCTTCCATTTTTTGTGACTGGAGAAGTTGTCTCTGAAGACTCTTTTGCTCGGTGATGTCACGGGCTATTGCTGAAGCGCCAATGATCCTACCGTCCCCGTTCCGTTGCAGGAGAAATGGTCAGGGATACTTCTATCTCATGCCCGTCTCTTCTACGGCGCACTGTTTCATAGTGTTCGACGTGTTCCCCTCGCTTTATTCTCTCCAGCAATTGTGGAATCTCATCTTGAAGGTGTGGCGGTGTCAACAAGATATCGGCTTACCCAACCATTTCCGTGTCTTTGTAACCGTACATTTTCTCTGCTGCTTTGTTCCACACTTGTGACTTATCCGCGTCCAGAACCATTTCGCCGATGATGGCGTCTTCGGAAGATTCAACAATCGCCTGCTCAACTGCATATTTTTCTCTTCCGCCCGCTTACGGTCCGTAATATCCTGATTCACGCCATAGGTCTTAATTGTCCGACCCAGTTCGTCTTTAACCATGAAAAATTCGACGCAGAGATGTAACCGATCTCCCCATCGGCATATAGCATACGGTGTTCCAATTGTCGGCTGAAGAAGGATCGGTGGCTTCAATTGCTTTCCGAGTTTCGTCAGCGACTACGAAATATCGTCAGGATGGACGAACTGTCGAGCATAATCGGCTGACGACATCTTGTAACCGCCAACCTCTTCAGCCGTCGTCCGAAAGATTTTGTAGAACTGATCGTTGAAGGTAAATAGGTCTTCAGCGACATCGTATTCCCAATGGCCTAGATGAGCCATGACCATCTGCGTTGGACAACTGTGCTTCGCTGGTGCGAAGCGCCTCCTCAGCTTTCTTGCGCTCTGTGATATCCTCATATGTTCCGAGGATACCTACAACGTTTCCCTCCAGGTCTCGAAGAGGCGACTTTGCTGGTGCTTAGCCCATGCCAAAGTGCCGTCAGCTCGCGTATAAGGACTCAATAATGTCGTATTCGGGAATACCTGATTCCATAACCTTCCTGTCGTGCTCCCGATAAGAATTCGCCTGATCTTTCTCCCAAGGAAGGTCGTAGTCAGTCTTCCCGACAACCTCTTCCGAAGAGTTCAGCCCAGCAGCTTCCATCCAAGCACGGTTTGCCCCGACATATACTGAGTCGCGATCTTTCCAAAAGACTCCGACCGGAATCGTGTCCAACACTAGTTGTAGCATCTCACGAGATTCACGAAGGTCCTTTTCGGCTTTCTTGCGCTCGGTAATGTCCGTAATAACTGCTATGGTCGCTACGTGTGCTCCGTCAGGCCCACAAACCGGAGATACGGAAACTTCCGCCCAGAGAAGTTCCCCGTTCATCCTTACGTAGCGCTTCTCAAAACGATAGGATGCCGTCTCTCCGCGTACCATCTCTTCGTGCTTGGTCCTAGAGACCTCAACGTCTTCCGGGTGCGTTATGTCGAAGATCGTTCGCTTCAGTAACTCATCTTGTGAGTAACCTAGCATTTTAGTCAGCGATCCGTTCACCTGAAGGAATCGCCCCTCGGCATCTACAAGGTCAATTCCAACGGCGGCGTTTTCGAAGACTCCTCTGTAGCTCCCCTCACTCTCCCGAAGAGCTTTCCTATCATGAAGCTGTGTCTCGTAGTCGAGAAAGATCCGACAAACCAGCATCGTAGCCAAAGGATAGAGAACCAGTATCGGCAAACCTATTTGTCGAATAACTTCTGTACCGGCACCACCCGGCAGCGTCAGCATCAACGCGAGCATGACGACATGCACCAGCAGCCCGAAAATGTAGAGAGAAAACGCAGTGAGCCGGAGCAAAGCACCCTTCCATAAGAAATAGAAGACGACGCCCAGCGTGGCTGCCTCCACGATGACGCTGAAACCGACCCACGCTCCGGCTCCGCCCAACCACAGCCTGTAGGAACCGCACATGGTCGCTGCAACAGCAGCAACCAAGGGACCGCCAAACAGACCGGAAACACTCAGGATGATCGACCGACCGTCGAAGATGATGCCCGGCATGAAATTGAGGGGTGTCATCATGGCTACAAGCCCTACACCGCCAAACAAGAGACCGGATAGGATCTTATGTCCCATCGTCTTCTTTTCAAACCGGGATCCAATTACTTGGTATGTTGCAGCAAGTGCGATCAGGAGAGCGATGTTCTGGATGAGGTCGAGAATGATCATGTAGGCCCCCTCTGGTCTTGCGGCTAAGGCCCAGCGAAACCGGTTAGCTGCTCATCACAATCACCATCTAACATCACGATTATACCAGATTAACTGGGGTGGGCGGCAAAATCTGACATCGTCATGAAAAAAACTTAGAGATGCCGCCCCGGCAACACTCCGTTTCGACCGACTCGGACTTTTTCTTTTCCGCTGTCTTAGTCATCGGAGTCATGCATGAGCCCAACCCGTATAGGTGATGGCGTAAGACAGGCTGCGACCGGTGGAACGGGGAGGGGCGGGAAGTTCCTCGACATGATGCGGGGACGCTTCAACGAAGAAACGGGAGACCGGATGCCTCGGATTAGTCGAGCAGTGGTTGGCGTCATTTTGGCGTCGCTTTTGGCGCACCATAGTGCTCAAAGTGCTTAATAATGCCTGATAGTGACTGATTTCTTCAAGAATATCGTGGCGTAGCGGTTGATGCAGGTCTGAGAAACTGTGCCTTCACATCGCAGGAGGGATGTAGGAAGACATTTACTCTCTCTGTGAGCCCAGGTTAATTTTGTTAGCGCTGCCGTCCACGAAATCCCAGCTAACACAGCTAACAGAATTCAAAACGAAATGTAATCAAACGAAACCAAAAGAAACGAAACCACATGAAATTAAGGTGTGATCGTAAGTTGTTGGTATAAAAGGCTTGAAAGGCATCCCGAATGCAGTGCTCTACCAGGCTGAGCCACGTCCCGACTACGCAACATTACTGGCTTTCTGCGCTCGTGTCAAGTGCCCCATTTGGAGAAAATTGTCGCCATCTAACTCCGGTCTAATCGATTTTGAGGGGGCACTTGAAAAATGTCTGAGTTCTTCCCAAAATGGATTATTTAGGAGGTGGCTCCGTAGGGTGAGGATTGAGCCAATCTCTCTGAATGACAAGAATGGTCCGTGAATGGAAAGGGAATGATGGTCACCGGTTTATCATTGATCGGCCTTCTCGGCTTCATTCCTAAGAAATTCTGCGAAACGATCAAATGCAAAGTTTAAGTAAATCGCAGTGCCATCATTAAATGTCTCTGTCCTGAATTCTCCCAATAGACATTGAACTCACGATCAAATTTCGGAGCCAGCTTAAGAAGTTCAAAGACGCTTCGCCAAGAAATTTTGTTCGTAGTCCAAACAAAATAATATCAAAGACCAACTCCACACCCATCCAACGAATTTCGTAAATCGCAGTCAGAAGTGGAAACGCAAGCGAGAGGCTGTAGAGGCTTCTGCGTTGAATACGAATACCCTAAGTAAGGCCCTAATATAAAGAACAAATCGGGCAAGGTCTTGTCGGATCCTTTAGTGAACTTCGATTTCAAGTGAATCTCGATGTCTTCATTCAGTTCCTCGACTCGTGACTTTAGCATCTGCGATTATGCTCCATGCCGCTCGCAGAGACCTTGCCGAACTCCTTCAGGGGAATCGGAGCGGCCATGTGCCTTCATTTTATGAGTAATGTCTTTATGAGTGTCAGCATACTTTTCGTCCCAAGGAGATGCAAGGCTCTTAACCCTGTCGACAATTCCAGCGGCTTTCTTGATTTCAATGCACGACATGTTGGAATGCCTCGATCTGCGGAAACGGAGAAACGCCCGCAAGGATTGGTGAATACTTGCTTATGTCTTCTACGGTAACGTCCTTCCGAGATAGGAAGAATGACTTTACGCTCTCCTCGTCTCAAGGCTGGAACAGACTCCGTCCAATTCTCCTTGGGGCCAACGTTTGGCAAAGAAATGATGGCTCAGGACCGCACCCCATAATCGCATTGACTCAATCCTTGATCTATTCTTTCCCGCAACTTGTCGCCGATCGTGAGTTCATACGTATCGTACCAGACCTTGAATTCGGTCTTCGAGCCTCTCGGCAAGCGGATCGACAAACTCGCGCTTGGTCTTCTGATGCGTGGCTAATAAAGAGCTTGATCATGGCTTCACGGCTCCCACACCAAGAATTGATTATGCTCCGAGATTTCACCTCTATGCCTCACTCCCTCTGGTGTCAAGATTCCGGTCCCTATTCAGCCCATCATTCGTTGCCGAACTTGCGCCCGATCCACGTCAGGTCATTTTCGTCCGACAGATTCTCGACTAGGTTCCATGGCCTCGGAGACTTCTACCGCTTCAATCTCTGCCTCACGGCTAGAGCAAAAAGTCCTAGCATGATAGGTCCTACGATACTTTGAATGGCATTCAGGAACTTGGCGGCTAATCCGTCAGGCACGAGTTCGTCGGGCTTGAGTTCGTCATGACACGAAAGCTGTATAGGATGGATTCGAGCCAATCCCACCCACTCGTCCAAGAGAGGGACGTTCCACCATTCTTAGGATGTAGCCCTAGAAAGAGATAGAGGACGGCACATACCCACAAGAAGCCGAGCCCGCCCAGAGGAGGGGGCGTACCCATCGCTCGCCATAGCCGCTAACCAACCAATAGAGGGTCTAGCAGAATCCAAATCCCCCAAGAGGTCTCTATGAATTATTACGGCGCATTTCCTTCTCGCCGTAGTGGAAGTCACTGGCTCGCTCATAGTCCCGTCGGTACCTCGTAATTATCTTCAAGTTCACGATATAGACGTTCAATGTGATAGTCCCAGGACGGAGTTCGATCTTTTTCAGATCGGTCAATCTCATCATAGACAACAAAACGATCACCGATTTTTGGCCATTTAGCGGCAGTAATTTCGGCTTTGCGCAGATCTACGCCTTGAAAGCAGCATTTTGTCAGATCGGCATTGCGCAGAGTAAATGCGTCGAGGGGGTCTATTCGATTGAGTCATGAAGAAGACTGCCTTTGACTCTGAAAAGATGAAGATTCTCTCTATTTATAGGTTCAAAAATTGTCCTTCCTAGGAATCTGGTTTCGGGAGGGCCGCGTATCCACGAAAATTGGCACCCCGAAAATCTGCCCCCTTTTCGAACCTAGCACCATGCAAATTCGCAGTCTTTGAATGTTGCTTTGATGAAATTAGCATTCTCAGTGAATATGTCCCTATGAAAATCGGGCTAAACGATGTTCGCTAATATTTCATAAAAATAGACCTACTGCCAGTGAATTGGGCATCTGAGAAGTAGGTCTTTTCAGCGAATATGGCCCGAGTGAAGTTCGCTTTTCCTTTAATTCGGTTCCCGGAAATTGGCCCGTTCGATTGGATTTGAAGACAGGATTTCATCCTTACCGAATTTCGTCCCGTAAAATTACTACCTTGTCGCAAAACGTAATTTCCTGAAACTAGCATCATATTCAAAGCTGGAGCTCAAAAAACTCTGCTCGCTTGGTGAACTGAGCCCCCTTAAAATCAACTTGTCCAGGCTGAAAACCGTCAGTTTTTCGGAAATGAATGTTCTCAAGAATTCGGCAAGATGAAAATTGGTGTGACCCTCAATTTCACATTCCTGAATGTAGCTGTGCCTGGGAACTTGGCTTGCTGAAAAACAGCACCAGTAAACTTGTCATCAAAGAATTCTGCATGAGGCGGAAACGTGATGTAATGGAAATTACGATCGGTTTGGTTCCTGTGTTGCGTTGTAGAAATCTTCTTTGTTCTTATATCCAGATTTTTGAGTCCGAAATTCATAAACCTCACTATCGTAACTTTCAAGAGCACACATTTTGCATTTAGCCATAGATCACCTTCTCTCAACTGTTCTACATTTCCGTCTATCTATAAGACTGGATTCGGAGGTATAGTCCCCTATATAGCGAGCTACGTGTACAGTTTCAAACGTGTTGCCTAATAAAGTCTCCTGGCGGCTCGTAAAGATTGAAGCCTTGAAATCAAGCCAGATGCCCCCATGAGATTCCTTCTGTAGTTAATCACTGATCACCTTAATTCAATCTGTCCCGTAGATACTCCGTTAGCGTATTTTCTCTTTTCAACTTCCGTCCGGCGGACACCTCACGTTTTTGAAAAGTTCGATCCATTTTTCTTCGGACATTCGTTGAGACATCTTATCCTTGAAGTCACGTTGTGCAGTGATGCTTCTGCCAAAAGCCCCTCCCCACTGCTGAACCAATGAATTCGACTTTTTGTCGTTCAATCTCTTCTTGTGCTTGCCGATTTCGATCATCAAGTCTTCTGGATGATCGAGAGGCGCAATGTAGTCGCATAGAGCCTCCCGGGGTCTTTGCCTTCTTTTTGCGCTTGTCGGACAATTCGGGACTTCTCAGCAGGGTCTCCGTGGAAGAATTGGTGTTGACTTTGGCATTGTCGTTAAAGAATCCTTCAAGCAGGCCAAGAATCTTCTGGTAAGATTCAAATTGTAGCTGCGTTTTCTGCTGACGGAGAGTCTTGGGCTTTACCAGATACAAATCTATGAGACGTTTTGCCCCAAAGCAAAGGACGGCAAATACCAAGCCAATGACCCCGGTTAGCAGGGGCTTTGTCGCAACAAACGCTTCTACCTTTTTCAGCTCAATAATGAGAGTGGAAATATCGTGCCTCAATTGTCCTGCCCTAAATGCACGTCGGCGGAGCCTCTTGGGGCGATTGGTGGCATTTGCCATATCATACCTCTTTTTCAAAATCTCCGCTCCTACAAAACGCCTTCACGTCCTTTTAGCTGCGACAGCAACTGTGCCTATTTCGGTGAGCGGATCCACAATCAGATCGTCGGGATGAGTCAAAGTCTCAATCAGGTACTCGGCTTCTTTTTGCCTCTGCTGTAGTATGGGTGGGAGGTTATCACTCTCCGGCAGTGAAGGGGAGAGGAAATGCCTGTTTTTGCCAAGGAAAGTAGAATCACTCTAAAAACCTTGCTCTCCCAAAAAGACGCCCACGGCAGAACCGGCGGGCAGCACTCACTGGTCCTGGAGGTAATCCGGTGAGGCTCGATAATGAATACTAGGATCCCAGAATGAGCACGGAAAGGCAAAGGAAATGTGCTACGAGATCAGTAGTCTGCATTGAAAGAGGCAGAGCAGTGAGAGTTAAGAGAAGTTAAAACCTGACTTTAAGGTCCGTCTAACCACTGTCTAATCGAATTCAGATGCGGGACGATATGAAATGACACGAGGCGACACGAAGAGGCTCAGATTTATTGATTTATAGGCGCATATGTATGTTATTATTATCCCGAATGCAGTGCTCTACCAGGCTGAGCCACGTCCCGACTCCGCCAAAGTACAGGCTTTCTGCGCTAGTGTCAAGGGCCGAATTTCCTGAAAAGCGTCCTCCAGCTAACATCCCACCTAACAGAATTCAAGACCACGGGTCTGCCATCGATCCTGGAGTCACCATGATTGAAGGTGAGCTTGTCGATTGCACGAATGAGTTCATCATCGGAAATCTCGCCGTATCTCCTATTGACAGGGAGGTTGCCATCCAGATATCCGCTCTTATCCGCATGCCCAAGGATCCTCTCGGCAATCCGATCCGGTATGTCCGACCTGGAGCAATTGGCTCGGAACGTATGTCTGAAGTCATGGAAGTTCACACGAGGGGATGGGTTTAAGGCATCGTTCAAGCGTCTCATAGCTAATTCTACACGGTCTTTCGTGATAGGTCTCGTACCTCGCCTGTCCGTGAGCAGGAAGACCTCTTGGTGCTCCAGCGAAGTGACAGAGAGGGCACGCTCCAGGATGCGTAATAGTTCGCGATGGATAGGGATTCGTTTAGGCTGCCGTTCCTTTATGGCCTTGATGTCTTCAGCCCCGAAGAAGATCAGAACCGAAACGTATAATCATCACCTGATTAGAATCAGTTTGATCTTGCCCATAGAGGCGCCATAAGATTTTTCATTTTTTCTGTCCGAGCTTTCAGCCATTCGTCTCCTGGGAATTTCCCGTGCAGCACCTGATTGCGGAGTTCGCCAGTGAGAGGATGGTTGGGAAACCTTTCCTTAAATTTTTCATAAATTTTTGAGAATTCGAGATATGCAGAAGCCATAGCACCCCCTGACCAGTTGGCAGGTTTTAAACTGCGCTATCATGTTGCCGTTAACTATGGACCATTAATATTTAAAATGCCAGTGCCTTTAGCTCCGAAAGATAAGTTTTATATTTTGGATGTGGCCGTTCGAGTGGAGATAAGGTTGCCAACTACCGGGAGCAGACCAGCGACGAAGGTGAGCGGGACAATGGCTTTCACCATCGGCAAGTGAACGCCGAAAGACGGCAGGATCACCATAAGATAGAGTACAGTGAAGACTGTGTTGAGCGCTGAAATCTTAACCTGTGCGAAGACCCTTGAGAGCGGGCGGGAAGTCTTGGCGTCGCTTTACTGCTCAGAAGTTCCCTCGTCCGGGTACCCCGCCTACCATTCCATGATTCTTCTGATCGTTTTCATATCCGGCGTGAAAGGATTTTGAGGAGGCTCGGGTACTGCTAATTGATGGGTCTGAAGAAACGGCGTTTGCTTGAGTTTCATGTTATAGGCTGTGAACATTAGGGTTTCGAGGTTTACGGTATCAGTTACGTTGTAAGCCAGCAGAGTTTCCAGTGCCTTTTCATTCTTTTTAGCTTTGAAATCTTTCCATAATAAGACAGCGAAAAAGCCATCGATGCCATCCAATTCCTCCCTGGCAAGTCCCAGTTTCTTTTCGCAGGCTTTCAAGCCCCCGGCGTAGCCCAGGCTCTTCAGCACATACCTCAGGTCAATGTGGGCATGATTCATCTTGATTCCCAGATTATTCTCAATAAACGGCACGTCAAAGCACTTGCCGTTGTAGGTCACTATGACCTTATACCTTGCTATATCCGCTCGGAAGTCATCAAGGTTTCGTCCTTTCACGTAGGAGAATATGGATGTGCCATCGTAGAGGGCAATGGTGGTTATGTAGTCTCCCGGACCGCCCAAGCCTGTGGTTTCAATGTCCAGATAGGCAGTCGAGTGACGAAAATCCGGCAACAGCCGCCAGTAATCACTGGATGGCAACGAATCGGTAAAGTGTTTAGGATTGTTATCTTTGAGATGTGCGATGGATTCTTGTATCCGGCTTTTCAATAATTGGTGTCTTTTATTGGAAAGCGCTATTGAATCTATGTTTAAGTACATCATCCCAGCATAGAATGCCCCTGAGACCAGAGACTGCGTTCAGATCTCTCTCCTATTCCCGGTATGTGGCAGAAAGTATTTCTTAACAAAGCATTCCTCCTCGCCAGCAGGGATGCAAGGGTCGCCGTGAGGATTTTTTTGTCCTTTGGTTTGATGACCTATCATAATTCCGAAGGTGAGTGCAAAGACTTTGTCAGATGGAGGAAACTCCAAGTCCCGAAAAGACGAGTTTCTTCTTCAAGAGCGGCAGCAGCGAATTCCTCCCCATCAGCCAGAATCATGACGAACAGACGCCTGTGCTCCGGTGGGAGAGTCGCCAGGACGCGTCTGTCACCAAATTCAAGGCTGAGATCTATAAGGGATTGAATGCTGTTCCGAATCGGAAGATGGCAGGTACACTGTGTTGGGTATCGGGTGAAACCCGCGGTGTGAGCAACGGTCCCGGATGGACTTTCTCTTCCGACACTATTCACCTATCTTCAGGGGTGAAGACTCTAATTGACTAGAAGCAGTGCGGAGCGTTACGCTCAACAAAGGGAAACAACATGCTTTTTCAGCGACGTGACGACGGTTTTGTGTCTATTGGGTCTTGTGGGTGACTATACGGGAGCTTTGGGGGAGTCAGAGGAACCATCCTGTGACCGGTCACCGGCACCAAGACGCCGGAAATGGCAAGACCGGCGCATAATTCCGGTCAGGGTAGGTTTCTGACGAAACTAAGATGAAGGAGGAAAGAGGATATTCTACCGAGAATGTCCCTCAGTCCCTTTCCGGTAGTTACACGATGCCTCCCTGGATCGCTCCACGATCTGAGAATGAACCGGGTGCATTTTAAGGTGGTCTTTGTTCCACCCTTATACCGAAATTCAATTTCGGAAAAAATTGTCTTATCTTTGATTTGAGAGAGCTAGGTTCGGGTGAAGGACCCCTGAGGACAGGTGATTTATCAGGACAGGTGTATTTGGTATCGTGGACACCGGCGGTGTCTGTAATCGTGGCAGAAACGGGAGGAATAGGCTCAGAATAACCAATCGATCCATAATGCTGGCTGAATCCTAACAACGTCGCAGAACTTCCTACGTGGAACCCGGCTCGGTCCAGAGGAACACAAGCCGCCCTTCCTTGTCCCTGAAGGACCCGACCACGATGAGGATCAAGTCGACCAGAGCCCAAATTCCAAGCCCTCCAAGGGTTATCAGCATCAGGATGCCAGTTCCAATTTTCCCGACGTAAAACCTGTGCGCCCCAAATACTCCGAAGAGAAAGCACAGGAGCAACGCCGCCAACCTAGATTTGGGCGAGATTTCAGTGTTCACGTATCCGACCCCCTTTCTTTTGACTATTGCCTCTGGGTGATATCCCGTCACAACCTATCATCCTATTAGAGATAATATCCCTCAAGATCATCAGGTCAAATATCAGAATGGAACAATTCCGGTTGCTCCGCTGACCGATTGCCAGGGAAATTCCCGCCGCCCATTTGAGGGGGGCCTCTATGCCTCTGAAATCCGCTCCGGTACGGCTTTCACCACGAGTCAACCGGGTGCTATTTAAGAAGGGATCTTCTTCCACTACAAAAACCATTCAGTTTTGGAAAAACTGTCCTCCGCTTTCGTCTGTGAGCGCCAGGTTTTGGGATTGAAGGATTCGTGAGACAGTGTAATTTATACAGCCAAGGACCGTATCTGCAATTATTTTATAGGCTTTAGAAATAATTAGACGAATTAACCCCGCCCGACCGTTCCATGCGATGCTGCGTGTTGACATATCGCATCATTCAGGTTCACTTAGAATCGCATAAGCACGTAGTTTCAGACCAGGTGTTTCTAATCCCGACAAAACAGGAACTACACGGCACATACCTTATGGAATCGGAACCATATAAATGGAACGCGAAGGATTATGCTAAGAATTCTTTGGGGCAGTTCAAGTGGGCACAGGAACTTATTGCAAAACTGGATTTGCAGGGATCCGAATCCGTCCTCGATATTGGATGTGGAGATGGAAAGATCACGTACCGACTCGCCGAAGCCGTCAAGAATGGAAACGTCCTCGGCATTGATCAATCTGAAGAGATGATTCGGATTGCTATAGAGCAGTTTCCGCCAGCTAGATATCCCAACCTGTCTTTCTTACGTATGAACGCAACGGATATTCGTCTTTCTCAAAAATTCGACGTCGCGTTTTCAAACGCTACCCTCCACTGGGTAAAGGACCAGGTTGCGGTGCTTCGAGGCGTACGTAAGTGTCTCAAATCCGGTGGCAAGATTCTCTTCCAAATGGGTGGTTGCGGAAACGCAGCCGATGTTTTTGTCGCTATTCAAGAGATGTTACAGCATAAGCGGTGGGTGTCCTATTATGAAGGCTTCATCCCGCCCTACCATTTTTACGGGCCAGATGAATACGAAGGGTGGCTATTGGAGACTGGTTTTCGCCCAGTACGTGTTGATCTTTTGCCGAAGGATATGCAGCATCACGGAGCAGAGCGGTTTAAGGGTTGGCTACGGACAACGTGGTTTCCCTATACGGATCGCTTGCCGGTTGAATTGAGGGATGCCTTCCTTTCCGAATTGGTAGAGATCTATCTGAAGACGCATCCTGTTGACATAAACGGTAATACTCACGTCAAAATGGTTCGACTGGAGGTAGAGGCGTGTGCTCTTTAGCAGTCCAGTACAGATGTGCAGAAGGTTCAACGGATTGTGTATCTTAATGGATTACCGAGTAGTATGATTATCAATGATCAAAACCGAAAATCCAGATTCAGGAGGTAGCGCCATGTTCGGTATCGGTATGCCGGAATTGATGCTGATTCTTGTCATTGTTGTCATGGTATTCGGAGCGAAACGGGTCCCAGAAATGATGGAGGGTCTGGGCAAAGGTATTAAAACTTTCAAGAAAGCTATGGAGACAGATGAACCTTCTCCGCCGGAAAAACCGACGAGTGAAATTCCGAAGGAAAAGATCGAACCTAAATAGTCCCACCGTTTTGCCGGACCTTGATTTTAGATGAAGTCTCACACGTCAAGGTGTACCTTCGAAGGACGAGTAGGATCTTTGCTCCTCGTAAATACAACATGCCATTTACATCTGCTCCACGAGCTGGGAATCAACCTGGTGCGATTTAAGAGGGGTATCTCCCTAACCCTTACTCAAGATTCAATTTCGGAGAAATAGGCTCTCGATTCACCTGGCGAGACCACATGACCGAAATAAAGCACTCCTGGAGCTGGGTTCATCAAGGTAAATTGTTCTTGGTAACTGGGACAGCGGTAGAATCTGCAATAGTTGTAGACGAATGAAATGATCTGATGATCGGCAAACAAATGGAATTGTAGGGATGCACCGTTTAAGGTGTCCCAGCCACGAGTGGATACGTGGTCACATTTTCACTCACCGTTGCCGGTTGCCTGAGCTTGAGGGTTCCGTGATTTTTTTCCTGGGCAGAGTAGTGCGCTATGAAGATGGGGCAGAATTATCAATCTGCTTCATCACGTCTTCGTGCGGCTTCCAAGAGTAACTGTGTCCCTGCTTTTTGAATCGTCTTGCGGTCTGGTTCGGTCCAAGCTAGATGCACAAATTTTCCTCTGGGGAACATCATGCTCGAATAAAGCGCCTCTTCTCCTTCTAGTTCGCCATTTGTAGCATGAAGAATCTCACCATCCTTCAGATACACCTTGCACGATGTCCGATTCGGAAAACTAATTTCCAGGACTGTGCGTCGCCCATCAAGTAATATCCATTGAATATAATCCAGAATATCAACCCCCTCCACCATTCCCGAATACGAATACTCCGTTTTCTTCTTCAGACGACTTGCTTCTTGCTGAATCGGGAAAAGTCCTGACAGAGTGACCGTTTCCAGGTATCCCATTTTGCGGGCATTCAGTTCCTGCTGGGAGATTAATCTCGCTGCAAGGAGCTTTCGAAATATACTATCAAGCCCTTTTGCGGTGACTTTATATTTATGCATAAGATTGACATCGTCCATTCCTGATCTTATGTCATTCAAGATTTCTTTCGCGTAAATTTCTGGCTTTTTCATAGACCTAACGGTCCTCCCCCTATTTAACCATTGAAAGAATTTCTAGTTTTAAGGATAGAAAGTCCCATCTGCTTTCATTTCTTCAAGCCTCGTACCAGTCCCATTCACCGCCTTCTTCAATACCGGCGAATATTTCCAGGTAACTACCCTTCGAGCATCAAGCACCATCTCCTGTCCGGTTTGAGGGTTCCTGCCTCTCCGTGGGCGTTTAGATCTGACATGCCATTTTCCAAAGCCGGAAATCATGACGTCTTCTCCGGCGATGAGTCTTCTTCTTCATGATTTCGAGAAGTTTTTCGATGATCTCCGATGCCTCGCCTTTCATGAATCCACAATCATCAGCGATTTTTTGAGCTATGTTCGCTTTGGTGAGCGTCATGGATACCTCCTCAAATTCGTAAAAGTCCTTTATAATACATTATGTTATGGTTTGGGAAAGAAATTATGCGCTAAGGAAGCATGAATGTGTGCAAGATTCGTGTTGATGCCGGAGAAATCCTATCTCTGTCCTGCTTTTAAATATGGATTCCTTGACCCTCATCCTTTCTTCAGCATTGCAACCCCAACACGTCACATCGGAGAGCCATCCCTAACATAATTTCTGACGAGGAATTTTGAGCGTATTTCATGGATTATGATCGATGAACTCGACGTAAACGGTCCATCATTCGATGTCGCCATCACACCGCTTTGGCGTAGAGAGGAGTCCTGTATAATTCAAAATCAATTTTAGAGGAACAATCATTGTGAAAAAGGGGAACACATACATCGCAGCAAGAGTTGGACATAATGGGCCAAAAAAACCGGATGAGAAGACGATCACCAATATGTTGTTTACCATCGCCAAGCTGACTCCAGCTGCAAGTCTGTCTGCCTGCTTTTCTTTTGGCGTCACCACGAAGCCGGTAAAATAATATATTACGGAAAGGACGTGCGCCAGTGCCACTGCCACCAGTATTTGCCCTGCGTTTTGATAGAAAAATGATGAATACTGTGAAAAGACTCCGAAATTTATGGTTGCAAACGCCACCAGAGAAAGCGGGAATCGCTGACCATCGATAGCGTGTAAGACTCCCGGCAGGAACCTTCTCATTAACAGCACAGCGATAATGGGTATGAAAATCACCAGTGCAAGCATACGGACCATCAATCCAAACGGAATAGATATGTCCGCGCCGACTAATAGCTTTACAAGCCCTGGAAGTGATATTGGGACAAGAATTGAGGTGATGACCGTCATGCGAGCCACTTGGGAGACTTCTGCGTTGACGAGAGTCGCCATAAACGGCGCCACCACTCCCGTGGAAATCCCGGAGACCAGCAACACCGGTACGGCATAATCGGGAATAATCCAGAGGCACAGCCAGTAAAGCGCCACTGGCAATATTATCAGCTTGATCAGAACCAGTTTCCCCAGTCCCAGCATTGCCGTGGGTGACGTATCCAGCAAGACGCCAAAATCAATCTTCATAAAGCTCAGAAATAGGAGAAACATCATAATATAAACTGGATAAGGTTGAAATATTACCCACAGATCAGGAAATACCACCGCCAAGAATGCGGAGCCGAATATCACCACGAGAAGTATCAAGTCATTCAGGCCCATAATTCGCTCACCGACAGTCTATTGAGCCTCTTCGCTGCTACAGCGGTTGTGCCGGAGCTGAAGGATGGATCCACTACAAGGTTTTTCTCATAAGAGAAATTCTCAATCCCGTGCCTCGCCATCAGAGACCTCCTTTACCCACTGAGCGACCCCTATCGATTGTTGTCCTGAACCGATGCACCCCTGTCTCGACACTGGTAAAATCCCCCAGATTTCATAGTCATTACAACTTCGCGCTTCTGATTGAGGACCTCGTTCAACATGTGGACGTACCCCCGGTCAGGTTTTGAAGAAGAACGCTTAGCTTCAATGATGGTGACGCGAACTGAGAGAGTGTCACCAGCAAATACAGGCTTGAGCCAACGCAGTTCGTCCACACCGGGAGAGCCCAGACTGGCTACATGCGAGATGAAATGGTCAACCTTGAGCCTCATCGCTAAGCTTGCTGTGTACCAGCCGCTTGCGATCAACGCCCCGAACATTGACTTTTTCGCTTTCTCTGGATCTGTGTGAAAGGGTTGGGGGTCGAAGCGCCGAGCAAAGGCAATCATTTCATCTTCTTCTGCGATTACACTACCGAACTCGTGTACTGCGCCAGGGATGTAATCCTCAAAATAGCGGTCTTGTATAGGAGTTGTAAATGTCATGGTTTTATTGCAACTCCGTCTTAACCCGGAGCATTTACTTAATGCCCCTTTTATCCGCTCCTGATTTCAATCTCCAAGATTTTGTCGGCAGGGATGATAATGCCCCTTCCTTCAATAATGTCAATGTAGGCTCCATCTTCAAGGACTTTCTTCCAGATTTGCTCTCCGACCTTTTCAACCGCGGTCGCGTATTCTTGGGGCTGTCCTGCTTTATAGAGCGTAACTAACCTTTCATCATTATCGGCGATTTCAAAGGTCTTGGGTGGATCTCCTCCCAAAACTCTTATTCTGATGGTCCAAAGCATGGTACAGAACTCCTTTATTTTAAGGGTTAGAATTTGCCGGAACTACATCGGACATTGCCTCGTCCCAAAAAACTCATGCAGTAGGAAAATCTTGGAAGATTATACTCGCACCTTTATGGGACTAGTAGCCTTCTGGAATACTCCTAGCAAAAAAAACTAAGCCCGCATCAAAACCCGCGGGCCGCTCCTGCCATTGAGCAACTATGATGAAAGTCTCTCGCTATGGAGAGTTTTCGTCGGCAGAATTCCTATCACAAGAAGTTTGTTTAAGAAAAACACACCGAAGAGCCCGAAGGGCAATCTGAGCATCTATATTGGATAATCTTTTGAAGATAAGGAGATCACCATGCCAGCTAACACAGCTAACAGAACTCAGAATGAAGTGTCATCAAACGCAATTATAGGAAACGAAACGTCTTGAAATCATTGAAGGTGGATTGTAAGTCATTGGTATTAAAAGGCTTGAAACGAGTCCCGAATGCAGTGCTCTACCAGGCTGAGCCACGTCCCGACTCCGCCAAAGCACAGGCTTTCTGCGCTAGTGCCAAGGGACCGAATTTCCTGAAAAGCGTCCTCCAGCTAACACCCAGCCAGGGAGCACAAAAGGCCATCGGCACAAGTGTCTTGGGCGGAATGATCACGGCAACGTCGTTGGCCATCTTCTTTATTCCGCTGTTTTATGTTCTAATTTACCGGTTATTTCGCAGAAAAAGCATTTCACGTGGAATTGGCGTAGTTGACCTTGAAAAGTGAAAGGGCCGGGAATCTTCCACGGACCTACAGTGGCGAAGAGTATCCGATCCGGATTCCTGGCTCCGGTATCGCTCTGAACTGGACTTCCGACCATTTTTATGAGAGTTGTTTTCTTATGAGTTATGATTGGACACAGAAGAAAGACGCTCTAGATCTCACCGCGATATTAGTTTTGGTGCTGCTTTGCGTGAGTTGGGGTCTTCAACAAGTTACAGTCAAAATCGCCAATCAAGGCATTTCCCCTATATGGCAAGCCGGGATCCGGTCCATCGGGTCCACTCTTTTGCTCTTGATATGGATGGCGGCTCGCGGACAGCGCTTAACGGACAAGGACGGTACTTTGTGGTACGGGATCGCGGCTGGTCTTCTCTTTGCGTTGGAGTTTGTCCTAATATACTGGGGACTTGAATTCACGAATGCGTCGCGGGCTGTGATCTTTCTCTACCTTTCACCTTTTGTTGTAGCTATAGGCGCTCAACTGTTTATTCCGGGTGAAAATCTACGGCTGATTCAAGTATTGGGGCTAATCTGTGCTTTCGCAGGAATTGTAGCGGCATTTAGCGAGTCTCTAACTCTCCCTACTTATCGGATGCTCATAGGAGACGGTATGCTCGCAGCGGCCGCAGTGTTTTGGGGGGCCACTACGGTTCTGGTCAAGGCCAGCCCGCTCGCGAAAATTGCACCGAGTAAGACATTGCTTTATCAACTAGGTGTCTCCGCAGTGGTCCTACCGATCGCATCAATTGCCATGGGTGAACGAGGTATTTTTGGTATTACACCGTTAATTATTGCTTGCCTGGCGTATCAAATTGTTTGGGTGGCATTTATAACCTATTTGGCCTGGTTTTGGCTAATCCGGCATTACCCTGCATCTCGTCTGGCATCCTTTACTTTTCTTACACCGCTTTTTGGAGTCATAGCAGGTGCAACACTCCTGCATGAACCAATCACAAGGACCCTGTTGCTTGCGCTTATCTTGGTAGGCACGGGCATCTATCTGGTCAATCGCCCTGTCGCTAGCCCAGAAATTTCCTCAAAGTCATGAATCAATGAAGATCTAACCGGTATGATATAGCAATCAAATGGCCTCGCTGGTATTTGAAAGCACGTATCATCTCAGGCTTGGTTATGGGACGAACTATGACTTATATTTCTGAACCATAAAGTTCAAATCGTTCCCCAAGTCTGATAGTCGTGATGCGCCGCTTTTTAATTGACCCGATGCAGCCACCAGTTGATGCATTACTCCTTCGATATTAGACATTGCTTCTACCACTTGATCGATCCCCGTGAATTGTTGGGAAGTCGAAACATCTATTACACTTGCGGCCTGAGATGATCTGGCGACTATTACCTCCAACTCCCGAATTGAATCGGCTGACCGCTTGGACTGCTCCACGCCTTCCCTCACTGCCTTGTGACCCTGTTCAGTCGCCATGACTACGCCATTAACTGCTTTGGTGATCTCTTCAAGAATACCCCCGATTTGCTCTGTCCCCTTCTTGGATTGATCGGCCAAACTCTTGATTTCTTGGGCGACTACAGCAAAACCTTTTCCCTGATCTCCAGCACGTGCGGCTTCAATCGAAGCATTAACCGCGAGAAGATTAGATTGATCCGCGAGATCCTGAACCGTCTGTATTATGGTCCCAATTGCAAGAGTGTTTTCGTTAAGTCGTATGACAGTCTCGCTTATCGAGGTAACCTGATCCTTAATAAGGTTCATCTTTGCGATAGTTGCATTGGCCGCCTCAGTTCCTTGTGTAGAAGCTTGGACGGCTTCGTGCGCGGTTTCTGTCACCAGTTTGGCCTTATCAGCGGAAACTTTTCCTGCTTGTCTGAGTTCTTCCGCAGTACTGGTTGTTTCCGTAATTACGGATGAAGCTCGTGATATGCTTTCACTCACCTGCGCAGCTGTTGCCGACATCTCGCCCGCGGAGCCGGCAAGAACATTGACACCCTCTGTGATTTGCCGCGTTTGAGACCTGAGGCCGTCCACCATGTTTGCGAAGGCTTGCGAAAGCACACCTATTTCATCCCGCCTGTGTCGAGCATCAATATCGAGCGTGAGATCTCCCTGGCTTACGAGAGATGCCTGATCGGCCAATCTTCGAATCGGTCTTGAAAGACTGCCGGCTACGATCAAGCCCAGGAGCATGCTTAAAACGAAGCCAATAATTGCAAGTAAAATCGCCGAAACTTGGGCACGTGATAAGGCCTCATTAATCTTTACCTTTGCCGACACGTTCAGGGATGCGTTGGTTTGGCTCACATGAGCCAAGAATTGGCTGATAACAGTCTCACACGCTTTCAAACTCTCGCTCATCTGCTTTTGGGAAGAATCGGCTGTGGATTCAGCCGAAATCAGGGAACGATGTAATGCGAAAAGACCCTTTTCTCCCAAAACAAATTGGTTAAGTTTGATAAGACGCGCCTCGAGTTTCGCCAGTACGGTTTTTGCCGAGTCTAATTCAGTTCGACGAATTGTTCGCTGGATCCGAGTCGTGATCTCGTCTGATTTTGCCTTATACCCCTTTTCCAATTCGGTGAGAGCCACAATGGCCTTTTCTCCCAAAAATGTCTGAATTATTCCGCGTAAATCTTTCAAGTGTTGCTGTAACTTGTAAGCTGAATCCACGACGGGGAAATCCTTGTCATAAAAACCTTGAATAATCGAATTCAGCTCGCCGATGGTAGCCACTCCACTTTGCACCCGCGTTTTGGCTCTTTCTTCATTATTAGAGAAAGCAGATTCGGTGGTTTGTCTCACTTCTTGAAGAAGACTTTCCAATGCATTGATTTCAGTGGTAACTTCGTCACGGCTCCGTTGTAGATCCTTTTGCAGACGCCGGTAAGTTAGCTGGGCTTCGATAGCCGCAGCGGTTTCTTTCTCGAAGTATTGTTGGGAGCTTCGCGCGCCATCGAGACTCCAGGACTTTTCGGCACTGCTAGTACGGCCTGACCTGACCGAATCTCGATCCAGTTCGGTGAGATTTTCTCTGGCCAATTTTTCAAGATTTGATAAATCCGCGGCAAAATCAGAAGTGAGTCGTGTCAGCTTCCCGGATATTTCCTGCATCGCTGACGCGTCGCTCGCTTCGAAAGCAGCGAAGCTGGTACGGCCCATCTCATAAAGCAATGCATTGAGTTTTTGCGCCCCCTGAAAGATGGGAGTTGCCACATCCGTTACATTCCTTGTCTCGACTGAAACGGCGCGCAGAAAATGGTCTCCTGAAACTCCTGCGACCAAGATCAAGCATGCCGGCACCATAAATGCGGCGATAAAGCGGCTTCTTAAGGACCAATCGGAAAATTTCGGTAATCGTAGCATCCTTCAGACTTCTCCTTTCGCCCCACACGCTTTGCCTGAATACCGTTTATAAATCTTGGCGATGAGACGGCGAGATCCCCCTCGTTTAACTCAATTTTTTCGATATCTAATTTGTTGAACCAGAGATCCCCTGTTATCTCTATTAAACGCGCGTTTTGGTGAGAATACCCCTCATATTTCCACCAGCGGTTCTATCATCGACTCTGTAATTTGGAAAGCATTTCGGCCGTTGGCTTAAATACCTGCACGCGACAATTATCAGAATCAGCTATATAAACCCAGCCGGATTCCTTATCCACAAAACAGCCGTGGAGATTGGTGAATTCACCAACCTTGTTGCCTCGCTTGCCAAATTTTGTGATGAATTTTCCGGAACTATCAAAAACCTGGATTTGGTCGTTCCCGATTTCTGTTACATAGATGTTGTCGAATTTGTCAATTCCAATGCCAGCCGGAGCTTTAAATTGGCCGTTTCCTGAACCGGTCTCTCCCCATTTTCTCAAGAATTTGCCTCGATTATCGAAAACTTGTATTCGGTTGTTCTTAAGATCCGCCACGAAGAACTCGCCTTTACTGTTGACCTTGACGGCTTCAGGAGCGTCAAATTCACCGTCGCCCGTCCCTTTCTTTCCAAATGTAGACAGAAAATTACCCTGCAAATCCCATACATTAATTCTACTATTGCCTGCCTCGGCCATGTAGTATTTTCCGTCGAATATTGAAGTGAACTCTGATTTTATGTTTTCCCCGGGCTTTTCCCCGGTACTCACTGAAGGTCTTGAGCCATTTGAAATCCTTGTCATAAATCTTAACATGACCTGTTGCGTAATCGGCCACGAAAATACGACCGTCAGGGGCTACGGAAATTCCCTCGGGCTTATCTAACTGATGATTCGCGTCCCCTTTACCGCCAAACTTTGAGATAAATTTTCCTGTTGCGCGATCAAATGCCTGAACAGTCGCATTCACAGCATCAGTGACCAATATATATTTTTTGTCGGCCGTGAGGTCGAAATCCTCAGGATAATTGAACTGACCGTCGCCGTTACCCTTAGACCCGAAGGTCGTCACGTGCTCGAAGCCTGAATCTTTGCCCTGTGCGTCTTTGATCATTTGAGCATTAACGTTAAGAGAAAGTCCAACCAGTATTCCGAGGCACAATACAGTTGCAAACCTGATTCGTGAAGCTAGAACGTATTCAGACAGCATCTTTTACCTCGCGTGATTCATTCCACCGAAGACTTTTTCCGTTTCCCCCGCAGTTGAAGGACGATGTCCCTCCATGTGCGAGTGTAAGCACATTTAATGCCAATTTGAGGATCATGTCACTTAGGACATAAGGATGGCACTGGTACTAACATTCGGAATGTGTGATTATGCTTAAACGAAAGATGCGAAGGTTGGAAATGAGCCGGAAAGACCCCTCTCTTGGCCAAACACAGCTTAACTATTCGGTGTCATTAACTATACTGATGAGCCATTATGGCTCTCCTGAAAATTGCGGGGCCTTTATTGGACTAAAATACTGCTCAATTACCGCGCTAGCAGGACCATATAGCTTTCATTTCTTCAGCTATAGAACGGAGTCCGGCTCCGATCTCTTGGAAAGTCCCTTAGATTTTAATAGTTGTAGCCTTTTCTTTACAGCTTCCTTGTTACGATCCTTTAGCATTTCTGCAATCCCACGGTTACTCATCGGAACTGTTAACACCATTAGATCTTCACGCAACGTCCAAGCTTTCGGTGAAGTATTTCTCTTAAGATCAATCAAAATTTGCAGCTCATCCATGGTAAATTGTTTTAGTAAAGAGTGGCTTTGTTTTATCAATTCAAGACGTTTCTTGAAGTCCGGACCCATTGGAGCTTGAATGAAGTGATTTTCTTCAGGCTCAAACTCACCCGTTCCATTCGGTTCGAGCCAACCTTCGAAATCCCTATCCACTCCCCAGGGCAATACGGTTATATCGGCCTTGGACGCTTCCCTCTTTGTCTTCCTAGTTTTTCGGTATCTAATTACCACGGCGACCTCTCTATTCTGCATGCTCTACCCGGTACCGGCCACCCCCGAAAATAGATGCGGTTGGCAAAAGACTCACAATATCCGCCAAGGGATTTTTTGGATCGATAATACCCTTACACTTTGAGCTTCAATAACACCTAATGACAAACTATCGTGCATAACTGCCAATAATTCATTGGCAACACTTTCAATTCATTCTTTTACCACCATGACGTTCCGTGTCCCCCTGACGGGACAGAATCATAAACCAGAATCGCAGTTTTTCTCTTCTTAAGGCTCCGCGGTGAGTAAGTTTTCATCTGAGTACTGCCGCTCTCGGTTTGCTGAGCGTTTTCGAATTGTTGATCGCTGGTTGACGACATTGCCACAAAATGCAAATCGGATAAAGGATTTCTCCATGCCGCGCGGAGTTTCGATCCTCCAATGTCCACCACAACAATTGCTCTTGCACGGATCTGAACTTCCTGTTGTTTTCTTTCCGTGCGGCCGGTACAAGTAATCTCACCGGATGATACCGAAACAGTCCGGACTAAGTCGGAAGACGCAGACTGGCCCTCGACCCGGAGGGCGGGATCACCCCAGCCGGCCTCAGCCCAGGTGGCGAATATCACTATCAAAAACAAGGAGCAAACGCCAAAAATAGTGTGTTTTCTCACTATTTTGCCCGCCTTTCCTCGCATATTTGTTCTCAGCGATGGCGCGGGATACTATCCTGCAATCCGGCATTTGTCACTATTTTTTTACGTAAAAAGTACGCGCGGCTAATTTGTTCAATCTTTATTTGTGACAGTCTTCTGAAAACTGGGGTCTTTTTGCATTGATCGCTTAGCGGCCAGGTATTTATCCCGGCGTGCGGCCGGAATGGCGTTAAATCACATACGAACCAGTGCACTCCTGATTTAGCTTCTGCCAGTTTCTTCAACTTTTACTCGGAAAAATTTCCGTTTGCCTACTTGAACAGTCTGTTCTTCCGAACCAATCGAAATCTGCTGTCCCGGATCAGAAATTTTTGTTCCGTCAATTTTCACTGCGCCCTGGCTCAACAATCTTCTCGCTTCCGAAGTGGATATGCCGGCCAGCCCGGCAATCATTTCATAAGCTACTATAAATTTTTCCTGATAACACCTGAGCGGAATCGCATCAGGTATTTCTTTTCGTTGCACCACCCTCTCAAACTGTTCTTCCGCTCGTTCAGCAGCCGATCGGCTATGATATTCAGTTACGATACTACGTGCCAGGGCTTTTTTGATCTGCATCGGATGTAATGGGTCCGCAAGATCTTTGTGCGATTCTATGTCCTTCAGGGCAGCTTCAAATTTATCCACTTCATTTTGTTCCACTTCTGTAAGAAGCACAAAATATTTAATTATCAAGTCATCCCGAACCGACATAGTCTTTCCGAACATATCTTCAGGACTATCTTCCACTGCTATATAGTTTCCCTCAGTTTTACTCATTTTTTTCGAGCCATCCAGACCTTCTATCAGAGGAGTCATCATCACGATCTGCGGAGGCTGATTGAACTGCACCTGTATATCTCGGCCTGCGAGAAGATTGAATTTCTGATCGGTCCCTCCCAACTCCACATGACATTTTAGCGCGACTGAATCATATCCCTGCAGAAGTGGGTACAGGAACTCCGTTATACTTATCGGGTTTCCCTCTCGATACCGCTTCTCAAAATCGTTCCGTTCGAGCATTCTGGCAACCGTCGATCTGTATGCCAAATCCAGACAATCGGCAAAAGACATATTATCAAACCACTCACCATTACTCCTTATTTCGGTTCTTTCCTCCGCGAGAATTTTGAACACCTGTTTCTGAAAATCCTTGGCATATTCCCAGACTTGTTCTTTCGTGAGTCGCTTCCTAGCTTCGCTTCGTTGTGTCGGGTCTCCCACGCGGGCAGTGAAATCGCCTACAAGAAAAATGGAAGTGTGCCCAAGATCCTGAAAATGCTTGAGCTTACGAATTGTCACCATATGACCGAGATGAATATCCGAGGCTGTTGGATCTACCCCAAGTTTGATCCTGAGGGGAGTCCCCGTCTTGATACTCCACTGAAGGGCTTTGCGCATCTCTTCTTCATGGATGATTTCTTCAACCCCACGCATGATGTGTTTCATCTGAAATTCAATGTCAGGAAATGACATGATAATCCCTCGCCCCATGCATGTGACTGGCACGGTAATGATTCTCGACACGTGATCTTAGGCGATGCCGAGCGTATTTGCAAATTCAAACTTAGGATAAACCTAGAAACCCAAGGTTCACGGAAATTGAATTTCAGTTCGAATCTTTACAAGGGTTTAGTGTGCAGAATCTTATTTGACTCTCCTGAGCAATGCTCGCATCCCGATTGCTGCATCTTCAGGAAGGACATAAGTGGGAATGCCTGCTGCATGTAGTTTGCCCCGATCTTGGGAGATGGGTTTAACAGATCCTATGAAACAAGCAACCACAGTTTTCGAAGATTGGCTTGCCACCTCGATCAACACGTCAGAAGGATAAATCCAATTTTTATGTTCGCAAAAAATTGCCAGCATTGCATCTACTGACGGATCTTTCAAAACAGCCTCGGAAATTTTTTGGTACGGCTCGGGGAGAAAGGCTCCGGCCGCGCCGTCCACCGGATTCTTATGTACCACCGGGACCGAAGGCCCCAAAATCTCGGCTATCTTTTCAATAGTCGATTTCTGAAGTTGAGCCAATTCACACCCTGCTTCTCGTCCCAATATATCCCAAGCGACGATGCTTGGCCCGGCAGTGTGCGTGAATATTCCCAACCTTTTCCCTTTTGGCGGTTTCCCAATTGAAAGGGCTTTGCACACGGATATCATTTCTGAGGTCGAATTCACGAGTTCTGCTCCGGCTTGACGCAGAGCCCCTTCCCAAATGCGGCTCGTGCCCGCCGACGCGCCGGTATGGGTTATAGTTACTCGGTCAGCATTCTCTCCTCGCCCCCCTTTGTAGACCACCACAGGTTTTTGCGCAGCAAGAGTTGCAACTTGTTTTAAAAATGTTCTCGGGTTGGCGCTACCTTCAATGAAAATGCCTATTACCTGAGTTTCCGGATCGTCTCGCAGGTAATCCAGCAGTACTTCGAACTCAAGGTTGACCCGATTTCCCACGCCGATCCATTTTGCAATACCGAGGCCTTCGTCATCGGCACGACCTTTAATTCCCAGCCCGATTCCGCCACTTTGACTGAGAAAAGACACATTTCCGGGGTGCAAGACTCTCGGATAAAAAGTAACATTGAGGTGGGCATGAGCATTAAGAAATCCAAGAGTGTTGGGCCCTACAACGGGCATATCTCCAGCGGCTATCCGAAGCTTTTCCTGCAACTCCAATCCGTCGCGGCCCATCTCCGCATAGCCGCCCGCGATAAGGCTGGCGCCCCCCACTCCGAACTCCCGCAACTTTGCCGTGGTCTCAACGCTCGAATACTGATTCAAGGCCACAACTGCCAAGTCCGGCACTTCCGGCAGATCCTCAAGACGCCTATACACGGGTAAACCGAAAATTGTTTCGTGCCGGAGGTGGATCGGATATATTTTGCCGGGAAATCCCCCGGTGACCAGGCTATCCATAATTGCGTGGCCGACTTTATCAGGCGTGATGCCCGCGCCTATAACTACTACAGAACTAGGCGAAAACATGCGGTCCATTTTTTTTCGGAAAGCTTCGTCCATCATCAGTCCTTACTTTCAACAGATCTCAGGCTTGAAATCGATGATTTCCCCGTGGCGAGATTTACATCATGAATCCTGCCATCAGAATTTGGCGTAATTACCCCCTGATCGACGGTTTCCAGAATCATTAGATCTATAAAGACCGGATCGCAATTCCGAGCTCCAAGCGGAATTAAATCTGAAGGTTTATCAATCATTGAATTCTATATCCATTCAGATCTTTCGTTCATCGGCAACAATTCTGTTTCTCCGCTCATTGAAAACAGGCTCTAACAGCCTTATCAGCCCTCTTGCATTGAGGAATAGGAAGGTGTAGCCTTATGTAATAGACCCGGCGGGAACGTAACGAACTGTGAATTATTGCATGCTAAGAAGCCGGGGTCAATCAAGTACTCGATCAAAGTTGCCACCGGCAGAGTATTCATCATTATTTGGTCGAAACTTGGCAACAGGAGGATTAAATATGGCAACGGATCCGAAATGTCCGCACTGTGGAGCTGATATGCAGCCCATTGAAACACCGATTGATTCAACTTGGGGTGGAGAAACTCATTTTGTCTGCTTCAACGACGAGTGTTGCTATTTCAAGAATAGCTGGGAAGCGCTGGAAAATCAGGGGGTGACAGAGACCGGATACAGATGTCGGATTGATGCTCGCGGAGCATGCGGTCCTCTGGCGGTCTGGTCATCCGACGCGCTAAAAGATCTTGTTTGCAAAAATAGACCTGAAAAACAGGATGCCTGATTCATATTGTATTGTTCCGGCACGTTTCTCCCTTTAAGATGTTGTATTGCGGTAAGTTCGTTCTACAAATATATCAATTTTCCAGTCTGAAAACCTGGCAGTTGTAATCCCGGCGAGATTTCGAAAAGAGATTTCGCCGGAACATGGGCTTCGCGATTGTTGGTGGCCATTTTAAGCGTTGTTTTACTTCATCCGGAGCTAAATGCTAGAATAGCTTTCTTTCGATTCTCGACGAGTCTTCGGGAGCTGCAATGTATAGATATTCGTTCATTTTTTTCACGGTCTTCTTAGTAGTGTCATTTGCCTGTGGGTCAGGATTTGCGCAGGCGAAAAAGAAAGAAAAGATCACCGTTTTCGAAGTTCCCACCATAGGAAAGATTATGGATGTGGAGTACAGGCCGGAATTTGATGAATGGTGGGTAAAATGTCGGGAAGGCGATCACATAAGCGTGTATCGTTCCGAACCGAAAACCCACAGCTGGGGCAAGGTGCTTTTTATTCCCAAAAAGGCGGAAGACCAGGAAAAAAGAAAGGAAAAGACAACAGAAACTTCGATTTCCGAGAAAGATAAAGCGAGCGA
This sequence comes from uncultured delta proteobacterium, assembly GCA_963741425.1. Classification (GTDB taxonomy): domain Bacteria; phylum Desulfobacterota; class Desulfomonilia; order Desulfomonilales; family Desulfomonilaceae; genus DATJPW01. The sequence goes on from CAVUHP010000018.1 coordinate 28,226, forward strand.
GAAAGCAGCAACGGATAAGTCAAAGTCATCTCCCGAAAAGGAAACGGCAAAGCCTGAGCCGAACAAGAAATGGTGGGACCCGCTAAATATATTGAAAGAAGGCGAGAAGCTGATAATTAAACCCTGGTAAACTGAAGGCGCAAAATAATTCCAGTTCAGATAGCGTTTAAAGTCAGGTTGCATGGCATTGTTCCGGTCCTTAAGACGGATCGTATAGTTTGGAGGATTAATGGCCGGCTATGGTCTTATAGTGGTGGATATGATTAAAGACAATGTCAATACTCAGCGTCATGGATTATTGGACCAAGAAGCCACAAAAATAATTCCGAATATACTACTCTTAACCAGAACTTTCCGCCGGCACGGCGAAAAGGTTGTCTTTGCATGTGATAGTTTCATGGAGGACGATTTCATTTTTGGCGGCCGTATGCGTCCTCATGCCATACGCGGGACCGGCGGCGATCAGCCCATCGATGAGCTTGAAATGCAATCCTCGGATTTATTCCTAGCGAAGCGGCGAATGAGTTCATTTCACAAAACCGACCTGGATCAGACATTACGTACATGGCAAATTCACACAGTAGTCGTGTGCGGTATAGTAACAAATGTATGTGTGCTGCTTACTGTAATGGATGCGATTCAGAATGATTTTCGGGCTGTTATGGTATCGGATGCGTGCGCGTGTCATAAGCCTGAAATACACGAGATGACCTTGCAAAGTTATTCAAACCTTATCCTTTTCCCACTGATTCGAGTAATGACCGCTTCGGAAATCGCTAATGAAATTGCTGGGCAGCAAACACAGTAGATTTCATGGTTATTTAGACCGTGCATGATCCAGTCCATTGTGAACCACTGAAGAATTCAGATGCTTTAATCAAGCCTTTTCGGGTACACTGAATTGGTGAATTTCTGGTAGCTTAAGGGAGCCCTCAAAAATGATAATGCAACAGCCTGCGTCCTTCGGTGTTCCCGGCAAAGAAGACAGAGCGCCTGAGCCAGATGCCAAAGTGTTACGCAATATCATAAGGGACTTAATTTTGTCCAAAACGTCTCTGGTCTACCTGGCATCGGAGGAAGATCGGAGAATCGAGGCCGAAATCAAAGCGCTGGGTTTAGCGCTCAAGCCACCGTTCAGGACCTATGTGTGGTCTTGCACAAATGGCATTGTCGTAGACGAAGAAATCTTAATGCCAAATCTGCCGATCATGGACGCGTTGGACTGGTTCATGAATCTCCAAGAGACCGCCTTCTTGCTCATAAACGATATCCACGTTTTCATGAAAGATAATCCGCCGGTTATGAGAAAGCTCAAGGATACGGCCAAGAGGATTGATAACGGATATAAGACTATTTTTATGGTTTCGCCTATTACTGAAATCCCTACCGAGATCGCCGGTGATGTCGTGTTGGTTGACGTCCCGTTCCCAAATAGTGATGAGATCGAGAGACTGCTACAGCAGGTAATTACAAAAGAAAAATTCAGAGACTCACTTCAAGCTTCATTGACCGAAGAAGTGAAGGATCAATTCATAAAAGGGGGCGCGGGGCTTTCCTCTCAACAAATCATTCAAGCCTTTCGTAAGGCAATTTCCGGAAAAAAGGCGATTACTTCACAGGAAATCGATGCCTTGTTTGCGGAAAAAAGACAAATCGTCAAGAAAAGCGGGCTGCTCGAACTATTTACTCAACCCATGTCCTTTGAAGATCTTGGCGGTTTCGGAAATTTGAAAAAATGGCTGATAATGCGCAGGAACATTTTTTCCAAAAGGGCACGCGAGTATGGATTGAGCTTCCCCAAAGGGGTGCTCATGATGGGTATCAGCGGATGCGGCAAGAGTCTTTGCGTAAAAGCGATTTCCGCGTTCTGGCACATGCCGCTGTTGCGTCTCGACATGGGCAGGTTATATGACGGTATTTACGGCACCCCGGAAGAATGCTGGCGTAAGGTGGTTAAAACTGCTGAAGCTGCTTCACCATGCGTATTATGGATCGATGAAATCGAAGCAGGTATTGCAAATGCCGGCCAAAAAACCCTTGGAGGCGCAGCTTCCAGAATTCTCGCCAGCTTTCTTACCTGGATGCAGGAAAAAACTCATCCGGTTTTCATAGGTGCGACGGCAAACAACATCGAACTGCTACCGCCGGAGATTTTGAGAAAAGGTCGATTCGACGAATTGTTTTATGTGGAATTGCCGAAAGAAAATGAGCGGATGGAAATAATTCGAATTCATCTGGCTAGACGGAATCAAGCGCTGAACAAATTCGATTACACGCCGTTAGTCAAAGTCACTGAAGGATTCAATGGTGCGGAAATCGAGCAGGGGGTGATAAGCGCTTTATTTCGAGCTTTTAGCGATCAGCGCGAGATGGAGCAGAATGATCTGTATATCGCCCTGGAAGGTATTGTACCGCTTTCCACGACTATGAAAGAAGAGATTAAGAAGCTCGAACGATGGGCTTTCAACAGAGCTATTAAAGCTGGAGAAGAATAATAATTGTGAAATTAAGAGGGGCCCCTCTTACAACTGAAGTTCCCCTCGTGATAGTCAATCATGCTGACTTTTGAGCAGGCTCCGGCCAAACGAGCTGAGTAGCATGAACGGGACAAGCTTGCTCGCACAATCCACATCCCACACATGCCTTAGGATCGTACAAACCTGCTATAGTTTCTCCCTCGATTTCGCCCATGCTAATCGCCTGGAATGGACAAACGGCAGCGCAGATTTCACAGCCCACGCAGTCTTCTTTCCAGAAATACGGTTTGGGCCACTCTGATCTTTTAATCCTCGGAGGCTTATTTCCTTGCGCATCACGAATGGCGCCATAAGGGCAGCCTCTTCCACAGACGCCGCACTCAATGCATTTACTGACATCGATTCTATGCGGCTGCTTTTTCTCGCCACTGGAGGCTCTCGTGGGACATGCTCGGGCACACGTCTGGCAGCCTTTGCATTCCTCGGCAACAATGCTGTAAGCCATTTTGCAATTTCTCCTCGAAATTCTGATATGGGATTGAAACCACGGCTGGCGGGTCACCCTGAAGTACAGCTTACTCGCGATAGGCAACAGCGTCAAGAGACCCAGCTATAACAATCCCCACCGAAATTAGGGATCAGTCCCACTGTGTTAGCAAGAACATTGCAAAGCAAAGCTTTTCACTACATTCCGTACGAACCAATTTTGCGTGTTCAGGTAACTGTTTCGCCCAACTCATTCCTTAATTAAACGTGCGCAACTCAGGCGAACTGTGAAGTGGAGACACTAATCTTATGCTAGCTCACCGCTTCCACGCTCTTCACCGAAGGCACTTTTTCCTTCAGTATCTTCTCAATTCCCATTTTGAGTGTCATTTGGCTCATGGGACAACCGCCGCAGGCCCCTATCAATCTTAGCTTGACCACGCCCTCATCCGTCACGTCCACTAGCTCCGCATCCCCGCCATCAGCTTGAAGTTGTGGGCGAACTATGTCCAGGGCTGCTTGAACTTCTTGTCTCATATCGGTCTCCTTTCAGATAGCCGCATTAACTTTTTTCACAAAAAATGACTTTAGCACAATATTATTGCTACTGGTCAATATTTACCGCTCATTGTCTTGAGCAGGGGCAATGTTAACTGCAGCAGCACAACAATTTTAGAAACATGCTTTCTACGCGGCTTGGTCCACTTCTGATTTCAGCCACGCTTTCAATTCCTCCGAAATACCGCAAGCAGCGTTCCGGCACGCAAACTGCTTCACCGAATCATCGATCAGTGGCTGCGGGGCCTCAACTTCCGCCAGAATCTCGTAGTCTTTGTGGCTCTGCCTGACCAGAAGCAACTTGGCGGGTATTTTCGTAGCATTAATTTTAAAATAAATCGCCTCCTCGTTGCATGCCTTAGCGTGATCCAAACCTCTTGACCAGTTGCTTCCCCATTCCAAGTACCTGCCAACGGCATCGAAGGGATGGAGATCCCACTCAATCAGAGGAATCACGCTCCTGTCTTTCACAATTTCCCTTATACTTTTCACCAATGGCCTCCGCAATTTTGTCGTGAAGATTGCGCAATACGCTCCACCATAAAAATGCGTCACCAAATCGTTTTATGCAACTCTTCCCGGGATAGGGTTCGCATATTCTGAAAGAATCACCCGGAAAGACAAAGCGAATTTAACATTAACAATTTGGTGATAGATTGCCGTATCATACCTTAAATCTCGATAGTGACTTGAGATAGTGAGCATAATACTTCTCATTTGCTATTAGTTATGCTATAATTCATATACCGTCGGCGTTTATCCTGATGAGCGGTGAATATTATCATGAAATTCTTTTTTCGAGTTTTTGATAATCATTGCATGCACCGTCAAAACAGAGAAGGCAATCAGTCCGAGGGCCGCGTACCGATCAATATGAATCGCACCCGGCAATCCAAATCAAATCAGTGGCTATCGAGAGTTATACTGACGGATGGAGTTCATTTAGAAAATCATTGGCTTAAACAGGCATCCGACACCTCTGATGAAACTGTATTTTCTATTCGGAATTCACTTGGTCGACTCGGATTGGAACTGAAGAAACCCCAAGCCGTTTTTAATACGCGAGAGGCATTTTGTAGTCGCGGTTCGACAGATTTATGAATTGCGTGTAGTCCGGATTATTGCGGCTCGGATTGTCAGGAATGGTTATGAAGAGCGTTCGAATACTCTTGATTTTCGTTTCAGTAATAGGGGGCTTGCTCTTAGCGGGATCCCAACAGGCAAGCGCTGACGCGTACAGCCAAGCTTTGGAGGTTCTCGCAGCCGGTGACACTCAAAAAGCTATAAAGTTATTTTCGCAAGCAATAACCGCCAATCCGGATGAATTCCACATCTATAATGATCGAGGCGTGGCATACAAAATATCGGGCAACCCGGAAATGGCCTTGGCCGATTACATAAAGGCTCTCGAACTGAAACCCGACTATGCTAATGCTTTAAATAATAGGGGAGTCATTTACTTACAAAAAGGTCTTTATGATAAGGCGATCGAGGATTTCACGGGAGCTCTAAAATCCACTGAATTGAAATCAAAGGTACACACCAATCTTGGCGTAGCTTATGCTCGAAAAGGGAAGCACAAAGAAGCTGTCGAACATCTGGAAGCCGCCCTCTCTTTTCGGCCTCTCGACCACAGAGCCTTTCTTTTTATGGCAGAATCATTAGAGCAGTTACAAGAGTATGAAAAGGCAGGCAAGATGTATCAATTGTCGGTTGGATTGACTAAGGACTCGTCAACCGCTGACATGATAGAAAAAAGAATAGCCCAAGTTGAAAAGAACATTTCAAAATCAGGATCACGAAAAAGCAACGTCGATGTGGGCCGGAATCAAATTACAGGTTCATTAGATGCTCGGGGGACATCCGGTCATGAAAAAAGGCCATCAGACACATCGTCAAACGCCCCGAATACTTTTCAAGAACGACCAACGCCAGGAATGCGCCTGAACCAAACGAGGACAAGACAATCCTCAGGAAACCCACTAGAAGCCATTTATCTCCTGGAAAAAGCCTGCCGATCTCGGGCACTCGACAAATTATCACCCGCCGCTGCAGAAATTTATAAACAAGGAGTCCAGTTTCTCGAAAAAGCACAACCCAGGCAAGCTCTGATTAGATTTGAAGACATTCTGCAAATTGAGAAGAGAAACCGCAATAACGCGGCTGTGGCATTGAGTTCTCTTGAACTTGGCAGGACGTATCTGAAAATGGGAGATCATGTAACCGCAGGCGCAAAGTTTCAGGATGCCCTTCGGATTTTTCGACAACTCAACGCGTCTGACGAGACTATATTAACACTGCTGGAAATAGCCGGAGCGAAAAAGGCGGCCGGTCAAAACGACAAGGCACATGAAGTCTATGTCTTGGCCAAAGAGCGGGCCACGGTCCGAGGTAACGGTCAGTTGGCACAGGCTATCAGCGATCTCGAATCCGGCAAAACCATCCCGGTGCCGAGCCGAACGGCGGCTGCCATAAGGGATACGATGGTCCGTAGCCAGAGAATTCCTTCCGACCAGAAGGCTTTTTCCCGTACGAAAGGAGTAGAACAGACTACTCAGCCTCCGCCTGCCAGCTTGATCGCGCGAAAGGACGACAAGGAACATGGGAACACCTCTGTGCAGTCCGATCTTAACAAAGAAAAGCAGGTGGGAAATGCCGGCCACAAACCAGAACCAAAACCGGGTGCATCAAAGATGACGGTCGTTCCCGCCAGCCCGGTTGAGACTTCTTCCGGAAGGGAACCAGTAAAAAAATCTGAGACTCGTCCGTATAGACAAATTCCCGCGAAAAATCGAGCCGCGGCTGGGGACAAACCCGTTCATATTGAAACAATGGTTGGTGGGCAACAGATTGTCACAAAGGAAAAACAGGACCGCCAGGCGCCCGCAGTCTTGACGGGCGTGAACCTTGAAGAGCAAAAAGTTTCTGGAACGAAAAAATCCCAACGAGGCTCAAGACATGGCTCTTGGGATCGCAGGATCAAGGACAATCTGATTGAGCTAAAAAAATATAAAGACCTTAATGACGAAACCAATATGATATTGGCTCTGGAAGATCTGGCAGAAATATACTCCAGCCACAAACAGTATGACAAAGCCGTTCACTGTCTTATAGCTGCTATAGCGTACAGGGAGAAATTGAATCTGAACAAGGGAATGGAAAGGCTCTATGTAAAACGTGGACTGATGAGAGAAAAACTCGGGGATTCCGCAGGTGCACTCGCTGATCTAACGCGCGCTCTGTTCTTCTTCGACGGGCGTGAAAGTTTGTCATCAAGAAAGGCGCTCGAATCAAAAATTCGAAAAATCGCCTCTGCAATAAATTTAGACCCGCCGGCTGCCATGGGAGCGTACCAGACTCTCTGGCGGGCCAGAAGCAGAACAGACAACCGGGCGGAAATTTATGCCCTTTATACAATAGCCAGACTTTATGATAGAGCTGAAAAAAATGAGCAGGCGTTGAGCTATTATGATCAATCGTCCGCGTCGATTCTTGCGGATAAGGCCAGAGTCTATGAAAAAATAGGACAAAAAACCTTGGCCGAACAATCCTACAAGTCTGCCTTGGATGCCTTCAAGAAACTTGATTACTCGCGGTACTTGAGCTTATTGAAAAAGACTGAGAGCCGCTAGACCCGCGAGCTTACGGTCGATCCGAACCCCAGGTCCTGCACGGTCTCCTTACGGGCTGGTAACTTGATAAGTATAGGCGAATTTCAGGCTATTACATCCATCCGGACAAATCCTCTGACCGTAACTCTTGCAAGCCAGATCAGCTTCGAAACCAATATCCGGTGAACGATCCACAGGAATTGCAAAAGAAAAATTGGAACCGAATTATCTTGTAGACACCGGCAGGTTATATGACATTTTGTCCAGACCTGTTGTCCCCAGGCCATTCCCGATACCGCGAAGATTACCGCAGAGATAATCACCATACTGATGGCGCCCTTTTTAAAGCCCATTTAGCACCTGCCATTAATTCAGATTCGACAACTCCGAGTCTATCGGAGAAAGCCACGGGCAACCGAGTCCGCAAAAAATTTGATTGAAGACTCGTTCGAATACTATCTATGCCATAAAGCGCAACTCACCTATTTTAAGTTCCAATCAGCCTATCACAGCTTCTTTGCAGTTTGCAACATCATTTCAGTGTTGGACTCCAACTTATATAAATTAATTGATTAATTTACGCTAACATGCTATAATTTAATAGAATCGGAGGTATGCCATGTTACATAATTTTAGTTTGTTTTTCTTCCTGATATTTTCCATCTCGCTTCTGCCATTTCCAGTGAGAGCGATGGGGGAGGACGTGCTCGCTCAGTGCGGACAATATAGCTTCTTCATCAAACCGCACCCGGGCGCGTGCATGACATATCATCAAAAAATGGTTCCATGTGTTGCAGAAAAGGACATTCCGATCCCAAGACCCGTAGTTCAGACGTACCCATTGCCGTTTCCCGTTAAGCGAGGGTTGCCCATAGTACTCTCTGAAAAGCCGGTCGGGTGCGCCGCAAATGCCGAGTCATGCGTGGAGTGCTACCCTCAGCCATCCTTCAAACGAGGAATCCAGGACGTTTGGCCTCCCCAACTTAAACCAGTGCGGATATCCAGCCCCGAATTCACTCCCCGGCACGTGACTAGAAAAATTATGCTGCCGCAGTGGTTCTTAGTTACTGAGGATCCAGTCCCGCCTCCTAGGCCGCCCATTAAGGTGAGGACAGGCGGATAAGGATTAGTATTTTTTCAATTCAACCATTCCGATAATGGCTTGAAACCTTGAATTTGAGCCAAACGCGTGCTAATCTGCGCGCTGGGGTATAATTCAACGCTGGAGTTCTTTATGAATCTTAGTGAGATAGTTGATCGTTTTGCAGCGGATTTACCTGATCACCCTGCGCTTGTCTTTGGCGAACAAACTGTTTCTTATGCAGAATTGCTGCATTCCATCAACAAACTTGCCAATGCCCTAATCCGATTGGAGGTAAATAGAGGCGATCGAGTAGCCATAATTATGCCAAACAGACCGGAATTCATCATAAGCTATTTGGCCGTTATTAGAATTGGAGCCATAGCAGTGACTCTGAATCCGGCGTCTACAGCTTATGAATTGAGCCACTATTTCATCGATGCAAAGCCTAGTGTGGTGCTGTGTACGGGCGATCAGGTGGTCAAGATTGAATCGCTGAAGGATCGGTCGAATTATTTAAAAAATATTATCACTACGGATTCTACCAACGGTGCGATTTCTTTTGGAAATGTTTTAGCTGATAGCCCGGACAATTACACCGCAATGGATCTTAATCCTGATGATCCCGCTGTGACTATTTTTACGGCAGGTTTGCTGGGCCGGGCACTTGGAGCCACTTTGAGCCATGGTAATCTGGATAGTCAAGCAAATCTACTCTGCGAGCGTTTGCGGCAAAGGGCCCGAAACCCGAGGCCTTGCTTTGATTCCAATGTATCATGCATTCGGCGCTGCCGTGAATTTTCTTAATACTCTAAAGGCCGGAGGGACAATATATCTCGTCGAGCGCGTGGATTTTCCCAAACTGATTCCCTGGCTAAAAGAAGCCAGGATCACTTTCGCGGGTGTTGTCCCCATGGTGCTTTATGGTTTGCTTTACCATCCATCCTGCAAAGATCTCGATCTCACTTCATGGCGTATAGCCATCAGTGGCGGCGCACCTCTTTCAATGGAAATTTACGAAAAATTTTGCGAGCGATACAAAATTGATGTTTATCAAGGATACGGCTTAACAGAAGCGTCACCCGTGGTTTCATGGAACAATATCAATATTCCAAATAAACCTCCGACAGTAGGTAAGCCGATCCCGGATGTTACAATCGAGATTCATGATGACAATGGAAATCCTCTGCCTCCGGGAGTGAAAGGTGAAGCTGTTGTAAAGGGACCCAATGTCATGGTCGGCTATCTCGGCAGGCCCACGGAAACTGCCACGGTCATACGGAATGGGTGGCTATACACTGGCGATATCGGTTTTCTTGACGAGCAGGGTTATTTAACTCTGACCGGCCTGAAGAAAGACCTTATTATAACTTCTGGTTTCAATGTTTATTGTCAGGAAGTGGAAGAGATATTAATCCGACATCCTCATGTAGCGGATGTAGCCCTGATTGGAGTTCCGGATCTAATGCGCGGTCAGGTAATCGAGGCTTTAATCGTACCTGACAAAGGAACCAAACCCGAGGAGAGAGAGATAGTCCGATTCTGTAGACAACATCTCTCAAGATATAAATGCCCTCGCAAGGTCACTTTTGTGAAGACGATCGTAAGGGATGAACGGGGAAAACCCATTCATTGGAGTTGAATAATCAAAATCAATGACAACCGTCCACCACAAGTGAGAAGGTGTATCCAGCCGATAATTCAGATGTGTTTTCGCCGTTCGGGGTATCTTCCTGGGGGGAGGGAATCCATTGAATTGGCTCTCGCCCATAACTAACTTGGTCCCACAAGGTCCTCCCGACGGGCCGGAATTCAGACGGCGTGTCCAGTGGATGATATTGCTCAGAATCGTGGTGACTTCCATTTTGCTCGGGGTCACCATATTTTTGCAGCTTAGGGAAACTCACGTTTTTCTTGTCGCCTCCGCTGTTCCTCTTTACATTCTGATTGTAACAACTTTTTTGTTGAGCATTATTTATGCCGTCTCACTTCCGTTACTTCCGGAACTTCGCACCTTTTCATTCCTGCAAATACTTGTAGATCTCGTATATACGACAGTACTCATATATTTTACGGGCGGAGCCTCTAGTGTTTTTACACTGATTTACATTTTGCCGATCATCGCGGGCGGCACTTTGCATTTCAAACGGGGAGCGTTGACTGTTGCTTCAATCGCGGCATTGCTGTTCGGATCTCTCGTTGCCTTCCAATTTCATGGACTGATACCAGCGAGCAATTGGCTGTGGGTGAGTCCTTGGAGCATGCAGACACCAGGTTACGTCTTATGGGTACTGCTTGTTCACTTCACCGTATTCTACGTCTTAGCAATCCTGGCTGGCAGCGTTGCCGAGCAGCTTCAGAAAACTAAAATTGTTCTAACTTTGAAAGAAAGCGACTATGAACGATTATCGGATCTGCATACCAGTATAGTCCGCTCAATTCCGAGCGGCATCATGACCAGCGACGAAACTGACCGGGTGACGTTCGTCAATGCAGCGGGAGCTACTCTTCTGGGCGCTTCCTTCTTGGAATTTGCAAACACTCCTTTACCTTCTATTTTTCCTGTGATTGAAGCGGGTTTGTCGAAAACAGCCACAGACAAAAAGACGTATGTGACAGTCAAACAAATCAAGGGTGAACAGAGTCAGATCGAACTTACGGTAACGGAATTGACAGGGAGCGATGGGCAACCCAGGGGCAAATTGGTTGTTTTCCATGACGTGACGTTGCTCAGAAGAATGGAAGACAGGGTCAAAATTAGTGAAAAGCAGGCTGCGTTTGTGCGCATCGCAGCCGGTATGGCCCATGAAGTTAGAAATCCTCTGGCGGCCCTTAGGGCAGCGACTGAGTTGCTCACTCAGTCCTCCCCTTCAAGCAACAATGAAAAGCGACTCCTCAGCATTGTCATACGTGAAGCTGACCGGCTTAATTCATTATTGGGAGATTTTCTTGCCACGATTTCTAGTCAGCCGCCCAACAAAGTTAGAGTTATTTTAACCGATCTCCTGGAGGAGACCGTGGAACTATTTGCCCGAGAACCTAGGGTCGGCCGAGAAATCGCGCTCGAGACACTTATCAATAAAGGAGTAGAAGTCGAAGGTGAGCCATCTCGATTAAAGCAAGCCCTCTGGAATCTATTGACCAATGCGCTGGATGCTACCCAGGACGGAGGATTCATCAGGATAATCCTCGAAACGGAACAGAGCGCGAAGCAGGCGATCATCAAAGTGCAAGATTCGGGTTACGGAATACCTACCGAGATCAAAGATCGTATATTTGAGCCATTTACCACAACAAAAGAGAAAGGTACAGGATTAGGGTTGTCCATGGTTTTGAATGTTGTCAGAGCACATAACGGATACATTGAAGCCGACAGCGTGCCGGGCCTCGGTTCCATGTTCATTGTGCGACTTCCGCTTGCGCATCCTGAGCCAGATGGGGTGAAAGGAGAAGAACGCAATGGCTGATAGACTCCTCGTCGTCGATGATGAACCGAGTATGACAGAATTCTTAGAAATTCTATTGGCCCAGGAAGGCTACGAGGTTACTACCGCCTCTTCCGGAGAGGAAGGTTTTAAATTGTATCGGCGGTTCGAACCTGATCTGATATTGACGGATGTCAAAATGCCGGGGATGAGCGGCTTGGATCTTATCAGAGAGATACACGCTTTGGATTCCGCAATTCCAATCATAGCTATTACTGCTTATGCTTCCGCTGATGACGCCATTAGAGCAGTCCGAGAGGGGGCTTACGATTATTTATCCAAGCCGTTTCAAATTGAAGATTTGCGTATAATAATCCGTAATGCCCTAGAAGCTAGGCGGCTCCGTAGAGAGAATGTGGAACTCAGGCGAAGTATAGATGACCACCATAGGTTTGGAGAGATTATCGGCAAATCGCCTCAGATGGAGGAAATATTTAACCTCATTTCTCGGATTGCTTCATCTAAAGCTAATGTTTCTTGTTATTGGCGAATCCGGGACCGGCAAAGAATTGGTCGCTAGGGCAATCCACAAAGGGTCCGACAGAGCCGATAGACCATTTGTGACTGTCAACTGCACTGCTATTCCCGAAAATCTTCTAGAATCCGAAATGTTCGGTCATCTTAAAGGTTCTTTCACCGGAGCTATAGCCAATAAACCAGGATTGGTCGAAGCGGCTCATACTGGGACGCTTTTTCTGGACGAAGTTGGCGATATCAGTCTCGCCATTCAGGCAAAATTGCTGAGATTTCTGCAAGATCGTGGAATTCGGCGAGTTGGCGGCACTGACGAAAAGAAAATAGACGTCAGAATAATAGCCGCTACCAACAAGAAACTTGAAAAAGAAATGGAACAGGGCAATTTCCGGGAAGATCTGTATTATCGTCTCAATGTAATCCGGCTCCGACTTCCTCCCTTGAGAGAAAGGGAAGAAGATATTCCTTTGCTAATGGATCACTTTATGAAGAAATTTGCCGCCGAGCAAGGGAAGAACATAAAAAAAGTCTCGTCGTTGGTCATGAGGGTTTTATGCAATTACCATTACCCGGGAAACATCAGAGAGCTCGAAAATATTATTGAACGCTGTGTAACCCTGGAACAGTCAGACCAGCTTACGGCAGAGAATCTCCCTCCCAAGCTGATTGAGGGAACGCGAGAGACACCCAGTCCGTTAACTGAAACGCAAATTCCCCATGATGGAATAGATCTGAATCATACGTTAGACAATGTAGAACGCGACCTGATAAACCGGGCACTCGGTCTTACGGGAGGCAATCGGTCCCGAGCTGCCAGACTCTTGGGGATATCTTTTCGTTCATTGCGCTACCGATTAGTGAAACTGGGGATGGACCAGGACGAGAATTCCGGCTAGCAGCCTGAACAAGGACTCACATGCGCGAATATGCAATCATATTAGCGGCTGATGTGCCTGATGCCCGGGACGTGATCTCGTTAATACGGGAAGTCGGCGGTATCGTGGATGGTATTAAAGTGGCCGCGGCAACACTGCTTCAATCCGGCACGGATATTCTGCGGCGTATACGGGATATTGTTGAAGGCAAACCTATCCTGGTGGATCTAAAGATTGCGGATATCGGGTTTCGTGGAAAACAATCCTGGGATGGAACCAACGCCAAGATCATCAACGCCATCAAGAACACCGGAGCGACTCACGTCACTGTTCACGGATTTCCCGGTCCATCATCGATCGCTGAAGCAGCGGAATCCGCTCGAGCAGCCGGCATAGCGGTCCTTCTTTTACCGCTCATGAGTCACGCGGGCGCGAGTCTGTTCTTCTCCAGGCCGGTGGACTGTGAAAATGTGATTCAATCCTCCACCGAAACAGGGTTGCATCTGCCATTTCCGAATAGGATATCTTGCAACGATATTACCGAAGCCATCTTATTTTTAGGCGAGGCGTTGGAAGTGGATGGGTACATTGGGCCGGCCACTCGCCCGCACGACCTGCTGCGTTACAGGTCTATTACTCAACGCCCGATCTGGTGCCCTGGATTTGGACGTCAGGACCGGCTCGGCCGAGGGCTGAAAGATCAATTTATAGAGTGGGCGAACATTGTAGGTCCAAAATCCGCAGCTATTGTGGGATCTACAATTTTTGGCGCCTCAGATCCTGTGGCAGCAGCTCGGGAAGTAATTGAAATCCGGGACAGCATTATTCAGTGATGTTGTTTCTGACATGAAATTGTCTGATTTTTAACTCGACCGCTTCTATGACGATCACATCACCACTCTGCATCTCGATCTCGAGGCGTAGCTGACCCTCTGGCACCTTGGTGGGCCCGTTCATCCGTTTGATTTGGGTGCTTGGTCCCCAAGGGTGTTGTCTAGGCCAATGAACGAGCGTTGTCCCTCTTGCCAGTAGCGTGACGTGCATGTCCCCTGCTGGGGACCAGACTGCGAGGGTCAGTTCGGTTGCTCCGGAATCCCAATCCAGATGAGCCTCAAGGATTTCTTGGTCATGAAAATCCCATGGCCCTAGGTTCTCTATCGCTTTCAATTCGAAGGCTCCTGGCTACCTGCCCGCGAAAGTTCCAATCTCCTCTTCCAACCATACCATCGCCAGCAACACCGTTTCGCATCGCCCGGTCCCGAAAAAATGCCCTCTGTAGATTATCATTCCGTGTCGGAAATCAGGACCGTGATCTCTCTTTGGTAGTCTTCACTCGGCACGTGCTCGTGGCGTCCCGGCGTCTGATCGCTAAGAATGGCTTCCAGAGAGTCCCGCAACTCCTTTGCCTCTGATGGTTTCAGGTAGAGAATTACTATGTCCCACGTCTCTTTACTCTTCTTGTTTTCGATGAGCATGGGCGCCCCTCCTCTCGGAGCGGGACCAACGCAAAATTCAGAGGAATTGAAAATCTCAACTATTACCCCTTAGCCGACGACTGTCACATCAACTCCAGCACACGCTATCTCAATGTATGAACCGCTGTGAAACGTAATCTTCAGCAAGATCGTGGGGCTGAAAACGCCTGCATCGACCAATTCTGTGACCAGTCGGTCCGTCCTCGCTGATATACCTTCATCAAAGCCATCGATGCTGTCTTCGCCCATTACATGGCCGAACAGAGTAGCAGTCGCCACAATCACGTCCAAGAGACTTACGGTAACATCCTTACCAGCCCAGTCCGGATAGCCGCAGTCGTCATTACCTTGTGCCCTAATGACCAGTTCCTTAAACCCCTTCTTCGCGTTGTGGGCAAAACATATTTCCTGCACGATCGCATCATGTAGGTAATTCAGTCTCCGTATGTCCATGTTCCCGACTCTCACTGTCTTAGCACGCTTCAAGATTCAACAAATACATGTCGGTGACTCTGCCACCTTTTAGTCTAACAAGGACATCGAACGATTTCATAGTATTCTGTCGAGTCATGCTCCGCCAGCACAATTCTGAGCCATTTTCATTGACAACATCCTCCGCTTTACCCAGGCAGGTTTTGAATCGTCAGTCTTAGAACCCCATCCGCTGAGTTGTGACTCATAATTACTCCATCATGGAATACCATGAAAATCTCAGCTATACCCTCCAACTTGGTCACGGCGCCTCCGCGGTACAAGCAGCAATAGAATACAGATAGAAACATCACCGGCCGAAGCCTGAGGGCTATGCGTTACCCTTAAGCTCTATACTGTTGGTGGACAGGTTTACCGATTCTTTTCAGACTTGTTCCTACATTGACTTCAGAGCCTCCATGAAAGTGCCATAGAACCCGAGAAGAACATCGGGTCCATTGACCTGAGTTGTAGCCAGACCGAAGACACGCTTCGAGTCATCGAACACAATCTTGTATCCTTTCCGTTCCTTCGAGTCTTCCTCGAGGACGAGCCACAATTCGCGGGTCGTCCCTGTAAGTACGTCAGAGTACACTTTTTTTTCAGGGGCCACGATGCAAGTGCGAAGGTCGACACCGTGAGCGTTCGATTCCCCCCACTGATTGCCAATCTCTGCTTTGACGAACGCCGCCACTTCCTTTGCATTCATTAGTTTCTCCCGCCATTAGACCGGAATTTGCGCCAGTAACAACCGTCGTCCGCATTTACCAGGGTACTCTTTTCTAGGCTAATCCCAGCGTTCAGGTAACGGTGCCATCCAGCCAAACTTTGCCAGAAAGTGCGACCTTGGGTATGGGCTCCAAGTACTGTTCTCCCGATGCCCGATCGCCGAGGAGGGTATTCAAGGAGTCCCGTAAGCGCTTGGCCTCTGACGGTTTCAGGTATAATTATTCTGTCCCACGTCTCCTTACTCTTCTTGTTTTCAATAAGCATGTGTGTCCTCGCCTAACGATGGGGAAGGTCCTTTGGATAGATTGGTCCACTACCGACCCATTCCCCGTCAATGAGTTCCTCGACATGGCCGTGGGGAACTTCGTGAGGATTGGTGTTGTTAAGGTCGAATCGGACTTTTCGCGTGCCGTCTTCAGAAATGACCACTATATCGCCACTCTGGTTCGTAATAAGCCTCGGACCTGGTCCGAGCCATTCGGTAATGCTGTCAGCGGCGGGGCTGACTCCTTCAGTAGGGGCTCCCCGATTCAGTGTGTCTACTGCCTGCCGCCAGAACTCAGCCAACGCGTCGGCGCCTGCAGCTACAGCTCCGGCACCCGCAACGGTAGCCGCCCAAATTGCGAGGACGGTCGCAGCGAAAAAGGCGGGATCATCCGAAAGACCCTGCATCTCTCTCACCCCTGCTTCGAATCCGGCCTGGTACTCCGGATTAAAAACAAGGGGCGGCGACTGACCCCGATTGTTAGGGTCACTTGCCCAGGCTACTCCGTCCCTGAATCCGCTATATGAATCCGGCAAGTCAGGTGGCTGAGGAGGAGTGGATGGCTCAGTAGGCTCATCGGGAGAGCTGGTTTGCTGACCGGAACCATCCGGCTGCGTAGGCTGCGGATCGGGAGCGTTGGCTTCCTGAACCGCGGATTCATAATCCCTCTCCGCGGCATCCAGGTTTGTCTGCTGTTGCGCTATGTCCTCTGCCATCTCCGTCTGGGTCTGGGCCTGCATGTCTTGGTCAATCTGGATCTGCTCTTGCAACATCGAAACGCCTCGTTGATCATTATCAATGTCTTGTTGCAATAACGGATCAGTCTCCCAATCCAAGGTCCTGATCTCCCTTTCCGGATCCCCCATCTGATCTTCCACCGTCTGATAATCGTCCCTTAACTGATCCAATTCCTCCTCGAACGGGGCGACCACGGCGTCATAATCCGCTTCAGTTGGGGTGTAGTCCGCTTCGAGCCGCTGCTCAGTGTACTGCTGTAAAGCTTCGTTCTCCTCCCACCCCACCTGCCACATTTGATCACGGATTTCTTGTAACCGTTCTTTGTCTTGCTCTATCATCTCCTTGTCTTGTTGCACCTGCGCAACATTTCGTTGCAGGTCCTGAGTATCTTGTTTCAACTTCTGAGTCACTCGCGATAGCTCGTCAGCGTCTTCTTGCGCCCGCTGAGCGTACCATTGCGACTCCGAAGTGTCCTGTTGGATGTGCTGTTGATAAACTTGGGTCTGTTGTTCATATTTCTCCCTGGCTGACTCCAGCTTTTGCTCTCTTTCCAGTTGTTCAGAGGAAGGCGGATTCGCGTATCTAAACAACACCACGCCCGAGTCCGGCAAATCCGATTGGCCAGGTCCCCGGATAGCAGCCTGCGGAGCCCTGCCAGCGCACCTGTGCCGAGCACCAACGCTAAGAAACAAGGTTCAGGAAACAAGGGACATTCTTCTTTTTGATGCACGTGTAGAGCTGCCCGCAAGGGATCGAGTGCTGTCATTAGGCACAGCGTTCCATCACTGATTCAATTCAGCCTGATGCCTTCTGGCAAGTACCAGACGAAGACGAAAACGTAGAATGTCCCCTTTTCCATCCTCAGAATACCCCAAGCGGCAAGGAATATCCGGTGTCGTCAACAGGGATAGTCGCCATGCGTTCCCAAGTCATCGGGAACATAAGGAGAAGTGCCGTTGCCATCCGGCTCCCAGATAGGAACCTGCATCCATTAACAAACCTAAGCTATTATTCACATGCGTCGAACGCCTTTTCGAGAAGCAGGCCCAACTCTTCATCAGACGCGTTGAAGGAAATGACCATCTTGCGATCCTGGATTGGTACGTACCCTCCTCTTGGTCCCGAGTTCTTAGACGGAACAAGCTGCAGCTGATCGCCCTCAAGTTGGACAGAGCAGCACACAGCAGATTTTGCAAAGTTTGACCAAGACGTGACGCCTGCCAGATTCAGGAGCGGTTTGGCCAAATGGCCCCAGCTTGTAGGATGAGGCACGCCCTCTTCCGAATGTCTGAGAACCTCCCTCAGACAATTCCCTTTACGTGAAGAAGGTTCACTCTCTTCGAGGACGATGACCGGGCCTGTCCCAATCCAAACACCGGCGGTTGTTCTGGACTCCGAATCGAGATATATCTTGTTTTCTCTCTTGTATGCTGCTGCGCTTTTCATGGTACCGTTATAATCCTCACTTTCACTCCGGCATTCTCACCATATTCCATCAAGCCTTGCAGAGCGGACTGTTGCGCCTCTGTAGCCCCGGGTGGTACAGCCAAATCCAAGGCCCTGCCAGTTATATCTCCAGGTGCAATGTTCACGCGATCCCATCTGGCTCCTTGAAAGTCAGCGACCTTGTCGATATATCCTTGGCCAATTCTGCCAATTTCACCGGGATTTGAATATGTTTTTGAGCTAAGATCCATACTCTTAATGCTTGTAGCGACTCCATTTTCGAATTTGTCAATAACTGGATAGTTACCCGGTAGGTTCTTCCCCAGTGCAACTTCAATAGCTTCGCCGCGAGGACCGGAACCTAATACCACTTCGCAATTCAACAAGTAACTTGCAAATAGGGGAAGTTCGTCACTGATTTGACTCTTGCGGGATCGTCATGAAGCTCTCGCAATCCTTTGCACAGTGTGTGCTCGACGGCGTCGAGTGACTTGAACGCTTTGTTTGGGAGGTGCTTTTCTCTCAATTCTTCCCACAGATGCTCGACGGGATTGAGTTCCGGACTGTGCGACGGCTGCTGTATCAGTCGTATGTTCTCAGGGATTCTCAGCCCCTGAGATCGATGCCATCCAGCTCCGTCTACCAGCATGATGACAAAGTACTCCTTGAAATCATGGGAGACTTCCTCCAAAAATAGGTTCATCATAGCCGTGTTTGCGTAGGGCAGGATCAGAGAAGTCATCTTGCCCAGAGCCATACACACAGCCGCATACACGTAGACGAATGTCCGTACAACTTGCCGGGCGACTGTCGGTCTGATCCCTTTGGGCGCCCAGCACGTTCGGATATCGGTGATTCGTCCGAAGCGTCCCTCGTCCTGGGCCATGATGATCACCGGCCTCCTATCTTCCGGATCTCGGCGCACCACAATCTCGGTTACGAGTTCCGGGAAGTTTTTTTAAAAGCCTCTTGAACTTCCTCCTTGGCTTCGGGATGAGCGGGCCGAGGAACGATTTCCCTCCATCCATTTCTGTGGAGCATCCGGTACACGGTGGAATGATGGACTGGGTGATCCAACAATGCTTCGAGGGCCTCCTTGAGCGGCCCTGCAACGCAGATCTCCCCCGTAGGGGCAACGTCAAGAAACGGCTTGAGAAACTTTGCTTCCTCGTCTTTGCTCAAATAGCACCTGCGCCGTATGCCGTGCTCACGACCTTCGATGGCTTGTGGACCGAATCTGTTGTACCGAGACACCACATTATGCACGGTGGAAACTGAAACGTCCGTGTGCAGAGCGATCTCCGAGGCAGGCCGCGGGTCCACCAAGGCGTTCCAGATTATGAGCCATCTCCGGTGTTCCCTTCCCGCCGTTTGCCTCAGCCGTACGGACAACTCGAATTCCGAAAGATGTGGCAGCGCCGACATCACTCCACCCATCACACACCTCCCCAACATTTACCTCGGGGAGCTTATATCAAATTCTAAACTGAATCGCGAACGATCCTCAATTCTTTCTGCGTTCATTCTTAAAAATACAATTGCATCAATTAGGGAAGGCGGTGCTGCATGTTTCAGTTCATGACCGGAGAACAGATAATCGCTCTGATTACGGGATCAATATCAGCCAAGAAGCAGCAGGGCCCAATTTCTCTGGACCTTACTGTAAATGAAATCCTGAAGATAGCTCAGGGAGGCGCACTGGATTTCGGGGGCAGCGAATTTCAAGAAGCCTCCACAACTTTGCTGAAACCGGAAAAGAAATCTGCTGAAGAACCTTATGGATGGTGGAAACTCGGAGAGGGTCATTATTTGATTAAATTCAATGAGAAAATTGATTTAAAGAATCATGGACTTGTTCTTATTTTTCCTCATAAAAGGCTGTTAGCTGCTGGAGGATCGCATCCCTGTGTCGCTATTGAAGATGCCCATGAGGAGATCCAGGTTCTTCTCATTGTGGGTGTTCACGGACTGTCAATTAAGGAGAACGCACGAGTATCAAAGGCCCTGGTGTTGGCCGCCGGTTCATAGTGCTTTAAGATTCTTTTCGTAGATGCCCAAGTCCTTTTTCGAGAAAAGGACGAATCTCGCCTCTTCGATTTCCGGGAACTTCTCGAGTTGACTCAGGCTGGTTTTTAGTGCGATTTTGGACGCCTCTTCAATCGGATAGCCGTAAGCCCCCGTGCTAATTGAAGGAAAAGCTATTGATTTGAGATTGTTCTTGTGCGCTAACTCGAAACATTTAATGTAGCATTTTTCAAGAAGCTGCGGCTCGCCGGATTTTCCACCCCGAAAAATAGGACCGACGGTATGTATCACGTGTCGGGCTTTGAGGTTGTAGCCGGCTGTAATCCTTGCGTCGCCTGTAGGACAGCCCCCAAGTCCTCTGCATTCGGCCAATAATTCCGGCCCAGCCGCGCGGTGAATGGCTCCGTCAACTCCACCGCCGCCCAACAGCGAGTTATTCGCGGCATTCACTATGGCGTCCACATCCATAGTGGTGATGTCACCCTGGACCAGCTTAATCTTGTCTTTCATCTACACCCCCCTGCCATCGCTACTGCTTCAGATGAAAAGATGTTTCTATCTGAAGTGGTTCCTCCGGAAATACCGTCTGATCCATGTCCGGAAAAACTATTCGTAGAACCTCGTCCATATGTTCTACGGGGATTATTTCCATCCCCTTCCTTATTCTTCCAGGCACCTCTCTGAGGTCCTTTTCGTTTTCCTTCGGAATCAAAACTCTCGAAATTAGTCCTCTCTTTGCAGCCAACAATTTTTCTTTGAGTCCCCCAATGGGCAGAACTCGTCCACGCAGCGTTATTTCGCCGGTCATAGCAACATCATTAGGGAATGGCTTCTTCGTGAGAGCGGAAATAATCGCTGCGGTAATCGTTATACCGGCTGATGGGCCATCTTTCGGAGTGGCGCCTTCGGGAACATGTATATGTGTATCAATTTTGTTGTAAAAATCTCCCTTCAGCCCCAAGCCCCACGCGCGGGACCTGACGTAGCTCATGGCGGCTTGTGCTGACTCCTGCATTACCTCGCCAAGCTTTCCGGTTACAGTGAGTTTTCCGGAACCGGACATCAGGGCCACTTCCACTATGAGTAACTCACCGCCCACCTCGGTCCAGGCCAATCCCGTGGCTACTCCAATTTTCTCCTGCTCCTCTTTTACACCATGACGGAATTTGGGAACGCCTAGGTACTTGCTGATATGTTTGTTGTCGATTTGCAATCCCTGCTGAAATTGGCCGCTCAGAACTTGACGAGCTACCTTTCGAAAAACTTTTGAGATTTGCCTCTCGAGGTCACGAACCCCGGCTTCCCGTGTATATCGGCGGATAACACGGAGGATCGCTTTCCTAGTAAGCTCAATTTGCACTTCGGCAAGTCCGTTGGCAGTCATTTGCTTCGGAATTAGAAAGCGCTCGGCTATCTTTAATTTTTCCAGCTCCGTGTAACCAGGGAGGCGTATTATTTCCATCCTGTCCTGAAGCGGCGCGGGAATACCGTGCAATGTATTTGCGGTGGTGATAAACATCACCTGAGACAGATCATAGTCCACATCCATGTAATGGTCGTTAAAGGTATGATTTTGCTCGGGATCCAACACCTCCAGTAAAGCCGCGGAGGGATCGCCCCGGAAATCCATACTCATTTTATCGACTTCATCCAACAGCATCACCGGGTTGATCGTTTGCACTTTCTTCATACTCTGAATGATTTTACCCGGAAGAGCGCCTATATAGGTTCGCCGATGGCCCCTGATTTCCGCCTCATCTCGCACCCCGCCAAGAGAAATACGGACGAATTCCCTTCCAGTGGCCCTGGAAACGGATTTCGCAAGTGAGGTTTTACCGACTCCAGGAGGTCCGACAAGGCAGAGGATAGGACCTTTGGTCTTTCCGACAAGTTTCTGAACAGCCAAGTATTCTATAATACGAGTCTTAATTTCCTTAAGACCATAATGGTCCTCATCTAATATCCGCTGAGCCTCGGCAATATTCAGATCGGTTTCGGAAGTATTGGTCCACGGCAAAACAAGAAACCAATCGACATAATTTCGCACCACAGTTGCCTCGGCCGACATGGGAGACATCATTTTGAGTTTTCGTATCTCCTTGCGAACCTTGGCTGCCGGTTCAGGAGGAAGATTCTTCTTAGAGACTTGGTCTTCAAGCTCGGCAATTTCGCTCTTAAAATCGTCCTTTTCTCCCATTTCCTTTTGAATAGCGCGCATTTGCTCATTCAAATAGTACTCTTTTTGGCTCTTCTCCATCTGCTTCTTTACGCGCTCTCGAATCTTTTTTTCAATCTCTGCAATTTCTATTTCGCTTTGCATCAATTCCAGCAATCTCTCGATGCGGTCTTTAACGGATGCCCGTTCGAGTAAATACTGTTTGTCATCCATTTTTAGATTGAGTTGGCCGGCTATTGTATCCGTAAGTCGCGAAGGATCTGTCATAGCACGAACAGAGGACACGAATTCCTGCGGGATTTTCTTATTATGGCTCAGATAGCTATCGAATACCGCCTTTAAGCCACGCACAAGAGCCTGTATTTCTATTTCTCTTTCTTTCACTTCGTCCTTAAGTTGGGCCACCTCAACCTCGAAAAACCGATCGTTTTCGAGGAATCGCATAATCCGGCCGCGCTCGCGTCCTTCCACGAACACTTTGATTGTATTGTCAGGCAGTTTGAGCATCTGAATAATTTGCCCCACAGTTCCCGTAGTAAAGATCTCCTCTTGCTGCGGGGTTGTCTGCTGGGCATTTCTCTGTGACGCAAGAAAAATTGTCTTATCAACCTTCATTGCGGCCTCGAGCGCTCTAATAGATCTGTCTCGACCCACAAATAAAGGCACAACCATATGCGGGAATACCACGATATCTCTTAAAGGAAGCAAAGGGAGAGAAACCGTTATATCGGAAGGAGCATCTTCCTTCTTCGTGAAGAACATCTCAAAATCCTCTCAAGCATTTAGGGCGAGGGAATCCGGTCCTTCGCCGCCCAACCAAGGACCGAATTCCGCGGTTTCGCGTTATTGGTGATTCCGGAGGAATTAATTTCCTAATGGCCAAATGACGGGAGAAGTAACTTCCCGGATCAGGAGGCTGATTCGGCCTCTTTTTCAAAGACGAGGATACAGGGGGCGTTTTCGTAAATGACTTCTTCATTCACGATGACTTCCTGGAGATTCTTGTATTCGGGCAATTCGTACATGATATCGAGCATGCACGATTCTAGTATTGATCTCAGCCCCCTGGCTCCGGTCTTTCTTTGAAGCGCCTCGAAAGCTACGGCACGAAGGGCCTCATCCGTGAATCTCAATTTCACCCGTTCGAAACCGAATAGCTTCTTAAATTGCTTAACCAGGGCGTTTTTCGGTTCGAGCAATATACGAACAAGGGAGTCCTCGTCCAATTCATGGAGCGTAGCGTTTACAGGCAGTCTACCCACAAATTCCGGAATGAGTCCGTAATGAATCAGATCTTCCGGCTGCACATATTGCAGGATATTATCCGCCGCGTTACTCGTAGGTCCGCCAATTTGGGCGTTAAATCCCATGGATTTCATGTTCATTCGTTGATGAATTATTTTATCAAGTCCGACGAAGGCCCCGCCGCAAATGAATAATATGTTTGTGGTATCCACTTGCAGGAACTCTTGCTGGGGGTGTTTGCGGCCCCCCTTTGGAGGAACGTTGGCCATTGTTCCTTCGACGATTTTCAGAAGGGCTTGCTGAACTCCTTCACCTGAAACATCCCGCGTAATGCTTGGATTTTCAGTCTTACGCGATATCTTATCTATTTCATCAATGTACACTATTCCGCGAGAAGCCCGGGCGATATCATAATCTGCATTCTGCAGAAGCATCAAAATGATATTTTCGACATCTTCGCCTACATATCCGGCTTCGGTTAAAGTTGTAGCGTCAGCGATCGCAAACGGAACATTGAGGATGCGAGCCAGAGTTTGAGCCAGCAGAGTCTTGCCTGATCCAGTCGGACCCATAAGCAGGATATTACTCTTTTGAAGTTCGACTCCATCAAGATCGGGTTTGGATTCAATTCTCTTGTAATGATTGTGCACAGCTACGGACAGAATCTTCTTTGCTTGCTCCTGTCCCACTACGTATTCATCTAAGGATTTTTTTAATTCTCCAGGGTTCGGCACCTTCGATCGTGACCGCCCCATTTCTTCCTTTTCATATTCTTCGGCTATAATCTCGTTACAGAGTTCGATACACTCATCACAGATATAAACGGTCGGGCCCGCTATGAGCTTACGCACCTCATCCTGGCTCTTTCCGCAAAAAGAACAATAAAGTGATGAGAAATTACCTTTTCTTCCCGCCATTAACTCCTCCTAAGCAACTCTCTTTGAGAGATGACGCTATCGACGATACCGTACTGCGATGCATCCTCACCGCTCATAAAATAATCCCTTTCTGTGTCAGCGGCTATACGGTCCAAGGGCTGTTCTGTATGTTTCGCAAGAATTTCATTAAGTTCGTCTTTCATTCGCAGAATTTCCCTCGCATGGATTTCGATGTCTGTAGCCTGACCTTGGAAACCGCCCATTGGTTGGTGAATCAAAATCCGAGCATGTGGCAAAGCATAGCGCTTGCCCTTGGTCCCCGCGGCCAAAAGAAGGGCGCCCATGCTGGCGGCCTGTCCAATGCAGATCGTTTGGACATCAGGTTTAATGTACTGCATCGTATCGTAAATGGCCAGACCGGACGTTACCATTCCACCCGGAGAATTGATGTAAAAATTAATATCCTTATCAGGCTCCTCGCTCTCGAGGAACAGCAACTGAGCTATCACAAGATTTGCGACATAATCATCTACTGCTGTTCCTAGAAAAATTATCCTCTCTTTAAGAAGTCTCGAGTAAATGTCGTAAGACCTCTCCCCCCTACTTGTTTGCTCCACTACCATTGGTATAAGCATCTTGGACCTATTCTTTCTCGGATTTATCGGAAGGAGCCTCTTCCTGAACCGGCGGTTCCTGTTCGGAGATTTCCGCTTGTTTTTGAATCAGCTCGTATGTCTTGTCTTCCAGAACTTGGGCGCGAATGTCTTCCAACATATTGTTCTGTTCGAGTTGATCTTTCAAATAATCCGAAGAGACGCCCATCTGTTTGGCCTTTTTTTCAATTTCAGATTGTACTTCCTCTTCGGAGACCTCAATCTTTTCCTTCTCGCTAATAGCTTTAAGGATCAGGGCTGCCTTCACAGTCCTCTCCGCGCCAGGCCTTACTCGATCCCGCTGCGCATCAGTCGGAGCGGGAAGCCGTCGAGGATCTATCCCCTGAGCTGCGAGATTCTGCATAGATCGATTCATAATATTGTCGATCTGCTGTTCCACCATCGATTCGGGAACATCAAATTTGTTTTCTTCGATCAGTACGTCGACAATCTGCTCCTCCAATTCTCTTTTAGTTTGAAGATCCAACATAGTTTGAATATCCTGCCGGATCTCCTGCTTAAGAACGTCGAGGGTATCAAATTCGAGATCCTTGGCAAAATCGTCATCCAGTTTCGGCAAAATCCGCTCTTTGGCTTCTTTTATGCGCACGTCAAATTCAGCGGTTTTACCTCGGAGATTATTCCTGGGGAAATCCTCCGGTATTGTTTTAGTCAATCGTTTGTTCTCGTCGGGCCGAAGTCCTTCAAGCATTGAATCAAAATCGGGCAGATAAAAGTTTCTTCCCAATTCCAAATGATAGTCGGTAACAGAGAGATCGCCGAGGGGCTCGCCGTCCGCCTCAGCTTTTATATCGACTACCAGGTGATCACCAGTGGTAACTCCCCTGGATTCAGAAATCGGGCTGAGACTGGAATTGCGTTGACGCAAATTCTGTAAGCGTTCATCAACCTGTTGTTCGGTAACTGCCCGGATATATTTTTTTAATTTTAACCCGTCGTATCCCTTCACTTCGATTTGTGGAGGAACTTCAATTTCCGCGGTGTATTTGAACGGTTTACCCTCTTCGACGGTGTCCGGATCTATGCTGAGAACAGATACCAATGTGATCTGCTGCTCCTCCAATCCTGGTTTGAAGGTTTCTTCAATCAGTTGCTTGGCGGCATCACCCTGGACTTTATCTTTAAAATAGCTGCGAAGAATATTCAGAGGCACCTTGCCCCGTCGGAATCCTTTAATCTGGGCATTTTTTTTCAGATCTTTGTACTGTGCCCCCACCACCTCAAGAACTTTCTCCTGAGGCACCTCAAAGGTGATTTTCTTCTTCACATCACTTAAGTTTTCAACCTGGATACTTGTCATTGTTCCCCTGTCACTTCACTGCGCCTCAATTTCATCCGGAAACCGGGTTGTTGATTCGGCGCTTACAATCTAATGTTTTCGACCTTGTGAGCCTGCGCTTCTACATTGGTATTATACGGTAAAAAGGGTGAAAAGGGAAGGGAATGAAGTCCCGATCAGTGTGACCTAGTCATTTTTGTTGCGCCTGAACGGGGGTTCTGTTACACCATTGTCCAATTCTTTCCCGGCCCTTGGCCATTTTCCCGGTTTGACCGCCAAACCTGCCGCTCGGATGAATACATGGCCCCAGATCATTTCAGATCAGTGAGTATACATTATTAGTTGAGTCGTCTGGCAGAAATGTGAACCATAAACCTCTCATAAGCGTAATCATTCCTCTTTACAATGAGGAAAAAAATGTGGAACCGCTGGCTGAAAGGCTTGCGACTGTCTTGAACCGCGTGGAATGCTCATGGGAACTTGTATTTGCACTCGATCCAAGCCCGGATGGAACACAGCAGAAAATTCGGGAGCTTATTGATGCCGGTTATCCGATTCGCCTCATTACTTTTTCCCGAAGGATCGGCAAGCCCTTGTCTCTGTTGGCAGGTTTGGACCATTGTAGAGGCGATGCTTGCATTATAATTGATGCCGATTTGCAGGACCCACCCGAACTTATAGAACAAATGATCGAAAAATGGCACCAGGGATTCGAAGTGGTGGTTCCGCAACGTATTTCGAGACAAGGGGAAAACTTCTTTTACCTTATAGCCGCAGACATATTCTATTGGCTGTTGGGGAAAATCGCTGAAGTAAAGGTACCAAAAAATACAGGCGATTTTAGACTTTTGGATGCGAGAGTGGTTCGCGAGGTTTGCCGTTTCAGAGAACGCCACGGCTTCCTGAGAGGGATCGTCGCTTCGGCAGGATTCCGAACGGCAATCATTCCATATCAAAGAGAGGCACGTTTCGCGGGTAGAACACAAATCCCGATTGCAGGAGCTATTAATATTGCTCTTGACGGAATAGTACCGTTTTCAAGAATGCCTGTTCGACTCATTTTGGCATTGGGTATGATTTTGCTTTTTCTCAACGGTTCAACAGCACTGATTTGGCTGCTGATTTCACTTTTTCGCGGGTTTTCTCAATTATGGCCGTTGATAATATTAGGATTTTGTGGCGTATTATTATCCGGTATTCTTATGATTTCACTAGGCATAATCGGCGAATATCTCGTCAGAGTGTATGAGGAAACTCGGGAACGCCCGTTATACATTGTTGACAAAATTGAAGAAGCCGATAGTTTGCCGAGCAAGCTCTCTCACCAGCTAGAATCATCGGCCGATAATAAAGTGAGCTAATTTTCCGAATCAATTTTTCCGAGAAAACCAAGAATATGAAAGTACTAGTGACAGGCGGGGCAGGATTCATCGGCAGCCACGTGGTAGATGAATTGATCCGACAAGACCACCACGTTATAGTTTATGACAATTTCTCTACAGGGTTCAGACAGCATCTCGGTCAGGCGCTAAACACAACTCGTTTGAAAATCATAGAAGGAGACATTTTAGATCTTTCAAGACTCACATCCGCATTGGAGAGTGTCTCCACGGTTTTTCACCTCGCTGCAAATGCTGACGTTCGGGGGGGCATCGTTAATACTGCAATAGATGTTGAACAGAATATGTTAGGCACTCATCGGGTACTGGAGGCGATGAGGGCTCAATCCGTCCGGGAAATAGTTTTCACAAGCTCGGCCACGGTCTATGGTGAACCGGATCGCTTTCCCACTCCGGAAAGTCAGCCCCTTATTCAGACATCGTTATACGGAGCTTCGAAGTTGGCCGCGGAAGCTATGATACAGGCCTACGGCGAATATTTCGGAATAAGGAGCTATTGCTTTCGCTTTGTGTCATGGATCGGAGAACGATACTCACATGGAGTGGTCCGCGATTTCGTGCAAAAGCTGATGAGGAATCCAAAGGAACTGGAAATTTTGGGTGACGGAAAACAACGGAAATCTTATCTTCACGTGACAGACGGGATCCGGGGAATTTTCAGCGCAATGCAAAATATGAAGGATCTTAAGAATGTTCTAAATTTGGGTCATGTCGAATATATGAACGTGAAAGATGTTGCCAATATAATCTGCCAAGAAATGGGTCTTAAAAGGGTCAATTATCGATTTACCGGCGGAGCGAGAGGATGGCTCGGGGATAGCCCCTTCGTTCTGTTGGATATATCCAAGATACGAGAGACCGGCTTTCAGCCCGAAATAAGTATAGAAGAAGGAGTCCGGCGGACAGTCAGATACCTGCTACAAAACCAATGGGTATTGGAAGCCGGTAACTAATTAGTTTATATTAACCAGAGCCCATCCGAGAAGGTCATTTGTTGAGAATTATAGATCGTTATATCATCACAGAATTTCTAAAGGTTTTCGCAGTCTGCCTACTGGGCTTTATACTAGTATCTCTGTTGGTGGAACTGACTGACAAAATTAAATATTATTTCGAGTACGAATCCTTCCGGATATCTGATGCTCAAATACTTTCTCGTAAAAATCCCAGGATATTTATTTTTTGCAATCCCATTAGGAATATTAATGGGCGGCATGCTCTCGCTCCTTATCCTGGCACGACATTCGGAAATTATTGCGATGCAGGCCAGCGGGATTGATGCACTTAGCGTGGCCAAACCGGTAGTACTGGTCGGTTTTTCGGCAAGTTTACTCATGTTTGTCGCTAACGAGACCCTTATTCCCTGGTCAAATAGGTATAGTGAATACATCCAAGACGTGGAAATAGCCGGAAAACCGGACACAACCTATTTTAAAAGCGACGAAATATGGATGCGATCCCCGGGCTCAATTATTCACATTCACAAATTCGACCAATCTAAACGGACACTGGATCGGGTTTCCATAACAAGATGGGACGAAAATTATAATTTCTTGGAACGTATTTTTGCTGATAAAGCGCGCTGGTGGAAGAATAAGTGGTTGTTGTATGGAGTTAACAAAATGACTCGAACGCCTGAGGGCGAGTTTCATGTAGAAAATCTGCCATCCACCTCCGGTGAACTCAGCAAACCAATTGAAGAATTGGAACGGGTTGAAACATTAGCCAAAGAGATGAACCTAATCCAATTAGGAACTTACA
The DNA here is from genome assembly GCA_963741425.1 of uncultured delta proteobacterium. Classification (GTDB taxonomy): domain Bacteria; phylum Desulfobacterota; class Desulfomonilia; order Desulfomonilales; family Desulfomonilaceae; genus DATJPW01. Next base: position 57,835 of record CAVUHP010000018.1, read on the forward strand.
TGGATAAACTTACTCAGGAAGGACAGACACCCACTCGTTACCTGGTGGATTGGCATGACAAGATTGCATTTCCTCTAGCATGTCTCATCATGGCCGCGTTGAGTGTCCCTTTTGCTGTCAAGGCAAGCCCTAGAGGGGGAGGATTGGCAGTGGGGCTAGGAATGTCCCTTGTGATCGCATTTTCATATTGGATAGTTCACAGCTTGTTCATCGCTCTGGGCCATGGAGCCTACATTCCCGCCGTAGCTGCGGCCTGGGCCCCTAATGTTGTATTCGGGCTTTCCGCCGTGGTTTTATTGCTTCAGGCCGGCACGTAAGAAAATACATTATTCAATTCTTTTAAATTGTGCGAACAATCCGGGGTCTGGGGTTCCTTCATAAACTTCGGTTGAAGTATATTGGTTCGGACCGTCAAAGCGCAGATATATGACCTCTTCCTCACTTGTGCCTATGCGATGGTGCCGGAGTTCATTACCTGCCAATTGCCACTTTCCCTCCTGAACATCATCTTTGGCGCCAACACGGGCAATTCTCTTAAAGGTGCCATCATTATGGTATTCCATAATTAATGTGAACGCGTTGGGCCCTCTGGATACGAAAGGGTGGCCCTTGTAGCTGCTTCTATAAGGTTTACCCGGTTCCTTTGTTTGGGTTATTTCCCATACCCCCACCAGGGGAGCCGCTGCCTTGTCAACCACCAAAACCTTTTGAGCTTTGTCTTGTTGAGCGTAGAGTGGGGGAAGAAGCAGACTCAACAATAGTCCGCAACAGAGAACGAGGAGGAATCTCATTATGCTCATTAGTGGCTCCATGATGAATCGGATGATACCTCAAGGGAGGTTTTTTCATCATGATTCAGCATGCTTAGCTGATCCGAAGAAATTAGATCGGGGTTTAGAGAGAAAGGTAACAGAAGTTGCTTCAAGTGGCAACATGAACCTTTTCTCTTGACACAAATTAAATTGACCATGCATGAGTATTAATATGGTCGTCAGAAAAGACATAGAAAGACGATTGGCTTTTTTGAAAAACGGTGAAGCCCTGGTGGGATTACTTTTTTTATTCGCAGGACTCTTCGTGGCCAGGGAGGGATTCCTAAGGCTAAAAGCCTTGTGGGTCTTGTTTGCTCCGAATTTTCCGCTTTCTATGCACGACTATACCGGTCAGCGAATCCTTAGTGCCCTCCCGTTTCTATCCGGGGCATTCATCAGCATAGTCGGATCAATCTGTGCAATTTTGATAGGGATATTGTGGGCGGGGACGGGAGTTGGAGAAGCTTTTAGGTCCTGGAAGAAGAGACCGTCCCCCGGCGTTTTCAAAGATCCCGAGATGGTGGCCGAATCGCTAAGAGTTTCGCGCGCGCAGCACCGGCAATCTCACTTTATTGAAATGCTGGCAGCTTTGTGGCCACGGGCTCGTTTGGCCAGCCCCATTGCGTACGAACTCGTGGGGCTCTTGTTGGGATATTGCGGCAAGCTAGTTTTCGCGGGTGTTCTGATTGCGGTGGTTTCTTATGTTCTGTACGCAGCCCCGTTGATAATTAGCCGTTATCTCCACGTGAATGTCAGTTTATTGGCGCCTTCGGCCAAGCCTCTCTACTTCCTTTTGGGATTCATGATCTTTGTGTATCTTCTGATCGGTTTGAGTCTGATAGCCTTTCGGCGACAGGAATTTGCTCGGACAGCAGAAACATTTGCGATCGTGGGCAAGGGAGATCCTCATTTATTCTTTGCACTGCTGGAGGAGGGTTGCAGACTGCTTACGGCAAAACCGTTTCCGCACAGAATCGCTGTAAGGTTACAATTACAGGCAAATCCTCGAATACGAGGAACCCTAATCGAGAACTATCCCGAATCTGTTCGCTACTGGGCGCGACCCGCAGCGTACGTTTGTCTGCCGGTCTTCTTCTTACTGCTGACTGCCGGATTTACGAGGTTGATAAATTTTCGGTTAATTACCGATGCCGTTCCACATCTCGAATTTTTGCGGGCTTATCTCCTCGATTACCTGTTGGAAGTAGCCTTTGCCTTGGGTTTGATCATAGTCGGACTGCAATTGGCTGACGTTACCCGCAGATTATTCGGCGTGCGAAAGTTCCGTTCGACAGCGGTCTTCTGTTATATAGGGCAGGCTCTGCCGAATCCGCCGACTGGCGGTCGCGACTCCAGGCGGCGACCAGACCGGCAAACGAAAACCGAATGGAAGATTATTGGGGGCGTGGACGAGCAGTTTGCCCGCTGGGCTAAGGATACGAATACTGAATCAAAATTTCGGGTAAATATTTATTGGGCAGAGGTATTTTCCGAGTCGATCAGCGCAGCAGCCCCTCGTCTTCTTACCGGGATGCACGAATCTCCATCGGTAGAGGCTGCTATGGAGCGCATACTGAAGATCCCCTTAACTGCGGATTTTAATATTGAAATGCCTGTGCCCGGTGCCGTAAAAGAGGAAACTGGTTCTGAAGCTTCAAAAGACTTGTAGGATGGGCGGAGTGAAGCAAACCGCATCAATCGCGAGATACCTCAAATGCCGCGCCCACGCGGACAGTTACCTTCTGTAACAGATGATCTCCTCCGATAGCAAATTTCATATGATACGGATAAGGCTGGAAACGCAAAAAGAGGAGGATAGGACCCCTCCTCCTTTCGGCGTAATTTCTCGCGTGAATCTGAAAAGTATCCTGCAATAATGCACGGCTGAATCAGAGTTCCAACCAGGAATGGGAATATAGTGAATGACCGAGCAGGACTTTGGCTGTTTTCACATAATCTAGCTCAATTTTGCTCATTCCTGAAGTATCGACTTCCTCGCCATCAAAAATCCGACCCACCAGATTCTCGAGGTCCATAGATTCATCATGCGCGATCCGCAGGATGTCATCGTCGAAGCCGTCCAGGATAGCAGAGGTTATACCGCATTTCTTCAGGATGCAGAGATAAACCTGATTCAGTACTCCTCTCAGTTCGTCTGGAGACCCATTAGAACAATTGGACAGGCCGCATGTAGATTGCGATCCCGGGGCAAGGTCCGGAAGCCACTGCATAAATGTGGTGCAGCCTTGGAGCTCTTGCTGCTGGGAGGACACCGGAACCACTATCGGATCAAACCAAATGCGCTCCAATCCGATTCCGTGCTCCGCGGCTTGAGTCATCATAGTGTCCAAGAGAACGGCTCTTTCGTTTTCGTCTCGAGGGATTCCCTGCGGCCCCCACATCAGTCCAACCATTTCACAGTCAAACTTGGCCACGAGCGGCATCTGTAGCGCCATTCTTTCGGGTGTAGCCATTATCGAGTTTATTATTGCCGCTCCTTTTTTAGGCTTGTACACCTTCAGACCCGCCTCTATGGCTGCACTATTGGTCGTATCGAGGAACAGCGGAAGATCTGTAGCCTCTTGAACCGTCTGAACCAACCATTCCATCATCTCAGGTCCGCCCTTTCGAGCCGGCCCCAGGTTAAGATCCAGAACGTCCGCGCCTCTTTGAGTTAATTTCTCCGCCCATTCGAGAATCGGCCTGGGATCTCGTTCGCGTATGGCGTCGCCCGTGTAACTTGGACATTATATTGATATTCTCAGCCACGGCCTTTATCATAAAAATTACCTCCTGATTCGTTCCCGGGATTTCCTGCAACATCGCCCCAGGAAATTATTAGCATAGTGAAAACAAACATTAAAGATTTTCCGGTCATTGTTGAAAAACTAAATGAGCCGGAAATATTGTCTCCCACATCCAGGAACTTTGGACACCTCTTCGTCTAAGAATCTAAACAGCAGAACGCGAAGTCCTTTCGAACTATCTCAAAAGGAAATCGCGTCTGCCTAATAGGAATTTCGGTTAGACCCGAGGAAGATTACTCTCTTCTCATCCGTTCAACTTCTCACTTGGATCCTTTAGCCGCCGAAATTCTGCCGGAGGAAGGCAGGAATGTGAGCGCCCTCTCTGGGACCGACAAGGATTTTCCAGCCTTTCGGCATTTCTTCTTCCAAGTCGCCGCTGATCATAGCCACCGCGCCCGGAATTATCAGCTTCTTCAGTTTCGATTTGTCATCGATTCCGGATTTTTTGACAAATGGTCCTATATTGTCAGCAACGAATTTGCCTGCCGCCCATCCGGTTAGAACCGAGAGTCCGTCCGTGTTGAGAACAAGGAGCCATGAGGGCACCCGGCTGTTTTCAACTTCACCTGAGACAATGAAATAAGTGAGAGAGAAGTTGCTCGTGATGAGCACCGGAGAATTCTCATCAGGGTTGTTAATCGGGTATATACCTTGTTCCGTTGTCATCGGACGCTGAGGATCCGTAAAGATATTCAGCCTCTGTAGCAACAACGGGAAGAGCGTCTCGCCTCTGAGATCGCTCAGAATCGCTATTCCGCCGTACTTCGAAATAAAAGTGCCTGCTACAAGGACTTCATCGATAGGATTGTCTGCCATCTCGCACGGAAAAACGATGGTAGGAAATCCTAATGGCCTGTATAGGGTCTCCAAGGCCAAGCGACGAATCAGGATGTTGTCCCTGAAAAGCTGTGAAAGCGATCTGGCACCTGAGTCCAAAACTATGTCCCTAAAGCCCTTTTCCATAAGGCTGTGGCTCAACTTGGCCACATCGCCCACTTTATCGGCTTTAACCGCGATAGGACAATCAAACTCCTTGGCAAGTGCGGAAACAGCGTCAGCATTTGATTGTGTAGCTGCGTAAATAAGCGGCTTGGTCTTACCCACTTCCGCTAGGGCTGCCTTAAAAGAATCAACGCTATCGCTCATTAACACCAGCGCGGCGCCGGCGTCCGACGCTTTTTTCGCAATCTTTGCGAAGCGGCCCGGGTCACCGCCATCCTTTACTGCAATGAGATCGGGTTTCAGCGTTAAGCCAACCCTCTCATATTTCAGAGTATTGAAGGCCTTGAGCTTGCTGTCCACTGCCGCATCGTCTTCAGAAACAGAAACCAAGCATCCGAGAGCAGTGGGATTATTGAATGTTTTCTCATGCCGGTACAGAACCGTTTCGCCCCCAGTCTTCACCATATTGTCGCCAACGCCGATCTGAACAGTCCTGATAGGAGGAGCTGCAGCTGAAGCGAGCTTCTCCTTGGCTTCTTCAGAGACATATGGGCACTGAGAAAGCTCAGCTTTACCCGCTGCCAGATTCATGGCAAAGGCCAAGCAAGTCGGCACTCCGCATTCTGCGCAATTCTTCTTCGGCATCATCTTGAAGATTTGAATTCCGGAAAGCGCCATAGATCAGAACCTCCCCCTCGAGGCAGTACCCCAAGGAATGAAATATATTTTCTTAAATGGACAAGTTCAAGGGCCCCGGGGAGAGACGGAGCCCCTGTATCATATCAAGCATAGCACTGAATGCCGAGCCAGATCTTATCCGACAATCGGATCCATCTTCAATGCCGGATGCTCCATTTTTTCGAGGAAAGGATAGATCTCGTCTTCCGATACTCCCACCGTTTCGTCCGCTATCCTGTCCGCCAGCTTTGATACTCCACGTTCGTCACCGAGTTTATTCAGCTTGTCCTTAAGCATTTCTTTCAATGCCTTGGGCATCCAAACGAGCCTCAAGATGCCGCCCTCTGCGGCCACGAACTTCTTAGATCCTATGTAAAGCTTGCTGTGGCCAACAAAACCAGGCGTAATATTACCCCCGCCAGCGCTTCCAGCGAGGGTTGTGAATTTCATACCGCAAGGGGTCGGGCCTTTATAATCCCTATCTACAGTCATAACTCCATTGGCGACAGGAAGGACCGCCGCGATACATTCGAAGCAGCCGCAAGAGGTCATAGGATCTTCCATGATTGAGTACACGTTGTACTTAAGCACCTTACCTCTGGAGGCCTGCTGGACAAAGGCGTTGACGCCTTCCCACTGGCCGAGGCGCTCGTCTACAACTTTGCCCTTTTCAATAGGCTGGTTCGGGCCGGTGGGATTAATCTCGTTCGAGGCCTTGCAATCAAGCCAGTTGTATGCTCCACACAAACCGGTCCGCTCCGGTGTAACCACGCAAACATGAGATGGAGCAAAGCTCTGGCACAATGTGCAAGAGTAAAAGATTGCTTCGTCTTCGTCGGTCATGCCCTCGACTCGCGCATCCCGAACAGTATAGGTCTCTTTGGCTTTCTTCAGCAGTTCGTCTACCTTCTTCTGTTCGGTGAATATCTTGACCTGGACCTTGTCTAATACCGATCCGAAGTCCTGATGATATTTGGCATGGAGAATAGAACCTAGGTGGGAAAGACTGAAGCCCTTTTCTACCGCTCCCTTACCGATGCGCACCCAGGCTATATCTCTCTGGCCGATATGCATCAAGCCTTGCGCATAATTGATCAAGTGATGGATCTGCCGTTCCAGAATGGGCTCGAAGTCGGACTGCATTTTGCGGCCGGCAACCTCGACAAGAATGCCGAGCGGCATCCGGGTCCCTGCCTCGACATCTTTCAGGTCAGGTCCGATGACCTCGACTTTTCCGTCCTCGACCTCATTCATGTCTTTCATCAGAGTAAGTTCCACTGCCAGGGTCTTGCCGCCGCCTGCTTCCATGTAGATGTCTTCGCCACGGATACGCTCGCCTTCGAAAGCCGGACCATAAGCAACGGGGACTGGAACCTCTGTGACAGTTACTTTTAGGCCGCGGATCTCAATGGCCTTAGCCACCATATCCTTGTGAGCAATATTCGAAACCACGTGCTCGTATGTGCAGACGCCGGTAGGCAATATCTGAGGAATCGGTGTGTCGGCTATTGTCGGAAAGCCATAGTTTATCGCGCCTGCCGCCGCGGCGTACCATTCGTCGGAAACGTCCCCCATAGCGAGCACAAACGCGAAAACCCTGTCTTTATTATAGACAAGGATTTTCCGGAAATCACCCGGCTCGATGCCACCGAAACTCAATGCAGCACGGGTCGCAAACCCGAGCGCAAAAATAGCTGCCGAAATATCAGGACCGAAAGGCACCAAACGAGTCGGCCAACCGACCTGTACTCCCGGCCTGCCGGAGCTGCTCCGAAAAGCTGGTCCCATTATGATTTGCAGCCATGAATACGTACAGATTCTTCTTTTGAAGCTCCAACGCCATCTCGGCTGCGATTTCTTTGGTGGGAGCGGACCCCACTATGGCAGCAAAACCTGGGGCCGTGCCGTCCACGAACTCGACGCCCCTTTTCCTGAGAATGATGTCGTCCGCGGCGCCCAACCAAAGTTTGTCATCGGTCGGGTCTTCTGCGGGAAGATAGAAGTTTGGGTCTTCAAGATAACGAATGGCCTCATAGATCTCGTAATTAAACAGAGATGCCATGCCTGCGTCCAGTACCGGTCCCAGGTACGGCAGATGAACGTTTTCTCTTACAGGTGGCGGAAGAAGGGCCTCAGAACGCGATCCAGGACCACTCCACAGTCGCCCAGGGTCTTCACCGGGTATCCGAGAATCCCATAGATTACCGGCAGATAATAGCCGGTGTTTGGGAATCCTACCTCTTTCTTTTTTCCGAATTTCTTGACGGCCTTTTCATATTTTTTTCGGGCCTTTTCATAGACCTTATGAGAGCCGGCAATGACGTTTGCTGCAATGATCTTCGACACGGTTCATTTCCTCCTATGGAAACTCTGAGACCTGACTGTGGAGGCGCCAACCTCCCTAGTCAAGTCCTTGATGTTGATTTACCCGGCTATTTCCCTTCGCATGGCCATATCCATGAGCACGCGCTCCCTGGCCTTGTCGATGCCCAGGGCTTTTCTTTTGGAATCAATGTGGGCAATACATCTGCGAGCCATCTCGTACGGATCCTTTTCCACAAAATCCCACTTTCCTCCGTAAACCTTCTCGATATCCTTGAACAGGTAATTGGTGCAGACATCTTCATTAATAGTGGGGAACCCGATACCGAACAGGACGTACGCTCCGGACGCCACGAAGTACTGGCCGATGGAAACGGCCTTTTCACTCATCCACTCGGGGGCCACACCTACAGCCGGAATATCGGAAATGTCGTCACCCAAACCACCGTCCTTCACCACTGCGGTCGCAGCCATAAGTATCCTGGTATTGTCAACGCAGGAACCCATATGTAGGCATGGTGGGATCCCAACTGTTTCGCACACTTCAGCGAGGCCCTGTCCGGCGTACTTGGCGGCGGCGTCAGGACTTAGCAGTCCAGCCTTGCCAAGGGCTATCGCTGCGCAGCCTGTGGTGAGAACTATCACGTCGTTCTTTATGAGTTCTTTTGCCAGAGTCACATGGAGGTCGTCGTGCTTTATTCGGGCATTTCCACAACCCACTATTCCAGCTATGCCCCGTATGCGACCATTGATGATGTTATCATTTAGCGGTCTGTAACTGGCTCGGAACATACCTCCCAGCAGGTAGTTAATCGTCTCATGGCTGAATCCTACAACCATGTCCTGCTGCTCGGAGGGAATGGACACCTTGTTTTTGTCCCTGTTGGGGAAGTTGTCTATAGCCTCTCGTATGATCTGTTTGGCTGTTTCCAGGCCTTTTCGTTCATCATAATCGTAATGTTTGTACGCGCCTTGCATTTTCGCTATGGGACTGGTGGTAACCACCTGAGTGTGGAAGCACTTGGCCAGATCAGCCAAACCCTGCATAATGCACTGCACGTCAACCACTATGGTTTCCAGCGCGCCGGTAATGACGGCCATTTCCTGTTGCAGATAGTTGCCGGCGATGGGTATGCCGTGACGCATGAGTATCTCATTGGAGGTGCAACATATGCCTCCAAGGCTGATGCCGCCGGTAGCGCCTTTGCTTTTCGCATACGCTATCATCTCCGGGTCTTGGACCGCCTGTACGATGATCTCCGACAGAGAAGGCTCATGACCGTGAACGATGATGTTTACCGTATCCTCTTTCATACATCCGAGGTTGACTTTTCCTAGGATCGGCACGGGCGTCCCATAAAGAATGTCCGACAGGTCGGTGGCAATCATGGACCCACCCCAACCATCTGCAAGAGCGCATTTGGTGGCTAAGCGGATGATGTGCTCCATCTCCTGATTCACGCCCATATGGGTCATGTGCATGACTTCCACAACCGCTCGGTCAATGCCGGGCGGCACAACTCCTTCTTTTCGCCATATTTCCTGCCGTTTCAGGGGCGCTCTTTTTATATAAGCCAATTCGCCGTCCTGTTGGCCGTATTGCGCCAATGCTTTTTCACCTAGCTCGACGGCTATATCTTTGATTTCTCGATCTTCGGTTGGAATATCGAAATCCATGGCGACAGCCAAAAGCTTCGGAATATCTTTGATTTGATAATCGGGTAACTCGCCCTTAGCTGCGTGCAGGAATGTGTGTGCAACATGCCTTCCATGATCACTATGTGCTGCGGCGCCCGCTGCAACCATACGGGCAAAGTTCCTCGCAGCGATGGTTTCCGGTGTGGCGCCGCATAGACCGCATCGTTTTTTTCTTTCCTCCGGGGTCTCGGTTTTCCCTTTGGGTGGAAGAACTCGGCAGGGGCCCATATTACAAATCTTGCAACATGAACCGCCCTTACCGATGGGACATGCGGCCGTAACCCGCGATCTGTGAAAAGCAGTGGAATAGCCCTCTCTGTCAGCGATTTTTAATCCCTCTAGTGTCACGGGATCGATGGTGTGTTGCGTCCAATCGGCGGGAGCTAATTCCTTTTTCTTGGGCGGTGGAACGAAAGCTGCGGGTGCTGGTTCCGCGGCGGCAGCAGTAGGCGCCGGCGGACCGGAAGGAACCTGACCTGAAACCAGTGTCCCCAGTCCTGTAGCCAGATTCTTCACGGCATTAAAGACACCTGCTAGTTCCTTAAGGCCCTGAATGTCTTCTTTGGTCAATTGTGCCATTATTGATTCCTCATCTTCTTTCGCCGGCGCCGATGTGGCAGCTGCGGCAGCTTTTTTGATTTCAGGTATCGGTGTTTCCTTTACAGGAGGTTTAACAATTTCAGCCGGCTTCTCAGGTTTGACCTCTTCAGCCTTAACAGGCGCGGGTTTAGGAGCAGGAGCTGGTGGGGCCGGTTTGGCCGGAGCTGCTTTGGCCGGCGCAGCCTTGGTTTCTGCCGGAGCCGGCGCAGCGGCCAAAGACAGGTCTATGCCCATGGACTCCAGGTCCGTCTCTATCATCACGTCGGATACGTACTTGCGAACGTGCGAAAGAGTCTTCGGATTTCTGAGTATCAATATGTCGGAACCAGCTTGTAACGCGCTGATTGCTGTTATGGCTTCGAGATTCACCCCGCGTGTGCCGGCTTCACCAAGATTCGGAGACTCTTTGGTCGGGAGTTTTGCCTCCTTAGTCTTCCATACCTCTTCCGCTATGTTGCTTATGATCGGATACTGCAACTTGTCGTCATTCTGCGTCAATGCAGCCTGACGTATCCGCTCCATGATCGAGTAGCAATACTCCATGCCGTATCCAACAGATCCTGTAGTGGGATCTATCAGTATCTTGTCATTAGGCACGCCCAAATTCTCTAAGAGGATGTTCAATTGTTTCGCAAGATTAATGTCGATGGGAGAATTGGCGGAAACCACATGCTTGTACGCTATAGCCGCTGCGCCAATCTGCTTGTAATTCCCTTCCGTCACCGGACCGAGAACCACATTATGGCCGCTGCACGCCTCAGCTACTGCTTTCAGCACTTCCGTGTTCTTTTCATCGTTGGATGTCCCCCAGACTATAAGGGGAACATTAATCGCCTCTGCCACTTTCTTGGCTGTCTGGGCAGCATGCTCCGCGGAAAGGTTCTGGCCATTCGGGTCTGTACCGGCCAGCCAAAGGCAAACTATGTCAGCTTTATACTTATCCACACATTTCTTTGCCCAAGCCACCGGGTCTTTTATTACATCCTTGAACGGCTCCAAAGCCTCTGCAGCCCATTCATCCGGCACTATGTCCAACACCTGTAGGGCCAGCTTCGGAGCATTAGGCATCTTGCCCTCAAACGAGTAAAAACTGTAGCCAGTCTCTCCGCCTACTATTACCTCATTGCCCTGCTTGCCTAATTTAACCTCGCGTATCTTGCCTGTATACTTCACCTTCGGCAGTTCAGCCATTAGCCACCTTCCTCAAAACAGATATGATCGAACGAGTGATAACAAAGATTAAGGTCACCGGGTGTGATGATCCTTAATTTCAGGCTGGATTTTTTCGTTTTTCACTTCCAAACCAGTCTTTCGAATAGAAATATCTTTCCGCCGTCGTAAGGTATCTCTTGATAGGGTCTGCCTTTTCGCCGAGATTTACCTCACTAATATTCTTTCGCCATTGATATCTGTCCTCCGCAGGACCCTCAACGTAAGTTGGCATAAGGATTTTCACCTTCTGCCCGTCAAAATTTTCCTTCTCTTCATATTTTTCACCGGCCATAAAATACTCCTCTCTCATCTGTGCTTCGAAATAGTTCAATTATCTTGAGCATAAATCGGGTCAGGGGAACTTGCTTTTCGCGGAGATAGGGATAGCGATGGGCAAGCAGTACTATTATGAAGTACGATACTCGTTAATGCAATAATTTTTGTGTGATTTCCGTAAATAGCACGTTTTTAATAAACACGCGCGTGATACCACCTTGCGATCTACAAGGAACATAGGAACGAAGAACACGAACCTGCTACACAGATTGATCTAGTCGTCTAGATGTGTCAAGTTTTTTCTTGTCGTGGTCGAATTTTTAGATCCGAGATGTAGAGTACCAAGACGAAGCTTTGTTCCTAATTTCATCCCAAAGCACAAGTCATTTGGGCTGATACCTGAGTTTGGACGCAAGCCGTCACCTACGCAGGTCCCGCGGCAATCCGAGAAGCGCAATCAGTCAGATTTTGAGCGCCTCTGACCTGGGAACCAGGTCAGTGCAATAAGAAGACTTTCTAATTCAGTATTCCTTGAAAGAGAATTTGTATAATTGCCCAAGTATGCAAAGACTCTCTATCATAGCCTGACAGATGCTTTGGACTGTTTTGCCAAATAATCCAATCGGTTGAGAGCGTTTACCATTGCCTTGGCGGCTGCCACTAGAATATCTTCATGGGTGCCTTTCCCGACTGCCAAGTTCCCTTGCTCTTCGAGACGAATTATCACTTCGCCCATTGCGTCGGTTCCGCCTGTAATAGCACTGATGGCAAAACGCAGCAGCTTTGGTTTTCGACCGGTGAGTTTCAGAATTGTGTTATATGTCGCATCAACAGGGCCATTGCCCAATTCCGCACCCTGGCGCTCTTTGCCGCCAATCTCCATAAGGACCGTAGCTGTTGGGACCACATGAGATCCTGACATTATAGTCACCGATAGTAACTTATAAATCTCGGTCGTCCTCAGAATCTCTTCAGCAATGATTGCTTCGATATCTTCGTCAAAAATTGTCTTTTTTCGATCAGCAAGGTCTTTGAAGCGTTTAAAAGTCTTTGCGATTTCATCATCTGTAAGTTGATACCCCAGCGCGGAAATCCTTTCACGAAACGCATGTCTGCCGGAGTGCTTGCCAAGCACAAGTGAAGACTTTCCAATTCCGACCGATTTGGGGTCCATGATCTCGTACGTAGTTCGCTCTTTAATTAACCCATCCTGATGTATGCCCGATTCGTGCGCAAAAGCATTTCCCCCCACAATGGCCTTATTCGGCTGCACAGGAATACCGGTAATGGATGTGACCAATCGGCTGGTATGAAAGATTTGCTCGGTGACGATCCCGGTTTCGAAATTGAAGGAATTTCGTCTGGTTTTCAGGATCATTGCGATCTCTTCCAACGCAGCGTTCCCTGCTCGTTCGCCTATTCCATTTATGGTGCATTCGAGCTGACGTACGCCCGCGGAGAGAGCAGCCAAAGAGTTAGCCACAGCGAGTCCCAAATCATTGTGGCAATGCACGGACATGATGACAGTTTCCATTTCTGGAACTTTTTTTCTAAGCGTCCTAAAAAGGCCGGAAATTTCATCCGGATAAGAGTAGCCTACTGTGTCCGGTATATTGATGGTGCCTGCACCCGCGCTTATCGCGGTCCGGACGACTTGAGCCAAGAAATCTACATCGCTGCGCGTACCGTCCTCACACGAGAACTCTACCCAGTCACAAAATGAACGAGCGAGTTCTACGGCCTGACCTGTCCTTTGAATAACCTCGTCGGGACTCATTTGCAGTTTGTGCTTCATATGTATATTGCTGGTGGCTATGAAAGTATGAATACCAGGATTTTTCCCCTTCTCAACCGCGCGCCACACAGCCTCGATGTCCTCGGCCACTGTTCTGGCTAAGCCGACAACTCGCGATATTTTAAGTTCCTTGGCAATAGTTTTCACAGCCTCTTTGTCGCCTTCCGAGCTGGCTGGAAAACCGGCTTCAATAATGTCTACCCCCAGCTTTTCCAGCTGTCTCGCCAACTGGAGCTTCTCCTGCTGGTTCATGGTTGCGCCGGGAGATTGCTCCCCATCTCTGAGCGTCGTGTCAAAAATAAGAATTCTTTCGGCCATAATTACTCCAATCAGTTGCAGTACACAGGATTGTCTTTGGTTATTTCAGCCTCATCTTTTTGAATATTACTATGCCTTACCCCAATTTCAATGATTGGCAAGACTGCCGATACTCCCGGAAGCTGAATCTGAGTACCAAGTGGCAGCACTTGCTGCGGAGAACTTCAGGCGGATCTCGCCTCGCCCAAATGTCAATCGATCGCCGCAGGGGGTTCTTTGCTTTGCCTTTTGCTCCGAACATACAATATCAAAGTCAATATCGGTCCGGAGATCAGGTACCCCGCGGAAATGAAAAAAGGAACTACCAGGGGCGAGGCTGCAATAAGCGCCAAGAGCAAAACAAAACCTACTGTGGAGCTGAATGGCTTTTGCTTTACGAGAGTGAGATCCTTGAACGCGTGAAATTTGATCGAACTGACCATCATGAATGAAATGAAATAGGTCAGGACAAGAAGGGGCATCCCGTAGTCGGCGGGGTTTAGCTCGGTTTTGTGAAAAGAATAATACCGTGGTTGCAACAATTACGGCTGCAGCCGGTATCGGAAGCCCAGTGAAACGTTTTGGGTCTACGATACCTGATTGAATGTTGAATCTTGCCAGTCTCAGAGCACCGCAAGCAACGAAGACGAAAGCCCCGATCCATCCTATTCGTCCGTAGGGGCTTAGCGCCCAAAGATACATGAGTACCGCAGGCGCCACTCCGAAAGAGATCACATCAGCGAGTGAATCCAATTCCAGCCCGAATCTGGTTGTTGTCTTTGTCAATCGGGCAACTTTACCATCAATACCGTCGAAGAAGGCCGCAACCAATATTAGTGCGCCGGACAGCATGAATTCGCCGGCTATTGCGCAGATGATAGCGTAAAAACTAAAAAAGATGCTGGTAAGCGTAAGAAGCGATGGGAGGATAAAAATCCCCTTTTTCATTTGTCCGATCGGAATTTTTTTTCGAGGGGGCCTGTCGGGAAAACCTTCTCCGGGCAGCCCCTTACGCCTCTTGAAAAAAATTATCTTGCGTCGCGGTCGATTAGCCATGATTGATCCCTCGATGCATTCTTCAGCCCAGGCAGGCCAATACAGGGGGTGCCGAGTCAGGCCGCCTGAAGATTAAGTATAGGGAACTCAGAGGAAATTTCCAGTATTTTATCATGGATGAAGATGGATGATAAGATGCCAAGACAAACAAATTTAAGCCAAAGCTATTGCAGTATGAAAACACCAGTTGACCAACCAGGCGGCGTAATTAGTGGCAAATAGGTATAATCGGGTTACTCAGGTTCGTGTTCTTATCACTCGGCCTGTCATAGCTCTATAGATCCATTCCGCAATTAGACATATCGGAATCAAAGCTACCATAGTGATCACCGCAGGCTTTGAATTTTGGTACATGTAGATGGAAAGAATTACGAACATAGCAAGACATGCGACGAGGGACAGCAAAACCATCCATCTCTTTGCGTGAGTTTCAGATATTATCTTTATATGTGCCGAGTGCACGCACGCGTAAATCAAAAGAAAGGCCCCGCTACCCATCATCGCCACACCGGACAAATCAAAGAACAATATGAACATGATCACCACAGCGGACGTGATCAAAAGTCCACCCATGCTTCTTTGCCAGATGCTGCGCGAAAAGATCTTTGGAAGCTCGCCGTCCCGAGCAATCATGTAACTTACATTGGCAGCCCCGAAGAGAGTGGCATTGATTGCCGAGGCAGTGGAAAATAGCGCTCCGATAGCAATCAACCTGAAACCAAACTGTCCCAGAAAGGGTTTTGCCGCTGCCGCTAACGCGTAGTCCTTGGCGGCCACTATCTCCTGAATTCTAAGATTCCCTATCACTGCAACAGAAACAGCCAAGTATATAATAATGACACTGATAACACTCAGATAAAGCGCTTTTGGCAGCAGTACGCGTGGATTTGCCATATTTTCCGCTGCGTTTGTGACTAGACCGAATCCTTCATACCCGATGAAGAGAACCCCGGCCCCAAACAGTATCCCGGATGTCGCAGGCCAAAGACTGGGCGCCAGGTACTCCGGTTTCGCAAAAATTAGCCCTGCTGCGGCAAAAAGTAAAAGGATGCACAACTTCACCGCTACGATGAAGCTTTCCGATTGCCCTACGATTTTTGCTCCTATGAAGTTTATGGCAGTAAAAATTAGTACAATGCCGATTCCGATACTCTTCGCGAGCCATGTGGAGGAATAAGGATGGAAAAACGTCATGAAATAACCTGCAAACGCCTGAGCATATAGAGCTAATGCGATCACGTATCCAATCCACATGTACAGATTGATGCCTCCGGTGATTACTCCGTCACCGAAGCCCTTGACCAGAAATTCGACGGCCCCGCCGGCAGAAGGATATCTAACCCCGAGTTTGGCGTACAGAATACGCCGACATCAACGCCACTGCGCCGCCTATGGAAAACGAGACCCACATGGCGGTACCTGCGGCTTCGCCTACAACCCCGAGAATGGAAAAGATCCCGGCCCCGACCATTCCGCCGATACCGATGGCCATGGATGAGAAAAGACCGATCTGATTTCGCACAGGAGTATTCTTTGCCTGAACGGCTTCCGTGGGATCAGCGGAACTCATAGCAGTTCCCCCCTGTAGATTGATAGTTCCACTCGCATTACGGTTAATTTGTATTTGAATCAACTTTAGAAGCGATCACTGTCATTCCAGCGCTGACTCTGGTGCCCAAATCCACTGTGAATGTGAAGTCCTCCGGTAAATAAACATCGACCCTCGATCCAAATCGAATTAAGCCCAGCCGCTCACCCTGTCGTACCGTATCGCCTTCCCGGACCCAGCATGCAATTCGTCGAGCTATCATTCCGGCTATCTGAACCACTTCTATGGGGCCTTGGATTGTATCAAGCACAATCGAATTATGTTCATTGGTTAGTGAGGCAGCGGGAAAACGCGCATCAACGAACCCGCCGGGCACGTGAGTGATCTTTCGGACACTGCCACTTATAGGCCACCGATTAATGTGAACGTTAAAAACCGACATAAAAATGCTGATCCGTTTAAAGCTTCGTTCAGGAATATTTCGAGACTTTACGTTGGATTCAATTTGCACCACGCGACCATCCGCGGGTGAAAGCACAGTTGCAGGGTCCTCAAGAGTCGTTCGCTCCGGGTTACGAAAGAACAACGCGATTCCCACAGAAATAAGCAGGAATACAGAAGAGATCCAGGGATAGCTGTACCACCAGAATCCGAAAGCAATCAAAAAGGGAGGGATTATAAAAGCGTATCCCTCCCTCGCTATTGGCTCATAATGACCAACAGGGGATATCATCGAGAATTGCCTTTGGGCTTGGATTCTTTTCTTGCCCTTGGAATGGCCACCATGCCTGTGCGGATTAATTCTATGATCCCCATTGGGGCGAGAATTTGCAGAAAGGCATCAATTTTGTTTTGGGCTCCGGTGACTTCCACCGTTACACTGTTGTGGCCCACATCTATAATTTTACCTCGAAAAATATCCGCCGCGGCAAGGACCTGTGATCTGTCGCTAGCTGCTGATTTGATACGCACCAGCACCATTTCCCGATCGACATAATCTCCACGAGTAAGATCCTGAACCTTTACAACATTGATCAATTTCCGTAGTTGTTTAATTATTTGCTCAATTACCTGCTCGTTCCCGCCGGTAACTATTGTCATCTGTGAATACTGTGGATCTGAAGTTGGCGCCACTGCTAGAGAATGTATATTAAAACCTCGGCCGGAGAACATTCCCGAGATTCGGGCTAATACCCCTGGCTTATTTTCGACCAGCACAGAAATAACGCGACGATCTTCCATTTATATTAAGATCATCTCCTTAATGGATCTACCCGAGGGGATCATTGGATAAACTCCCTCTTCTCGCTCGACAATGAAATCCATTATTACCGGACCATCAGTCTGCAATGCTTTTCTAATAGTGGGCTCGACCTCATCGGTTGTGCGTGCGCGCAGCCCGGTGGCACCGTAAGCCTCCGCCAATTTGACAAAATCGGGGGCAGCCATTATGTCAGTGTGAGCATATACATTGTCGTAAAAACGCTCTTGCCATTGGCGCACCATACCCAGATATCCATTATTCAGAATCGCTATTTTAATCGGGAGATTATATTGAATGACGGTCGCCAGTTCCTGGATGTTCATTTGAATTGAGCCGTCGCCCGCTATGTCTATGACCAATCGATCCGGAAATGCTATTTCCGCGCCAATTGCCGCTGGAAAACCGTAGCCCATAGTACCCGAGTCCTCCCGAGGATAAAAATGTCCTCGGACGATCAAAATGATAATATTGCGCAGCCCACATTTGGTTTTGTCCCACTTCGGTGGAAATGATCGCGTTTCCGGATGTGATTTCGTAAAGCTTTTCCACTACGTATTGGGGTTTTATCGTCTCTGTGGATCTGTCAAATCTCAGCCTCTGTTCACTTCCCCACGCGGTTAGAGAGCGATGCCAATCTTTCAGTCTTTTCCCCGATTTAGATGATTGGCCCTTAGCCTTTAAAACTTCAATCAGCCTGGCCAGGCCCTCCTTGGCGTCGGCAACTATGGGAACTTCCACTGATATGGTCTTTTGAATGGAGGTAGGATCTATATCCAAATGGATGATCTTTGCGCCACTGGCAAATTCCTCCAACTTGCCTGTTACCCTGTCATCGAAACGGGCACCAACGGCAAACAATAAATCGGAATTGGCGACGGCCATGTTTGCCCTATACGTCCCATGCATTCCGAGCATTCCCAATGACAAAGGATGGCTACCGGGAAAACAGCCGAGCCCCAAGAGGGTCATAGTCACGGGGAAACTCATCATTTCAGCTAAGGCACGAAGTTCTTTATGTGCTCCCGAGGAAATAACCCCGCCGCCGGCGTAAATTACCGGCTTTTCCGCTTTTATCATCAGTTCCGCCGCCCGTTTAATGGATGGCATATGAGGTTTGATCGTAGTTTTATACGAGGGGAGCTTGAGAGTCCGCGGATATTCAAACGTGCTCTCGGCTTGCATCACATCCTTGGGCAGGTCCACTAATACCGGGCCCGGCCGGCCGGTAGTCGCTATCATGAAGGCTTCTTTAATTGTTTCGGCAAGATCTTCTATTCGACTCACCAGATAATTGTGTTTTGTGCAGGGGCGAGTTATGCCGACAATATCAGCCTCTTGAAACGCATCGTTTCCTATGAGCGGTGTTGGCACTTGGCCCGTCACGACGACGACAGGAATTGAATCCATATAAGCCGTCGCAAGTCCGGTAACGGTATTTGTTCCTCCAGGGCCGGATGTTACTATACAAACCCCGGCCTTACCGGTGGCCCTAGCGTACCCGTTCCGCGGCGTGGACCGCGGCCTGTTCATGTCTCACCAGAATGAACCGAAAATCCCCCGAGAAATGGCGTACCATAGCATCAAAAAGATCGAGGACACTGCCTCCAGGGTATCCGAAAATTGTATCAACTCGCTCCTCTTTAAAAGAACGGAAAAGAATTTCGGCGCCGCTAATCTTCACTTTGCTTCCAATCAGGTGCCTGTATTAGGAAAGGTATCCCTTACCCTGTTTCGGTCCTTCGCAATCGGACGAGAATTCGTTCGATGTTATCCCTACCCTTTAGTTTCTTCTTTTGAATCGTTTTTCGTTCCACCTCTTCGGTGGGAGAAAGATAGGGTCTCTTCTTAAATGATTCCAGTTGTTCCTCGAATTCAAGGTGCTCTTCCCAGAGCGTCTTTAATTCGGGTTCCCGGTCCTTCCACTTTGCAATGAGATTAAGGTCCCTATGCTCCATGCGAAAGCCCCATTCAAGGAATTATCAGTTACTCTTTGTGCGCATCATTACGTATCCCACGATAATTTGTCAACCGAATGAGGAAAATGGAAAGGTAATTTTGACTCTGGCATTGTGCGAAAATCCCTTCTTGACTTAAACAGTGGCGGTGTTTCGAAAAAGCCTACAGGCATTCACTATGATTTATGATAAAGTCAATCGGGTTTATGACGGCTGGCATCCGGTCCGGACTGAAGTAATAAATGTCTTCAGGGCGAGGCTCATGCGGGTCAGCTCATTGTAAGGAAGGTGGGTAATGGCCGAACTGCCGAAGGTAAAGTATACAGGCAAGATACGCGAGGTTAAATTAGGCAAGCAGGGCAATGAGGTAATAGTAGGCGGAGAGACTGGCTACAGTTTTTACTCGTTTGAGGGCAAGATGCCTAATGCTCCGAAGCTGGCCCTACAGGTGTTGGACATAGTGCCGGATGAATGGGCTGCAGAGGCTTTGGAGCCGTTCAAGGATGTAATAAAAGACCCGGTGGCTTGGGCAAAGAAATGTGTGGATAAGTATAAAGCCGACATAGTTTGCCTTTGGCTGGCCGGTACAGACCCGAATGGCCAGAACCTTTCCGCGGAGCATGCTGCCCAGACAGCCAAGAAAGTGGCAGAGGCGATTAATGTTCCCCTTATAGTCTGGGGGACATCCAACGATGAAAAGAACACGGAAGTGCTGAAAGCAGTAGCTGAGGCGTGCAGCGGCCATAATGTGGTTCTCGGTCCGGTGACGGAAGGGAATTACAAGCAGATTGGCGCAGCGGCTATAGCGTACAAGCATGTGGTTTCCGCCAATTCTCCCATCGACATTAATCTTGCGAAACAATTGAACATCCTCTTAGAGAATTTGGGCGTGCCTAATGACAAGATACTGATAGATCCCACTACAGGATCTGTTGGATACGGCATGGAGTATTGCTACTCGATCATGGAGCGGATACGTCAGGCTGCATTGACGCAGAATGACGACAAGTTGCAGTATCCGATCATAAGCAACATAGCGGAAGAGGTATGGAAGACTAAGGAGGCAAAACTCCCGACCAAAGAGTCTCCGAATCTTGGTGAAGCCGGCACACGCGGGGTGAATCTTGAAGCTATAACAGCAATCAGCGCGTTACAAGCTGGTTCCGACATATTGATACTCAGAAATCCGAAGACTCTTTCGCACGTTCGCAAGTACGTATCCGACGTGATGATAGAGACGGACCTGGAGTCCATGGGCATAGACCTGTCTTTGGCCGCTGCGCCGGCTCCGGCAGAAACCAAGGCTGCGCCGGCCAAAGCAGCTCCGGCCAAACCGGCCCCAGCTCCTGCTCCAAAACCCGCGCCTGTTAAGGCTGAAGAGGTCAAACCTGAGAAGCCTGTTGCGGAATCAGTGAAGCCTGCGGAGGAGGTCACAACTCCGCCCGCTGAACCTTCTCGTCCGGAGAAAGCGGTTCCCGCTGCAGAAGCCGCGGATCACCTGACCGACGAGGAAATTGAGGCTTTAAAAGAGTTAGTTTCAATCTTTCGAGTGATTAAGAATTTTTTGACCGGGCTTTCCAAGCTGGCATCGGGAAAGCCACCGGGAAGCTGAGGTGAGCCTTTTCGTGGGAATGAGCAAGGCTCTCAGCCCGGGATGTAGCACATCTGCGAAGCTGGCCTAAAATGAGGCTGTTATGTAGTTTCTGCGATCGGTAATTGAAGGAGTCACAAAGGTTAGAAAGCCCGATGTTTCACGTGAAACATCGGGCTTCTTATTCATGTTTAATCAAGCACTTGCCGCAATCGCCAACTTCTGCCGTGCTGCCAACCTATTGACTTCCCGGGGGAGACGGCGAAGGAGCCGCTCCTGGCGCTGGTTCCGATTTCGGCGCTGGAGCCGAAGGCGCACTTTCCACCGGAGCCGTGCCTGGTTGACCGGTCGTCGCACCAGGTGTAGCCGACCCTTCCCGACCAGCTTGAACGTCCTCGCCTGGAACCGGTGCAGTAGCCGGAGCTTCTGTACCATATTCGCCAACCACCGAGTACCTCTTTCGCAACGCCTTTCCCTGAAAAATAAGTGAGAATTATGGAAGTTACCATGAAAAGGACCGCAGCCGCGATGGTCACCTTGCTCAAAAAAGGAGTCGCTCCCGTGCTTCCGAATACAGTGTTGCTGGACCCTCCACCAAATACCGCTCCAATGTCGGCACCCTTACCGGACTGCAATAGTATAACCATGATCAGAGCTACGCAGACCAGGATGTGGATTGCCAGTATGATGGTAGTAAACATTAGTTTATTTTCCTCCGCGGTCTATGCCGCTTCTTTCATTATACCAAGAAAGTCTTCGGCTTTCAAAGATGCGCCCCCCACTAGGAACCCATCTATGTCCTTGCATTCTATAAGGCTTCGCGTGTTGTCCGGTTTTACGCTACCTCCGTAAAGAATCCTGACGTCATCCGCGTAATCCTTGCTCGTTAACGTCGCTAATTCAGCTCGCAAGAACTGGTGCACTTCCTGCGCCTGTTCCGGGGTAGCAGTTCGCCCGGTGCCGATAGCCCATACAGGTTCATAAGCAATGGCCAGTTTGGACGGCTCCGATATAACTATCCCCTCGAGTCCTCGACCCAGTTGCGCTCTCACAACCTCGAAAGTAGTACCGCTTTCCCGCTGAGCAAGCGTTTCACCCAAGCAAAATATCGGTCTTAATTCGTATTTTATAGCGGCCTTTATTTTAAGATTCACCGTTGAATCCGTTTCCCCAAAAAACTGCCTACGTTCCGAATGTCCTATAATGACATGACTGCAACCAGCTTCCTTGAGCATGGCCCCTGAAATTTCCCCTGTAAATGCGCCATGGTCCTCCCAATGCATGTTCTGAGCACTGATCGAAATAACGGTATCTTTAGCTTCTTCAATCGCGTCAACAATGGAAGTGAAAGGGGGAGCAATAATTAGCTCACATGCGGTAGAGCAGGCACGAAGTCCATTCACCAGCTCTTGTACCAGACCACGCGTTTCCTTTCCTGTCTTGTGCATTTTCCAGTTGCCCACGATTATCCGCGTACGTTCATTCATGATTTAAATTTCCTATGTTATTGAATTTCGGACCCAGGTTACTCTTCAAGCTCCGAATAGGATCAGCTCTCCAATGCCGCGACTCCTGGCAGGGTCTTGCCTTCCATAAATTCCATAAAGGCTCCGCCGCCAGTGGAAATGTAAGATATTCTATCGGCTACACCCGCCTGCCCGACTGCACGAATCGTATCGCCTCCGCCCACCACTGAAAACGCGCCCGAATCGGCAACTGCTTTTGCCATCTCCATAGTTCCGCGGCTAAACGCAGAAATTTCAAAAACTCCCATGGGGCCGTTCCAAATTATTGTTTTAGCAGTATCTATCGCTTGCCTGAACCGTTCAATCGTTTCGGGGCCAATGTCGAGACACATTTTTTCGGCCGGGACCGCCGACACCTTTACCACTTCCGGTTGCGCGCCCTCTTCCATCTTCCCAGATACAACAACATCCACTGGCAAAAGCACTTCGCATTGTTTGCTCTTGCTACCCTGTAACATTTCCGATGCCGCTCCTATCACTTCCTCTTCGATTCGAGATGTCCCGACGGGATATCCCTCGGCTTTCAGGAACGAATTGGCCATGCCTCCGCCAATAAGCGCCACGTCCATACGATCGAGTATATTGCTCAGCACGGCTAGCTTGTCCGAAACTTTTGCACCTCCAAAAATAGCCACCACAGGCCGTGCAGGATTGGAAAAAGCCTTCGACAAATTTTCCAACTCTTCTTTGAGCAATAATCCGGCGCCCTTTTCTTTAACCCGTTCAGCTATCCCCACGGTAGAGGCATGGGCGCGATGTGCCGTTCCGAAGGCATCATTGATGTACACGTCCGCCAGAGAAGCCAGCGCCTCCGCAAATTCCGCGTCATTTTTCGTCTCTCCAATATGAAATCGCAGATTCTCCAATAACAAAAGGCCACCGTCGGGGATCGCAGCCACGGCTTCTTTGACTTCGTCACCTATACAATCATCCACGAAACGAACATCTCGTCCCAAAAGCTCTTGCAGTCGCACGGCAATCGGCCGAAGACTCATGTCAGCTTTTCTCTCTCCCTTAGGACGTCCCAGGTGCGATGCTAGAATGGATTTAGCGCCATGGCTGATCGCATATTGAATGGTAGGCAACGCCCTGCGGATCCTAGTATCGTCTTTTATAACTCCTGCCGAGTCCAGAGGCACATTGAAATCAAAGCGGAAGAAAACTCGTTTACCTTTGACATCAATGTCGCGAATGCTTTTGATTGCCATCACGTCCCCCTCATGCATTAAACCACCAGTATCAGTCATTTAATGTGAGTTCACAGACAAATTAAACCAATCGCTCTCCCACGTAAACGGCAAGATCTGCCATCCGCGCAGAGTACCCTGATTCATTATCATACCAGCCGCAAACCTTTACCATATTGCCGTCAATCACAAAAGTCGACAGTGCATCGAAAACGGAAGAATAAGTGCTGTTCACGAAATCCGTGCTGACCAACGGTTCGTCCATGTATTGCAGAATGCCCTTCATTCGACCGTCGGCCGCCTTCTTCATCGCAGCGTTCACATTCTCCACCGTGGCCTCCCGTTTCAGGGTGGCTGTAAGATCTATAAACGAGACATTTGGGGTGGGCACTCGAATTGCCATTCCGTCCAGTTTGCCCGCCAATTCCGGAATAACCAGCCCGACGGCCGTAGCGGCTCCTGTCGTGGTCGGAATCATGTTCATCGCCGCCGCTCTGGCTCTTCGATAATCCTTGTGCACCGTGTCAAGCAAACTCTGGTCCATAGTATATGAGTGGATGGTTGTCATGAGACCTTTCTCGATCCCAAACTCGTCGAATAGGACTTTGGCCAGCGGCGCCAGACAATTTGTTGTGCAAGAGGCATTTGAAACAATATGATGGTTTAGAGGATCGTATGTTTCTTCATTAACACCCAGAACAATTGTAGCATCTACCTTTTTGCCCGGAGCAGAGATAAGGACTTTTTTCGCACCTGCCTGTATATGTTTGGCGGCTTTCTCCCGCTCTCTAAAAATTCCCGTACATTCCATGACAACATCGATCTTCAGATCCGACCACGGCAGATTAAGCAGGTCATCGGTGATTGCAAGCGCATGGACTTTTTTTCCGCCGATAATTATAGAATCCTGATCGTAAGTGACCTCAGCGGGAAATGGCCCATGAACCGAGTCATGTTTGAATAAAAAAGACATTAATTTGGAATCCATCCTGTCGTTGACCGCCACTACTTCGATTTCCTTGTGATTTAAAGCGCTTCGCATCACATTTCTCCCGATGCGGCCGAATCCATTAATCGCTATTCTAACGGGCATGACAACTCCTTCGAAACCTATTCAGTAAACCTTCTAAAGATAATCAATCCGCTACATCGCGTCAATCTCGGATGATTTCTTTACTTGTGTTTCCAATGAATCTCAGATATACGAAAGTATTCCGTCGGTCAGGAATCCTGCGATATAAGCATCGCCGGGCAATTTATCTTTTAATAAATCTTCACTAAAGTTTCAATTTGGGGACCGACGGACGGAGATCCGGATCTGATGAAGTCTATCCGAGTCTTCCTCATTGGCCAACTCATCCTGGTGGCCCTCACGGTGTTTTCTCATTTGGAAGCTGCCAATGGTCAGGCCTCGTCCACACAGTGGAAGATCAACACTGTAAAAGTGTGTCGTTCGACGGCCGGCGTCATTATCCCCACGATTGAAGTAAATGGAAATTACCCCGTGTACTCATTTTTTATCCCGCGACCTGTGTGGACTGTTAATGGCACCGTTGTGGACGCTCAACCGATTTATCAACATGGCCGCTTGATTCTTTTTCAGCTCTTCAATGCAGGAACATACTTAAAATCCGGCGCAAAAAATACGATAAAGTTCTCATTATCCGATCAAACATCATCGAAAGTGTTTTTTGTGGATCAGTCTACGCCGGCTCCCGGAGACTGTTACGAGTTTTTCTAGCAAGTGCTGAGCAAAAACTCCCACCGGTTCGTAAAAAAGTCCCCCCATGACGGGCTCCTCCTAACAAGAGCACCCGCACTCGCAACCCAATGACCGGAATATTTTGATTACGGCGGACACTTTGCGCAAATCGATTTAAATAACGTAGTACTAAGATATCTGTCGCCCCGATCAGGTAAAATGCAAACCACCGTGCCTGCGCTCATGTCTTTGGCCACCTGCATAGCTCCGTAAACTGCAGCACCTGAACTCATTCCAACGAAAATTCCCTGTGTGAGCGCTAGCCAGCGAGTGGTATCATACGCCTGATCATCATTTACCTGGACGATCCGATCTATTCGGCGAGAATCGTATATTTCGGGCACCATGGATTCGGTCAAATTTTTCAGGCCTTGAATTGTGTGCCCCTCCACAGGTTCCACTCCCACGATCTTGATTTTCGGGTTATGCTCTTTCAATCTGCGAGAAACACCCATAAGAGTGCCAGTTGTGCCCATTCCCGCCACAAAAACGTCTACTTCACCGCCAGTGTCTCTGAGGATTTCCATTCCCGTGGTCATATAATGGGCTTCGACGTTCGCTGAATTCGCGAATTGATTCGGCATAAAGTAGGTCTCGGGGTCCGAGGCATAAATTTCGTGTGCACGCCGTATTGCCCCGTCAGTAGATTCTTGAGGTGGTGTGATGTCCAGGTCCGCACCATAAGCCCTGAGAGTATTGCGTCGCTCAACGCTTACACATTCCGGCAAAGCCAAAAGACACCGGTATCCTTTACAAGCGGCAACCATCGATAATCCGATGCCGGTATTCCCGGAGGTAGGCTCCAAAATGATTTTGTTCTTCGTGAGGACCCCGTCACTTTCAGCTTTCTGGATCATGTAATATGCGATACGGTCTTTTACCGAACCACCAGGATTGTTTCCCTCGAGTTTTCCTAATATCCGAACTTTATCTGAGCCGTTCTCGATATGGATTCTTACCAAGGGTGTATTTCCTATTAAATCGAGGATTCCCATTTCTGCGCCCTTCCTTATGATATGCAACCTTTTTATATACCATTTTCGCGGTATTTGCTCAACGGATTTGTCTGGCATACACTCACCCAAGATTTACAACATCTTTGCCTTTATAATGCTCCTCGATTGATTGTCGCACTCCTTGGCTGTTGCGCAGCTCAGGATTTATTTGTCCGTCCGCCCGGTCCAATTTTGACGGCCTGAACGTGCCGACCGATAAACAAGTAATATCGCTTGCGGCAGCAGCGACACTTGCCCGATTACTCAAACCGCCACATCTCAGAAATCCACTGGAGCGTCTAAGGCAAGAAAAATGACGCGTTTACGTAACCAGGGGAGTTACAATTTCCGCTAATTAGTGATAATGTCCTACACAAAGCGTATCATCATGCACTCTATTCGGGGACAGGAGCGGATTTAACTTGCCTAAGTTTGACATTAAGCACAGGCGAACAGGAGAAGTTCTTTTTTCCGGCAGAGCTGGATCATTAAAGGAATTGTTGCAATCGGCCGTGAAATCAGGGGTAGATACGTCAGTCGGGATGCTGGTGGCTTCGAAGCTCGGCTTCAAGAAAGCCGGGAAGGTGAAATTCTATGGAGCGGATCTTTCCGCTGCCGATCTGTCGGAAATAGATCTCTCTGAAGGAGATTTTGCGGGGGCAGATCTGTCCGGAGCGAATCTCGAAGGGTCATGCTTAACAAAGGCTATTTTTGCTCGCGCCAATCTTTCCGGCGCTAATCTTTCCAGGACCACTCTCAATGAGACCGATTTTACAGAGGCCAAGCTCATAAAAGCTGACCTGAGAAAGTCCGTAATGGAAGGAACGATTTTCTCTGAAGCGGATCTTTCCCAAGCTGTTATTTCAGGAACTCGAGTTACTAAAGCCATTTTCAGTAAAACTAACCTGTCGAACGCGATTCTTGCGTCGTCAGATTTTTCCAAAGCACAACTGAGCGGGAACTTCTTCGGCAAAGCTGATTTATCCTGGAGCATTGCACCGCAAACTAGAATTGAGAAAACCGACTTATCTGAGGCGAATTTGGAAAGAAGTGATCTATCATTTGCCAAACTCTCCGGCAGCAATTTATCGGGAGCAAAATTGTCACACGCGAAATTGGAAGGAGCAGATCTTTCCGGCGCTATTCTTAAGAACGCAGACCTAAGCAGCGCGAATTTGGCGGGATGTAGAATGGAAAAAGCCGCTCTTAATAATGCAAACCTCACAAGCGCCAAGATGCAGAAGATAGAGGCGACCGGATCCGATTTTTCACAAGCCGATTTGACTGAAGCGGATATGACGGCTGCGAATCTCTCCAATGCTGTTTTTAATGAGGGACGGCTCTCTAAATCAGTGCTCGTTGAAACTAACCTCAATAAAGCCCAACTCGAAAACGCAATTTGTCAAAAGGCAAATATGGAGCAAGCGAATCTTTCAAATGCGAGCTTGCAAAATGCGGACCTGCGTCAATGCGCTATGGGAAAAGCCGATTTTTCAGGCGCAGTCATGATCGGAGCCAATCTTGAAGAAGCCAATTTGCAACGATGCAAATTAATAGGGGCAAACCTTAGCTCCGCCCGTCTTTCGGCCGCATTTCTTTTAGAATCCGAAATGTCCGATACGGATGCCTCATCAGCGGATTTTTCAGGCGCCGATCTGCAGAACATGAGCATATCTCGATCCAATCTCTCTCAGAGCAATTTTTCGCAAGCAAATTTGAGCGGAATAAAAATTACGGAAACGTACCTGACAGGAGCAGATCTTACAGGCGCAAATTTTTCTTGGGCTACCATAACATCGTGTGATTTTACCGGAATTAAACATGGCGGGACCAATATGCGAGGCGCTCAACTTGACAATGTGAAAGGGATAAAAATTAAAAAACGTGATGAATAATTGACCCGTTCAAACCAGCCAGCCAGTATCTCTTCCGAGCCATAAAGGAATCAGCAGGCAATTATTGATCAATAACGCTTTTCAGATCTGAGTAAGGATATCCTAAAGCCTGAGCCACTTTCTCGTGGGTAACAAATTTTTTATAAATGTTAACCCCCAGAGCAAGATGTGGATCTTTCGAGACGGCCTCTGCCAAACCTTCATTTGCTAACTTCAAAGCATAAGGAAGAGTGACATTGGTCAGAGCATAAGTAGACGTTCTGGCTACTGCCCCAGGCATATTGGGCACGCAGTAATGGATCACGTCGTCCACTATATACGTGGGGTTCAAATGGGTAGTAGGCCGTGAAGTTTCGAAACACCCTCCTTGGTCAATGGCCACGTCGACCATTACAGTACCGGATTCCATGGCTTTGACGATTTCGCGAGTAACCAGCCTGGGCGCTCTGGCCCCCGGAATCAAGACCGATCCGATCACTAGATGCGAATTAATTACTGAAGACGATATGTTGTCGTAGTTGGACATGAGAGTCGTTATACGATTCCCGAACAGATCGTCCATATAAACGAGACGACGTTGGTCAATATCGATGATGTGGACTTCAGCTTCCATACCGACAGCTATTTTAGCGGCGGATCGCCCTACTGTACCTGCTCCGATTATCGTAATGCGGCCACGACTGACACCTGGAACTCCCCCTAGAAGCACGCCTCTTCCACCTTGCGTCTTTTCCAAGAAATGTGCCCCAACCTGAATCGCCATGCGTCCTGCCACCTCGCTCATAGGAATCAAGAGGGGCAACGAACCGTCATCCATCTGTATAGTTTCGTATCCAATTGCTATGACTCTACGCTCCAATAGAGCTTCAGTGAGGCGAGGAGCGGGCGCAAGATGCAGATAACAATACACAATCTGATTTTCCCCCATGAGGTCATATTCTTCTTCTAAAGGCTCCTTCACTTTCATGATCATTTCGGCTTGGGCATAGAGTTCCTTGCTACTTCCGATCAACCGGGCCCCCGCTGCTGCGAATTCTTCATCAGTAATTCGGCAGCCCGCGCCGGCTCCTGTTTGGATCAGAACTTTATGACCATGCTCGACCAATGTGCGCACCCCCGCTGGGACCACTCCAACCCTGTATTCAAATTCCTTGATCTCTTTGGGCACCCCAATGATCATATGACCTCCAAATTGAAGCAGAAATCTTGTCCGACACGGACCCATCCGTGCCATACTCCCCCCGATTCAGGATTGGGGAGTATTTGAGCCCTAGCTGTTACCAATATGGGCTCTGTACAGGCCAGTCCATGAATGTTTGCTGATCCTGCCGGAAAAGAGGTCGAGGTTCAGCCGGTTCCGAGCTTTTAATGTATGATTCGGTTTGTTCAAGTTGCCGTTTCACTTGGGAGATACGTTTTGGATCAGTAAGGAGCGACATTGATTTCTTCAAGTCTATAGCGGCTCGCTGGTATTCACCCATGTTCTTGTATGCCACGCCGCGATTAGCATGCGCTAAACCATTGCTAGGTGCCATTTGTATGACCTTGTTAAAACTTCCGACTGCACCTTCAAACTTCCTCGCCTGTAATTGAGCCCTTCCCAGGTCGTAGTACATATCGGCTGTAGCCGAACCCGACGCCTGCTTTATCGCTTCGCCAAAATTTTCCACAGCCTTGTCATATAATTTGAGACTCTCATGCGCTTTTCCCAAGTAAATCATAACAACTAAATTGTTAGGATCCTCCACCAGTGCAGAATTTAAGTCCTTTATGGCTTCTCGGTAACGTCCGAGCATGACTTGCACCTGACCGCGAAAAGCAAGAGCCTGAACGTATCCTGGTTCAATCTCGAGTACCCGGTCAAAATCTCCCTTTGCCTCGGAAATTTTGCCCATGTCCAGCAAAATCTTCCCTCGAGCCTCGTGAGCAGAAAGATCGTTTGGATCGAGTCCGATGAGACTATCGTAATCCTTGACGGCCGCTTCATTATGACCCATTCTCTGCCTAACTAAACCCCTATTGCGAATAGCTACGACAAAATTCGGGCTCAATTCCAGAGTTCTGCTCAAGTCTGCTTCGGCTTCGGCCAAATCCCCAATAGTGAACTTGGCCCACCCGCGATTATTCAAAACTTCAGCATTTTTTGGATCGAGATTGATCGCCCGATCATAATCCCCTATGGCTTCCTTTGTCTTGCCTTGGGCGAACAGAAGATTACCCAGCTTCCACCAAGCCCCGGAGTGCTTTGGGTTCAATTCCAAAGCCTTATTCAAATCTAAATTTGCATTCTCCACATCATTGTTTCTTCTGGCGCACTACTCCCCGCAGAAAATATGCTTCTGCATCCAATGGATAGAGCTTGATGGCTTCATCGATATCTTTCTCAGCTCCTTTAAAATCGCCCAGTGCAGTGGCCGCTTCCGCTCTAACGCGGAAAGCTCCTGAGTGACTCGGCTCTATCTTGATAACGCGGCTCATGTCCTCCAAAGCTTCATCATATTTCTTCCGATGTAAGTAAATCAGCCCGCGGCCATAAAATGCATCCACCAGACTCGAATCTTTCGCAATGGCTTTATTAAAATCCTTCAAGGCCCGCTCTTCGTCGCCCTTAGATCTGAAGGCCACCCCACGATTAAAATAAGCCCTGGCATTTTCGGGGTCCAGGGTCAAAGCTTTGTCATAAAGTCGAATTGCCTTATCTAAGTCCCATCTCCAGTGAGCTTCTATGGCTTGGGCATAGATATTCTTGGCGTTTTCAGCACCAATTGCCGGGCGAGGTACGCTTAGCCACACCAAAACCAGAAAGACTATTACCGGGCCAGCCATATTGATAATGGTTATCGTATTTTTACTGAATTTTTGATTCATGACACATATGCGTCGAAACTTGGGCATAATTGAAATTCATTACCCATTAGCTCGGCAAACGGAAAAGGATAGCTGCATTTCAATAGTACGCTGACACCCTTTGTGCGCCGTCACATTTATTTGGCGGTGAGCATATCTTTCAGACGAGACGTCTCGATAGGTTCTCTGAGCATTGTCTCGCTTTGCCTCTCTTCGGGAAGCGCCATAGCTGCCGCAAAATCTCCACCAGCTCTAACCCTATCCCCAAGAAATTCAAAGGCTACCGCTCTGTGAAGCAGAGCTTCACGATTTTTGGGATTGAGTTCCAGACTCTTACTCAATTCCTTAATTGCTTCACCGATTTGTCCATTTTTTCCCAAGGCCACACCCAAATTAAAATGAACCTCAGCATTTTCCGGTTTCAGAGAATTCAGACGTCTGTACGCGGTTATTGCGGCAGCATAATCTCCGGCTTTTTCCTTTAATATGCCTAATTGCATTAATATCTCCGGCTCTTGAAAACCTAAATTCACTGCATGTTCCAAATCGGAGATAGCTTTCTCGAATTGATTTGTCTCACGATAGCACACCGCCCTATATCCATATGCGGCAGCGCTTCTGTCATCCAGTTCTAATGCTCGGGAAAAATCTGCAATCGCCCTGGGGCATTCTCCGGTATGTTTATAGACCCATCCCCTATTAACGTAGGCCCTGGTGAGTCCCGAATTTAAAGAGATTGCTTTGGATATGTCCCTTAGCGCCAATGCATAGTTGCCCTTTTTGAAAAAAGCCCAACCCCGATTATTATACAGATCCGCGTAATCCGGGGTAATGCGAACTGCGCGATTGTAGTCTTCAATAGCCTGTTCTAGCTGATCCTTATTGAAACGGGCATTTCCTCTTTGATAATACGCCAGCCAATATTCCGGATTCAATTCTATGGCCTTGTTTAGATCCAAAATCGATCCATCGGGATCCCCATTTTTCAATCGAGCGCTGCCTCGATTATAGTACGCGAGAGCGTACTTGGGGTTTAGCTCAAGAGCCTTGTTAAAGTTTTCTATGGAATCCTCAGGATTGTTCTTCTGCAGCAGGGCCCAGCCTCGGCTATTATATGCATCCGGATCGGCGGGATTGATCTCGATTGCATGACTGAAGTCTGCTATTGCATTTTCGAAATCTCCCTTCCTTTGGTATGCATTTCCTCGATTATAATAAGCAACGGCATGGGAAGGATTCATCTCAACAGCTTTGGTTAAATCACTTATCGCCTTATCAAAATTTCCTTGTCTATAATAGACGCTTCCTCGATTGTTGTAGGCGAGGCCCATATGCGGGTCTAATTGTATAGCTCGACCGTAGTCATTGATCGCTTCCGAATAATTACCGAGCTTTTCATATGAGAGGGCACGTCTAAAATATGAATCCGCATTGCTCCCTCCCAACCGTATCGCTCGCGTTAGTGCCTCGATGGCCTTCGTATGATCTCCACTCATCTGCGCGATCTTAGCTTTTTCCAGGTGCTCTTCAACGGAATCCGCGCGGGCTTGGGCTTGTTGACCAAGAAGAACCAGTATTCCAATAGCTGTTATCGCCCATTTGATCGTAAGCATATGAAAACTTCCCTTATGGCAGCAAGCTACCGCTTCTAATGATAGCATAACTTTAATATTGCTGTCTATCTAATTACACTCGCGTGTGGACTTCTCATACGCAAATACGTTTCATTCTACCGCTGAAAATTCCATGAAAAATGCATGAAGGAAAGTGCACGATCGTTGTTACTTTCGATTTATCCTTCAGTTCATTCCGTCACATTCCAGATTTCTCTCATCTTGTTCCAAGCATCGAGCTCTGATATAATCGCCCACTTCATGGGAATATGGAACTTACCAGGTTTTGGGAGGTCATTTAGTCTCGTTCAAGATCCGAGAACTTTTTTTGGAAAATACTCAGAGCGCCTTCACCCGAAAGAGCAGTGATGATCAGTTCCGTTTGGAAATCAATCCTTTTATAATGAATTCCGACACATCACTAAGTGTGAACGTTCCTTGAGGAATGTGATTTTTAGTTTTTTGATTTCACAAATTTGCCAAAAGAACATTCTTCCACGCTTTTGATCAAATTCGTGCGAGAACGACATGGAATTCGAATTAATTAAAGCGGCTCGGTCCGGAAACCTTGAGGAGGCCCGCCATTTACTGGTCGAGGGCGTGGATATCGACGCCAAAGAGGATTTTTTCGCCGCTACAGCTCTCTTTTTTGCCGCGTTCGCCGGCCACAAGGATCTTGTAGACCTGCTCTTAGAGAACGGAGCCGAGGTAGAAGCACGAAATAATAAAGGCAGGACCGCCCTGACCGGGGCATCGTTCCGGGGTCACGTTGAAGTGGTAAAGTTACTCCTAAGCAGAGGAGCAGATGTTAATGCAGCTGACAAGTTCGGGAAAACCCCATTGATCGAAGCTTGCCGAGGAAATCACTTAACTGTTGCCAAACTGCTCATCGAGGCCGGCGCTCAAGTTCAAACTCGTGATGGGGTGGGTCGCTCAGCTCTGATTATTGCTTCAATAGAAGGCCATCGCGAACTAGTGCAGCTTCTGCTTGAAAAGGGTGCGCGGATAAACGATCGAGATCGAATCGGGTGGACTGCGCTTGCATGGGCTGTTTTTGAAGGTTATGCGGATATTGCCGAGTTGCTCATTAATTTCGGAGCCGAGGCTGATCCCAAAGATCAGTCGGACAGAACTCCCTTATTGTTGGCAAGCCGATCGGGCAATGCTAATAATTTGAAACTCCTGTTGTCCCACGGAGCAGATGTAGAAATTCGAGACCAGCATGGGCGAACGCCCTTGTTTTTGGCGGCATCTTCGGGAAAAAGAGAAGCAGTCCGTTTGTTGTTACAGGGCGGGGTCGATCCCAATGCTAAAGATTCCCTTGGGCGGACCGCAACAATGATTGCCTGCCTTAAAGGTTATCCCGACGTTGTTCAAATACTGCTAAGGCATGGCGCCGATCCTAATGCCGAAACACCCCAAGGACATACGGCTCTTTTGTGCGCGTGCGCATCGAATCATATTGAAATAGTAGAAATGCTGCTTGATGGGGGAGTTGACGTAAACGGCAGAAATTCCAAAGGCTATACGCCGCTTCTTGTCGCTACCAAGGCAGGTTGTACAACAGTTGCGAAATTCCTCCTAGTTAGAGGCGCAGAATTGAATCCCCGATTCGACGACGATCTGCATTACTGATAAAACCCTAAGATACAAATTGTGATCAGTTGTTTGGACGCATTTTGAGAGTCATGGCATCAGAGACTCAATTATTTTACCGTAGTCCACGACTGTGTGGGACAAAAGGAGAGTGGCGCTAGCTCAATGGAAGCAGACACACGAACACATGCATAGACACTCTCATGATCGTGAGCACGCGCACGGGAATCTAACCCATAGCCATGATCACACTCATGAACACGGACATTCACATGAACATAAAGAGAATCATGAAATACTTGCGAGTAGCAAATGTTTTCACGGTCATGAGCACGGCGAGGAACACGTCGCCCATGAACACGAACATTAATTAATTTTATATTGAGCTTTACCGCTGAATGTGTTGTCTGACAGAAGAAAATTTCTATTCTCAGGCCAGCTTGGACGCCCCGGCTGTATTAATTTCAAAACAGCTTTCATTTCGATCAGACGAATCCAGTGAGAACGGTCCCCTGCGGCCGCTCTCACCGGATTGTAAACTTCATTTTAATTTAGGCATTTTGGGCGGCTTACATTCAGTGCAATCGGCGACGATCTTGCCTTTGGCTTTTTTGCACTCGGCCTTGACCATCTCCTTACAATCACCTTTGATACAGCAGCTCACTTTGCAGTCTGCGCACTGAGCGAGTACCTTGCCCTTATTCTTAGTGCATTTGGCTTCCGTCATTTGCTTGCAGTCGCCTTTAACACAGCAATTAATTTTTGGCTCGTCTGCTTTCTTAGCTTTTTCCTGGGCTACGGCAAATGGCGCGGCAATCACAAATGAAGCAAGGGTCAGAAGTATTAAAAGCTTTTTCATAGAATCCTCCTCATTGCACGGAAATGTAACCGCCACCCCATTCGGCGCCTTGGCCGGGGCAGAGGAATAAATAATATCCTACGTTGTCGAGCATGGCTGGGCAAGCTTTTTTTGTAATCGGACTGCCATAGTTTCTACTTGTCACGCATAAAAAGCTCCAGTCACCCACATAGGTCCTGCAAATGGGTTCAAAACGGATCCCGTCTCTTTATATTACTTTCGCCGATGCCTCCAATTGGCCTTGACTATCTTTATCCATTCTGATACAAGCACCGCCACCTGGAAAGGATTGCCTTGGGGCGGCTCTACAGGAAGTGACGGCCACTCCAGGCCTATATTGACATAGGGGGTTAGGGAGATGGAGGACAGGTTTAGGATAACATATTGCTCCACCTGAAGGCACAAATCACGAGCCGTCAGTCTGGCGGCTGAACTCACAAATAACTTCGGCGTGCCCGCAGAAGTTGAGGGTTCGACAGCCGGTCTATTTGAGGTTGAGTATGCGGGCAAGATCCTCTTTTCCAAAAAAAGACGGGGTCGATTTCCGAAGGACGCTGAAATCTTCGATCTCATAAAGAGATCCGCTCTCTTTAGGAACATGGGCAAGCGCTCCGCCACCGATGGAGAAGACACTGAGAACTGAGAGGCGGCCGCCCGCGGTTATTCCGGGAGTTGACGCCCCGAGCCGGGAGTCATGATTCATTACCCGAAGCTCCCGGAAAAAAGTCAGCGGTCGTCTTGTTCAGACGTACAAAGAACGGCTCCCAGAAGAGGGAGAAGTGGCGGATCTTATAAATAAGGACAGCCATATTCAAAGACGTGGCGCATCGCCCCCGCACTCCGCATCTCTGGTGTCGGTATCTATGTCCCCCCGGCGGGTTGCTCGAAAATTTTCAACAACTTCTCATTGATCAAATATTTCAAGACCTCGGCGTGTAATGACTGCGATTCCTGCCGAAATGTCTGCTTCGCCGAGACTCGGCCGGCAGAAATCAATTGCGTGAATTGCGGCGATTGCAATAAGATCTGTCCCGTAGATGCCATAAGGCTGGGCCATGGGGAGAAGAGAAGCAACGAACAAAAAGCCCGGGCCGCGTGATTCACATAATTACGGCGTTCGTAATGGCAGCCCGTTGTCCGAGACCAGGATGAACGCGATCTACGCTTGCGAGTGATTACCCGAGAGGTTCCAGCAAAGGTGACTCTCTATGACGAACGGAATTTCTGCCATCATTCTGGCCGCTGGGTATTCCAGGCGCATGGGAACCCTGAAACCAACTCTCAAGCTCGGGGACAGGACAATTCTGGAGCACGCCATAGGACTATTTCATGACTTGGGCATCAAAGATGTGATTGTCGTCACCGGCCACGGAGCCGAGCAGATTGTGCCAATCGTACATGATTGCGGAGCCCGGGCGATTTTCAACAGGCAGTTTGAGCGCGGCATGTTCTCCTCAGTCCAATCAGGAGTCAAGGCAGTGAAGAAGGCATCTCATGCCTTTTTCGTACTGCCCGTAGACATACCCTTGGTCAGGCCACAGACGATAGAGGATCTTCTTAAGGCTTACCACTCTGGAAAGAGCAAGATAGTCTTCCCTGTGTTTCTGGGAAAGAGGGGGCACCCTCCTTTGGTAGACGCATGCTACCGAGATGAGATTCTCTCGTATTCGGGAGAGGGAGGACTTCGGGCTATTTTCAGGAACCATGAAGAAGAGTCGATAAATATCGAAGTGCCCGATGAAATGATACTTTCCGATCTTGACACTCCGGCTGATTATGTAGCGTTTGTTTCCCGATTCCGCTGACCGATTCCAACACTGAGAAATTCAAAGTCCTGTTGCGGGGTTAAATCAGCTTGATCGAGGGTTTGTCGGATTGGTAATAATGATTTGACATATCGGTTTTTCCTTGGTATTGGTTCTCTGGGGTATCCCCCTATCCCAGACCAGGAGTCCTTTCATGTGCCAGTTTTTCGGCTTTACCTGAAGTAGCTTGAAGCAAGCTGCCCGTGCTTGGTTGGCTAAGAGCTAGGCCGAAAGACTCCTACCATTACCATTCACTATTCCAAATCGTAGTTCTAGGCCTCTTTCAACCCAGCTCACAGGCCATCTCAAACTGTTTAGGGGGCAATGGTGCTGGGCGCCCCGCGGACTGCAAACCCGTTGGCCCGGTCTAGTAAATCGGGAGGAGGTTCGATTCCCCTTGCCCCCTCCAAGCAAGAACACGATGTCCAGACATAAGCCAGCCATGCGCCGATCATGGCTCGTCAGGCCGCTCCCTGACCCTTAAAGCAATCAATGGAGAACTACCAGGGATAGGCGTTCACAAATGACGGGAAACTGAGCTATGGACAAGTTCATTACCGCAGGCGTTGCTGGGCACGTAGACCATGGCAAGACCAGTCTGGTTAGATGCCTCACGGGAATCGACACGGACCGCCTCAAGGAAGAAAAACGGCGGGGACTTTCCATCGAACCGAGCGTCGCTCCGTTGCTGCTTCCATCGGGCAGCCGGATCGCTCTCGTGGATGTGCCCGGTCACAGCGATTTTCTTAAGAACACGATTCACGGCTTAAGCGCGGTTGATATGGCCATTCTGGTGGTGGCAGCGGATGACGGGATAATGCCCCAGACCAGGGATCACTTGGAAGTTCTGAATTTCCTTCAGGCCAAAGGCGGCTGCGTTGTGCTGAGCAAGGCCGATGTCGTGGATCATGAGACCCTGGAATTGGCGGAAATGGAGATTCAGGAGATTGTGGCGGGCTCGTTTCTCGAAGGGAAGCCGGTCATCCCATTTTCCGCGACGGATGGCCGAGGTTTAGATCAAATCCTCCTGGCTATGGAGAATGAGACCAACCTTATCGACAGCAAAGCAGTTCATGCTCCTTTTCGTCTCTGGATTGATCAGGTTAGGAGTTTTCCTGGTTTTGGCACTGTGGTAAGCGGTACCGTCCTTTCAGGAAACATTAGGCGCGACGATACCATAGAGCTGCTGCCCTCGGGTAAACAAGCGAAGGTGCGGTTTATTGAGGTTCATCATGAGCGAGTCGAACAAGCCGTCGCCGGCCAGAGGGTCGGTCTAAACCTGCACAGTATCGCGCTAGATGAGGTCAGCATCGGAACGGTGCTTGCCCAGCCCGGAATTCTCAGCCCCGGGAAGCTGCTCAACGCGGAGATCTCTCTTCTCCTGACTGCCCGGCGACCGGTTCTGAATCGGTAGCGGGTCAAGTTGTATTTGGGCACATCCTGCACAACCGCTCTGGTGGCCATAATGCAAGATGAGCTGCTTAGTCCGGGGGAAACAGGACTGGCACAGCTCAGGCTCCAGGAGCCTTTGGCTGTTCTCCCAAGAGATACTTTTGTGATTTCACCAATGAATCTGCACGCCGTCATTGGAGGCGGGAGGATTCTTGAGGCGCCAAATGAGAAGTTCAGAGCCGCCAACGCGGGAAAAACCCTGGGTTATCTGCAGCCATTGCAGAGAGATGATGCGAAAAGCATTATCAGCTTGTATTTTTTAAGGTTTCCGAGTCGCCCGGTGACTGCGGAAGAGGTCGTCTCAGCCACCGGTTTGCCGGCAGACCTTGTCCAAGCGGAGATCAAGTCAAGGATGCGGGCAGGAAAATTGCTTTACCTGGATGCCCGGGGATATTTCGATAGAGGCCGCTACGAAGTTCTGAAAAGACAACTCGTGGACATTACCAGAAAGGTCCTTTCGCAGGACGCTTTCAAGTCGGCAGCGAGCGGCGAGGAAATCAGGTTTCTGCTGGACCCGATGCTTGATGGGGTACCTTTTGAGCGGATGCTTGGCGAGCTGTGCAAGGAAGAACAGCTCATAAGGACCAATGCAGGATATCGCATACCGAATTTCGTGGTGAGGCTCCCTTCGCAGCGGGAAAAACTTGTCGAGATGCTGGTCGAATTTACGCGAGACCAGGGCTATGCGACTTTCTCTGCCGGAACATTTTGGAAGCCTCACCGCGAGAGCTTCACTCACAGAGAGGTCGAGAAGGTGCTCGACCACCTTCATGCTCAGAAGAAACTAGTCCGACTGAAAGACGGGCGTTACTTGACTGTCGAAGCCTTGCAGGAGATCATGCAAAAAGTCAGAGAACTGATCCAGCGAAAAGGTAGCCTCACCTTGCAGGACGGCGCCGCGATTCTCGGCTACGGGAGGAGCAGGGGTATTCCGGTGCTCGAGGACCTGGACACTATAGGATTAACTCGTCGCATCGGTGACGAACGGGTGCTGGGCCTGTAAAATAATGATGTTAGGGATCTGCGATTGTAGGTGAATGTTTTCAAGCCCGCACGTACCCTTTCAACGGATATGTTCGGCAACTAGGCTTTCTGGATCAACAGGCAATCCACACAGCAATAAACTTATTGAAAACAGAACCAGTTACGTTGTGAAAGGAGAATAAAATGGAACAGACAAGGAGAGAGTTCCTCAAGACTGCTGCCGTTGCGGGTTCCTCTCTGACCCTTGGCGTTGGCTGCCCTGGAATTCTTCGGGCAACCACTCCCCGGGAAACGGCAGCATCTTCCTCCGAAACCACCGCGTATACGTATTGCGACGGCTGCAACCACGTGCCCAAGTGTGGCATCGTTTATCATCGTCGAGGTGAAGTGATCACGCGACTGTACGCCAGGAAGGACTTTAACTATCCTGCCAATACCCTTTGCTCCAAAGGTTATGCGCAACTTCAAGAGCAGTACCACCCTGAGCGGCTCCGCTATCCGCTGAAGCGCACGGCACCCAAGGGCCAAGACCCTAATTGGAAAAGAATTTCCTGGGAAGAGGCGATACGAGAGACTGCTGACCGACTCAACGCTGTGAAGGCCAAACACGGCCCGGAGAAGGTTTGTTTTTATTGCGGCGACCCAAAGGAAATGCGCCCTCCTTTGCAGAGATTAGCTTTTGCCTTTGGTTCGCCCAACTTCGGCACCGAAAGCTCAAATTGCTTCAGATCCGTTCACCTCGCCAGCCTGCTAACGTTCGGGACCTTTGTTATGGGTAATCCGCCAGGTAAGGAGACGAAGAACTGCTTCATTTGGGGCGTTAATCCGGCATACTCCGCTCCATTTGCCATGAAGGGATTGCTGAAATCGAAGCAGGCGGGCGTGAGGTTCATTCACATCGACCCCCGTGCGACGCCCACTGTCAAAACTCTCGGAGGTACGCATCTCGCAATCAGGCCCGGCACTGACGGTGCACTGGCTTTGGGAATGATTCAGACAATAATAAACGAGGGGCTCTATGACAAGGAATTCGTCAGTAAATGGGTCCACGGATTTGAGGAACTCAAAGAATACGCCGGCGAATTCACGCCGGAAAAAGTTTCTGCAATAACGGGAACCCCCGCGGATCAAATCCGACTTGCAGCTCGTTCTTTTGCAGAGGGACCGACGACTCTGATGATTAGCTCTGCGCCTATCGTGCACCATACAAACGGACTGCAGAAACATGCGAGCTGTTTTTTCACTGGTAGCGTTGACCGGAAACTTTGACCGTCCAGGGGGCGTGGTTGTCTCTCCCCCTCCTTTGCTACCGCCTGATTTCTTGGGCCATCCGGAATTTTGCCTCAGAGAAAGACTTTCGTCAGAACTCAAACCCAAGCGAGCTGACCTGAAAAATTATCCCGTGTGGGCGGACTTCATTGCCGAAGTGCAGATGAACAAGCTCCCCGAGTATGTAGAGGCCGGCACGATCAGGTGCATGGTGCTCTTCGGAGGGAATGTCAAAATCTGGCCGCAACCACCGCTCTATCAAAAAGCGTTGGCCCAAATGGATTTTTCTATGGCTGTGGATTACTTTTATCGCCCATGGACGCACAATTATGTGGACATTTTGCTTCCCGCGGCTACCTGTTTTGAACGACTCGGAACACCCGCCTGTTTCGGCCGAAGCATTTATCAGCGCCAACCAATCAAACCACTGGGTCAGGCGCGAGAGGATTGGCAGATCATTGCGGACATCGGAGTGGCTCTGGGGTTGTCCAAAGAGTTCTTTAACGGCAATTTGGAAGCTTTTGTTAATGAGTTTCTCAAACCCGCCGGCCTCACGGTCGAGCAACTTGGAAAAGCCCCAGGAAGTATGGTCAACAAACCAGCGACAGAGCCGCCGAAATTTCAAAAGTTCGACAAGGGCCTGCTCCGGAAAGACGGCAAATCCGGATTCGAGACGCCGTCCGGAAAAATTGAGGTTTATTCCATTGCCCTTGAAAAACAGGGATTGGATCCTTTGCCGGTCTATGCCGAGCCGATCGAAAGCCCTGTAAGCAAACCGGATTTAGCGAAGAAGTATCCTCTTGTCCTAATGACAGGAGCTCGCGTGCCATTTTACACGCATAGCAAATTCAGAGACATCCCCTGGCTTAGCGAGTTTCAACCGGAACCAGTGGTGAATCTCAACATTGAAGATGCTACTGACAGAGGTATATCAGAGGGAGACTACGTTTTTATCGAAAATGATTATGGGAAAATCAAAGTGAAGGCCCACGTAACGCGAACAGTATCTCGGGGCGTTGTCGACATCTTGCATGGTTGGGCTGACCAAGACGTGAATATCATGGTACCGAGGCATTTTGACCCAATATCAGGCTTTCCCCCATTCAAGGCCGGACTTTGTCAGGTGAGCAAAGCGATTTCATAAACCACTTTTGGAAGGAGGATGCGAAACGTGCCTAGGTACGCAATGGTAATACAGATGAATCTGTGCACGGGATGCCAAACCTGTGCAGTCGCATGCAAGATGGAAAACTTGACCATGCCCGGTTGTTCCAGGACAATTGTAGAAGAGAATGTCAACGGTGACTGGACCGTTTCAGGATGCATGCAATGCGTAAAGCCGCCGTGCGTGTCAGATTGTCCGATAGAAGCGACTTGGCAAGATCAATCCGGCGTCACGCTGATTAACCAAGAGAAATGTTTGGGAGCCGAATGCGGAGCATGTGTTAAGGCTTGTCCTTACGGAGCCCGCAAGATCAACCCGAACCATGGATACTTCTCCGCGCCCCTTCCTTATGAGGACGTGGCCAGTAAGGTTAAGGAAACCCACAGAGTACAAGTCCCAGGCAAGGCTGACAAATGTGATTTCTGCGCGCACCGCCTCAAGGAAAACAAATCGCCGATTTGTGTCGAGGCATGCACCACTCTCGCCCGGGTTTTCGGAGATATGGACGACCCCCAGTCAAATGTCTCACAACTGTTGGCGAAAGGGGCCAAACCCAAGAGAGCCGAACTTGGAACAGAACCTAGGGTATTTTATATTTGAGGGAGCTAATGGAAAAACTCTGCGAAAAGCAATTCATGCTTCGATCTTCTCTTTATGAATTGATAGCGTCATGTCTTTACGCGGAGCCCTCCCAAGACACTTTGCGCGGTCTGGCCAGGCATAAGCCCTATCTTGAGGATTTGCTGACGCACTGGCACGAACCCAAGCTTCAAGAAAGCATATTTCGATTCCTCAGGGCTGCGGAGCAATCCAACGCAAATGATTTAGCGGTTGATTACACCCGCCTGTTCTTGGGGGGCTCACCAGGGTCCCTATGCCCTTCTGAATCAAGCTACCTCGAAAACCGGCTGTTCGGAGAGTCCACGTTAGACGTCAGGAGATTTTATGGCAGATGCGGATTTGCCACAGACGAATCCTTTACGGAACCTGACGATCATATAGCTGTGGAATGCTATTTCATGTCTCTGCTCGCTCGTTCTTCCTTGGCTGCGTGGTGCAACGAAGGAAATGAAATTTCATCTTTTCGAGACCACATCAATTTTCAGCTTTCTTTCCTTGAAGAACATTTATCACGCTGGATTGAGGCGTGGGCAATGAATGTGAAAAAGCTCTCTACGAGCGGCTTCTTTAGAGCGATAGCAAATCTGGCGGTTGTGACTGTCAAAACTGATCTAGACTTCCTCATTGCATTAACTCAGGTTGACGGTATCGATCGACAATACTGAAAGAACCTCTTCATTCGATCTCGACATAGCCCACAGCGTCAGATCCGATAACTTCACCGATCATCGCCACCGGCTCGATATTTCTCACCACAAGGCTGTCCATGAGCATGGCCGCTTGTTCGGAGCAAATACCAATTATCAAACCTCCGGACGTCTGAGGATCAAACATTAGATCCGATCGATCAGTGGGAACATTAGGATCAATCGACACCCACGGAGAGAAATACGTTCTGTTCCCATACGCGCCTGCCGGTATAAGG
This sequence comes from uncultured delta proteobacterium, assembly GCA_963741425.1. Lineage (GTDB taxonomy): Bacteria > Desulfobacterota > Desulfomonilia > Desulfomonilales > Desulfomonilaceae > DATJPW01. Next base: position 101,190 of record CAVUHP010000018.1, read on the forward strand.
CCCATGGAGGCTGTTTCCATGGCTCCTTGAAGGACAGGTACGGCATCCGCTTTTATTCTGATTTTACATTTGCTCGACCGTGCCATTTCGACAAGATGACCGGCAAGCCCGAACCCGGTGATATCGGTGCATGCCCTTGCGCCCGCTGAAACGGCAACTTCGGAAGCTTTTCTGTTAAGGGTGCACATGGAATTTATCATGGCAGCAATGGATTCTTCCGATGCCAGGCCTGCTTTAATAGCTGTCGCGATCGTGCCTGTTCCGATAGCCTTTGTCAGGATCAGCTTGTCGCCCGGTTGTAACCCTGAGTTTCTCATGATCTTCTCAGGATGGACAAGACCGGTTACGGAAAGACCGTACTTCGGTTCGTCGTCTTCCACGCTGTGGCCCCCCACAAGCGCCACCCCGGCTTCACGAAGTGTCTCCAACCCACCCTCAAGTATGCTGCGAAGAGTTTGGACACCCAGTTTCCGAATAGGAAAGCACACTACGTTCATGGCGGTCAGTGGCTTGCCGCCCATGGCGTACACGTCGCTCAAAGAGTTTGCAGCGGCAGCTCGACCGAAGACCCTCGGATCGTCAATAATAGGAGTAAAGAAATCGATGGTCTGAACAACGCCACATCAGCCGACAATTTGTACACGCCTGCATCTTCAGATCCTTCGATGCCTGCCAGAACATTTGGATCGACACGAATCTGCAGCCCGCAAAGAGCCTTGTCAAGGTCCCCCGGACCTATCTTTGCCGCTCAGGTTGGACAATGAAGTCAGCTTGATGTGGTTGCTCATGTACGATCCTATTCTGATAGTCCCCTTTACAGTTCGCTTGCTGGATGACGTTGCCTGCTTAGCTTTCCTTGCGTTCAAGCTGAGCAGCATAGAGAGCGGCCCCGAGTGCTCCGACCATGTCCGGCTCAGACGCAACTAGGATTTGCGACTTTGTCTCCAGTTGCATCAGCTCGGTCACGCACCGATTGCGTGCCACCCCACCCGAAAAAACCAAGGCACCATTGACTGCCACTCTTCTGAGCATAGAAAGCGAACGTTTCACAACGGACTGATGAAGAGCAAGTGCGATGTCCTGGGGTCTGTGTCCCCGTGCCATCAATGATGTCGCCTCTGATTCGGCAAAGACCGTACACATGCTATTTATCGAAAGACCCGGTTCCCCCTCCAAGGCGAAATCTCCGAATATCTCGATGGGGATCTGAAAGCTTGTGGCCATGAACTCAAGAAATTTGCCCGTTCCCGCAGCGCAGCGGTCATTCATTTCAAATTTTGCGACTCGTCCCGAAGAATCCAATGAGATCGCTTTGGTATCTTGTCCGCCGATGTCCAATACAGAACGGCACCAGGAAACAGATATCCGGCCCCAAGAGCATGAGCGAGAATCTCCGTGATGCTCTCGCTGTTCACGTGATCTTGTATGAGCTTTCTCCCGTACCCGGTGGCAACGATATGTCCGGTTGACAAGCCGTTAAGAATCTTGAGACATTGATCTACGGGAGTGTAGGTGGTCTCGGCTTTCCGGAATTCCAAAATCCGCTTCGTATCGAGCATCCAGAACAACAACTTTGATCGTCCTGGATCCTACATCTATTCCGCAAACCACGTTCATAAAAGCCATCACATGATCTTTACTGTCGATCGAACCATCTATTCAGGGCAGTGACACAAAAATCGGGGTGATCCAGTGAACAACTTACCCCTTTCTTCGTGTAACCGCCATCAGCCTAGGAACAACGGCATGCGCTGCACGAAGACATGTCGATCCGCTCGACAAAGGCTTCCACGCGAGTCTTGATCTGCTCAACGTCTTCCATGCTGTAGTCGGTATCGACCCTAAGTGTCGGCATGCCCGGATTCTTCGAGGGCTTTTCAACCGGCAATGATTCGATCTGATACGGTTGGCAGAATTGTAACCCGTAATGAATGACTCCGTCAGCTTTGTAAGCAGCGAGACATTTGCTTTAACATGCTCAAGCCGGTCCGAATTCGGCGTGAAGACAGCGCAGTCGATTTTGAAATACCTGTCTACAATGGCTTCCATCAGCTCATCCATCGTCTCGCCCGAATCATCAGTCAAGTTGCGAGTACCACGTTCACCCACGCAGGATTCTTCACCCACAATAACAGCCCCTGATGATTCGATAACCCACGGCAGCTTCCAGTTGGGCGCGGCCATAGGGCATCCGGACAAGAGCATTCGGCGGGTTCCTTTCGGTCGAACGCCTTTCCCTTCGCGGACTCTCACCTCAAGCTCGTCACAAATCTTGTTGACTGAATCGTGAATCTAATAGGATCATCGTAAAAGAACACTTGATTGATCAAAAGAGCATCCAGACCGGAAATGGGAACCGGATCGGCTTTCCTGAGTTCCGAGAGCCTGTGGACCGCTTTACGCTTGTTGTTTACTATCTCTATACCCTTTTTGAGACGAGGAGCATCAATGGTTACCCCGGTCAGGTCTTCTACTGCCTTCTTGAACTTGTCGTATTCGCCTCTTAATAGCGGCCCGGCCCTCGTTTGATTTCATCTGCGGGAGATCCATTACGTACAAGTTCGGAACCAGGGTATCGAAAACCTCGTAGGATTTTTTCTTTCCGTCGCAGGTGTTCTCCCCCACGATCATATCGGAGGATTCGACGTAAGGGCACACTTTGCCGAGCTTGAACCCAAAGGCGGATTTGATCAGGGCGCACGTGTTGCGCGGAAGGAGCTTTTCCACTTCCTCAGTGGCGAAGTCCGCGCCCGAGCACAAACCCACCAAGGTAGCATCCGCGGCTCTGACGATTTCTTCCGGAACAAAGACGCAATAAGAGCCTATGACCTTATGGCCCTCCTTCTTGCCGTCAATAAGTTCCTTGATCCTCAGGCCATGAATTTCGCTTATAACGAAATTGAAGTAGTCCATGCCCTGTCGGCCGGTCGGACTGACTCAAGAAGATGTCTTTATAGCCTTTGCCCAAGACCTGCAGCAAAGCATCATGTGCTGTCAGGTCGAGACCCAATTCTTTCCACATCTGCGTGTAATCGTTGCTCATACTCACTCCCCTTGTTTTCTTATATTGCCTCGGTCCTACAGAGCCGAAGAGGTGACATCGTTTTGGCCGATTTCTCTCATTCCTATTTCCTATCGTTATCCGACTGTGCTGTCAAGGGAAAACCGGGTCAGACAGATGGGACCGGCGGCAGTTAAGTCTTGAGACAATTTGGCATCAGATAATCCGAGTTTGCTCTGTATTAGAGGCTCTCCAGCCCTTCCCCAGAGATTGCGTTTCACGAAGTTCTCCCTGCCATCCCGGCAACCAGGGTCCCGGCGATCACATCTCGAAAATTAACACTGATTCTCACACGCAAATAGGTAACAACTTCTTGACGAATTAATATTTCCGATGTATTTCTTAATCCTTGACCCCAGGCGGACGCATCGAGAATAGAAAACTCGACAAAAGATAAGCTGCTCAAATTACGAATTCATCCAGCGCATCTCCATGATGGCGAATCGAGGCGGTTAAAGATTAGAGATGAAACCGACAGGAGGCACAGATTGGAAGCCAAGAGAAACTTCTTTGCAACTTCAGGGGGAATAATAGCAGTGGGAGTGATCATAGGCGCGCTCGCTGCCTTGCTGCAAAAATCGGGAAACCCCGGCAATATGGGTATATGTGTGGCATGCTTCGAGCGGGATGTCGCCGGTGGATTAGGCCTGCACAGGGCGGACTTGGTTCAGTATTTACGGCCGGAGATTCTTGGTTTTGTGCTTGGGGCGTTGGTCGCTGCTCTCAGTTTTGGAGAATTCAAACCAAGATCGGGTTCCGCGCCCATGGCTCGATTCCTGCTCGGCATGTGCGCCATGATCGGGGCCTTAGTTTTTTTAGGATGCCCGTGGAGGACGATACTCCGCCTGGCAGGAGGGGACGGCAATGCACTGTTCGGATTTGCAGGGCTGGCTGTAGGAGTCGGCATTGGCACCATATTCTTCAGGGAAGGATATAGCCTTGGACGCACCTCAAAGCAGAACTACGGGCTGGGATTTCTTATGCCGCTGGTGATCCTGGGCTTGTTGGCCTTGCGGCTGATCTATTCTCCAGTTGCAAATGAGGCCAAAACCGGTCTTCTCTTCTACAGTTTGAAAGGACCCGGATCTCAGTATGCTCCATTGGCATTATCTTTGGGGATTGGTTTGTTGGTGGGCTTTGTCGCTCAGCGCAGTCGTTTTTGCACTATGGGCGCTCTTAGGGATCTAATTCTATTCCGACATTTTCACCTGTTTTGGGGATTGCTTGCCCTTCTGGTTGCGGCATGGATTACTAATTTGATTCTTGGTCAATTCAATCCGGGATTTGCTAATCAGCCGGTTGCTCACACCCAAAGTTTCTGGAATTTCTCCGGAATGCTTGTGGCCGGATTGGCCTTTGCTTTGGCCGGCGGCTGCCCGGGGCGACAATTGTTCATGTCCGGCGAAGGCGATGGCGATGCGGCGATTTTCGTGTTCGGCATGATAGCAGGCGCAGCGTTCGCTCATAACTTTGGCCTTGCAAGCTCCCCGGCAGGTATCGGACCTTACGGCATTGCCGCGGTGGTTGTATCGTTGTTAATTTGTCTGTACGTAGGATTTACGAATATGAGGCGAGTCGGAGAGTGAGGAGATAGACATGTCGGAGAAAGTTGACGCAAGGGGCCTGTCCTGCCCTCAACCGGTATTGATGGCTCTGTCAAAAATGAAAGAACTTGGAACAGGGGAAATCGAGATCCTCGTGGACAATGACGTCAGCCGGGAGAACATCAGCCGGGCGGCCACAAAACAAGGCTGGGGAATATCAGAAGTCACACAAGAAAATGAGGAGTATCATCTCCTTTTGAAACGGTGATGGGCTTACTTAAAAGTTTCCTAAAAAGATTTAAGCGGAGAGCCGACAATCCCAGACAAGATTCCGCTGTCTCCGGATTAGGCCTGCTAATTTTTGAGCATACCAGCGAAGTAATAAAGGCTGAGTCTCTACTGAAAGCGGCAGGAGTCAAGGTCTGCGTAAAAGGTCCACCACCCGAAGTCCGTACCGGTTGCGATCTGGCGATCCAATTTCCGATTATCTCGGAGCTAAAAGTATCCCGAGTACTGAAGGAAGCGAAATTAGAGCCCTTGCAAGTTTTGCCTTTATATGACTTGTTGCTGGAGCCGGTAAGCCTGTTCAATGTTAAGGATTTTGGGGATTACCTTATGGTGCGGGCCGCCAACATGAAGATTACGGTTGAAAAATCGGGGCGTCGCATCGTGAATATATCGGGTGGCGGTTGCCCGGATGTTCCTTTTTTGGCTGAACAATTGATAGGAAAAACTCTAACCCAGGCTCCGGAGCCCCGAGCCTTGGGCAGCACTTTATGCGGATATGCATTGCAACTGGCATATGAAGAATTGAGGCGCAAATGTCCTGGATGATCGTTGGAACCATCCCTTACGAGGATTTCCCTTTGGTGGAGGCAGAATGTATTCTTGCAAATGGCAAGTTGCGTGTTGGCGATCACACTGTTCCGGTCATCAGGGGTACCACCGCCTTGATGGCCGCGGCATGTACTACCGCCACGGTCCTTGGCTTCAGAACCGCCGAGGGTAGTGACTTTCCGGCGACATCGGTCTAGGTAACGGAAGCATCCGTATTTATGAGTATCTGATCAAAACTTTACGCAATAATACTGGTGTAGAAACAATAGTTTTTCATTATCTTCTCCCTGAGATCGATTGGCACAACCGAGTATTGATAAACCTCGATGATCTGTCAGACAGGCCGGTTTTGATTGCGGATGCCGGCTACATGTATGTGGCAAAAATGAGCGGTTTCTCAGGTTCATATGATCTTTTCACTCCTGATGCCGGAGAGATGGCATTCCTGGCAGATGAACGGGCACCGCATCCGTTTTACACGAGGGGATTTCTGCTTCAGGAGGAGGAACGGCTACCGGAATTGATCGAAAGAGCCTATAGGCATGAAAATGCTGCGCGGTGTCTTCTCGTAAAGGGCCGATCCGATTTCATAGCCACGGAGGATGGGATCCTCAGAGAAATTTCTGAACCATGTGTGGAAAATATGGAACCGATAGGAGGAACTGGGGACACCCTGACCGGGATCGTGACGGCATTGATTGCCAGTCGTATACCCATTCCTGAAGCCGCAATACTTGCTGCAAGAACAAATCGCGTCATGGGCGCACTTTCGAACCCCACACCCGCTTTTTCAGTAGCCGACCTATTACCCAGTTTATCGGGGGCATTGAATCGAGTTATGTCCGAGGAGAGCGAAGGAGCTTTCGAGCGACGGTTTGTCTATTCCTAATATTGGCGGCATCGGATCCAGAATATTATTTTCTCAAACGATCTTGGTTTTCCAGATACCATTTATATGTCGCGATAAGTCCTTCTCGAAAGGATATCGATGGCTTCCAGCCTAGCGAGTTCAACCTGCTCACATCTAGCAGCTTAAGCGGCATTCCGTCAGGCATGTCCCGATTGAATCGCATCTCTCCCTCATAGCCTATGACCTCTTTTATAAGAACAGCTAACTCGCTGATCTGGATATCCTCTCCGGCTCCGATATTTATAATTTCATTTGAATTGTAATTTTCCATAAGAAAAAAGCAGGCATCAGCTAAATCATCTACGTGGAGGAACTCTCTACGAGGATTTCCAGTACCCCAGATTTCTACGAACTCGGCTCCGCGTATTTTCGCCTCATGAATTTTTCGCAATAAAGCAGGGATAACATGGGAATTCTCCAGATCAAAATTGTCGTTAGGCCCGTACAAATTGGTGGGCATGAGCGAGATGAAATTTGTCCCGTACTGCTTGTTATATGATTGGGCCATAATAATTCCTGCAATTTTGGCCACCGCATACGCCTGATTGGTTGGTTCCAGATATCCGCTCAGCAAGGATTTTTCGTTCATAGGTTGAGGCGCAAATTTTGGATAAATGCAGGAACTTCCCAATATTAGTGACTTTTTTCACGCCTGACAGATACGCGGCATGCAAAACATTGGTCTGGATCATGAGATTTGTATAAATAAACTCAGCCGGATACTTGTCGTTGGCATTTATTCCACCAACCTTGGCGGCAGCGAGAAAGATCCAGTCGGGCTTCATTGTTTCGATCAGCCGTAAAGATTCCTGCTGATTACATAAATCAACACGTTTCTCTGGTAGGACTACGGAATGGCCGGCTCGCTCCAGGCGTCGGCAAATAGCCGAACCAACCATTCCATTGTGACCGGCTACATAGATCCGAGGATTCTTTACGGAGGAATACATTTTTGGATAACCGTCGCGGCGGGATGCTTATTTTCCCGTTTTTCCGAGCAAATTTGCACTGGCCGTCTATAAGATAAGGTAATCCACCGTACAATTCAACTGGATTATCGCTCGGTGCATCACGGACCAGCGGCTCTAAAATGTCTGGGGATGCTGAGTATTGCTTTCAATGCGGCCCATAGGGTCTCCTTGCGGTGAGGCCTGGATGCTGAAAAATATCGATCGACCGAGTCGGACACCAGCATCTCACTTATGATTGTGGTTTTTTTGAGGAACCTGCATCAATTCAGCAATCCTGGAGGAGACCCTAAGAATCATCTTCGATCGGATTGGCGGTATATATTTGAAATGATAGTACCTGTGGTTCTATTTGCATATTCACGCCCAGAGCATCTTCTAAAGACTCTTGAATCATTGCGAATTAATCAAGTCCCGCTGATTTATGCTTTCAGCGATGGACCTAAAACAGCGGACCTCACGCCCAAGATCGCCGCAGTTCGCGAGATTCTGCGGAGTATAGATTGGGCTGAAGTTGTATTATATGAGCGGCAAGAGAACTGGGGTTGAGCCGAAAAGAGGCTCCGGGAAGAAATCGTCCGACCTGCCAAGCAATATGGGCGCTACGGTTATCGCATGATTACCGGATCGCTCAAACGACAGGGCCGGCAGGTCAACCATGAGGGGGGAAATGCATCTGGCGTGGAGGGGGGGCTGAAGCTTCTTCAAAAGCAGTCCTAAAAGCAGATGTCTGTGGCCTCAACGATGGGTCTCTTGTCAGACTCAGGCCTACCCATCGCCATCATGTCTGGTCCTATGATTTTATGGCAGACCGCACGTCTGCTGTACGGTGAAAATCATGACTGCCGTTGACGAATTCAGAGGAGAAAGCATCGCGATATTGTAGTGGAGAGAAAGCTGGGTACCGATGAGGTGCTCCTTTGCCTCACTGATCTGTTCGTGATCCACGGTTCACCCGAGCACACCCGTCAAGCAGGAAAACATACTACGGCTCTAACTCTACAAGTGGTACTTAATTCGCTGGCAGGTCACCTGGTTTCGGAGATATTCTTCCGATTCATGGATTCTCCTCTGTCATATTGGGACGGGTTCCTTTTGCCGTTTGACTTTTCCGAGACAACCGTAGCGACGCAATCGCATAACGAGCGGCACCAGCTGTCGAGAGTAAAGGCGGCCGCGATTCGCAGGGACGCGCGGGACATGGCCTCAAGATCCACATTACCGGACGACATCGCTAGCATGCGTCGAGTGAGTTCCTCGGACGAGCGGGGGTCGAAGTCGTAACCGTTCACCCCACGCTGGCAGAGTTCTGGCGCGCTGCCGCAGTTTCTGCTCACGAGGAGGGGTAAGCTGCAGGCCGCGGCCTCGTTGACTACGACACCCCAGGGTTCCGAGATGCTGGCCAAAATAAAGCATGATGCGAGCGCAAAGTAGACAGGAATCTCGTCCTGTTGCTTCCAGCCCGTGAAGTGGACGCCCCGGATCCGCCGCGATTCTTGGAACGAGCGGATTTCCTCCTCCTGGGGCCCACCTCCCACAATCACGAGATCCCATTGTCCGCCCTCGTTTCGATATCGGTGAAACGCGTCAAGCAGCACGATCACGTTCTTTTCCGGGCTGAGCCTGGACACGGTGACGAAATACTTATCCGGCAAATCGTGGTTGCGTCGCCAACTCTCCGGGTCGGAGCGAATAATCTCCATGTGGTGCTGGTAAAAGTCATTGTCGGCCACGTGGTATTTTCGCCAGATCCATGCTTCGGGGAACCCGAGACCGCAGAAGTAGGCGACGCTTCGCTCTCCGGGGAGAAACAGGGCATCAAAATACCGCCGTATCCACCATCGCTTGGCAAGCTCTTTCCACCAGAACGCGTACGATCCACCCGTGTGGTGTCGGTGGTCATGATGCACGGTAGGAGGCGCTTCTTGGCCCACGCGGCGATATCCCGCATCACGGGGTCCGAGTATCCCACCACCAAGACGGCTTCAGGATTCACTTCCTCCAGGGTTTCGATTACCCGCTTCCATTGGGCGGTGATTCCGAGACCCTCGAAGGTGCCGTCGAAGAGAGTCCTCAAATCGAACCCCAGGTCGGTCTTGTCTGGACGCCAGAGATAACTGCGCTCTTGGCTCGCGATCTCCACCGCGACAAAGCACTTCATGTAGTTAGTTAGAGCCCGAAGCCGATCGATGTGGTAGGGTCCGTAGTTTCGGTAGAATATGGCCAGAGGTGTCGTCACGGTCCTATTGACTCTGCAGTCCTCGTGTAGTGTAGCTAGAGTTCCTTCACAGATTCAGATTCCCGCTTAGGAAGGAATGACATGTGGCCGGCCACATCAAACTCTGTGCGCAATTTCGGCGGCATGTCCTAGGTACGAAACAGCTTGCGCCCGAGAGTGAAAGCCGGTCTCAGAATTGGAGCAAGACATGGATGCAAAGCGGGAATATTGCGAATCTTACGGAGCATTCGGCGATACGTAACATCAGGTTTGTGAAATTTCTTCCCGTCAAAGACCCAATCGACATCTTCCAAGGTGAATATGTAGTCAATGCCGCGGGCCAAGCTGACGTTCCAATCCGCCTCCGCGCCTGCGTGGGTACCGGCAATGCCCTGGGGATGGTGCGAATAATCGTGATTCTGGTGAACAATCGTCATGGCAGGCGTCGCATCGACCACCGGAATTCCGCGGGAACGGGCCGCGAACATCATCCAATTGTCCCAGCGGGCTCGGCCGATTCCAAATGGCGGGATGTCTCGAAACAAGCCTTTGGGAAACATGAAGAGGTCGATCCACTCAGGCCCGGCCGGTTGAGCGCGGTCTTCGACGTCCTTTCTCACCCGGGCTTCCCAGTTGGCATCGAAATCCAAATCCGTGGAGATATCCAAGTTCCAGCGTTGGCTGCTCAACAAGTATCGGTCATAGGAGATTGATTGTGCCACGTCAACGATGTCGCGGAAGAGGATGATATCCGCGTTCACGTAAACCATCACCGACCCATGTGCATTGTCTTGAGCCAATTCAAAGATGGAACTTACAGTGGGCGTGCCGAACCTGTTGCGCTCCACGTGAGGAAGGTGTGTTACGCCGAATTCGTCCGCGGTTTCTGCGGTGCCGGGGTCGTCGCCCAAAAGCAACACTTCCACTGAGGGACCCAGCGACAACCAGCTTTGCAACACGTTTCGCTGGATCACCCTGAAGCGATCCCCAAATGCTTTGGGAATGGCAAAGACTGTGAGGAGGGGAGGGTTCATACGTTTTCCCATGAAAGTCCTGCCGGTCGCGCCGCGAACCGGCCCGCGATGCCTAGAGTAGTTAGTGCCGCGGCCGTTTAGCAGATAGCAAGTGTCGCCACCGCTGCCTCCCGAGCTGAGACGGTTCCCTTCATCTTCGTAAAATCATTCGATTCCAAATTCGCTTCCCGACGGAAGATATCAATGATGGAACCGTTCTTGGGTTGACCAGTGCCTTGTATGCATGGAACTTCCAGTGACTGCCGAAATTCGGGATGCGACGCTGCGGACCGATACTTTTCACCAGGCGTTTAGCGAGGCCGTACCAGCGTGACGAGAGAAGGCGCTCTATATCATCGGTACGTCGAACGTCAATCTCAATAATCCCCTTCGTAATATCGTCCCGCAATGCCTCGATCTCAGCGGGATGCGAACCCGCATAGTGTTCCAACCAACCGAAGAATTGATAGACACTGTGCATGCGTAGCGGTCGTTTCAGGTTACCGTACGTTTCTTCGGCCCAGCGTCTGGCCTGTGCGCCTTCTCTTCCGGCCCACGAGCCGGACGCGTAGAGGGCACTCTTATCCTTGACTTGTTGGGGAAAGACGAAAGCGTAGTGATACAGGTAAATGCCACGCCGGGCTGTCTCGTAGGCATCCAGCCAGCGGATGGCCCGAGTATCGATGCCCCGGGAATCGACCACGGTTGGAGGCCGATGATTCGTCAACCGATATCCCGGACCCCACCGAAACACTCTGTGGAATTCTTCTCCACCGAGCCTTGAATACCAACCGTCAACTATGTAGGTGAAGCCTCCCCAGAAACTGGATCTGTTTAAATGATACCGCGGTTATAGTGGGTTCTTGACGAAGTATCTCCAAAACCAACGCCATCTCATCGGCTTTATAAAATTCATCAATATCGACCTGCCAAATATAGTCTCCTGTTGCTCGGGCTGCATAAGCCTGGGACATTTGGTCTTTGTCGTCCCAGAATCCATTACGTGTAATGATACGAACCTTGTTTAAAGGGTCTTCCTCATCCTTGAATTGCTGAAGAGCCTTCAAGGTACCGTCACGAGAGTGACCGGTCGCAGTAGCTATTTCTGCCGCTTCTCTCACTGCTCCTTCGACAACAATTATTTCGTAGGCGAACGGGTACAAAGACCGTAGGCAATATTTTGTAAAGGGATCGCCATTAAGGACTATTATGCCAAAGCTAATGCGAGGGTAATCGGCCATAAGGAGTCTCGGATTCCGCTCTCTTTTCTATGGGTTCGGGGTCGTTTTTCGTTTCATGGACTGGTCAGCGGCTCGCATGTGGTCGCACGCACATGTTCCTCGTCGTTATTCCGGGAACAGGCACGCGTGACCGGGTGCATTTTTTCAGACAAAAGTATGAGCGTGGCCCCGGATGGTAGAGAATTTGAGAGTGAGATGGCTGCAATCAGCGGGATGTGTATCAGCCAGCGCTTTTAGCGGTTCAATTCGGCTTCCTGCACCCGGCTTGAGACTGACTGACGGGTTAATGAAAACAGCCTTTGATGGACCAATGAGGTGAGATCAAGGTATCTCTGCTGAACCGGATCCCCTTTATGGGCATGATCGAGAGTCAATATCATTTTCAGCTCTTATCGTGATTAAGACTTCATAATCCGGATCGACGTGATCTAACTCTGCCTTGGTAAGTTCCGTGCTTGCGATTCCTTGGAGCAAGGACATGGCCGCTAGTATGTTACCGTATGACCGAACCGTAACTTTTGTTTCCGGGAAAAATTCTGTAAAAAGCAAAAGGGTCGATTTCGAAGTGAACCTCCAGTATTCCCCCCATCGATCCATGTCATATCTGCTTATCTGGCTAATCCCTGAGATCGTCGCCAAGAGGACCCCCCTGGCTTTCAAAATCCGTTTGCAATTTTTGATTGCCGAACGTACGTCGTAAATACATTGCAGGGTTTGAGGCAGGAGTAAGCAGTCGAATGATCCTGAGGCAATGTTGTCGGCAATTGTCAGATCCGCAACTATTGTGGCCTTCGGATTGCCAGGATCAACGTTCAGCACCTCTAGACGTGTAAGTCCATTACCGTGACGTCGAGCATAAGTATCATCCCCTATTTCAAGCACTTCGCCAAAAATGTCAGCGGCATGTTGTGCAAAAAAATTGTCAATGTAATATCGAGCAACAGATTGATTACCGCGGTCATAACCAAATACCCTACTCTTGGGCTCAAGCCGCCTAAGATTGCCCCAAAATACGGGTCGCTGAAAATTTCGTCTAAGAAAGTTGAAAAAACCCTTGGGCATCTTGGCTCTTAGATCCATCATGCACTTTTTGCTCCAACCCGGCACTTTTTTCTATTAACCTCCATCCGTTACCACAATCCACCTTCACGACGAAAGATCCAGATCGCCCACTATTTCACGCTCCCCGATCTTTTCGGTCCGTTACCCAGCCGATCCCCATTAGTCAGAAACAGCCTCAGTCCTGCTCCGAGACTATAATCGAAGCCGGGCGACAAAACCCGAGAAATGCTCTATCATCGGCACCTTGGAAACTGCACCAGTTTTGGGGGGCCAGGTCACGCGTGGGGCGGATCATCGAACAAGCCTCAAATTTGAGAGGCCGCAAGACTATAGCTATTCCAGATGGTTTCAGAACAGACTCCAGAAACTCCAGTAGACCCATTCTTCTTCGAGCTTTGGATTCTCTCATAGAGCAAGGCGTCAATCAGTACGAAACTCGCTCTTAAAACAACTCTGTAATTCTTTTCCAGAGAATCCTGAATCTGACGCCTGTTACGATCTCGACCATAAGAGTCGTCACGACTGAGGATTAACCATACGCGGTCATATTTCTTACTCAGAAGGCTCAATGTTTCTTTCGTCAGGTGGCGGTTCGGGTCCACCTCCTCCTCGTCGGTAAGGGCCCGAAGCCACCTTCAGTGTCTCCAGCTGTGAACACTGAAGTCGAAGATGTCTACAATAGGTACTCAAAAGAGGGTCCCACCATGTAAGCAACGAAGATGACACCGTCTCCAGCGTTCGCTTTCGACGCGACGAATTGGGCGGCACTCCTCCAGTCTTCCTTCTTCCCGTGCCTATAATAATGATGAAGAGGTGGAACTGCCAGTGAAAAGAGCACCATCACGGCAGCCACTTGCAGCCACTTGGCGCGCATCCGGTTCAGGCCATATGCAACAAGCAACAAGAGAGATGGCAGGCACATTGTCAAATATCTCGGCGTCAAAAATCGCTTTTCCACCAGGGCAACAATAATAGTAGCTAGCAAGGGCCCGGTGAATCCAAGGACTGGCAAAGCGAAGGACCACCCTTGTAACGCCTGAGCCTCTCTGATCAGGTTTTCCCTCATTGCCCAGAATGATAATAAGAGAAGAAAAGAGTAAGAGATGGCAAGGCCATGTCCGCCTGCTAAAGTGCTAAGAGAGTGTTCAGCGGTCAAAAGGACATGGATCGGACCAAAAGGACCCGCAGCAATATATGCTGAAGGTCCCAATATTACTGTAACCGCTAGGGGTAGCAGCAGAATTGCCATGCCTATCCCGCTCGCCACGAGACCACGCCATGGTATGCGGCGTAAAGGCAGGAAGGACAAGGAAAAGACCTCAGCCAAAGTGACCAGTCCAGCTAGAAAATGAGAGTATACTGCAAGGGCAGATACGACTGTATAGGCAGTCCAATTGACGATCGATGGTTTTTGCACGGACCGAACAAAAAAATAGAAATTTAAAATAACCAAAAAAAGAAGCAGGCTGTAACTTCGGGCCTCCCGAGCAACCTGAACAAAAAACGGGCTGAAGCTAAGCAGCAACGCTGCCAGCATTCCTACACGTGTTCCGAATAGCCGTGAACCGAGAGCGAAAATCATTGGTACAGAGGCGACGGCGAAAAAGACGCTCAAACTACGTATCCAAAACTCGGTTTCCCCAACCTTCATCCAAAGATGAAGCAGCAGATAATAGAAAAACATATTGGTCTCGCCCTCTTGAACGAAAAGAGCGGTGTTTGAAAATAATGTTTCGGAAAACAGAACACTGTTGATTTCGTCAAACCACAAACTCTGCTTGCCCAAAAACAGAAATGCCAGGAGTGACGCTAGAAGTACCTGAGAGCAGGCATCCACCGACCAGAAACGCATCCGGTGTCTGAAACCTGAGACGCACCAAACATAAAAGCCTCCGCACGAAACGACCTCCTGTCGTTAGTGTTGTACTGGTTCAGCGTAAATTAGACAAATCCAATTCACGTTTAAGCTATTCCCTCAGCCCTATGTGCGAAATGTTTGCATTCCTGGAAGTCTCTGGAGATCCGCCGTAGGTTCCGGAGGTTTTGAGGCATCAGGGATCTATGGCCCGATGTCCTGGAAGGGTCCGTGTGGCAAAGGACATCTCAACAGGAACTATGGATCTTCGCGTAAGTGCGTACCCGTGTTGAAAAATGAAAAAGGACATGCTTTCTGCCTTCTTGGGTTTGTAACAAAATCTGAGAAGGCGAGGAAGTCATGTCCACCAGCCTACTGTATCACTGTTTTGGCATTACGGGTCCACGAATTCATTCTGTCCGTTCCCGATTTGAAGAGGGACGGACGATCTTTCGGATCGCTCAAGACCCCACCTGGCTTGTTCCGCCTGTGGGAGTAGAAAGGTCCGAAAGAAGGGAACGGTCTTTCGGCGATTCATGATTCGTCCGATTGGACTGAGAGCGACATCATAGAGTTTGCCATTCAACGGGTGTCGTATCTGGTTTGTGGGGTGACCCGGCAAGTGAAGATCGGCTTTGCCGAACCGGATCGCAGGCACACCAAGGTCTTTGAGCGGTATGTCCTGGACCTCTCGAAACACATGACCATGACGGATGTGGCTCGCCATCTGGGGATAGGTTGGCATAAGGTCAAGGAGATCCAGAAGGCGTACCTCCGCAGGCATTTCCTCCAGCCGTCCCTCAAGGGGCTCAAGCGGATGGCCGTTGATGAGATCAGTGTTGGTCATGGACATCACTACCTGACGGTGATTCTCGACCTGGACACCGGGGCCAGTCCTTGGATTTCCATAAGCTCCAATCGTCAATCACTTCTGAATACCATTCCATAAACTGATTTACTTGACGCTCTATGCTGAATCGTTCACGCGCATCCTTAGCCCCTGCCTTACCTATTCTTATGCGAAGCGAATCATTTTCTAGCAATTTCAGGATATAGTCTGCCATGGCAATAGCGTCACCTTGCGCCACCAATAGTCCAGTTATACCATGCATTATTTGTTCAGGGAGGCCTCCAGTATGCGTTGCAACGACCGGAGTACCACAAGCTCTTGCTTCTAAAATAGTGTTTGAAAATGTCTCCCCCAGCGCAGCATGAATGTATATGTCGCTCGCTTGATAGTATTGGGCCAATAATTTCGGGTCTTTCACATACGGAATAAAACGAATGGTGGCGTTGCCGATGCGCTCCTCCTCTGCCCGCTGTCCAACGCCCAAGAAAATGAGGCGGCCTTGTTTCATCCTTTCGGCCGCTATACCTATGGCGGTCTTCATAGTTCTTAAGTCTTTAAATGTATTTTGCTTAATGGCGTTGGCCGCACACATGACTATGCGAGCATCCAAAGGTAGATCAATTTTTTTTCTGATTAGCAACATATCACTAGTAGGCTTGAAAATCGACACATCAACGCTATTCGGGATAACGCGTTTCAGGGCCGTGCTTCGTGCTAAAATCGACTGATCCACCCGCTTCAACACCCATGCGCTAGGAGCAGTAATGTAAAATCGGCATTGGGCAAATATTTGTTTTTTTCTACGCCAGTTGAATGCAGTTGCGTCGCGACCTATTGAAGGATAAATGCTGAGGTCCGGACATTCGCCACATCCGGTTTTCCATTTTTCGCAGTCGAACGAATGCGCGCAGTGTCCGCTCAGCAACCAGCAGTCTCTTAAATTCAGGATTACTGGAACATTGTGGCTTAGCCACGGCAGGGCTCTAAGATCAAAAAAACCTCCATGCAAGTTGTGGCAATGCAAGATGTCAGGACGATGCTTAATAAGTTTCAATAACGACCAAGTTTCAGGAAAATGCATGTCCTCCACCCCGCTGGCAGCGTAAACTCTCTTTTTAACTTTTCTGCCAAAATCTTGTCCACGTCGCCCGACAAGGTGCATGAACAGTGCCCTCCAAAGCCGGATCATGTCATTGTTGCCGGGAAACAACATCTTCCCTTCGTTCACAGAGGTACCATCATTAGAGTTTCGGAATACACCCCGAATGGTGAAAATATTCTCCTCTGAGCCGTACTTGGTGCCAACCGCCAAGTAACTTTCGCACCCAAGTTCTGTGTAAGCTCTGAAAAGTCTTAACGCGGACCCTTCGGCGCCTCCGCCTCCGTCAGAGGTGTTTACTTGCAAAATGCGCAGATTATGAGGATTGATTGTCAATTTCGATCCAAGAAGGCATTTTTCAATCGTTTGGCAAATTCTTCGCCATCCCAATCCCTGACTAAGTGTCTTGGTATGGCATAAATATTACTGTTCACTGAAACGGTCCCCGGAACATTGTCGCAAGCGAGATCATAGCCGTGTTGAGGCACCAGTTCAATGGTTTTTGGGTTGACTGCTTCTTTTCCTCCATACGGATAGGCAAAACTTGTAACAGGTTGCTTCAGAATCTTTTCCAACTCTCTTTTGGAGAAGCTCAATTCGAATTCTTGAACATCGGGGCTTTGCTGCGACAGCATTAGATGATTAACGCCATGCGACCCTACCTCGATTAGACCGCTTCCCCTAATCTCGACCAGTTCTTCAGCGCTCATTACAAGATGCTGCCGACGGCCCATTGGATCGCATCCAGCCCATAATATCAGTTCAGCTAAGATTTTTTCCCTTTGATCAGAGGACATTGGTCTGAGCATCCTATGCAGCTGCCGATAGCAGACATGGCGTGGACTCGGATCGAATTTCGATGTGACGTCCCAGCGCTGCAATTGAGCAGGGCTATCGTCAAAAAACCACTGGTAGGACTTTCCGGCTATTTTGATAGTCAGGACTTCTGGAAGCGATGCGGAGGTCAACAGGATACGTTCGAGCGTATCAGACGTCGTTTCGAGCGAGTGACCTACCAGGCCCGAAGATACAAAAACGGTAGCGGGTATACCGTGTCGCTCGAGGAGAGGTAGAGCCTTCCACAGGTTATCTGCGTATCCATCGTCAAATGTTACGGCTATTGAATTTCTCGGAATGTGTCCTATTACAATCGAGTTTTTTAAGTCCTGTAAGCTAATGGGGCAATAATACTTCTTAATTAATTCAAGATGTTGAGCGAAGTGTGCAGGGGTAACACAGAGCAACTGCGGATCAAGTCTACTTTCAGCTATTCGATGATAGAGTAGGACGACGGCTCCGTCCTTGAGTTCGCTGGATGCACAATTGGCACTAGGCCGTCTCGCGATTAAAGTCGAATGAGCCTTTCTCTTAATGAAGCTCATTAGAGCTCTGGCGCGACCCCAACATGTCGTTGAAAAAAGCGTATTTCTGAAAAGCATAGATCTCCTGCAAAGGCACAATTATTGGTGATCGATCAGTTGAAAAATTGACTCAGGCCAGGCCGACGACCAAATCACTGCGGCGCCAAAAATCACTCAAATGCACCATGTGTGCTGGACCGACCATACAAGAATCACGAAACTATAGGACGTTAATTTCTCACGAATTTCATGGAGGGGGACTACGAAAGGATTCGCTGCCGAAGCGCCGTATTCTGTTCCTTATTCTAATCGAGATGTCCGTAGCCCTGTGTACTAGAGAGATGGAGTGAACATCCAATAAACTCAGGTCATCGTCAACTCCACTTAATTGCTCTGCGGTATCTGGGTTGGCCTTGTCAAGAATTATTTCAAAAAGGTAATCCGGCACCCAACTCATATTGAAACTATTCATCCTAACGAATTCCCCCGTTTCGGACACTTGACAAAACAATCTGCCATTCCTTGAATAAAACACTTTCTTCAAGTATCGGTCTCTCAGGGGCTTGTCGTATGTCCTGAATCCCTGAGACAGGCAGATACAATCATCAAAGGATTCTCCCCCAATAATAGTATTCAGTCGAACGGATTTGACATTGGCTCGTAGTTTGTAGGCAAGATAAGCTCTCATCTCGGTGAAGCCGTAGTGAGGGTAGATCTCGAAATCGCGGCGCTGTTCGTCCAGATACTCCTCATCTTGAAAAAGAGCGTTGATTGTTTGCACATACCCGTCCACCACATCGCGTGAACTCACAAAACCATTCATACATTTCCCTTCGCATTGCTCCGTACAATCGTAACTCTCGAATTTGCTCTCTTGCTGCCTTAAATCCCGAAGAATCAAATTATCGGAATCGAAATGCCAAAACCTGTGAATGCCTTCCTTCCTTAAGAAGCAATGGACAAAGAACCATCGTTTGAAAACAAACTTAGTCCAGGCTTCATTTGTGTGTTTAGTTCCGGCCACATGTTTATAGACCTTATCGAATGTCACAATCTCTTTAGAATTATCATAATTACTAAAAAAGAAATGCTCTATTCCCGACCTCATAGCGACATCTCTATTCTTGGAGTCTCCCAGTAATACGATGCGCTTACATGGATTAAATAACCTGGCAGCCTTCAATGTATATTTTAGATACCTTGAATTTCCATAGTGGCAGAACAAGATGGGGGCTTCTTTTCCCATCAGGTGGGCTGAATTAGGCATCGATATCCTTCCTGACCTTACGAGCCGCTGATACCAATTCGCACAATTCCGGGGAACCTCCAGAACCTATGACTAAGAACTATGCTGGTTCAACATGAATTGGACAAATCCGGTTTTCATTTAAGCTGAGTTCTTTACCTGCAAAATTTAAAAATGGGGCTATCTGGATGACTCTCCATATCCCAATATGTTGTGGTGACGTCGTTTGTTGTTTTCGCCCTGGATTTGATCTGCCGTCCACGGATCTATGAGGACCGCCTGCTCGACTAAGCGATGGAAGAGTTTGCCTCGTGATTTGGACGTACGGCGATTGAACCTGAAGGTGTGTCGAGATAGTCATCAAGCTAAAAGTTGCGTGGCTCCTTGGTAGGTACCTGTCAGCCAGCGCTTCAAAAGAGAAGCCACTCGATTCACTCTGGGGAGAAGGTTGTCTCCTATATCCGCATTCTTTCGGAGCTTCTCATGGCGATAACCAGTTACCGCTAGCGGTGAGTACCCCTGCCAGCCGTTGGTTCGTACCACGGTATCAGGTTCCACACACTTTTGTATGGCCGGTAAGAGACTTGCAGAGGATGCATCGGCTACCCGAAGAAGCCAAATAGGTCCGATCCCCTTGCCGTCCTGTTCGGCAGCTATCAGGACCAAAGCCTTGCCACCAGCTTCTCGACCGTAAGTCCCTTTCTTCACTCCGCCCCCAAGTAAATCTCATCAACCTCTACTGTTCCGGATAGACGGGCTCGGGCTCGTCGATTTAAGAGCGAGTTCCTTCCTCCAAGGCTAACTGTCCGACTTCCGCATGCGTCGACTGTAGGTGTACCATATTCGCAAACCTTCCACCGTTGCGGACCAACTCGTCGCAGGTTCCTTGTTCCACGATCCGGCCCTTATCGAGGACATAGATTCTGTCCGAATGGGCAATGGTTGACAGGCGGTGTGCCACAACGACAAGCGTCGTCTTTCCGGCCACTTGCTCTATGGCACGTTGAATCAGCTTCTCGGAAGCGGAATCCAGCGAACTAGTCGCTTCGTCCAGGATGAGCAGCTCAGGTTTCCTGAGAATTGCCCGGGCCAGAGCCAATCGCTGGCATTGGCCACCAGACAGGCGCACGCCTCTGTCGCCGATGGCGGTATCGTAACCTTGGAGAAGGGGTTCGATGAACTCGGTGGCATTGGCCAAATCGCACGCCTCGACAA
The DNA here is from genome assembly GCA_963741425.1 of uncultured delta proteobacterium. Lineage (GTDB taxonomy): Bacteria > Desulfobacterota > Desulfomonilia > Desulfomonilales > Desulfomonilaceae > DATJPW01. The sequence goes on from CAVUHP010000018.1 coordinate 121,670, forward strand.
TCTCTTTCTGCGTCGCGTCAGGCTTGGCCCAAATGAGATTCTCGCGTATGGTTCCATTGAACAGAACCGGGTCTTGGGGAACATATCCGATTCGTTTGCGATAGGAGACAATGTCGTAGTCAAAGAGAGGAATCCCGTCGATTGTCACGGAACCCTCCGAGGACTCATGGAACCCCATCACAACGTCAATCAAGGTGGACTTTCCCGAACCTGAACTGCCCACAATGCCTATCATGCAACCCTTGGGGATGGAGACCGTGACGTTGCTCAAGACGTTTCCTCGCTCAGGGTATGAAGACGAAACATCGTTGAGCAGGATACTGTCTTTGAATTCCGCAAACGGCTTCGTCCCGCTCTTCTGGACATGCCTGCGCGTGTCGTCAATGATGTTGAGGACCTGCTCCAGGCTGGGTACGCGATTGGCCAGGCCGTTCTTGCTTCCAGTTATTGAAGTTACGTATGGAACACTCTTCCACAAGGCATAGAGCACTACAGCAGTCTCGGAAAGTGGTACGGCAAACCACTGGGTCGCGTACAGGGAGACCGCTACCGCAATGATGCCGCATGGATTGAACAGCACCGGCGCGGACAAACGAAGCAGGTTCGACTTGAGATACGCGTTGCTGTACTCGGCCATGGCACGTTTGAAGTAACCGGCACTGACCACCTGATTTCCGAAACCCATAATGACTTTCGCACCGGACAGATTGTCGGAAAGCATGGAAACGAGATCGTTGGCGGAGGCCGTGGTCTTCTTGCCCAGCCGGTAAACGGTCTTGCTCACCACGAAGAATGGAATTGCCAGCACCACACCGGCGGCCACTCCCACCAACGCCACCTTCCAAGACAAGGTGAGGGCCACGAGGATGCAGAATAGACACAACGTCATGTCAGAGAAGAGGATTCCTGCAAACTGAAAGGCAAGTCCCACCTGGAATATTTCGCGTGTCAACGTGTTAAGGAAACGTCCTTGCCGATCGGCCATGAACATGGCCCATTTCGCGGTGAAGAGTGCATCGTACGTTTCCGCAGCAAGGGTCTCGAAGACCGATGTGTCGGCCCAGATTGCACACCAACGACTCGCGGCCACGAGCAAGCTCTTCGTGAGGTTGAATAAGAAGAAGACCAGGAGAACCACCCACACTGTGACGGGCAATCCCGCCCACTCCAATATCCGGAAGATCTTCGCGCTGACGGCGCTCGCTTCAGCCTGGTTAGGGTGGAGCATCAAGTCTACGACCGGCGCCAAGGTGCAGAGAGCGCCGAACTCGAACACCCCGGCCAAGAGCATCAGCACGCTGAGCGCTATGACCTGAACCGGGAACCGAGTGAGAGCAAATCTAAAGAAACGGAGAAAGTGCATGGGATTCCTATTATTCGAAACGTGTCGGCCGAAGTGTTATCGTGATCCACGCGTGGGTGTACTGGGGCAACAGGTGAGGGCCATTACGGGTTGATATTGCGACTCTTGACCTTGAATTTCCGAATCACTCTCTTCAACCCACGAAACACATGCCGGAACTAAGGACCATCTCATCCATGTTGATCATCTTTCACTCCACCGCTTACGTGCTTGCTCGATAGCCTCCGGACTGTAGAAGTGAGTGAGGTACCGCGACTCACACATCTTTTTTTATTATACCACAGCGGAAGCTTCACCGTGCTGACGAATTCCGGAGATGTTTCGACATAATCCATTTCCGAGGCCGTGTTGGTGTTCACAAGCTTAGAGACCTCAAAGCCAAGGAAATCACGGATAGCGCGGGTCTTCGTATCACTGTCCAGTTCCAGTCGTATGACCAAAAGGCTGAAGCCCTCAGTCGCGCCGGGCACAGGTTTCAGGGAGAAGATGAGCCTCCATTTTCTCGGCACCACGCTCAATGATAAGCTCCCGCCGGACGGGTAAGTAAAAGAGGTCCTTGTGCTGGAGAATCCCTCGTATACCCATGGCGACCAAGCTCTTGCGAGGCTTGTTTACGACGGTCGGTCGATCCATTGCCGAGAAGTAATCCCTTGGATTACGCCGGAGAGGTTGCGGTACCGAGTCTTCAATGCCGCTTTGATGGTCTGCTGCGGCTTCCACGACGAGAGTGTTTATTCGAACAAACTTCGTTCCCATATTCCAGGAACATGTTGCTGATATTATGCAAGTTTTTGAGTCGTAATCCGCGCGTTGGCGGGTGCAACCGTTCAACTCCCCGCGACGTGCATGACAATCAGGAATTCGTGCTTTCACTTTCCCATCAAGAGTTTTTAATAGAAAATGAGAGCGGATGTCAAGTACACCCGGATCTGTGCAATGCAGTAGCCGTCCACGTCAGCAAAGACAGGTGCTCCTCCTCGAAACACGACGCTGTTTGCAGTCGCTGGAAACGTCATAGCAGGAACGATTACTCCGTCACCGGGTCCTATGTTCAAAGCGAACATTGCGGTGTGAAGGGCAGCAGTTGCATTACTTACAGCAGTTGCATGGTTTGTACCAACTTATTTCGCAAACTCCTTTTCAAACTGCTCTACATACGGACCTGTTGTGAGCCAAACACTTTGGAGAACGTGGACGGCAGCATCTATGTCGTCTTCGCCCACGGTTTGGCGCCCGTATGGTAGCCATGTTTTCTGCGATAGATGAGTCAACTATTATTGAGGTCTTTTAAGTCGTTTTCTTTGATCAAAGTTTGGACCATACTCGTTAAGTCTTCGACGGACAGCCATTCGCTGTTAACCTCGCTACAATACTTGAAATCTTCTGGTAAAGTCTTTCCATGTTCCCAAGTTTTCAGATCTCCTCCAAGGGTGTACCGGTTGACTCGCGTAACGATCATCAAGCTCAATAGTGCGGCGGGTCTCATCCTCGGAAATCAGCACCTCATGAATCTTTTCACCTGGCCGGATCCCTATATGTTGGTACTTGCAATCGGGAGCGATAGCTTTGCTCAAGTCAGTGATCCTCATACTCGGTATCTTTGGAACAAACACCTCGCCGCCTTGCATTTGCTCGATGCTTGAAATAACGAACTCTACACCCTGTTCAAGTGTGAGCCAGAATCTCGTCATCCGCGAGTCAGTCAAGGTTATTCAGCCATTTTTTCTCTCTTGAATAAATAGCGGGATAACACTACCCCTACTGCCGACAACATTGCCGTACCGAGCTACGGAAAATGTCTGTACCGTCAGCCATTGAATAGGCATTAGCCTGAACGAACATCTTCTCCGCGCATAGTTAGTGGCGCCGTAGAGATTGATTGGATTCAGGGCTTTGTTTGTACTCAACGCAATCACTTTCTTCACATCTCGGGCGATAGCAGCATCGACCACATTTTTGGCTCCGATAATATTTGTCTTGATTGCCTCAAAGGGATTGTATTCACATGCTGGTACCTGCTTGAGAGCTGCAGCGTAGACAACATAATCAACTCCCTTAAAGGCCCTCAACAATCGCTCACCATCCGAACATCTCCGATAAAATAACGCACGGGAGAGCCAGGACCATCAGCGAATACCTGGCGCATTTCATGTTGCTTAAGCTCATTTCGACTGAAAACTACAAGTCTCCTTGGCCGATATTTAGTAAGCAACCTGTCACAAGTATTCTTACGTGACTAACAAAAATCAGGTGTCATCCTTTTACGGCGAACTCGACCGACAAAATGCGCTCTGGATCAACTGCAATTCTTTATGCCAATTTTGGGCCTTACCATATAGCTCGTCTGCGGACTCTGGCTGGCATCATGCCGTCAATGGTTGCAATTGAAGTTGCGTTTGAACAGAAATTGTACCCATGGCGACCTGCCAAAGAAAACTTTGGCTTCGCATTTCGCACCTTGTTTAACAAAGCGTTCGAGCAGGTGCCAGTGTTTGAGCAGAAGCGGGCGGTAAACGAATTGCTGAGCGAGCTTAATCCGTCTGCGGTGGTATTGGCCGAATATTCTGAGCCAGCTATGCGTGCTGCTGCAATCTGGGCTCACCGCATGAACAGAGTATGTGTTATGACAACCACTACCACGCGATTTGACCACAGACGGGTTCTACCAAAAGAAAGAGGAAAAGCCTTACGGTGTGGGACGTACTATGATGCGCTCTGCCTTCCTGGTGAGCGGAGCGTGAAATACTTTGAGGATCTTTGGTTTCCTCCTGAACGAATCTGGCGGTGCGGTAACGGCGCCGATAACGTTTTTTTGCAGGCCAGGCAAATATAGTCAAAGAGAATCCCGAACGGGAGCGGCACCAACGTAGGTTGCCGCAAAACCCCGGATTATTCGGCGGGTAAACATGGAAATGTGTGTTCTTCCGGTCAAGCTCATGATATGGTGAAAGAAATTGACCGTTATCGAGGGTCATGGGATGTGCGGGAGTGGTGAAGAGCAAAAGGAGACAATTCGCCCTGAATTTGATCGTTCAATCATGATGGATTTTCAGGGAGCCAAGATTACGTCGGACACGGGTTTTCTCTTGCTGAGGGAGATAGACGAGCGATTCGGCATCTTGGGTCCAATCGAGAGTGAACTGGCGGATACCAGGTCCTGGGTTCACAGCAACCACACCCAGCTTCAGATGGTCCGGCAGAGGGTGTATCAGATAGCAGCCGGGTATGAGCACTGCAACGATGCTGACTTTCTGCGAGTTGATCCCGCCCTTCGGCTCGCCATTGGCAAGGGCGACAAAGCCGGGGCAGGTCAGTCACGGCTATCGAGGCTTGAGAATGAGGTCCTGGGCACCGAAGATGGATTGAAGGCACTCGAACAAGCCCTTACGAGGTCCAATGATGCGCTTATGAGGAGAAAGAAGAAGCAGCGTCTGATCCTGGACGTTGATTCAACCGAAGACCCGGCGCACGGCAAATGAGAGAACGCGGCGTTCAACTGTCATTTCGGGAAAAACTGCTTTCATCCTCTGTTCGCTTTCACGAGTGACGGAGACTGCCTGAGGGCCAAGCTCAGGCCCGGCAACGTGCATTCTGCAGAGGGTGTTCTGGAATTCCTTGATCCGATTGTGAAGCGGTATAGGTCTCGATTCATCCTGTTCTGGGTTCGCGGGGATGCGACTTTTGCTCAGCCCGAGGTTTAGAGTATTGCGAGGGTGAATGGGCCACGTACTTCATCAGGCTTCCGGCTAATGCCGTGCTGAACAGACTCGTCGACCCGTATCTGACGCGTCCGGTGGGGCGACCTCCCAAGAGCGGAGTTCAGATCAGACTGGTTGATCTCAGTTACCAGGCACAGACTTGGGACAAAGAACGCAGAGTTGTAGCGAAGATCGAATGGCACGATGGGGAACTCTTCCCGAGGATCGGGTTCATTGTGACCAATTCCAAGCTGCCTGCCGGGAAGGTGGTCAAGGTGTACAACGGACGGGGCGAGGTTGAGAACCGGATCAAAGAGGGGAAGAACACGCTGCGCTGGGACAAGACCAGTTGTCATTAATTCGCAGCCAAGGCCCGCTTGCTCATGGGAGTGTTGGCTTACAACCTCCTCCACATGCTCAGGCAATTCTACCTTATGGGTGAAGAGAGAGAAACGGTCAATTGAATGGCTGATCAAACGTCTGATCAAGCTGGGAGCGAAGGTCGCACATCACGACAGGAGGTGGCAAGTCCGTGTGGCTTCAGCCTTCCCTTTGGCCCGGTACTACCGAGCTGTGTTTGGGTGACAAGTGCGGTGGGAAAAACGGTTGACGGATTGGCGGAGGGTGAGTTACGCTCAGTAACAGGAAAAACTGGGCCTTTTCATCAACATGACGATGGTTTTGCCTGTGTTAGCTCGGTGGGACACCCCACGGAGACCTTTTCGGGGTCAGCGGAGCTATCCCTCGACCCCTCAAGGGTTCCAAAACGGCAAAAATGGCAAGACCCCGGCATAATTCCGGAAAACTACTTTTTGGCCATGAGTAGACTGAGCTGGGAAAAAACTTGCCTCGGTTGCCTGATGCATTTCAAAATTATAAACGGAGAAGCGGGAAATGGGCTCTAGTGATCATAGGAAGTGGTCCGCAAGAGGTAGACCTGAAGAAGTTTGTTGAGCAGCATCAAGTTCCGGCGGTTGTTTTCCTCGACTGGAACAATGTGAGGAACTCCCGGCCTATTATGGCCTCGCATCCTGCTTCGTCCTGCCCAGCATTTCCGAACCCTGGGGACTCGTCGTGAAGGAAGCCATGGCTTGCGGCTTACCGGTTCTGGTGAGTAGGCGTTGTGGCTGTGTTCCGGAACTCTGCCTACGAGGGACCAACGGATATGACTTTGATCCGTACGATAGCGAAGGGACCTCTTCCTTGATGCTGCAGATTTCGGGAGGCGAAATAGACCTAAAGGCCATGGGTGAGGCGTCTCGACGCATTGTAGCGAATTACGCCACGCTGACGTGGGCGCTTTCGTTGAAGGACTGCGTTGAGACCATGTTAGGAAATCGAATGACAGACTGAGAACAGTGAAGAGACCATGAGCATGATTAACTTCCCGTGTGAGAGAAAACGCCGTTCAATTGGTGCAGCATCCCATGGACGCTTTCTATGCTACTTTCCGAGCTTTCGTGTTCAAATGGTTAGCGCGGTTTTCTGCGGCACGGGTGGTACCTGACATGAAGGTCTGTCACGTTTTGGCATATTTGTCAGCCAAATTCGGCGGGCCGCCGATCATTGCAGAAAAGTTGGCGGTGGCCATGAGGAACTATGATCTTGAGACAGTTTGGCGTGCTACTGGCGATGATGCGGACAGGAATGAATTGCGGCGTCTGGGTTCAACAGCACGCATTTTCGATACCACGTGGCCCAAGCGTTGGTATCGATCCCCGGACTTGGCAAGTGCGCTCCGGCATGAAATAGGCTCCTTTGATTTGCTGCATCTGCACGAAATTTGGTCCTATCCTCAATATATTTCTGCAAGAATTAGTGGACGCCACGGCAAGCCACATGTGATCACCGTCCACGGTGAGCTGGAGCCATGGCGTTTGAAGAGTAAGAGACTGAAGAAGAGCCTTTATTTGCTCCTTGTCCTCAGCAGAATGCTCAACCAATCCGCTTGCCTTCACGCCAATACCGCGTCAGAGGTGGCCGGGTTTCGTGAAGTTGGCTATCGTGGCCCAGTGACCGTCGTTCCAAATGGCATAGATCCTGATGAGTTTTCCGACCTTCCCGACGCGCTGGAAGCGGAAGAACGATGGCCCTTTCTGAGAAACAAGCGGGTCGTTCATTTCTTGTCTCGTTTAAGCAGGGAAAAAGGATTGGATCAGTTCCTGCCTGCCTGGAAAGACATCGTCACAAAGCAATCCTATGAAGACTGCATTCTCGTACTTTCCGGACCGAACGATCGGGGATACGGAGTTATCGTTAAACAGCTGATCGAAGAACTTGGTTTAGCCCGTAGTGTTTTCTTGACAGGAATGGTGAGGAGCCATGAAAAAATGGGGCTGATCTCGCGGTCTGACATTTATGCTCTCCCTTCATACAGCGAAGGCTTCAGCATGTCGTTGCTCGAAAACCTGAATGCGGGAAAACCGGCCTTGATCACTCCGGGGTGCAACTTCCCCGAAGTCGAATCAGCAGGAGCGGGGCTGTGTGTGCCTCCCGAAAGAGAAGCCCTTGCCTGCGGCCTGAAACAACTTCTGGATATGTCTCCCGAAGATCGAAAAGTAATGGGGCTGCGAGGCAGGCGTCTTGTGCTGGAGAATTATACCTGGGATAACGCGGCACGCAAACTGATCACCGTCTATAACTGCATCCTAAAAGGGAAAGACATCCCCCTACATCCCGAAGCGATCCCGGTGGATGCTGAAGGCAAAGCAATCCTCTGACGACGAACAGGAGATCAATGGGCTCAGGCCCATAGCGTGGACTACGATCCTGAAGCCGCTTCGCAAACTTCATCAGTTCTTCTGACCTTTGGGAGTAGGATCTCCGTGGAAATTCAGGTGGAAAGCTCCCGGGGCGTCAAATGAACAAGAAAAAGAGCGGGAATTTCCACTAACCGGGCTCCTTGCTCTTGGGTATCTCGGGGGACGTCTATTTGGCAGATTTCACATTCACTTGGCCCTGTGATACTATTGAAGATCATTTCTTCAGCATCCACATGACGGCTAGCGAGGAGACCAAACGTGTGGCAAATCTGCTGAATGAATGGAGGGTTGTTCGAGGGAACGCCGAACAGCACAAATAATTTCCAGACATGAAGCCCCGCGGAGTAGGTGCTTGCAAATCTTCAAATATGTGACAATGCTAGATCAACTCGCCTTGAATGTCGTCAGCTGAAATGGGAATTTTGAGGTGCAGAATTAGAGGAGAGTTACGGCCCCAGGGGGCCTGGGGATATTTTGGTTGAATTCCTTGCGCCGCATGAGCGTTTCCCGCTTAAGAGTTTTACGGCGTTCCAATATAGTCTTTCGTCGCCCGTAGTATACGTCATCGGGCGTGACGTTGCCAAGTGCTTCGTGATATCGACTTGTGTTGTAGTAAGTGACAAAGCTTGTGATCTCTTGCTTCAGTTCGTCGGGATATTCCCAGACGACGAGGTTGACCTTCTCCTTACAGGACCGATGATAGCGCTCGATCTTTCCGTTCGTCTGAGGATGATACGGGGAGGCGAAGATATGCCCCAATCCCTTGGTTTCCAGGTATTTGCTGAACGGTTTTGAAATGAGGGCTGAGCCCCGATCTGACAAAAGCTTTACTCTGTTTTCAACGGGTATCCCGTCCATTCCGGTAGCTTCGCAGGCCAGTTCGATCACCGCACTGAATGAATCGCTATCCATGCTCGGCTGGAGGAGCCAGGCCAGGATCTTGCGACTGAAGTCGTCCAACACCGAAATCAGGTAATACCATCCCCAGTTCTTGACGATGAGATGACTGGCGTCAGTCTGCCACATCTCGTTCACCCGTTTGGTCTTCACCTGATACTCATACCAGTTCGCGATTCAGTTTAGAATTTGATATAAGCTCCCCGAGGTAAATGTTGGGGAGGTGTGTGATGGGTGGAGTGATGTCGGCGCTGCCACATCTTTCGGAATTCGAGTTGTCCGTACGGCTGAGGCAAACGGCGGGAAGGGAACACCGGAGATGGCTCATAATCTGGAACGCCTTGGTGGACCCGCGGCCTGCCTCGGAGATCGCTCTGCACACGGACGTTTCAGTTTCCACCGTGCATAATGTGGTGTCTCGGTACAACAGATTCGGTCCACAAGCCATCGAAGGTCGTGAGCACGGCATACGGCGCAGGTGCTATTTGAGCAAAGACGAGGAAGCAAAGTTTCTCAAGCCGTTTCTTGACGTTGCCCCTACGGGGGAGATCTGCGTTGCAGGGCCGCTCAAGGAGGCCCTCGAAGCATTGTTGGATCACCCAGTCCATCATTCCACCGTGTACCGGATGCTCCACAGAAATGGATGGAGGGAAATCGTTCCTCGGCCCGCTCATCCCGAAGCCAAGGAGGAAGTTCAAGAGGCTTTTAAAAAAACTTCCCGGAACTCGTAACCGAGATTGTGGTGCGCCGAGATCCGGAAGATAGGAGGCCGGTGATCATCATGGCCCAGGACGAGGGACGCTTCGGACGAATCACCGATATCCGAACGTGCTGGGCGCCCAAAGGGATCAGACCGACAGTCGCCCGGCAAGTTGTACGGACATTCGTCTACGTGTATGCGGCTGTGTGTATGGCTCTGGGCAAGATGACTTCTCTGATCCTGCCCTACGCAAACACGGCTATGATGAACCTATTTTTGGAGGAAGTCTCCCATGATTTCAAGGAGTACTTTGTCATCATGCTGGTAGACGGAGCTGGATGGCATCGATCTCAGGGGCTGAGAATCCCTGAGAACATACGACTGATACAGCAGCCGTCGCACAGTCCGGAACTCAATCCCGTCGAGCATCTGTGGGAAGAATTGAGAGAAAAGCACCTCCCAAACAAAGCGTTCAAGTCACTCGACGCCGTCGAGCACACACTGTGCAAAGGATTGCGAGAGCTTCATGACGATCCCGCAAGAGTCAAATCAGTGACGAACTTCCCCTATTTGCAAGTTACTTGTTGAATTGCGAAGTGGGATAAGCTCTTGCAGGAAAGGTCTTTTTCTCAGAGGTCCTGATCAGACCGTTTCATTTCAGGACACGGTAAACAGTGGACTCTGATACGGAGAAATCGTCGTTGTCTGAGATATAGACGCTGATCTCCCGAGAGAATCGGTCGGGATAGAGATCAGCGACTTCTAAAATCCTCTTTTCCTCGTGAGGGAGGATCTCGTTCCAGATCCTGCCCTTGAACGGAGAACGATTATAAAGTCCCTCTCTCCCGTGTCTGGCAACGTTCGCTTTCCGCCGGTAGTATGTGGAAGAGGGCACGTCCAAACGAATCAGAGACTCTTTCACAGGGAGAGATGACGATTTAACGGCACGAAGAATCTCCAATTTCTGTTCCGGGGTCATCCGAGCGTACCGTTGTCTCACATGCCAAGACTTTTTTTGAGCCGTTGCACATCGAGGACCGACTCAGCAACCGCCTTCTTAAGGGCCTCGTTCTCTTCTCTGAGCCGATGAACCTCGCCCTTGGTAGCATCCCGCTTGGTATCAACTGTCAGTCCGTTCTTTCCCGCCTCCAGGAAGGCCTTGGACCACTGATAGTATAGGGCCGGTGAAATGCTCTCCCGCCTGCACAGGTGAGACACGGGGATCTCTCCCCGCAGCCCCTCCAGCACAATCCGAATCTTGTCCTCTGCCCTGAATTTCCTCCGCGTAGCCCTTCGGATCTCCGCCACCACGTCTCGTGCCATGTCAGCTCCTTTCCCTTCATGCCCAAGCCCACTATCCGGAGCCGACAGGTACGTCAAGATCACAAATGGTCAAATCTCAACGTCACCAACTCTCCACTAAAAATCCCCAATTCCGATTCCCATTTTCGCTGACGACGAACACTCAAGACTTCTCGCGGCTCGCCAGTTAATTTAGAGAGCCAAATCGCAACATACTAGTGTTCTGTAATCATAATAGCTTTACCCTTGGTCCTGGTTTTGTTACAACAAAGCCATGGAAAGAAAAACCAAACCCTTGTCGATGAGCAGTGAGCAGCGAAGCCAGTTGGAGTCGTGGGTGCGAGCCAAGACGGACGCCTCAACGCGTTGTGCTTCGATCGCGCATTTGTCTGCTGGCGGCCGAGGGGCTCTCCAACACCGACATTGCTCGAAAAGTGCAGACTACTCGTCCGACGGTCTTGCTGTGGCGGAAACGATTCCAAGAGCAAGGACCTGCAGGGCTGACCAAAGATGCTCCCAAAGGCCCCAGTCCAGAAGGCTGGAACCCGTCGAAAGTCAAGGCCATTGTGGAAGCCACCCTCCACAGCGTTCCCGACGGCGCTACGCACTGGAGTACGCGGAGCATGGCCAAGGCTCAGGGCGTGAGCCATAACGTGGTGGCTCAGATTTGGAGAGCACATGGTCTGCAACCTCACAGGATAAGGACCTTCAAGCTCTCCAAAGACAAACGCTTCGTGGAGAAGCTCACCGACGTGGTCGGCGTGTATCTCGACCCGCCGGATAAGGCTTTGGTCTTGTGCGTAGACGAGAAATCGCAAATTCAAGCCCTGGATCGTACCCAACCAGGTTTGCCGTTGAAGAAAGGTCGTTGCGGCACCATGACTCATGATTACAAGCGCAACGGCACTACTTGTCTTTTTGCCGCCCTCAACGTGCTGGAAGGCACCGTTATTGGGTCATGTTACCCCAGGCATCGGAACGTCGAATTCTTGAAGTTCCTCCGAAAAGTCAAACGCGAAACGCCAAAGGGGCTGGATCTCCACTTGATTCTCGACAACTACGGCACGCATACCCACCCAAATGTCAAGAAGTGGCTGGAAAAGCACCCCCGCTTCCATCTGCACTTCATCCCTACCAGTTCATCTTGGGTGAATCTCATTGAACGGTGGTTTGCGGAATTCACCCAAAAACGCGTCCGGAGAGGCGTCTTCAAAAGCGTTCCCGATCTGATTGCGGTTATCGAAGACTTCATGAGAACCTACAACGAAAATCCAAAACCGTTCGTCTGGACCAAGAAGGTTGACCAGATTCTCGAAAAGGTCAACAGCTGTAAAGCTATTATGGATACACTACACTAGAAGTGGTTTCAAAACTCACAATGCCTCATGGTAATTAGAGCGAGTATCAAGTAAAAGAAACCTTGGTAAACGGAAAGATAGCGGTCGAACCTGGTGGTCAATCGTCTAAAATTACCTATCCATGCGAAGGTTCTCTCGACAGTGAACCGAGATCGGTATCTTTTCCACATACGTTTTTGCTGAGCCCTCTTGCCTTTTCGGTTTCGCTTGCGAGGAGAAAATATCGTAATACCAAGGGTTTTAAGCCGTTTTCTGAGCGGGTCACCGTCATACCCTTTATCAGCAATGACCCTTTTAGGTCGAGATTTGGGACGACCTCGTCCTCTGCAGGGTACTTTGATGGCATTCAGAGTTCTTTCGGCGAGAGTTACCTCCGCCGGCGCGGCAGATTCGAGGATGCCTCCCAAAGGAATACCTTTGCCATCGACCACCACCATCCACTTCGTTCCCTTACCCTTTTTCGTCTTTCCGACCGCCGCGCCCCTTTTTTGCCGGAGCGAAGCTTCCGTCCATAAAAGTTTCTCCCAATCGGGCAGCTTTTTCTGGTCAAGTTCCGATAGAAATGTACGCCATATATTTACCCATATAGCTTCTTCTTCCCATTTCTTGAGTCTGCGCCAGCAGTTGAAAGGCTAGGAAAGAATTCCGGGAGATCTTTCCACCGTGCTCCTGATCTGGCCACCCATAAGATACCTTCGAGTACCATGCGATCATCAGCTCGGGGACGTCCCCCCTGCCTTCGGTGTTCTCTTGCGGGTAATAGAGGTTCAATTCGCTTCCATTGCTCATCGGTTAACATCAACTCGCGCTTTCTCATCGGACCACCTCCGATGATTCAGCTACACAATTTCAGCAGAAAGTACAATTACTTAATGAAATCGTACGCGATAATCGCAGCTTAGAGTTTTGAAACCAGCTCTAAGAAAGGTCTGTTGAAAAACTCCCATATGATCGCATAACTTTCATAGGGTGCCAGGTTGAAGAACTCGAGATTGCAGACCTGATGCCAATGCGTTTTCTAACAGATGACACGAATTCGATTTCCAATTGTAAGATACCAGCGTCTGTAGGGGCAGAGCCGCGTGTCTGCCCGTTCCCTGGGCGCACACGCAGGTGCGCGCCGTACCAATGGCATGTTACTTCTTTGAGCGCGAATCGGTATGAGAAGGACACTTTGTAACATCCGCGATCCGGGAACAGACAATAAAAGAACTGTTCGTGGCCAGAACGGCCTTCGATGGAGCGAACCTATCCAAATCTGCAAAGACTTCTTGCCTCAGATCGATTCTTTCTAGGGCCTTTGCGGCTCCAGGATATCTTGTCCTGGCGCCGACTCGGTGGCCATAATCGAAGCCCGGCCGTCAGATCGCTTTTTTGATTTGCGGGTTAAACAGATCCTGGCAAAACCTCTCTGATGAACGATCACCGATTATATTAGAATGGCGGTTCGCGCAAAATGCTTTGTTCTCTGGAAGGGCCAACTGAAATTAGCGTCACTGGAATACCGGTCAAGTGTTGAACGGTTTCCACATAATCCTTTGCATTCTTCGGCAGATCTTCAAAAGTGCGGCACTCGCCGATAGGTTTGTCCCACCCTTTCATTTCTCGATAGATGGGTGTTATTTTTTCCAGATCATTGACATCAGACGGTACGGTGCGAATAGTTTTTCCCGCCAACTTATAACCTGTACAAATTTTTATTGGTGAGATCCCAGTCAAAACGTCCAATTTCGTCAAGGCAATTCCCCCAAGCCCATTAAGGCCAATGCTGTGGTTGACGATAATCAAATCCAGCCAACCACAACGTCGAGGTCTTCCGGTGGTGGCACCGTACTCACCGCCAACTCTCCTTAACTCTTCTCCCAGCTCGTCATGTAATTCAGTTGGAAACCCTCCCGACCCGACGCGCGTCGAATAAGCCTTTAATACTCCCCAGATTTTCTTTATGGAGGAAGGGCCAACACCCGCGCCGGAGCAGACGTTACCTGCAACCACGTTCGATGAGGTCACAAAAGGATACGTTCCGTGATCTATATCGAGAAGCGTTCCCTGAGCCCCTTCAAATAGCACCCGATTGCCGGCTGAGATTTTCTGCTGAATCACGGGGGCAGTATCCGCAATATGCAAACTCAATTTTTTTCCGTAGGCTATATATTGCTCCACTACCTCGTCGGGATTAAGTCTTGCCTTATGAAAACGATTCTCAATCAGGAAATTCTTTTCGTCCAAGGCGGCATAGACTCGTTTGCTCAATGTCTCGGGCCTCAACAGATCTCCTACTCGGATTCCTATTCGGGCTGCCTTATCCTCATAACAGGGACCGATTCCTCGGCCGGTGGTGCCGATCTTGGCTTTCCCCAGTATTTCTTCCCTGCCTTGATCGATAATTTTATGATAAGGCATTATCACGTGGGCTCTGTCAGATATGAGTAGCTGTTTATCTTTCATAAAGTACTTTTTGGAGCGTAGCAAGCGTCTTCTCTTCCAGCAGCACCTCGGGATCCAGTACCATACCGTTACCTATAATGTTAAGCGTATCTGTGTAGAGAATACCGGATGGAATGAGATGCACAATTATTTGCTGGCCACCCACTTTTAACGTATGCCCCGCATTAGCTCCGCCTTGAAAACGGATGACAACTTCTGCACGGCTTGTTAACAGGTCTACGATTTTCCCTTTCCCTTCATCACCCCATTGGGCGCCAACAATCACTAATGTATTCAAATTTCCCTCTCCGAATTGAAATTCCGCGATCGATCGCTAAACTACGTCGCTTTGGACTCATGATCCGAAATTGACGGTACTGGCGCTGTCGCTAAGACGCTAAGAACTGAACTATGCGGGTCGGCGTACAATAAATCTTGTAGATGGCGCTCTCGATCGTCGAATTTTCCAAAACAACATCGGTACTCAAATAAAGAGCGCACATTGAAACTCAGCCGTTTTTCCGGGCAAATGTTCTCATGAAATCTGCCAGGCTTTCTACGGCAGCCATGTCAACCGCATTATAAATTGAAGCTCTGCACCCGCCTACTGAACGGTGTCCTTTAAGGCCGCCGAGGCCATTCTGAAGGGCTTCAGCCACAAATTTCTTTTCCAGATTTTCATCAGGAAGACGGAAAGTTATATTCATGAAAGATCGGCTGTCGGGCTCCGCGGTCCCGGAATAAAATTGATCGGCGTCGATCACATTGTAGAGCAGTGCGGCTTTCTTTCGGTTCAATTTCTCAATGCCTTCCAGTCCACCGGCGGTTTCCTCGAGCCACTTCAAAATGAGCTGCACCATGTAAATAGCAAAACATGCCGGGGTGTTGTACAAAGAATTTTTCTCCGCATGAGTGCTGTATCGAAGCATAGTCGGAACATCTTGAGACGTGCGCTCCAGCATATCGGCGCGAATTATAACGAGAGTTACCCCCGCTGGGCCCAAGTTCTTCTGAGCACCCGCATAAATAAGACCGAACGGACCCACATCGATAGGCCGTGAAAGTATATCGGAGGACATATCCGAAACGAGCGGCACGTTCCCTGTTTCCGGGAAACTAAACCACTGAGTTCCTTCAATTGTATTGTTCGAGGTGAAATGTAGGTAAGCCGCCCCTGGTGTGACGGCGGGATTTTTGGGGATGTACCGAAAATTCCTATCCTCGCTCGACGCAACAACGCGATGGGGCTTGTTGAGAATTTGAGCTTCTTTTATAGCCTTCTTGGACCAAGATCCCGTATTGACATAATCAGCCGAAGAGCCGGAGGGAACGAGATTCATCGGCACCATACAAAACTGAGTGCTCGCTCCGCCTTGCAGAAAAAGAATCTTATAATTATCAGGTACATTCAGCAGGCGCTTAATCCTTGCGACCGCATCATTGAGCACCTCTTCGAATACCGCTGACCGATGGCTGACCTCGGTGATCGACATTCCGGAGCCTTTAAAATCCGTAAACTCCTCCCTGACTTGTTCGAGCACCTGTAGCGGCAGGGCGGCAGGACCGGGGTTGAAATTGTGAATACGAACGGCCATCTCGTTGGACCTCCTGTGAGCGAATTACCGTGAGCATGAGATAGCGTTATAGAATACCTCAGACGGTTCACCTTTTCAACAGAAATCGCAGCGTTACGCATATAGGATTACGCGTAGCATGCGAGGGCACAGGGAGCAGTCAAAATTCTTGGCCTTAAACAATTCGTTGTCTCAGCGGAACAGCGAACAACGTTGAAGGCTCTACTCTTTTATGCAATGATTGTCTCAATAAATATAGATCTCGGCCGCGGAGGGAAAAACACTATGGATAATTTAGAGAATATATTAAAGAGTCTTCTCCCTCTTATTTTGATAATACTTTTCTCATGGGTATTCAGTTTTTTGTCGCGTAAGAAGAAACAACTCGAGCCTGCGAAGAACGCGGCTACGGACCGCGCACAACCGGAAAATCTCCTTGACATTTTTTCCGGTCGTTCCGGCCAGCAGCCGATGTCACCGGAGGCCGAAGCGGAAAATCTTCCTCCACTTCCGTCCGGGGTAGCGAGATGGGCGCCCCAAGGCGGGCTCGCCCCTCCTCCAGTAACTGCTCATCCGATTAAACCAAAAATGTGGGGAGCATGACCAGCCCGCGATCCCAAAAAGTCCCGATCTGGCTTCAAAAGGCTTTCTTTGGAATGGCCTTAGCTGTTCTCTGCATCTTTTTTGCTGGGGCTGGAGAGTTGTTTGCTCAGAAAAATCTGTCAAAAAGCTCGCCAAAAAGAGAAGCTGCTGGTGAATTATCTTGGGAGATACCGGGCAGAGTATCTATCTATGATTTACAGTTCGGTCCTGCGGTTCTCAAAAACAATGAATGGAATTTTGTAGACAATGTTAGAACGATGGACGCGGGGAAATTTGTCGATCGTCTGACTTTAATGGTTCGCTTCTCTTATAAAGGATCTAAGTCTGAGATTCCGCTGAAATTTATAATAAGACTCCCGGGCGCAAGGCAGTACCGAAGAAACAGTGCAGCTGCCCGCATATGAAGGTCAATATAGTTATAGATTCACAATCCACAACCCTGAAGACTTCGTGGGCAGCGGATCGGTTTACCTTTATTACGGTTTTAGCATGGTGGATGTGCTTGATTTTACAATTGTTCCTGGTGCTTAGGTATTGAAAAAACAAGTAGCTTACAGCAGACCGGGGAGAAACTTTCCTTAGCAGGCCTGCTCCACGGTGTAAGCGGTGCAGATCTCTTGTTTGCCAATGATCACGGATGAAAAACCGGCAGTCAAAGATCCGTCTTGATAATTTGACATTTGAGAGGGGGCTGGCCACGTCGCGGCACAGGGCTCAAGCCTTGATCATGGCCGGGAAAGTCCTTGTTGACGGCGTAAAAATAGAAAAACCCGGGAAGGAAGTCAGTCCCCAGGCTAATCTCTCAATCCTGGAAGAGTTGCCTTACGTGAGCCGAGGGGGAGTTAAGCTATGCGCGGCCCTGGATCATTTTAAGGCGGATCCATCGAATCTTTCCCTTTCTAGATGCAGGCGCTTCTACCGGAGGATTCACCGACTGTCTATTGCAGCGCGGGGCAGGTCGGGTGATTGCCGTGGATGTCGGATACGGCCAATTTGATTGGAAGCTCCGAAACGATCCTCGTGTTTCTCTTCTGGAACGAACAAATATCCGTTTCTTGGAAGTGAACTCTTTGCCTTTTCCGGTGGATGCCGCAGTCGCGGATTTGTCTTTTATTTCTTTGACCTTAATTCTCCCCAAATTGGCGGAAATCCTCCCCACAGGTGGATGGCTACTTGCGCTGGTCAAGCCCCAATTCGAGGTCGGCCCCAAAGATGTGAGCAAGGGCGGAGTGGTCAAAGACATGTCCAAAATAAGAGCCGTGATCGAAAAGGTGAAGACAGCGGCTGTGAAGTGCGGATTTCAAGTGCTTGGCGAGCTCGAGAGCCCCATACAGGGACCAAAGGGGAATCGGGAGTTTTTTTTGTATTTGAAGAGAACAGAGGATTAAGAAACCACTCGCCGGGACACTAATTTCATTTGGTTTGAAATCCTACAACCGCGATGTGGCGTCCTGTTCTGCCTTTGTCCCGCCTGTGTGAAAAAAACAGATCCGATCGGCACGAGGTACACAGGTCGACGGGGTGAATATTTGACTCAGGAATGCCACCCGAGATCAGTTCGAATCGAGCGACTCCCGGGAGATCGAGGAGGGTTTTCGTAGAATTTTCCGAACGACTCCGCAGCTCTAAATCCGCGGCCGACAGGGACGCCGGTCCTACCGGAATTATGAATCGTTCGGCCTCCGGGAAATTTTCACGGAACGGCTTCAGTACTTTCCCGTCTACTTCGTAGCAGCACTTTCCTATGCCGGGCCCCACCGCGGCAATCAACTCCTCCGGATTACTCTTAAATTTATCATTCATGGTCCGCACGACCTTCCGAGCAATCCTGAGAACAGCGCCTCGCCATCCGACGTGCACTGCGGCAGAAATCATACGAACCGGATCGACAAGCAAAATTGGTACGCAATCCGCTGTTTTAACGGCAGGATAGATGTTTGGATCTGTACTTATAATCGCGTCTGCCTCAGGAGGTCGATTCGGACGATCGCTTACAATTACGACTCCATCGCCATGAATTTGATGGCAGGTTATGATCTGCTGCGGATCGATACCCAGTTCGTCGCCGAAAATCCGGAAATTTCGGTCAACATTCTCGACTGAATCGCCTTCTTGAGCCGAAAAATTCAGAGAATCAAACGGTGGTGAAGACACGCCACCACCACGCAGCGAAAACGCCATGAAAGCGCCATATTGATCAAGCCCGTCCAGATTCAGGGCAACATCATTCTTATGATTTGTCATAATAAAGCTTTTTAAAGAGCGACTTTGCCGAGGAGGAACTTTTGTCCCGCGTTCAGCGCGGGATCCCTCCCCGATATCCCTCTTCAAAAACTCCTATATGGCTGCGGACAAGGATGGAATAAACAACACATTTGTCGTCCGCACACGAACTCAAACGGGGATCCGACCTTTCCGAAACCGGATAACCAAGGAAGAAACTTCGCAAAAGAGTTTTCTCCCTCGAACCGTGTTCAAGAAATCCAACTCGCCTGCAAACGGATTGGGAGCCACGCCCGGAAATTGTATGCCCCCGCACGAGCATGCCACCTATGTGACGGCTCAAATCTTCTATTCCGACTATTATTTCTAATCACCGTTCAGATGCTGGGACCACTAATAATTATCCAGCCAAAACGTTCGTATTAGGGTTTGCTTCGATTGAAAATCAGGATTTTACGACCTTCCTTGAAAATAACCTCTATCTTTTCAACGCCCACGATATGAAGGACTCTGCCAATTCCAAACACAGGATGATTGATGTAGTCCGCTTTGGAGTAAGACGCAGAAGTATCGTACGGATGTGGAACAGAATCGGGGTCCTGTTCCGACATAAAGGTGGTCCATTCACTTTCAGCCTTGGCTGCACTCTTGCTTGCAGAATCTTTGCCCTCTTTTGCCCTCGAGCGACCCTTGGCGCTTTCCTTTACTCTGACACTTTTGACTTTGGGGCCTTCTTCCTTTTGCGGATAAAATTTGTGCTCGCTTCCGCAGGTGAGACACTGAACTTTTTGGATACTTGCGCCCAGGACCGCTACCACGCGATGGTTTAGGTTCCTGCGACATCGAGTACACCATGCTTCGACGTCCTCACCCGGACTGAAATGTTTGCTACTCATTTGAAATCCTATTCCTTTTTTCAATTACTGCTGCCGGAGGGACGTCCGACCCTCCTGATGTAATATAGCATTAGCGACAATATAATTAAAAACCCCCGCTCCACGTGGAACGGGGGTCATGTTTTTATCCCGGCGACGACTTACTCTCCCACGCAGTCACCCACGCAGTACCATCAGCGCTGGAGGGCTTAACTTCTGTGTTCGGAATGGGAACAGGTGTGACCCCTCCGCTGTAATCGCCGGGAAGGCGAATTAAAATAAATATAAAAGTGCGTCACGAGACCGAAGTTTCGGTCTCGTGTATATCAACCAAATAGGATGATCGAGGAAATATTATTTCTTTGGGAATCAAGCCTCACGACCTATTAGTACCGGTAAGCTCCATGTGTTGCCACACTTCCACATCCGGCCTATCAACCTCGTCATCTTCGAGGGGTCTTCAGGGGCCTAAGCCCGGGATATCTAATCTTGAGGTCGGTTTCCCGCTTAGATGCTTTCAGCGGTTATCCGATCCGGACGTAGCTACCCGGCTATGCCGCTGGCGCGACAACCGGAACACCAGGGGTCCGTCCATCCCGGTCCTCTCGTACTAGGGACAGCGCCTCTCAGATATCCTGCGCCCGTGGAAGATAGGGACCGAACTGTCTCACGACGTTCTAAACCCAGCTCGCGTACCGCTTTAATTGGCGAACAGCCAAACCCTTGGGACCGACTTCAGCCCCAGGATGCGATGGGCCGACATCGAGGTGCCAAACCTCCCCGTCGATGTGAACTCTTGGGGGAGATCAGCCTGTTATCCCCGGGGTACCTTTTATCCGTTGAGCGATGGCCCTTCCACACGGAACCACCGGATCACTAAGACCTGGTTTCCCACCTGCTCGAGATGTCTCTCTCGCAGTCAAGCTCCCTTATGCCCTTACACTCTACGGCTGGTTTCCAATCAGCCTGAGGGAACCTTCGCGCGCCTCCGTTACTCTTTAGGAGGCGACCGCCCCAGTCAAACTACCCACCAGACAGTGTCCTCGACC
>CAVUHP010000018.1:147500-497790 GCA_963741425.1 uncultured delta proteobacterium
TCTCTTGATTTTCAACTTGTCTTTTACCAAATCCATTAGCGCGTCACCCAGGGAGGTAGTTCCGGAAAGCTGGACATTCCCGTGCAAGTCTGTCTCGGTTTGTTTCAGCAGGCCTGCCACAACAGGCGTACCATCCGCCATCTGAATGCCTTCCGAAACCGCGACTACTGCACGACCGAATTTTGAATATGTTTCTTCGACGCTCGACAGAAATTCATCAAAATTGAATGTTCGTTCCGGCAAATATATCAAATGAGGCCCGTCATCTTCATATTTGCGTGCAAACACCGACGATGCTGTAAGAAATCCCGCGTTCCGGCCCATGACGATGCCTATGTAAACACCCGGGAGAGATCGGTTGTCCAGGTTAACGCCCGAAAATGACTGGGCCACAAATTTTGCAGCGGAGCCATACCCCGGGCAGTGGTCGGTGACTCTTAGATCATTATCAATAGTCTTGGGAATGTGCATCACTCTCAATTCGTAGGATGCCTCCGTGGCGAATTTGTTGACGATTCTGCATGTTTCCGCGGAATCATTCCCTCCTATATAAAAAAAATAGTGTACTCCATGCGCCTTACAAACTTCAAAAATGCGTTTGCAGTATTCCTCATTCGGCTTGACTCGAGTGCTGCGTATTGCTGCCCCAGGAGTGCGCGCAACCATCTCTAAATTATGAGTGGTGGCTTCGGACAAGTTGATCAGCTCTTCAGCCACAAGTCCTTCGACTCCACGAAATGCTCCATAAAATTGGGTAATGTGGGCATATTGACGCGCCTGAAGCACGGCGCCTACCAGTGATTGATTGATTACCGCGGTAGGACCGCCCCCCATGGCAATAATCGCTTTGCCTACTAGTTTTTCCATATTCCACCCCTCCAATCGTTCACCACGGAGATCGCGGAGGCCGCTGAGAAGAGCTAGATATCAGGCTAGAATTTCTGCGTGGGGCAGGCTTTCCAGCCTGCCTGAAAGGGTCATTTCAGGACTGGCAGGCTTTCCGGCCTGCCCCAAAACATATCTTCTTTTCTGCGTACTCTGCGGTGAATCTGTATTGTCCCTGCCTCGTTAGTTCTTGAGAGCCGATTGTATAACAATTTAGCCCCCGAATGCATTGATTAATTTGGTCCCGAGTGATCATTCCCCAGCAGTGTCGGCGGATGGATGCCTTGAAAAATAGGATCAAATGCTGTTTCTCACGCTTTGATTCCCTTACGCCGATTGATGCCACAATTGGAATCAATTCATAACAAGCGGGAGTTCCATCATCATGAAGACCAAGGAACTTATTGAAGAAGCGCTTTCGCTTCCTGAGGATGTCATCTTCATCCTTTGCGATGAGCTTTCAGAGTGATGCGCTGCTCTTTGAACAAACGTTCAGTGCTTCCGCGCCACCTTGCGCGTTGAGGCGGGTTCATTGATTTCACGCTATGCGCGGTATAAACTCTAACTATGACAAAGCTGTCCTCTCACGACGAAGCCCTGCAAATCATCGAATCATTCGATGCCCTTCCCACAAAACGGAAAATAGAGATCTTCGGTGATCTCTCGCCTGAAGCCCGCGAGGAACTGGTCGAAATAGCTGCTCGGCCATGGGAAATAGTGCGTGCGATTTCGGAAGAGGAAATTTATTTCACCATTAAGGCACTGGGACGAGAAAGGGCGCCCGCGCTCATCACTATGACCACTGGCGCGCAGCTCAGGCATTTAATAGATATGGATGTGTGGTACCGCGGTGTCTTCACTCCAAAGGCAGCGTCCGAATGGATCGAGATCATTGCAGCCGTTGGTGAAGAAAAGATACTTCAGTTTTTGCAAGTCACGGACCCTGAATTAGTAGTTTTGATACTGAATAGCCTTGTTAGAGTTTCGGTCCGGAATCCGGATATCGATCACCTTGAAGAGCAGGATGACTTTCCCTGGTTCAGCCTTGACCGTATCTTTTTCGTCGAATTTCTCGGCGATGTTCCTGAAGATCTAATAAAGAGTTTCCTTGGAACGATGTTCCGGTGGAACCCGGAGTACTATTACACAGTGATCCAGCAAATCGTTGCCGGCGTCGATCCAGCCACGGTGGAAAGGGCCCTGAAATGGGCTCAAGCGCGGCTTGCAGACAAGGGCTTTCCTGATTTTGATGAGGCGCTCGAAATCTATCGGCCCGTGAAACCTGACTTGATCATCAAAGGCTCGCGCGATGCGTACTCGCCAGTTGACGAGACTGAAGAACAACCCGAAAAACTGCTCGCATATCCTTTAGCTACTCTGGATGACAGTTCGTTATTCAAAAAGACCCTTGACAGAGTGAATGATCCGGATGAAAGGCAAAGGCTGTCTGTGGAGTTGGCACATTTAGCTAACAAAGTGATGATTGCGGATGTGAAAGATGCCGGATCAGTGGGCGATCTGCTGAATGGCATCAAGAAAGTGAGTGGGTACATCAATATCGCTTTAGAGGAGATAAGCCGCTCAGATCCGAAAAAAGCAGTACGAATAATTAAAACTAATCACATGGAAATTCTTTTCCGACGAGGTTTTACCCTCATTCTCGATTTACAAACATTGACACGGAAATTTGTGCGTCGGTCGACTGGCAGCGTGGAGAACTTCGGATATCCGCTTACTCCAATTATAAAAGGATTGCTCCTGAAAAGGCCGGTCTTCACAGAATGTGGAGGGCCGGAGCCCAAGACGCGCGAATTCGAATCATCGGCTGATCTACGAACAATCAAAGAATTGATCGCCGAAGACTTCGGACAAAATTGGGAGAACCTTTGAAGCTGATTAGGGCGTAGCTTTTTTTGACACAAAGTGGTTCCCATGGAAGGTTTAACCCCTTATCAGTGCCTTGCTATTTTTTTTATATTCGTTTACATTAGAATTCCAACCTTAGAATTCCAGTATTAATCCAGGAGATTAATAATAATGGGAGAGTTTGAGCCAACAATAGTCGCGTTTTGTTGTCATTACTGCGCATATGGCGCGGCCGATCTGGCAGGCAGTATGAGGCTGGAATATCCGCCTAATATCAGAATCATACGGCTGCCCTGCACAGGCAAAGTTACCCCTATATTTCTCTTGAGAGC
Source organism: uncultured delta proteobacterium (assembly GCA_963741425.1). Taxonomy (GTDB): domain Bacteria; phylum Desulfobacterota; class Desulfomonilia; order Desulfomonilales; family Desulfomonilaceae; genus DATJPW01. Next base: position 150,584 of record CAVUHP010000018.1, read on the forward strand.
CTTTGAAAAGGGCGCGGATGGGGTGTATGTGGCAGGCTGCCTTGAAGGCGACTGCCATTTCATGCATGGAAACCTGGTTGCAAAACCTCGAGTGAATTATACCAAAAAGCTAATCCAGGAAGTCGGGCTTGAGCCGGAAAGACTGGAGATGTTCAATATGAGTGCAGCCATGGGTCCCAAGTTTGCCGAGGTGGCAAATGAGTTTACTCAACGCATACGGGAACTCGGTCCGAGCCCGCTGAACAGGAAATATAAAAATGTGAAAGATCAAGCGGCATAATATTTACAGAGGGAAGAGCTCTGAAGCGTCGCTTGGGAGGAACCAAATGGTTATAGGTGAGAGGAAGCCCTTCGAAGAAATTCTCAAAATGCTGGAGCACCACAAAAGGATCTTGGTACTAGGTTGTGGAGGCTGCGTGACGGTATGTCTTACCGGCGGAGATGACGCAGTACGTGTCCTGTCCAGCCAGCTTCGGATGGCCCGCGAAAAGGAAGGCGTGCCACTTGAAATCATTGAGAAAACAGTAGAACGACAGTGCGATCCGGAATATATAGACCAGGTCCAAAGCATTGTTCCTGAAGTGGATGCCGTAGTCTCCATGGCATGCGGCGTGGGCGTGCAGTATATGGCGGAACGATATTCTTCCACTCCAGCCTACCCGGCCCTGAATACAACGTTCGTGGGCGGCTCAGTGAAAGAAGGATACTATGTAGAGAAATGCCAAACCTGTGGAGAATGCAAATTGTACTACACAGGCGGGATCTGTCCTATTACCAGATGTTCCAAGAGTCTGCTAAACGGCCCATGCGGAGGCTCGACAAAAGGGAAATGCGAAATTGATTCTGAGGTGGATTGCGGTTGGCAGCTCATTGTCGATCGGCTCAAGAGCCTCGGGTTAATGGATCGATATGAGGAACTGATGGGAATATGTGACTGGAGAACCAATCGAGACGGAGGTCCACGAAAGATGATCAGGGAGGATTTTCAGCGATGAGTGTGGAATGCAAAACAGACAGTAAACTCGAAAAGATCCTTCGATCAGGGCAGTTCGCAGTTACTGGCGAATGCGGACCACCTCGAGGAGCTGATCCCGATGTGATAAGAAGAAAGTGCCAATTGTTAAAAGGCAATGCAGATGCCTTCAACATAACAGATAATCAAACTTCCGTAGTGAGGATGTCCTCTATAGCCTCCGCAGTGATTATGATGCAGGAAGGTCTTGAGCCTGTGATGCAGATGGTGTGTCGAGACCGCAACAGGATAGCGATTCAAAGTGATATTCTGGGTGGAGCGGCTCTTGGAATAAAGAACATGCTCTGTCTTTCGGGAGATCATCAGAAATTTGGCGATCATCCACAGGCCAAGAATGTGTTTGATATAGATTCCATGCAGCTTATCAATACGGTCCGCCGTATGAGGGATGAAGGCAAATTCCTTGGCGGCGATGATATTAAAGGAGCCCCTAAATTGTTCGTGGGCGCCGCGGAAAATCCATTTGCGGATCCTTTTGAAATCCGAGTTCCTAGGCTTGCAAAAAAAGCTGCTGCAGGAGCGGAATTTATTCAAACGCAATGCATCTTCAATTTAAACAAATTCCGCGAGTGGATGAAAGGCGTTGTGGATCGTGGAATCCACGAGAAACTTTATATTCTGGGCGGAGTCACTCCTTTCAAGTCATTTGGTATGGCGAGGTACATGGCAAATAATGTTCCGGGGATGGATGTTCCGGATGAGCTTCTAAAAAGAATGAAGGATACCCCTAAAGAGAAGCAAGCTGAAGAAGGCATAAAGATCGCTGTGGAAATAATTGAAGAGTTGCGCCAGATCCCGGGCATAGCCGGAGTTCACATCATGGCGATTGAATGGGAGGAAAAAGTCGGCGAAATAGCTGAAAAAGCGAAGCTTTTACCTCGACCTGCCGTTTGACATACAATCTTCCGGGAACCTTTTCTACCTAGAAAAGGTTTCCGAACCCCTTCCCAAGCATTTTTCAATATTGTTTAGTAGTACCGCTTTCGCCGAGACTGTTACCCCAGTAAGATTTTTCCGCTCAGCGAATTGATCAATCAAAAGCCCTATCTGTCCAATCCCGCGGCCTGAGTACGGAACGCTTCCAGGAACCAAGTCTGGTACAAACGTAGGGCAATATCCGTAGCGAATGGTACGGTTGCCATAGGGGAATACCCAATAGATCTCCGAACAAGCTGATGAACAGGAGCCGCTCCAGTTCAGCCTTTTCCTTCACCGGAACCAGTTCATAAACCGCCATTCCAAAGAGGAACTCTTTAATTACCTGCTTTAATGAATCCACTGTTTACCGCTTTCAGATCGGGGTCGATGAATGGTTTTCAATAATCTAGATTCACCACATTCAACGCATTCTTTTCTATAAATTCTCTTCTGGGCTCGACCTGATCGCCCATTAACGTCGAAAAGATCTCGTTCGCTTTCACGGCGTCTTCGATAGCCACCTGAAGGATTTGGCGGTTCTCCGGATTCATTGTAGTTTCCCAGAGTTGGTCCGCGTTCATTTCACCAAGTCCTTTGTATCGTTGGATCGCCAGTTTTTTTCGACCGTGGTCCACAATAATTGCTACAAGTCTGGAGAACGAAGAAACCTCTTCAACCTTATCTTCCATCTCTACTCGAAATGGAGGCTCGCCTACTGCTTCGACTTTTCGATTTATCGACACAATCTCTTCAAAAGAAGGCGATTCGGTAAGATCGTAGTCAATTACGGTCCGCCGTTCCAATCCGTTACGACGTGACTTGACGTTTATGCGATACTTCGATTCCTCCTCGTCTTTGTCAATATCTATCGTAACCGGCATCAGTTCGGGATAACGGTTTTCAATTTTTCTGAGAACGTGTTCCACTGTTTCTGTTGTTCGTTCCAAATCCGCCAGGGAACTCTGGGTTAGACCTTCCGCGGCAAAAGCTTTTAATACCAGCCTCTCCATGTTTTTCACTTCGAATAAATCGAGTATTTTTTCCATTCTCAACAGATTCTTGATGATATTCGCCAAGACAGCTCCTTCCAGTGGAGCTCCTTCTGCCGGGGTAATCTTGACGTTTTCAAGTCCCTGATTGAGGATAATGTCATCAAGCGAGCTTTCGTCTTTGACGTAAATTTCTCCTTTTCCCTTTTTTATTTTAAAAAGGGGTGGTTGAGCAAAATACAAGTATCCTCGATTGATCACGTCGGGCATCCATCGAAAGAAAAAAGTCAAAAGTAAGGTGCGAATATGCGATCCGTCTACATCGGCATCCGTCATGATAATGACTTTTTGGTACCGAATCTTGGAGATTTCGAAATCCTCTTCTCCTATTCCGGTTCCCAATGCTGTTATTAGAACCCGTATTTCCTGGCTCTGAACTATTTTGTCGAATCTTGCTTTCTCTACGTTGAGGATCTTGCCCTTCAAGGGAAGAACAGCTTGAGTTCGTCTATCTCTACCTTGCTTGGCGGAACCTCCGGCTGACTCTCCTTCTACTATGAATAATTCTGCTAGAGCAGGATCTTTCTCCTGACAATCAGCCAACTTCCCAGGCAGCGCGGAACTTTCCAAAGCCGTTTTTCGTCGAGTAAGCTCTCTTGCTTTACGAGCTGCTTCTCTTGCCCTGCTTGCCTCCAAGCCTTTATTTATGATCCATCGAGCAGCCTGCGGATTTTCTTCCAGATATTGGGCCAACTTATCATTGATAAGCTGCTCGACTATGCCGCGTATTTCCATATTGCCGAGTTTGGATTTGGTTTGGCTGTCAAATTGCGGATTAAACATTCGGACACTCAACACGGCTGTCAAACCTTCACGAAGATCGTCTCCGCTTATAGATAATTGGCTCTTTCCGTTTTTGAATAGTCCTTTAGCGTTTGCGTACTGATTTATGGTTCTGGTAAGGGCACCTCTAAAGCCGGAAAGATGAGTGCCTCCTTCGAACGTATTGATGTTGTTACAGTATGAGAAAACTGTCTCCGAATAACTGTCATTGTACTGGATTGCACATTCGACAAAATTAGTATCTTTTTCACTTTGTATATAAATAGGAGGGCCGTCCATGACCTTTTTGGCGGTGTTTAGATGCTCTACGAACGAGACTATACCTCCCTCGTACTCAAAAGTGACCGCAGGTTTCTGCGATCTTTCGTCTTCAAAATTTATCTTTAAACCTTTGTTTAGATAAGCCAACTCACGTAGTCTCGCGGCAATAATGTCATAATTAAATTCAAGATTCCCGAAAATCTCCGTATCCGCCTTGAATGTAATTTTCGTCCCGTTTCGTCGAGTAGTGCCTACGACTTCAAGTTCGGAATGTTTTTTACCGCGTCGATAGGTCTGCCGAAAAACTTGGCCCTCTCGCCGAATTTCAAGTTTTAATGCTTCCGACAGCGCATTTACAACCGATACGCCAACTCCGTGGAGCCCTCCTGAGACTTTATACGATTTACTATCAAATTTGCCCCCGGCATGCAGCATTGTCATTACCACTTCCGCGGCCGGAATCTTTTCAGTAGGGTGCTTTTCTGTGGGAATGCCTCTGCCGTCATCTTCCACCGTTGCTGATGAATCCAGATGCACTGTGACAGAAATATTCTTGCAAAATCCCGCCAAAGCCTCGTCCACAGCATTGTCCACTACTTCCCAAACCAACTGATGAAGGCCTTCGGGACCGGTATTCCCGATGTACATTCCAGGCGTATTTCGTACGGCATCCATGCCCTCGAGAACTTTAATATTTTCAGCGCCGTAATATTGGTCTTCCTGCACGTTCCGATTTTCTTCTTCCATATTATTGCTATATCCAATCCGTTCTCGTGAATTATTTCCTCATGGGCATCACAAGATTGAAATAATGTTTGGTAGGTTCTGGTCTTATTACGAGGGGAGATCCTTCTTGGTGAAATTCCAGGCTAATTTTTTCCGTATCGACAGCGTTCAGTGAATCGATGAAATATCCTACATTTATCAGAAGCGAAAAAGGTTCTCCTTCATATTCTACATCAAGTTCATCCTTGGCGGTGCCTAAATCCGGATGGACTGCCGTAATTTCAATTTTACCAGAATTTATAATAACATCAACCCCTTTGTTTCTGTCCGAAGTCAGAATCGCCACTCTTTTCAGAGCGTATAGCAGCCTGGTACGGTCTGATTTCAATATCTTTTCTCCTGATTCAGGAATTACCTTGCGATAATCAGGGTAATCCCCGTCAATCAGTCTTAATGTCATAACAAAATGTTCGTCTTTGATGCACATATTCTTTGGTTCAAAGCCCAGCTCAACATTCGCTTTTACGTTTTCCAGCATTCTTTTCAGTTCCAACAGACCTCTTTTTGGAACCAAGACTTTTGATGGCACAGATATCCCCAGATCTTCATCAATTAAAGCCAAACGATGCCCGTCGGTAGCCACAAGTCTAATGACTTGTTGATTCTGCTCGAAGAGTACCCCGTTCAGATTGAATCTGGACTCATCATTGGATGATGCGAAAAGCGTTTTGTCTATCATATAGAGCAATTTTTCCGCTTGAATTCCAGCTGTTTCAACTCCTTCCACTCCGGAAAATGCCGGATAATCCGCAGCATCCATGCCGGCCAACTCAAATTCACTTTTTCCTGCAATTATTTTGATCCGACCGTTAGCCGATGATTGCATAGATACAGGACCTGACGGTAATTCTCTAATTATTTCAAAAATTTTCTTTCCAGGAATTGCTAACATGCCACCTTCTTTCATTGTGCAGGAATACACCAGCCGTAATCCCACGGAAAGATCGGTCGCAGTCAACTGTAGAGTTGAGTCCTCGGCATTGAACAAAACATGAGACAAAATCGGCAGAGTAGATTTCTTTTCAGTAATCGGAACCGACTTTGAAAGTCCGTCGTGAAGAATGTCTCTTTCGATTTCTATAAACATGAATCCTCCTAATTGATTCTTCCGATTAAATAATAATTAAAAGAAATAGTCGTATTAAGAGGGGCTGTGAATTTGTGGAAAAAGCAATCCGCTCCGCTTTTCGACTGAGTTACTGCTGTTGGTAATTGGTTAATCCGTATACCGTTGAATTGTGAAAAACTAAACCGAGTTGAATTATCCAGTGCATTTAGACAGATTTTCCACAAGTAATCATCAGTTCTGCTCACGTCCGAATATCCTTCTTGACCGCGTCCACCATATTTTTCAACGAATGATTTTCTTCCATGGCTTTTTCGATTTTTCGTGTGGCATAGATAACAGTGGAGTGGTCCTTTCCTCCGAAAGCGGTTCCTATCTCCGGATAGGACAATTCGGTGAGTTCTCTGGTCAAATACATGGCAACCTGTCTGGGCAAGGAGTACAATTTATGTTTCTTCTTCGATTTGATATCCGACACCTTAACGTTAAAAGCTTTGGCAACATGCGAAAGTATGTCGTCAACGGTGATTTTCTTGATGCTGCGGCGAAAAATATCCTTTAAAGCCATCTCCGCTAATTCTTTTGTAAGCGGAAGGCCCTGGAGTGAACTCATCGCTATCACTCTGACAAGACAACCGACCAGTTCTCTTATATTTGTTTCAACGTTTTCAGCCAAAAAATAGGCTACGTCATCCGGCAATTTCAACGAGTCCTCGTAGGCTTTCCTTTTCAGGATAGCCACCTTGGTTTCCAGATCGGGTACTCCAATGTCAGCGATGAGACCCCAACTGAATCGGGATTTGAGCCGGAGCTCCATATCAGATATTTCGTTTGGAAATCGGTCGGATGTTATAACTATCTGTTTGCGGTTCTCGTAAATCGCGTTGAATGTATGGAAGAATTCCTCTTGTGTTCTTTCTTTGCCGGCTATGAACTGGATATCGTCAATGAGTAGAAGGTCTACATTCCGGTATTTATTCCTAAAATCAGCCATCTTGTCAAATCGAATGGCACTAATCACCTCATTGGTGAACTCCTCCGAAGTGCTAAATGACACTCTTTTCGTGTGGTTCTTGGATAAAACTTCATAACCGACGGCGCTCATTAGGTGTGTCTTGCCCAAACCAACTCCGCCGTAAAGAAAAAGAGGATTATAGCTGCCGGCGAGATTTTCGGACACAGATAAAGCCGCAGCATGAGCGAACTGATTGCATGATCCTACCACAAAACTCTCAAAGGTGTAGCGTGGATTCAGATTTCGCCTAAGCGCGAATTCTTCTGTTATAACAAACGAAGCATTTGGCTCGGAGTGCGATGCGTGAACGAGTTTCGGTAAATTATTTTGACCGGAATCATCCCTGCACCGAAACGCAACTTCATAGCTGATTCCGGTGAGTTCGAGAAGAGAATCGAGTAACAATCGTAGATAATTATCTTTTATCCACGCGGCGAAAAAATTATTCGGCACAGAAAGGGTCAACTTCCCTTCTGAAATTTCCTCGCAAACCACGGGCTCGAGCCAGGTAGACATGACATGGTCATTCACCTTACCTCGAAGCACCTCCATGCATCGGATCCAGGTATCCATTGACGTAAAAACCCAATATTTTTAATGGAATAATTAATGCAGGGTAACACGGGGAACCCGTGATTTCAAGAGAAATCTTCGGAATAACCCATTAGCTCAAGCAGTCGGTCCAGCTCTTCTCTTGAATGAAAATGTATTTCTAATTTGCCTATTTCATTAGGATTTTGTTTGATTGTCACCCTCGTTGAAAAATGGCGGGACAGGCGAGTCTCGAGAGTCGCCAGGGCGGGATTAGTTATCCGATTCTTCGTAACCTTTGAATCTTGTTGATTCTTATAATTCTGAACTATTTTCTCTAGTTCTCTCACAGAGAGTTTTCGCCTAATTACTCTATTTGAAAGATTCAATTGCATAGGCACATGATCGAGCGCCAGAAGAGTTCTTGCATGGCCCATGCTGATCAATTCGTCTCGAAGATGCTTCTTTATGGGATCCGGCAATTTGAGCAGCCGAAGGTGATTAGTGATGCTTGTGCGATCCTTACCGATTCGCTGGGCCAAATTTTCATGCGTGTACGAAAATTTTCTGATGAGAATATCATAAGCTTCTGCGGTATCCACCGGATTCAAATCTTCACGTTGAAGATTCTCTATCAGTGCTATTTCTAAGGATTCAACGTCCGTCAACTGACGCACGATAACAGGTACAGTAGGAAACCCCGCCAACATAGCTGCTCGCCAGCGCCTTTCCCCCGCTACGATCTCATATTTTTGATCCGCGGCAGGACGGACTATCAGCGGCTGAATGACTCCCATTTCTTTAATGGACTTGCTCAGATCCATCAAAGATTCTTCTGAAAACAAACTTCGGGGTTGATGAGGATTCGGAATGAGATCGTCAATACTTACACTTCGTATGTGCTGAGCCGGATCGGTATTAGGTACAAAGTCATCCATAGGAATTAGAGCATTAAGACCTTGCCCCAACACGGTACGCTTCTTGGCCGTCTCGGTGACCTTCAGCATCCATAATCTCCTTTGCCAAGGCGAGATAACTGGCCGCGCCTCTAGATGCAATATCATACAAAACCACAGGTTTGCCAAAACTCGGTGATTCGGATAATGTTACATTTCTCGGAACTACAGTTGCAAACACCTGCCCATTGAGATTCTTCCTCACGTCCTCAACCACCTGGTGACTAAGATTATTTCGCGGATCAAACATAGTCATTAAGAAACCTTCAACGTTCAAGGACGAATTTAGGACAGATTGAATTCTTCTAATGGTCTTTAACAGATAGCCTACTCCTTCCAAGGCATAATATTCACATTGTATCGGTACGAGCACGGAATCTGCGGCGACTAGCGCATTGAGAGTTAGAAAACCCAACGAAGGAGGACAGTCTATGAATGTATAATCATAGTCACCTATTATCGGAGCAATTGCTGATTTGAGCAATCTTTCTCTGGAAGCAAATGACACAAGCTCTACTTCCGCTCCGATAAGGTCTTGTGAAGCAGGCAAAATGTCCAGGTATTCGAGTTCTGTTTTCATTATTATTTTTTGGGCATTTTCCCTGCCTAGAAGTAAGTCATAGACCGAAGGCTCACCCGCGGATAACCGTATACCAACTCCACTAGATGCATTTGCCTGTGGATCAAGATCTATTAAGAGAGTGTGCCGCTCGGATAACGCAAGACAAGCAGCCACATTAACTGCGGTAGTAGTCTTGCCGACACCGCCCTTCTGATTGCATATACAGATTACGCGTCCCATCAGCAATAACCCACAACATATAGTATTAGGAACTAGGGTAGCCCTCTTATCACAAAACTGACTGCAAAACAAAAGCAAATAATCATATGCAGATCGAAAAAATAGGTTCCCAAGAACATCAGGCGGACGTTCTCGAATTTGGCCTATGAACTGAAACTTTTCTAAGCCTGCTAGAGAAGGGAAGATTTCCTTCCCAGGATTCTGTTAAATGGAAATTCTTTAAGACAAAACCCTTGGAAGAAGGCCCTCCCATGGTTACCAGAAAACCTGTTTCGGGCATAAGCAAGTGTAACCTGTCAAGAACCGCAGCATTGGATGAAAAGGCCCTGGAAACGACACAGTCAAAAGACCAACTGGATGGATTATCGAGCAAATTATTCAGAGGCTGATTTATAAATCCTATTCCGGTCAAATTTAATGTCCGGGCCGCATGCTTCAGGAAAACGGTTTTCTTTGGATCACGATCAAGAAGAGTAACCTTGAGTGTTTCGTCAGCCGTCTGTAGTACCAGGCCGGGAAAACCAGCGCCGCTGCCAATATCGAGAATGCGTAGTCCGGAACCAAACTGGATTACCTTAAATACGGTCAACGAATCTAAAAAGTGAAGAATCGCCATTTCGCGCGGTTCTGTTATCGCAGTGAGATTGATTCTACTTCCCCAAATCCTTATGAGTTCCATATGACGGATCATCTTTTCGGCGGCTTTTTTATTAACAGGGATATTCAGTATTCGGCAACCGTCTATAATGAGATAATAAGCATCACTCGGAAGGTTTTTCTGTCGACTCATCAATCCATCCCAAATACGCCGAAAAGCCCTGGTGAATATTAAATGATATTATCTCAGGGACGTCGTACGGATGCAGTTTTGTCACCACTGCCTCAAGCTCTTTAAACAAATCTTCCCGAGTCTTAATTATCATCAGGCGCTCGGTGTCACTACATATTTCACCCTTCCAACGGTAAATCGATTGTATTTGCGGGATGATATTCACGCACGCAGCCAATTTTTTTTCAACTAGGAGGTTGGCTATTTCAGTGGCCTTTTCGAGATCATCAATAGTCACAAGGCACAAGATGTAGCGACTCATATTTACTCCATATTGTGCTTTTTTGTTGACAAACCACAACACCTTGTATATCCTGGCCCCCGTTTGGAAGGAGCCGGTCGTTGCAATTCCAGGAGCATCCGGATTGTAACTTCCCATATCGATAGTTTCAACCCAAAATGACATAATTGTTTTTTCACTGCAGAATTCCCTTTATTTTGCTGGATTAGGCGGGGGGATGGGCTCCAATTAGCAAAGATCAAAACGCGTGAACAATTAGGACGAGTGCATGAAGGGAGCGGGCGAAATGTTTGAAATCGGAGACGTTGTCGTTTATCCGATTCATGGGGTGGCGCGAGTATTGGATATCAAAAAAGAAAAAATAGGGGACTCGGATCAACTCTGCTATATACTGGAAACCGAAATTAATACATCTTGCACTGTAATCAAGCTACCGGTTGACAAAGTTACTTCAAACCGGGTCCGAAAGATTGTTGATGAAGCTGAAGTGCCGAGTGTAATAGAAATCCTAAAGACACGAACCAAGGCTGATTCACAGACATGGAATAAGCGATTACGTGAATATCAAGACAAAATGCGAAACGGCAGTATTTTTCAAGCTGCGGAAGTTTTCCGCGATCTCAGTTTGCTTAAGGAATCAAAAGACTTGTCCTATGGCGAGCGCAGATTATTTGATCAGGCCAGAAACCTTCTGATAAAAGAGTTGTCCATAGCGAAGAAGATGGATGAACGAGAAATAGAACGGACCATAAGCAGGATTTTTCAACAATCGAAAACACCGAATCCCCTCGAATAAGATACAACCATAATTTAAGTTCTTCCCGCCATTTTTCACCTCTGTTCGAAAGGACTTACAGCTGATGCCCCGCAAGATGCTGTCCACTGTTCTTGTAACCATTCCAGGCTTTTTTTGTGCACTTATCGGCTGGTATCTGCTTTTTGATTACATCGGAATCATGATTTACGCTGTGGCGGGCCTTGTATTAGGGTTTGTGTGTCTCCTGGTGCTTCGTTCATGGCTAGCCACAGAGGTTTTTAAGGTCGTCGGTGGAGCGATAGGCATTATCATTGGGGCCATTATTGGTATGCTGATCGGCGCTCCGGTGAGTTACATAATTGAGACCCCACAAGTAGCCGCTTCAATTTATGGTTTGATCATAATTATGACGAGCTTGATGGGCATGCAGTTAGGATCGACCAAGACCTTGGAACTCAATGAGAAACTGACCGAGACCGCTGAAAAGATTCGCGGAGTCATGGGTATTCTGGATACTTCGGTCATAATCGATGGGCGCATTGCAGATGTCTGTTCAACTGGCTTTGTAATGGGAGATCTCATAATACCCCAGTTCATCCTGAAAGAACTCCAAATGATAGCGGATTCTTCCGATTCCACGAAACGTACCAGGGGGCGCCGCGGTTTAGACATTCTCAACAAAATCCAAAAACAGTCAATTATGAACGTCGTTATCAACGACACGGACTATCCCGCGATAAAGGAAGTGGACCAGAAACTCATTTCTTTGGCCAAAGAGACCGGTTATCCAATCATAACGAATGATTTCAATCTAAACAAAGTCGCGGAAGTGCATTCAATTCTCGTCTTGAATATTAACCAACTGGCGAACGCTTTGAAACCGATCGTCTTGCCGGGGGAAAATATACGGGTTCAAATAATGAAGGAAGGAAAAGAGCACGGCCAAGGTGTCGCTTACTTGGACGACGGCACAATGGTGGTAATAGATAATGGTAGACGTTACATGGGCAGAAATGTCGATGTAACGGTTACTAGTGTGCTTCAGACCACAGCGGGGAGGATGATTTTCGCCACAGTAAGGACATGAGTCTGAATTCAATATTTATCGCTTGCCGCGTGAAGCCAAAAAATCCTTCCACAGCTTTGAGCCGGTTTCCTGGGGCGATCCCTGGTCCGTCCACCACTGAACAAATTCTCGGTATGTGCCTAGGAACTCGGGCCAGGTCCCATTCGGGGCAACAGTTTTCTTCCAATCCGGATACAAATCATCGTTTGCTAACTGAAACTCTTCTTTCCCAAAATCCGGGAAGGCTTTCTTAAAAAGTTTCGCCCGCTCGTCCAGACCTATCTCAGTGGTTTCTTTTCCCCGGCTGGCGGTCTTTGGAGGAGATTCTTTAGTAACTGCCGAAGGGGAAGTCTCTTCCTCTTGTGACTCAGGGGGCTGCGGTGTTCCGAGCGCCATACTTCCAGGGGGAGGCGGAACCGTACCCGGCATACGCATAGGAACAGCTTGAGACATTTCAGGGGATGTCCCGGGCATGGGTTGTTGCATGGGTTGGAGTTGCGCTGCGATCCAACCGCTTGAAGGTTCATACTCTTGAATACCGCCGAATAATTTGTCTATTCTATACGCCTTGCCCAATCCAAGAGGACTCAGATAATGGTACCTATTCTGCATTCCTATGACCAGGACAGCGATCAGCACAATGGCGAGGAAAATCCATGAATGAAGACTGGTCCATCCGGAGACGGCCCCCTGATCCCTGGAACCTGTGGATCGTACATCATCGTTAGGGATCATCTTTGCCTCCTCATTTGGGTCACTGAGAAATATATCTCAAATTTCAAAATACCACATTTAGGATTTTTTGTAAATGGTGATATCAGTGCATTTTTGTCCTTAAGATAAACTGCCGCTGCATTAAAATCATGAAGTCCAGGATAACTTTATGACATAAAGTGACAGAAATTTCTATAATCAACACATTATTCCAAAGTAATTTGTTAATTTGTAAACGTAACTTATCCTATGCGTGTCATAAATACATAACTAATAAATTTTTGCTGCAAAAAATCAAAAAAGGAGTTGCCAATATTGAGGGATGTGATAACAGGGAACCACTTCTCAACATACCCTTTTGACCGTTGAAAAGCCCTAAAAGGGCGGCTGTTTCAGCCGTATCGGGCTTTTCGTTTTTCTGGAAATAGGATAATACAAGGAATGGCGCCGGAGGAGGGTAGCTTCAAAGGCCCATGAAATCCTTGAGAGTGGACATTCAATCAAGGTGAGGTCTCAAAAGCCCCTGGTTAGGACATTCAGTTTCCGGCGCCATTCAAGGGAAAATCCTGGATTAGAAGATCAAACCTCCCTCGACAAAACCACCTTCCAACGCAACATCAAGCCGCAGGTCAGTTCGATTTTCAGTGAAATTGATCAACCGATAACCTCCACGGGCAAAGCCCCAGCGTCCACAATTCATGGGCACACTGAAACGAAAGCCGGCCTGAACGTCCAAGGCGAAGGTCCCGTCCAAATAGCCCAATCCTATTCTGTTATCACAAGAGAACGTCGCTCCATTGCACATGGTTCGGATGCACTTTTGGACATTGATTCCCGACATGACCATGTTCCTGGTCCTATCAAGTGCGGTGCATGAAGATAGTGGGCATACGGAGTTGTTCACTTTGAGGCGCTGATCGTTGAATAACCATGAACTGTAAATAGATACCGATGCACTGCAAGTAAGAATCGGCTGATAAAGTAGTCCAACTTGCTGATACAGAAAATCCCACTTCGTATTGACAGGGATGAACGCGGGGATTGGTATCTGGCCAAAATAAATGGTCCTATTCGGAACCGTGGTTCCTTCCATGGATATGGGCATTACAGAGTAAAACACTGCCCAGGTGGGGCGAAACTGGTAGTAAGCCGAATACTCTAACAAGGTTTTGTGTGCGTCTAACCCCAGATCATCGTTCAGGTCCGCCTCTGTGGCAGGAATGCCAAGCACCTGAGCAGGCCATCGCACTGTTCCGCGCGTCCGGGCAAAGAACACTTGAGTCGCCAATTCCCATTGGCCGACCATGCGCGATGGAAGCTTGCACGGTGGGGACGGAGCAATTCCGCAAGGCATCATTGGAGGGCAAAGCGGCGGTTTGCATTTCATCGGCTGCTTAGCGAAGAATCGGTTTTGGTGAAGACCGACTCCTCGCATGCCTCTTCCAGCAGCCGGCTGAAACTGCAGAGGCTGCTCATCGGGCTGCACTACAGGGTTGAATGACGCTCGAGTCCATTCGACCGGATCGATAATTACATCTATTCTGTCGTAATTGGATGCGGCCAGAGCATCAAAGTTAAATATAAAAAGTAGCAGGCAAACCAATACAGTACAAGGGCTTCTTCTCATTGCACCCTTCCTCCCAGCTCGAACTTCTCGGTTTTGCTTAGATAATTTTTTGGAAAATCTGTCAAGGAAAAAATGGCGCAATTCCACTAATTTTTATCAACTTGTGAGAAATAATGTATTCTATGTAATGAATTACTTTAAGATAAGGTATGTAATATCAATTTACAAATGTAATAAATAATAAAATTATAGTAACAATTCGAATAAACACAATAAACTATGGAACAAGGCAGCGGGTAGGTTGCTCGCTGGGTAATCGAGCACGCGATTTTCCAAAAATCAGCCGCGCGTACGCCCCCCGGTAGAGTGCGCCGAGCCACCGACCAATTGTTAGTCTAACTCGCTAATGATCTAGACTGAAGCAAAGCTCCCCTGTGACCACGTTCGAGCTGGGTGAAGGTGATCGTCAGGAACTCCGCATAGCCTTTCTCAGTGGAAATTTAAGTGAAAACAGATGTGTGGGCGGGTTACTTCTCAACATACCCTTCCTCCACGTCAAATTGTGATCACCTCATCTATCATATCAATCTTGTTGTCAAGAAAAATCTCTAAAAATCACTAAGTTTTTGTAATTAGCTAGGAGACGCTTTATGTCCAATAGCACATAATGGCCACAACATGCCGACATTACAAAGCAACTCAATGAAGATAAATTTGGGCTTCCCCCCTATTGGCTTAATGCAGGCCCGATGGTATTCTTTATCGCAATGAATTATATCCAATACAAAGCCGGTGCCTCCATCCTGCCTACCATTCGTGACGAAGGACTGAGACCGGAGCGAATTCGCGTGTTCGCAGGACCTGCGGGAGGCCCAAAGTGGTTCGTCTCTGTGGGATTCGATAGAGCCATTATCAAGAGTAGATTTTTGGAAAAAGGCGGAAAGGTAGTCTTGGCGGGTGCATCGGCCGGGGCGTGGCGATGTGTGACCATGGCTTGCGCAGATCCTTTGGATGCCCACGAGAGGTTGAGAATAGCGTACTCCCGGAATGTGTTCACCAAAGCAGATACACCACAGACTATCAGCGCTGCCCTTAAGAGCAATGTGGAAGACTTCCTCCAGCCTCATGACATCCCCGTTGTTCTGGAGCATCCCACATATCAGTTGGCAGTACACACGGCGCGCGGACGGGGGCCCATTGGGTCGGAAATTCGCAAAACGCAAGCTACGGGGCTTATAACCGCGGCATTGGCCAACGTGCTTTCTTCCCGAACCATGAACCTTTTCTTTGAAAGAGTGGTCTTTTTTTCAGGCTCGGATACCCCAAAATTTCTTATTGATGGGTTCCGCGGAAGAGCGGTTAAGCTGACAGCCGACAATCTTCGCTCCGCTGCTCTTGCCACGGGATCGCTACCGTATTTTGTCGCTGGAGTAAGAAATATTCCTGGAGCCCCCCCCGGGATTTATCGGGACGGAGGAATAACAGATTATCAGCTAAACCAGGATTATGCTCCGGGAAACGGCGGCATTACCATATTTTTTCATTACCAGGAACGAATCGTGCCAGGCTGGTTCGACAAGCGGCTTTTCTGGCGGGCACCGACGAAGCGCCAGCTTGACAGCGTCTTCCAGATTTTTCCTGGCGCTGATTTTCTCAAACTGTTGCCGGAAGGCAGGTTGCCGGATAGAAATGATTTTGTGATATACGCTGACAAACCTTCGGAACGAATTAGAAGATGGGACGAGGTATCGCGGTTAAGCGAAATACTGGGGGAACAATTCATAAACGATGTAGAGTCCGGCCGGATACGGAACTTGGTCCAGGCGTTATAAAGATGCAGATGCTGATATAATCGGAAATTCGGAATAGAAGGAAGCATATGAACAGACCTTCATGGCATGAGTATTTCATGTTGTTGGCTAAGCTATTGAGCGTCAGATCTACGTGTAATTCTCGAAAGGTCGGCGCTGTGATTGTGCGGAGTAACCGCGTTTTGGCAACCGGGTACAACGGTGCAGTGCATGGAGCGCCCCATTGCATAGACCAAGGCCCGGAATTTTGCCTGAGACGACGAATCGGAGCACATGATGCGGACAAATACAATTATTGTATCTCCAGTCATGCTGAGGTCAATGCAGTGGATCAGGCCGCACGGTTCGGGATTTCACTAGAGGGAGCAAGCCTTTACTGCACGCTGGAACCTTGCAACTGGTGCTTCAAGCAACTCATTCAGGCGGGCGTTGGGGAGATCTACTACGAAGAGCCCTACCAATCGAGGAATAAGGAATTCGATGTATATTGGCGCGGTATCATGGAGTCCAACGACAGCATACGGGAGTTTCGGCAGATCCGGATATCGGCCGAGGCCGTGGATATGGTCTTGCGTGTTTTACAGGGTTCCTCAATGCGCAGCATGGCCGCGACTTCGCCTGAAGAACCGGATCAGCTTGATCCGGAAACGCTGAAATTAATTCTGGAGCAGACTAGATCTTAGAGTGCTACCGGTTTTCTTGGATTGTGTCTAAGGAGGCGATTGATGAAGATTCTTCAGGTGGAGCGGTTTTCTGAAGAGGAACTCGTAAAGAGGTTAGCTCAAATCACCATGCTTAAGGCCCCCGATATAAAGATCTATCAAAATGCTTTCATCTCATTAGAAAGAATTTCACCGAAACATCTGTCTCCCCCACAAAATTACATATTAAAAAACGAACTTACCAAGGTGCGTGAACTCAAGTGGGCTTTGCAGGAGCACGGCGTCGATTTATTTCATCTGAATGGTTTTGTCAGATTGACCTTAGATGGGTTTAGCGAGCCTGTAGATGTTTTGCCGCCTGTAGTAGAGGAATCCATTGAACAGGATGGTTCATTTCACCTGATTATTAATGATGGAATGCACCGGATATACATGTCGCTTAGGGAGTGGATAATACCTCAGGTGATTCTGGTTCGAGGCTTGCCGAAGGAATTCCCGTATTACGCATTTCCTTTGCCCGGAGGGTGGGATAAGGTGGAGGAGCGTGACGATCTTCCTCCCGGGTACCTCAAGAAGTGGCATCGCCTAGAAAATTATCATTCGCTCTATCGCAATTTTAATTCAGCTTTTAGCAATGTGGGGGGACCTCGGGAATTTCATGTGAAAACAGGGGGAAAATGATAGATCTGGTTGTCAGGATTTATCCGTCGATCTAATCTCCATTCGCCTTCCTGCATTACTAATCCGCTTCCGGAAAGGAAGCGCCGAAGAATCAATGATATTACCAAATTCTTGTATATTAGAGCTTCGCGTCATAATGCGAATATTGCATGGTAAATATTCCTCTCCCCTGAGTTAACGAACGCAGGGTTGTAGAATATCCGAACATCGTGGCCAATGGCGCCACCGCTTCAACAACGGACGTCCTGCCACGGGGGCTGATTTGTTCTAACCGTCCACGCCTGCTGTTCAGATCCGCGATGATTTCCCCGACGAATTCTTCGGGCGCGACAATTTCGACTTTCATATATGGTTCAAGCAATACGGGAGATGCTTTTTCGCTGGCCTCTTTACAAGCCTGAGAGGAGGCCACCTTCAATCCCAGACCGGTCATCGCACTCAAATCGGGTCCCAATGCCTGTACGGTCACAATAATGTCTACGACCTCGTTACCGGCCAGAACTCCGGACAAAGTGGCCTCTTTGGCTCCTTGCTCAACGTAAGCGATCATTTCCGGATTTGCTACAGCATCCAAACGGGAGGCTACTTTGAATGCAAAGCCGTCTCCTCTCGTGCCAGGTGCGACTTGCAGCGTAACTTCACCCATGTGTCTCACATCGTGAATTTCCCGGTCGAATATAACGTGAGCTTGGCCGCTGGACGTGACAGTCTCCTTGTACACTACCTGCGGTTTACCGGTATGTACCTCCACACCATATTCGCGCTTCAGACGATCAACAATTATTTCGAGATGAAGCTCGCCCATACCCGATATGAGCAATTGACCCGTTTCCCGATCTTCATTGAACGAGAACGTTGGGTCCTCTATGCCGATTTTTTCGAGAGTCGTGAGGAGCTTTTCTTGATCTGCTCGAGTCATCGGCTCCACAGCCGTAGATATGACAGGCCGGTGCATATCCAGCGATTCCAGAATCAACGGAGCACGTGGATCCGTAAGGGTGTCACCCGTCCTGGTTTCCTTGAGGCCCACCGCAAGCGCTATACTGCCGGCAGGTGCTGATTTGATCTTTTCTCTCTTATTTGCGTGCATCAAAAATAATCGGGCCACACGTTCTCGAATTTTTCGAGAAGAATTGTATACTTCCTGCTCCGAATGCAATTCACCGGAGTAGATTCTCAGGTAAGTAGTTTTCCTCCCCTGGTCCATCAGTACTTTGAATGCGAATGCGCACATAGGGGCTTTTGTTGAGGGCTCGCGTATTTCTTCTTGCTCTGTCTCAGGATTTATTCCGGTCACCGGGGGCACCTCTAGAGGGGATGGCAAGAAATCTATCACAGCGTCAATCACGGGCTGCACACCTTGATTCTTCAGTGCGGAACCGCACAGGATCGGAACTAGTTTATTGGAAATCGTGCCTATCCTTAGGCCTCTGATAATCTGTTTTTCGTCCATCTCCTCATGTTCAAGATAATGATCCAGTAATTCTTCGTCCATTTCCGCGGCGGTTTCCATCATAAACTTGCGAGCAGTCTCCGCCGAGTTCCGATATTCTGAAGGTATGTCGATATATTCAAATTCTTCTCCGCGCGTGGACTGTTCCCAAATGATGGCTTTCATACGTATTAGATCGATAACCCCTAGAAAATCATCACCCTGTTTCACGGGTAACTGGATGGGTACCGGATGTGCCCCCAGCCTTTCTCTCATCATAGAAATCGCACGATCGAAATCCGCGCCCACTCGATCTAATTTGTTGACGAACGCAATCCTGGGAACTTTGTAGCGTTCAGCCTGATGCCAGACGGTTTCTGTCTGTGGCTCAACACCGCCGACCCCGCAGATGACTGCCACAACCCCATCAAGCACTCGCAAGGATCGTTCCACTTCTATAGTAAAATCTACGTGGCCGGGGGTATCGATCAAGTGTATTTCATATCCCTTCCATTGAAAGAATGTCGCCGCAGAGGTAATAGTTATGCCCCTCTCCTGCTCCTGGGGCATGTAATCCATAGTTGCGGAACCTTCATCAACTTCCCCAATTTTATGAATTTTTTTAGTATAAAACAGGATGCGCTCAGTGAGCGTGGTTTTGCCCGCATCAATGTGAGCAGTTATTCCTATATTGCGAATTCTTGAAAGGTTTTGCCCCACGATTATCTCCGGGTAATATTGCTCGTTAATGAAGATAAACCAGCTAATTCTGTATGAAAAGCTCTCGACTTCAGCACAAACGTCTTCCGGCTCCCTCTTCACGGCGGAATTACGGAGAATAATGTTTATCGTTTCAAATATTCTCTCGGTGATATCTCCCGGGTTTCCAGCGCGGCCGTTATGAGAGGGTTATGCTGGTATACATCCGTTAACCCGGTGCTCGATCATCGGGTAATTTTTACGTATCTTGATAGGCATTGTCAAGGCTCACAGAGCGGATATGGTTTGCGTTAAACTAATAATCATGATAGATGGGCACAGAATTCTTGTCTTGATGGATTGTCGTAGATCGAACACAAGCAAATTCGATCCATTCGGATGAAACGTTATGTCTAAGTTTCGCTAGGAGCGCTTTCAATGGAAACTTTAGCCAATTTCTTCGATTGGATTAACGACCTGCTGGGAGTAAGTGGCGCTGGCGAACTGGTGACCCATCCAGTTTTTATCGGGGTGTGCGTTATATTTTTTGTTTACGCGTTCTTGACTGGGCAGAAGTATATTGCCCTGGGAGTTTTCGGACTGGTCGCGGCAAGCCTCACTTATCATTATCTATACCCTAAGGGCACAGTTCAGCTATATGATCTTTTGAGTTTTTTGGCTGTTATAGGCGTGATTGCCTTGGTTATTCTTTATTTTGGATTCATCAGAGAATAATTCCTTATCTAAAAAGTCCGCAAAAGGTAATCATTTGGAGATTCAGGGTCTAGCGGACTTCTTTGTAATGCCTCAAGATCTAATTCTCTGTTCCTAAGATTCCATTGTCGGAAAACCTGCGGAGGCGGTGTCAAGCGGAATTGATACACCGGATACCCCCCGGGATTTACATATTGGCTGTACATCGGCGTTGCACGACGAGGCATTTGGTAATAATGGTTGTACCCGAAATTTTGAGCCGAGCAAACGGAGTTTGCTTGCAGCAAAGCCATCAATGCGATTGAGAATAGTAATTTCTTCATTGTAACCGTCCTCTCCCGAGATTTTTCGGAAGCTGGTGCGAGAGGGGGGACTCGAACCCCCATGGGTTGCCCCGCCGGATCCTAAGTCCGGTGCGTCTGCCAAATTCCGCCACTCTCGCAATAAAGCCGGTTCCAATTTGCTCACGACTAATTAATAGCAAGTGCGCTCTGCTCTATAACCGGCTTCAATTTATTCAGTACGGCACTAACGTTGCCAGGCGCTATGAAATATTACATTCTGACTGGACCGTATCGCAAGGTTCTTTCTAAAAGAAACTGCATGATCTGTGCAGGCAAAACACATTCAATACAGTACTAGACTTGGTCAGAGGTGCTTCAAATATTTTTGAATGCTTGCAGTGCTGCCTGGGCGAACGCTTCGATTTTTCCGAAATTTCGACTTCCGTCACTGTCTTCGACTCCGGTGTGTGCGTCCACTCCGGCGGGCATCACTTTGATTATAGCCTCTGCCACATTTTCTGCAGTCAATCCTCCGGCCAAAATAACCGGCAAGGCAGCGTCCTTCACTATTCTTGAGCTTAATGACCAATCATGCGGAATTCCTGTGGCACCTAATCGTCCGGTGATTGGATCCATGGAATCCAGGATAATGCAGTCCCACAACCTAGAATCTAATCCGGCTGCAAGTGCTATGGAATCTTCATTCAAAACTGTCACTCTACCGATTGTTTTGATTGAGGAATATTTCTTTCTAAAGAATGAGAGATGTTGAGTGCTGATTCCTCCATGGAACTGCACCGCGTCCGGTCGTACGACATCGATCAGGCGTGATATTTCTTCAAAGGACTTCAGATAAGTTATGGCTACTTTCCAAATTCTTCCGGGAAGCTTTTTGATGATTGAAGCAGCTCTCTCCCAAGTCAGACCATCGTGAATCCCTCCAGGGACTTCCAGCGTGAACCCTACCGCATCTACGCCTGCGTGCGCGCAAAACATCGCTTCATCCAGGGAGGATACCCCCGCTATCTGAATTTTCGGTGGCCAACTCTGCCCATCTTTCTGGTTATTCATACATAGATCGTCCCAAATCTTTTTGATTGCGCGAATCCAGTCGCTGGAGGTTATATTAATTTAGTCATATGGCGCGCATTTTTTTCAACACTAACGAGGTGATGAACTGAACCAAACAGATAGACTACAGCCGGCTCTTTTCTGCCCCGATAAAAGAATCATTTTGGCCCGTCACGGTGAGACGGTGTGGAATCGGAACAGGCTGATGATGGGCCGTTCCAATTCGGAGCTGACACTCGAGGGCGTCAGCATAGCAAAAAAAGTAGCTCGATTAATCGAAAGAGAGGATGTGCAAGTAGTGTATTCCAGTCCTCTCGGAAGAGCTGTTTCAAGCGCTACGATATACACGGAAAGTCTCGGGCTTCCCGTACTGACCAAGCATGAATTAGCGGAACTCTCGTGCGGAGAATGGGAAGGGCGCAGCCTCCGCGATGTCGAACCTGACCGCAAAGCGATCCGAGAGAATTGGCAAGACCGCCCGCCTGGAGGAGAGAGTTACCAGGATTCCGAAGCACGAATAGGCTCGTTCATACGGGAAATTTGTTCAAATATATATCCTGAAAGAATTCTAGTGGTATCACACGCGGGAGCCGGTCGCGTTTTTCTCAAGCTATGGCTCGGCCTTGAACCCGAACTGGCAATAAAAATCGAACTTCCGCATGACACGATCTTCATACTTGGTGACAACAGCGGGATTGTTGTGAGATCAACTCACGGACCGAATACACATGTCCTACCAATGAAATCCGACTGATTGTCAACATAGTTTTAAGCGCGTTTGCAGCACGAGCGGAGATCGAGTACGCGTACTGCATCATATCCGTGCTCCGTCATGAAACCGGAGCCGAAGCCAATTCAATCGGAACTGGTCGTGCGATACTGACCCGACTGGTAACCAGAGAAGAAGCATGGGCTCGTACAAGAATGTTCCATCCAAGTCGATTGTACGGGAAAATAGATCCTAACAGTCGATCTACTAGTCCTAACCCATCCAATCTCAAGAATTGTTTACTCGATCCGGGCGGGCTGGGGAGCTTGTACGGAATGAGATAAACCGACCTCCAGGAAAAGCGTTTCAAGCCGGCTCTCCGCAGTTTTCTGCTAAGGATCATGGGAGTGTAGAATCGGACATGTGTTGAATCCCACCCCATCCAATCTCGTTGACCCAACCAGAGTCGGTTGTAAGAACCCTCAAAAAGGAAATTAAGAGATAGGGCATTCTGGGTGCTGATTACAAGTCTGCCGCCAGGAATCAGAACCGCGGCCGCTGCTCTAATCAAACTCTCGTCATCGTCAACATGCTCGATTACGTCTTTTAGCAGGACCACATCAAAACTCGACGGGTGCCCCAACAAAGGGAAACTGTCACTTCTAATAAAGGTACATGAAGAGCTGACTCCATATTGATCAGCAAGCAACCGAGCAGCGCTGAGCGCGGTTTCTTCGGCGTCCACACAGACTACCGCTTTGGCGCCTTGACTTGCAGCATAAGCCGTGAATAGGCCTGCTCCGCAACCATAATCCAGGACTCGTTTTCCATGCAGATTGCCCGCGAGTTCTCTTATGAAACCATTTTTTATTCTGCTATAGGTCTTATTCTGCTGATCCATATAGAATTCCAAAACCTTGGCAGGGTCGGCATTCTTTAACCAATGGTGTTTAGGATAAGATTTTCTTGCAGGCATTCTAAAACCGCGCAATTTCCGTATAGATGCTTTCCCAATCCAGCCTTTCTCTTTCGGGAGAAAATTGGCCCATTCGGAACCGCCCTCCTGATCCGAGTCTCTGTCTCAGGTCAATATTATTAGCGAGTTCCGTCAATGCCTCAGCAAGGGCCGCCGAATCACCCCACGGGACTAGTATGCCGGATACATAATTTTCGATAAGCTCTTCATTCGCCCCGGTTCTGGTAGCTATACAGGGGACTCCACAGGCCAAGGCTTCCATAAGAATATTCGGGCAACCCTCGGATATGGAAGGCAAGACGAATATGTCCAGCGTCCTCAGCCAATCGGGAATTTTATCGTGTGGCAACGGCTCACGAAAAACGACTATATCTCCGATATCTGTTTTGGCAAGCATCTGTTGGTAAACTGGCCTCTCAGATTTTCTAAGCTCTCCCCGGAGTTCAAGGATCGATCCCTGTCCCCGGATTAATGCAATAGCCTTGAAAAGGTAAGGCAAGCCTTTAGCATATTTGAAAATTCCTGCACATCCTATCCGTAATGACCCCTGATCCGACTTGGGAACCCAGTTTTCCTTCGGAATTTCGACCGAATTATAGATAATTTTAGATTTCTGACGAATAGGGCTCAGCGCATCCGCCATTTCCATTAAATCGCGGCTTAACGCGACCACCCGATCAGCATTTTCGAGACCGCTCCTGCATACTTCCACTTTTTCCGGGCTGAAAATGTATTTATTTATGTCATTGCCTACTATTGTGGTTAGAGAGGGGGCCCTGTATTTCTTGGCGAGAATACCGGTAACATATCCAATTGGATAAAGAAAAAAGGAATGAAATAAATCGAACTTTTCGGCTCGGTGGAGCAGCTCCAATGACTGGTACATCATCTGTAATGTGAGAGTGTGCGGACAATCCCATATTTCTCGCTCGAGGTCAGTCATTTGCTCCTTGGCTACTGTCAATCGATGCACGATAACGCCGTCTTGTTGCAGGGTCTCTCGATTTTCGTCCAAAAGAATCGGGTTTTGGGGATCAACGCTGAAACAAGCAACATGGACATCAAACCCAATGTCCCTCGCGTGATAAGCTACGCGTTCCACAGTTCTGGCCAGCCCTCCCCATTGACGGGGCGGGAACTCCGGAGTAGTTATGCAAATCTTTTGTTTATGCATTTCTTGGATCCGGGACATCTTTCATAAAGAGAAATCACTTCTCTTATACTGTATAATCCGATTTATATCCGTGCTCAATGTCTTCGCCAAACAAATTGCACATTGTCTGTGCAAAAAAGTTCAAGTCATTCGTAGTGGAAAAGAGAGAGGAGCGCTCACTCAAAAGTGACCGTTTGATCACAGGCGATTCACAACGCTTCAGTTACGTGCGGTCAAAGAATGTCATTGCGAGCGTAGCGAAGCAATCTCCCAAAACCTCGGGGATTGCCACGGCCTTGCGGCCTCGCAATGACAAATTTAGGCTCAGCGCAACCGAAGCCTTACGGCTATTCACAATGATCGCTTGCCAGTCAATAGGCCGGAATGTTAGATTTCTGGGAAGACTTCTGGAAGAAAAATTAAAAACAGCCTTCAGAGCCGCCAAGAATCTGCTTTAAATATTTATTATCATGCGAATCGGAATTGTCTTTCACAAGAATCCTTTTGCTGCTCCCACCGGGATCGATTTGGTTCGGTTGAGATCCATAGCGCTAGGCTTAATCCACAGGGGAGAGGAGGCGGAAATTATAGCGCCGGTGGAAACCGAAGGAACAATAGAAGAAACGATACCGGTGCGCAAGTTAGAGGTACTGGATAGGGCAAACCGGTACGATCTTATAAAGACCTGCTATCATGATTCTATAATGCTCATCGGGAGATTTCGGGGTCCGGTAGTCTCACGGATAGTGAGAGTGGTGGACGGGAGGCTGCCTGAACGTGATGAGGAAGTAAGGGAAAAGCTCCTTTCTTGCCAGGAGAGGATAAGCAAAAGGGCGACAGCGCTGGTGCTCAATAATAAGGAAAATTACGAGAGATGGGTAAATCTTTACGGTGACAGAGTACCCGTAGCATTCGTGTCTACAGGCTGTCCTGCAAAAATTCCTGCTCCTCGTCGGAATCCGTTCCCTCCAGGAGAGCGGGTTATATTATTTCTCGGCAGTCTCGCTTCTCCTCGAATGATTTCGATCTTGAACGAAGCGGCTCGGATATTATCAGATGTTGCTCGAATTCATATTGTTGGTCTGAATAAAGCTCACATGTACGGCGGGGGTAGCGACTGCGTACTTGACCCGCTAATACGAAATCATGGCGAAATGACCGAAGAGGCAATTTGGGATTACATCAGGTACAGTTCAATAGGACTGGCACTGGCAACAGGACCTCACAGGTTCGACAACGATGTCTCCAAAATAATGAATTATTTGCGAGGGGGTTTGCCGGTTCTTTCCGAGGAGCCAATCGTCAATAATGACCTCGTTATAGAGATGGGATATGGCAAGATCTTCCGGTTCGGCGACATAAACGATCTCACAGCGAAGGCCAAGCAACTAATTCTGAACCCGAACCGAAGCCGTAGAACGGCTGTAATGCGATACATGGCCAATGAACATTCTTGGGATAAAAGAGTTGATGTTTATGTAGAGCTGTTCAAATCAATTCTTTCGGGATCTCAGGCTTTTAAAGTCTCGAACCAAAATATTCAATGAAAGTAGTTCTTGTCCGACTGCCATTTTACGCTCTGTTCGGTGTGACCACGCCGAAGATGAAGACCTATCCCATGAATCTGATATCTTTGGCTACCTTTCTCCGGGAGCAAAGCAACCATGACGCGGCAATAGTAGACGGTGAGACCGTCTCCATTCCCGATCTGAACATGCCGGATTCGGCTGCGGAAGATCCTGAAATAATAATGAATCAGGGTATTCCCAGAATGATTGAGTTGCTCGAAAATCCGGAGCACTCTCTCTGGAAAGAAACAGAAAGGCGTATACTTGACGCTTCTCCGGATCTTGTTGGTATTACATGTAATTCCGGGAATATGGATGCCGCACGGGTTTTAATAGATCGCCTAAAAAGTCACAGTCTACCGATCATCCTGGGTGGTAGCCACCCGACCGTTCTTCCGGAACAAAGCCTCAATTATACGGGCGCTGATATGGTCGCAATAGGTGAAGGGGAACTAACCCTCCTAAGTGTAATGGACCACCTTCAACAAGGAGAAGATTTTTCAAAAATTCTCTCGCTGGGCTGGAAACAGAACGGGCACGTAAAAGTTAATCCTAAGCGAAATTTGATTCCGGATATAAATAAGCTGCCTGTGCCCGATCGTTCTCTGATCGATCGGGCTTCTTATTTTGGCGAAGTAGTGATGACAGGCCGAGGTTGCCCTTTTAATTGCGCCTACTGTGCATCGAGAAATATATGGGGCAGGCGAGTTCGTTTGAGATCGGTCGAGTCTGTGATTGACGAATTGGAAGTGCTGAAGAAGGCCGCTGCGACTTCTGATCTCGGGGAACAGATCGCGGGGAATCCTTATGTAAGCGCCGAGAGGCCGGGACGATGGGTGGTCAAAATCCTTGATGATACGTTCACTGTGAATCGAAAACGGACTCTCGAATTGCTCGATCAGATAGTGAATCGAGGGCTTAACCGATTTGAATTCACGGGAGGGGTCAGAGCGGATACTCTTGACGAAGTCATGGTAAGCAAAATGGCCGCAGCGAATTTTCGCCGTGTCACCCTGGGCGTCGAGAGCGGTAGTCCGCGAATTTTGAAGATGATCCGCAAAGGGGAGACAAATGAGAATGTCAGAAAGGCTATTGGCCTTTTGCGGAATGCGGGCATTCATTCCCATGCATTTTTCATGATCGGTTTACCCGGCGAGACCGTGGAGGATATCGAACTAACCAAGAAGCTAATTATGGAAGTTCGCCCCGATCACGTGGAAATCAACATGGTTACGCCATATCCGGGTACCGATATTTTCAAAAAATTAATCCCGGAAGATCCTTCCAAAATTGACCGTTGGTACAGATGGTTTCATCAGGGAATGGCTACCCATTCAGAAAAACTGGGGTACGATCTCGATAAGGCGTACATGGATTTTTTGGAATTCGCCAAGGAATATCACAGCGTATCGCAGCAGGGATGAACGAAAAGCGCAAAGCGAATGGTTAGTGAACGTGTAAGCAATCATTCAATACAATATTGTTTTCAAGAGGAGTGAACGAAATTAATTTTCTCGCGGATTCTTTCAATAGTTTCGACATCAGCTTCAAACGGATTCGGAACCGGCTGGGGGATCTCTAGTCGATGTTCCTCATAAAACGGGGTCTTCTGAAGCTTCAGATTGTACGCCATCACCATCAGGTGGTGCAGATTGACTGCATCCAGCGTGTTGTAAGCCAATAGAGTATCTAACGCCCTTCGGTTATTTGTTTTTCTGTAGTCGTACCACAGCAGGACAGCGAAATACCCGTTAACTCCGTCAAGCTCACGGCGGTCAATTCCAAGCTTTTTTTCGCAACCTTTTAGACCGCCAGTATAACCCAGACTTTTCAGGAGATGTCTCAGATCGATATGCGCCTGATTCATTTTGATTTTAAGGCTTTTTTCCAGAACGGGGACATCGAAGCATTTTCCATTGTACGTAACAACGACCTTGTACTTTTGTATATCCGACGCAAACTGGTCCAGGTTTTGCCCGCTTACATAATGAAAAATGTTCTTTCCGTCATACATCGAAACAGTTGTTATCCCGTTCGGGGAACGTCGTGTCGGACAAGTCTCGATATCGAGATAAGCTACTGAATCCTGAAAATCGCCAAACAATCGCCACAGCTCCCCTGTGGGAAGCGAGTCGGCAAAATACGTCGGATCGTAACTTTCGAGAGAGTTCCGGGATTCCAGCACCCGACTCTTTAGCAACACGGATCTATAGCTGGAAATTTCAGTTAAACTCATTCTAAGAACATCATCCCAGCAATTAACACCCCTGGCCCACAAGTTAGTTTCCGCTTTGAGCCCAATCCCGGGAATATGACAAAAGGTGTGCCTCAACATTATTGATCACCGCGTTACACTTAAAGATCTTCCGATTTCGACTGATTAGAGGTAAAAAAGTTTCTCAGGTCACAGTGTGCCGGACTATAACAGCGCCTCGAAAAAACCACAACCCCAGTTGAAATCTTTCGTCAAGCTGCGTATGATCGGGGGCTGATCTTTCGGTCCATCTCCTTTTATATAAAATTCTCAAAATAAGGTCAGTATGGAGGCCCCCAACATGGAGAGTAAGATTCCACAGCCCGATGATTCTCACCGATTCAAAGTTCCCCAACTTGATCTGCCACCTCGACTCTTACTCGGCCCAGGCCCGGCAAATGTTCATTTAAGAGTGCTACAGGCGCTTTCCATGAATGTGCTGGGCCATCTTGATCCCAGATTTATCGAGTTGATGGATGAAGTGAAGGAGCTGATCCGTTACGTGTGGCAGACCGACAATGATTTCGCGATTCCAGTCAGCGGAACCGGCAGCGCGGCCATGGAAGCCACCCTGGCAAATTGCGTTGAGCCCGGTGATGTGGTGCTCATAGGAGTTAATGGTTATTTCGGTGAAAGATTGTGCAACATGGCTGCTCGGTATGGAGCCGAGGTTCGGCGTATCGAAAAACCATGGGGTCAAGTGTTTACCCTTGAAGAAATCGGCGCGGCCCTCGAAGAAAACCGCCCCGCCATCTTGGGGCTGGTTCATGGTGAGACATCAACCGGGGCCTTGCAGCCTATAGAAGGGGTCGGAAAGCTTTGCCGAGAATTCGGCGCGCTTCTGCTTCTGGATACTGTGACAACCCTGGGCGGAGTTCCCGTCCTACTGGATCGGTGGCATGTCGATTTAGCATATAGCTGCTCCCAGAAATGTCTTGGATGTCCTCCGGGACTTGCGCCGTTAACACTGGGAGACCGGGCGCTGGAAAAGCTTAACAATCGCAGGACTCCAGTCGCAAATTGGTATCTCGATATGACTCTTGTCGGAAAATACTGGGGAAAAGAACGGATTTATCATCATACTGCTCCAATAAACATGAATTACGCTCTCAGAGAAGCATTGAGTATCATAACGGAAGAAGGTCTCGAAAATCGGTGGCAGCGACACCGAATCAATGCTGAAATGCTGTGGGGGGGACTGGAAGAATTGGGCATCAAATGCCACGTCGAGAAGGATTTTCGTTTACCTAGTCTCACCACCGCCGTGATTCCTGAAGGCGTAGACGGCAAGTCCGTGGCCGGTTATCTGCTACGGAATTACAATATAGAAATAGCAGCGGGGCTGGGGCAACTCGCCGGCAAGGTCTGGCGCATCGGGCTGATGGGATTTAACAGCAGGCCTGAAAACATATTGTTATTGCTTACTGCGATGCGGGAAGCATTGGAAAAAGCATGATAAAGAATGCGTCCTGAAAGGCCTGAAATACGTGATGTGATCAGGTTTCGTTCGAGCGCGCGCCCGTTAAAAAGACTTCCAGCAATGCGGTGGAGATCCGCTGTTTTTGCACGCGCCCTTTCAATGGACGGTTTTCGAGGACAAGGATAGAAATGAAGCTTTCCATAGCACCAAGGAATATATAAGTAAGATATCTCGGTCTGATATCCATTCTGAAGACATTCTTAGATTGACCGTCTTTTATGATGTTCTCTGTTTTTTCACCGAATATCTTGAACATTTCCTTTCGTTCAGGGGTCAGATTTGCCGAAGACCTCGAAATCTCAGTAATAAAAATGTGAACTAGATCGGGTCTCTTTTCGTACTGATCGAGAAAGTAGCCTATTATGCCGGCCAGCTTGTCTTCCACTGGCGCGAATTGGTTCTCCAGGCGATCCATAATGGCAAACAGGCCGCCCCACCATTCCTTCAGAATCGAATCAAAAAGGTCTGCCTTGCTTCTGAAATAATGATAAACCAGTCCGTAGGAAATTCCCGCTTCCTGCGCTATGTCGGTAATGCGCGCCTGGTGGTAGCCTTTTTCGCGAATGACGCGGCAAGCTGCATCAAAGATTGCTGCTTCCTTTTCTTTTTTTAAATCCACTGTAGACTGAAACTGGTGTCGCATAAACGCATTCCTAACAATGTGTGATTGATCTGTCAATCAAATTGTCCGCAAAATTTTCACGCGTTCCGTGCTAGAAGCTTGTCAATCAAGCCATAAGACGCGGGTTTTAGATCATTGAGTCCAAGCGTATTCTCGAAAGATTCTTCACTTAAGAGCGCTTGAATTGCCTTACCGGTAGCGAACTTCGTATGAGGCCATTTTCGCAATTCATCCGGATACAATCTGAGTAAGTATTCAGCAATGTATTGTACCACAAGCGCGGCTTCTTTTCCTTTGGATTCAATTTCTATCTCATAATGTCGTAAGCCCTTATCATCAATTTGGTACATGACTCGATCCAGCGCCAGCTCGGCAAGAAGCTGATTTGCCATCATGTGTCGGATGTGCTTAATAACGCGTCTCGTTTCCCGTTTTTGAATTACTATCAGTCCCGCGTTGATGAAGGTCTCCAAAGCATCGGCCGGAGTCTTAATTTCTTGGAATGGAGAAATAGATAAACTTTGCATTACCGGCAAACTGGATATTGTGGCGAAAGCCTTCGGCGACCAGGGGAGTTCCATTTCAGTCCGCTCCAAAATCCCACCGTTACGTTCTCGAGAAGGACCTTTAACCGCAATCCAAACTTGTTCGCCTTGTCGCCGGATCCTCAAAGCCCATTTTTGTCCGGATAATTCGCCTGCCGGTGTATCAAGGTAAAAGTCTCTTATTAGAAACGAGCCTGCCTGCTCTAACATGTAATCATCTATGGAAACCATATCGCCGATTTTGCTCAGCATCTCATCCGGATCATCGGAAGAGACAAGAAGGGTCAGTTCACTTTCTATCGAATCTGCAGAGGTGGTGTTCATCAGAATTGCGTACCGAGAGAGGCATCCTAGACGAGATCTGAAAACAACGGACCCAATTCATCCCTCACGCCTTTAAAGAATCGCCGGTGAACACGTGACGGACCATGTCGCAAAATCGCCTCCTTATGCTCACGCGTGGCGTATCCTTTGTGGTGATCGAAACCGTATTCAGGGAATATTTCATGCAGCTCCATCATAATTTTGTCCCGCGTAACTTTGGCCATTATGCCGGCAGCGGCAACGGAAAAAGAAAGACGATCTCCCTTAATAATGCTGAGTTGCGGCAAGTCCACATCCAGCTTTATGTTTCCGTCGATCAGCAAGTAATCAGGCAGAGGCCTGATCCCGGAAACAGCTTGGCACATTGCGCTGCGAGTCGCTTGAAGGATGTTTATTTCGTCAATCTCATCCACATCGGCCACGCCGATACCTATTCCCACTGCATTGGCCTTAATTAGGGAATACAAATCTTCTCGTTGAGTGGGGGTTAACAGCTTAGAGTCGTTGAGGTTAGGAATAAGATCGTAAGAAGGCGGATCCACCGCCGCGGCGACTACCGGTCCGGCAAGAGGTCCTCGCCCCGCTTCGTCTATGCCGGCGATCCTGGAGGCTCCCTCAGCGGCAGCTTGATCCTCAAATCGGCTGCTTGGCCGGGTTAGATTAGGCGCTTGTTTCTTTTTGGCCATTGTTCGAAATCTGGTCAGGTTATTTCGAACGAGGTTATATGATGAAATTAGACTTTTGGAAAGTTTTTGTTTCGGAGAAAGCTTAGGATTGCGCGGCAAGTGAGTTATGCCATTTGACTAGGGTCTTACACTAATATGGATTGGTGTCGCGCACGAACCCGTTGGCACAATTCGAATTACGTAAACGCGCCTGCGCATCAATAATTTTCGTCGTACAGACCGCCAAGCGCTGTAAAAACGTCGGGGATGTAGCCGCTGCTTGAAGGGTGGGGCAATCATCCCCTCAGTCTGCTATGAAACCACCCTTCGTTCTTTGATGCGTGCAGCCTTACCTTTGAGTTTGCGGAGATAATAAAGCTTTGCGCGCCTGACTCGACCCCGATTAACGACTTCTACTTTGTCGATCATCGGAGAATGCAGAGGGAAAACTCGCTCGACCCCAATTCCGTAAGAAATTTTCCTGACCGTAAAACTGGTCCTGGAGCTCTTCCGACTTAGGGCGATGACAACTCCCTCGAAAACCTGGATTCGTTCGCGAGCGCCTTCCACTATCTTCACATGGACTTTCACGCTATCGCCAGTGCGAAACTCCGGAATATCCCCCCTCATCTGTTCCTGTTCAATCATTCTCAGCATATCCATGGTTCTTCTCCGTACGCGTAAGTCATTCCGACTGGATTTCCCGAAGGAGCTCTTTTTCCTCGACAGTCCAGGTTCGGTTTTTTAGCAAATCAGGGCGTTTGACCATGGTTTTGGCCAAAGCCATTTTCTTTCTCCATCGCCGGATTTTTTCGTGATGGCCTTCCAACAGGACTTCCGGCGTTTCAATTCCTTCGAATACACGCGGCCTTGTATACTGCGGATATTCCAGCAGGCCATTATAGAAAGATTCCCCACAACTATGGCTATCCGCGCCTATAACTCCCGGTATAAGCCTTGTTATAGCATCTATTATTACCATAGCAGCGGTTTCACCGCCTGACACTATATAATCGCCTATTGAAATCTCATCGTCCACAAAAGCGCGAATACGTTCGTCAATACCCTCATATCGTCCACAAACAATGACCAGACTTTCCTTTTCGGCCAAGTCTTCCGCTATTGGTTGACTGAACAGTTTTCCCTGCGGAGTCATAAGCAGGACTGCTGGTTTTTTCATTAACTTACGAAGTGCCCTAATTCCGGCAACCACCGGCTCGGGCTTCATAATCATCCCAGTCCCGCCGCCATAAGGATAATCATCAGTTGTGCGATGTCTGTCTGATGTGAACTCCCGTAGGTCCACTGTTTCAATAGTGATAATACCGGCTTCTATGGCACGCGCCGGATTGCCAAAACGAAGAAACGAATCAAATATCTCAGGAAATATCGTCAGGACACAAATGTCAATCATCGGGGATCAACCCTTCGAGAGGGTCCACGATCATTGTATTCGTTTCCGTATCGACATGCACTACCACCTCATCCGTCATCGGTAACAAAATCTCCCGAGTCGCGTTAGTTACATGGAGCACGTCATTGGCTCCGGTAGGCGTAATTTGCGTAATTTCCCCGAGATCACGCCCAGCGACGGTGGTTACCTTCATGCCTATTAATTCGAACCAATAATACTCGTCCTCCTCTTTAGGGGGGAGATTCTTATCTTCTGTTTTGACTAGCCTCCCGACTAGCTCCGCGGCCTTTTCACGAGTATCTATCCCTTCGAGGGATGCGAGCACCGCTCCTTTATGTATCCGTATTCTCGAAACTTTATGGGGGGATTCACCAAAGATCAGAGCAGGAGATCGTTCAAAAATTTCAAAGGATTCCGTGAAAGGTTTGATTTTAATTTCCCCCTTAATTCCAAACACGTTGACCGTTTGTCCGATCACAATGAGTCTGTTGCTGGACATAGTTTACTTTGGAATCCGGGGAAACGCGGTCTCCTTTCCATCGGCCGTCTGAATCGCAGATTATTCTAAAATTTCCAGCACAGCCCTTTTTCTGATTTTAGTGGAAGCTGCACTGAGAATGGTGCGCATGGCCCTTGCCGTCCGACCTTGCTTGCCAATAACTTTACCGAGGTCGTTCTTGGCGACTTTCAACTCTATTACAGAAGTGACCTCCCCTTCCACTTCGGCGACCGACACTTCCTCAGGACTGTCCACAAGCGCTTTGGCAATATACTCGATCAATTCCTTCATAGCGGTCCCCTCTTTTGTCAAAAAAGTGAACCCCCACGGAGCAAACTGCGGGGCCTATCTACTGCTTACTCCTGGGTTCCTGCCGCGCCTTTAGAATGCCGCATGATTCGACGCACGCTGTCCGACATCTCTGCCCCCCGCGAGACCCACGTACGGATTGCCTCCAGATTAAGATTAACGCCAGCGGTTTTATTCCGAGGATCATAAGTTCCCAGCACGTCGAGGAATCGACCATCCCTGGGACATCGGGTATCTGCTGCAATGACTCGGTAGAATGGTTTCTTTTTTGCGCCGTAGCGCGCCAAACGGATTTTCACGGCCATATACATGCGCTCCTTTGTGTGCGCTTTAGTATAGTTGGTAATCGCAGAATGTTACTGAAACTTATGGAGCGTGTCAAGCTAAAACAGCTCCGACCGACACAATCAAAACCGGCATAGGATGCAGGGCAGCGATACTTGATCGTCCCGCGATCTCTTTCGAAGCCGTAATAGACCATCTGTCGTTTTTCTCCGGTGGCCGGACAAACGCAAGAGACCGTCCCTTTGTAATGGTACACGATGTTGTCCGCCCTCTCGGGATACAGCAATCGCGTCCCATCCTCGGCACAGTCGGCATCTTTCCACATGTTGCGGATGTCGATTATGGGCTTGATCCGATGCTCGTCGAAGAGGTCGCTGTTATTGTCCGTGGAATCGTATCCCTTGTCCCCACTGAGTTCCTCGCAATCCCGTATCAGTTCGGGATGTCGCTCCTTTGTCCTCTGAATGAGCGGCAAGAGACGGTTCGTGTCTGATGCCGAAGCGCGGGTCACTTCAAAGGCCACAGGCAACTCATGAGTAGAATCAACCAGAAGGTGAAGCTTGTAGCCGAACCATCTTTTTGTCTTCTCCCACAGGCTGCCGTCTTTTCTCTTTCCCTTGTAGGTCTTGGTCCCCCAATCGGCATCCGTGTCCCGCCGACAGTCGGGAGCTTCTTTGCCAGTCGGATTCCCATAGGAATCGATCGCCTTTGAGTCTATTGCGAGGCTTCTCCCAAAGACCGGCAAGAGATCTCGCAGCTCTTCAACCAACTTGTCGAACATGGCTCCCACACTCGCCCGACGCCGCAGTAACTGCTTCAAGAAACGCGTATAGGCCCACGCAGGCGGGACCGCAGTGATCCCCTTAAGGGGGTCGAATCCGCACAGATGCCGCAACTCACCGTTGCGCAGAAGCTCCCGCCGGAGTGACTCAATGCTGACATGACCGAAAACTATCCCCGCCAAAATCGAGTTCCAAACCGGACGCACCGGGTAATCATCACGACCCTTCCCGCGTCCCTCTTCGATGCTTTGCATCAACTCCTCGTCAGGCATGGATTGCATGATCATACGGAGACGGTCAAGATCAGAAGCATCGTCTATGTGGCTCCATGAGAATACCGACCCTTGTGTTACCGCCACGCCCACACCTCTTTGCACCAATACATGGGTTACTGAAGGACAGTTCCCCAAATCATTCACTTGCTTGCGAAACATAATTCGCTCAGAAACCGTGGTTGCGAGCGAATGAAAACAAACTCCAGTTTTATGGGACTGTTCGCCGTTTTACTCAGCGCACGACAAAGCAAGTCCCCGTGTAACTTAATGGATACTAGTCCCCGATAGATCCTAACAAGCGGCACGATCGGAAATTTGTGGAACACATTTCAATCCTGCCTGACCCCAGAATTCGTTTATAACAGACCT
This sequence comes from uncultured delta proteobacterium, assembly GCA_963741425.1. GTDB lineage: Bacteria > Desulfobacterota > Desulfomonilia > Desulfomonilales > Desulfomonilaceae > DATJPW01. The sequence continues at coordinate 186,541 of CAVUHP010000018.1, forward strand.
GCAATCGAAAAATAACTGGGTGGCGGATCAATGCGGAATCCCGCACAAGCTTTGATCTACCTGCCACGGCCAGGTTCAGCCTCCGGCCCTTTTTCTCCTGGAGCCGACTCTGTCCCGGGAACGGCTTCGGCCTCCTCTGCCGGAGCTCCGACTTCAGCCTGGCGACCAGGAAGCGGAGCGGATCGCGAAAGAACTCCACCGGAAAGCATGGCACGCCGACTGGTCCGTGTTATAATTGTGCCGGGCGGCGCGGCATACGAGGGATGAGCCAGGTCCATACCGGAACATTTCCAGATAAATACAAAGGCGTCCAAAATATCATTAATTATATTGTTGTAAACCGTATTTATATCCACATCCGTTAGCAACATAATTCGGTTGAATTTGTCCGGCGCACGAAACATCACAAAAGGATCTTCTTTCATTGTGGCCGCATAGCTGTCGTTTCGAATGTGCCTAAATCTTGGCATGTCTTCGGGTGTTAGCCTTTCCATGAGTTCACCCAATGAATGAAAATCTCCATATCCATCATAAAAGAGCCAAAGATCGATAAGGTTCTCCACTATAATTTCGTCCATAGCCATTGAAAACTTATCTAAGTATTCAAGATCCGGAAACGCAGGTATTTTTACCAGGTAAATGGAAAATGCAATCATGCCTAACCGACCGGCGAGGTTGGTCGCCGATGTATCGAGCTTCAATTCACCGCCTTTGAACGCTTCCGTACAGAAAGGTATATCCCTCATTAGGCGTTCATATGCCTCTCGTCTTATCTCTTCAATGTCTTTGTCTTTCAGAAGATTTACACGAATGTCGCGTGTCATGAAAGTCATCCCGCGCATAAAATCATATCGATTATTATAGATGTACGAACCCATCGCTCTGGGCAACAGTTTAAGGAGATCTCGTGTGACTGTCTCAAGAAATGACATATGAGTTTCATATGCGACGTATGCTGATGCAGGCGAGGCAATAATAATTACCAAAAGGCCTACCAGAATTAGCTTTGTCGGCTTTAACATGTTTTCTACCTCCTGGAGATAGAGATCGGCAGAGGATCTCCCATCGCGATAGAGGATACCACAAATTGACAATAAATTCAAACGTAATTAAGGGAAGATAAAACTAAATTATGATGTTAAACTTTATTTGTCCGGCTTGTCATAGAAATACCACGTGCCAAAAGTTGTGAAGGGCCAACAATTAAATTTTTTGCTTCCACTGAGCTAACAGATTCAGCGCCTCTAGCGGCGTAAGACTGTCAATATCCATCTGCTCCAAATCTTTTACAATTTCATGGCCGGGATTTCCGAAGAGTTCCGGTTGAAATGCGGACACGGACTGATTTGCAGCATCGGGCCGGCCTGCGATCACAGGAACTCCTCTCAAATCCAATTCATTTTTTTCCAGGCCGGACAAAATCTCGCGGGCGCGGTGAATTACAAAATCAGGTATGCCTGCCAATTTGGCAACTTGTATACCGTAAGACCGACTACAACCACCGGGGACTATTTTTCTGAGAAACACTACTCGATCTTCCCATTCCCTGACGGCGATATTGTAATTCCGAACTCTGGACTTTACTCGAGCGATATCCACAAGCTCATGATAATGCGTAGCGAAAAGCGTTCTCGGCCCGCCATCAGATTTATCATGAAGATACTCGGTCACGGCCCAGGCAATCGACAACCCATCGAATGTACTGGTTCCTCGGCCGACTTCGTCCAAAAGAACCAAGGAACGGTCAGTTGCGCTGTGCAATATTTCCGCGGTTTCGTTCATTTCGACCATGAATGTCGACTGACCGAAAGCGAGGTAATCCGCGGCCCCTATTCTTGTAAAAATCCGATCCACTATTCCCACGGATGCTTCTTTTGCGGAAACGAGGCTGCCCATCTGCGCCATGATCACAATCAGAGCGGTCTGTCGTAAATAAGTGGATTTACCCGCCATATTAGGTCCGGTAATGATCAATATCTGATCGGATGATCGGTTCAGCAGTACATCATTCGGGACATAGGATTCCCCATGCTCGAAGGTCTCGACCACTGGATGGCGACCTTCGACGATCCGGATCTCATCCCTCTGATGAATCTCCGGACGCATATACCCTCGGAGAGCAGCTATCTCGGCAAGTGATACGAGTACGTCCAAAGTAGCTATTGCCGCTGCGGTAGCCTGGATTCTGGGGATTACTTCCAGGAGTCTATGCCGGAGCAGGTCAAAGATTTCTCCTTCCAGTTCAATAATCCTGTCCTGCGCGTTAAGGACTTTTAGCTCATATTCTTTCAAATCTTCGGTAATGTACCGCTCTGCGTTTACCAGTGTCTGTTTACGGATGTAGGTTGCAGGTATCTTATTTTGGTGGGTCTTGGTGATTTCTATGTAATACCCGAATACGCGATTATATCCTACTTTCAGATTCGGGATGTTTGTGGCTTCTCTTTCCCGGGCTTCGATATTCGCGATCCATTGTTTGCCGCTTCGACTAATTCCGCGCAACTCATCCAATTCCTCGTTGTACCCGTCCTTGATTATCCCTCCATCTTTGATGTTCCAGGGCGTGGAATCCACCAACACTGATTTGATCGCATGCGCCACGTAAGACAAATCATCCATCTGCCGGAAATTGTCAGCCAAGTCAGTGTTGAGGTCCTGCAGCAGCTTTATCAGAGCCGGTATCTGCTCGGCCGAAGAGCGTAGCTGGACCAGATCCCGGGGGTTGGCGCTCTTGAGGGAGATTTTTCCGGATATTCTTTCCAGGTCTCCCATTTCTTTGAGCACGCTCCGAAGTTCAGACCTCAGGACCGTATTCTCCACCAGCGCCTCGACCGTTTCACTGCGCCGAAAGACTTCATCCACGTCCAGCAGCGGGTAAGCGATCCATTGCCGGAGAAGACGAGCGCCCATAGCCGTGACGGTCCGATCCAAAAGTTTAACAAGAGTTCCGGTTGTAGTTCCGTCTTTGATGTTCCTGAATATTTCAAGGTTCCTGAGAGTAGCGTGATCCAGCACCATGTAATTGCCAAGGTGATACACGCGTGGCGGTTTGATATGCGCCGGCGCATAAGACCTGGTCTGTCTGACGTAATTGATAATTATTCCAGCGGCAATCGTTAACGGCGAGTCGTCGGCCAAACCGAAGCCCTCAAGATTTTGTACCCCGTACTGCTCCCGGAGAGCCTCGCCACAGGTGCGAGGATCGCTCATCCAATCCTCCACGGGATGTACATAAAATGATTCGTCCAGAAATGTTTGAAGATCTTCCCTACCGGACAGGTGCTCGGGAAACAGGACCTCTTTAGGTTCCAGGCGCCTCAGTTCTTGTGACGCTAGCGAAACGTCCGAAGTTTGGGTCACCTGCAAATCGCCCGTGGAAAGATCGAAAGACCCCAGCGCAATCTGATCGCCTCTTGCAATCACAGCGACAACGAAGTGGTTTTCTTCGGCCTTAAGAATCCCGGGCTCCTCGGTCATCCCCGGTGTCAGGACTCTGGTTACTTCGCGGCGAACAATCCCCTTGGCCTGTCGAGGGTCTTCCATTTGATCGCATACAGCCACCCGCTGACCGGCTGTGAGCAGACGCGAGATATAGCCGGACGCCGCATGGTGCGGGAATCCGCAAAGAGGAACACTCCCTTCCTTATTTTTGTCTCTGGTCGTGAGGGCTATGTCTAAGATCTTTGACGCAGTTTTCGCGTCATCGAAGAACATCTCGTAGAAATCACCCATTCTGAACAGGAGGATCGCGTCGGGATGACGTTTCTTCTGTTCCCGATACTGCTGCATCATGGGTGTGAGATTCTGATCAGTCACGGCTCGTCCACGAAATCTTGATTGGAGAAGAATAGCGATTCCGGGGTAATGTGTCCAGTTGAAGATTGAAGAGACTTCCGGGGAACCCTTTTTTCTGCAAAAAAGGGTTCCCCGGACCCTTCCCAAAAAACTCTAACATTTTTGAACTAGTTTCCCAGGGTTGAGTTCACACGAAAACAAGAAGAAGAGTATTATTTTGACTCTTCTTTGCGCTCTCTGGATCTTCTTTGTGACAAGAAATCTGTTCAATCATGATATAATAAAAATATGATTGCCGATAAAGACATGCAGGTAATTAAAGAAACCGCCGCTAAGTACAGCATAAAACGCGTAGTGCTTTTTGGGTCCAGCCTTTCTCATGATAAGGAAAGTCGCGACATTGACCTTGGGGTGGAAGGCTTCGATGAAAAGGACTTTTTCGCCTTTTATGGCGAACTCCTGTGCGCCTTGTCAAAACCGGTCGATGTCGTTGATTTATCTGTAAAAACCCCTCTCATCCAACTCGTCGAGCAAGAAGGCATATCATTAATGTAAGCAACGTAAAATCATTTCGCAGCAGAGGTCGAGGAGAATGACCATATTTCTCTTCTCTGCGCTCTCTGCGTTCTCCGCGGTGAGCCATTCTTGCCTTCGGATAGGAGATGACCAGTGGACAGAGCGGCTCTATTGAAACAGCTATCGGATCGAAATTTTGAGCACTGGCGATCGAGAGGATTGTCACCAGTCAAATCCAAACAATTGGCAGCCGACAAGATGCAGTCCTGGAAGAATCTGACTGATGAACGGCTTCAAAAGGTCTTGGAGCAAGAAGAGGCGGAATACTGAGCAAGCTGATGTGGCAAAGTGACGCGCTCTGTGCGTGTGTCGTCCCCTGTGACATGGAATAGCAAGAAACACGAGCTGCCTCGAAAACCAGGCTCCTATTGTCGCATGATCGCCGGCACAATCGAGTCGTCCAGGGTTAGGACGTAAATGATTATGGCGGCCAGCATTACCACCACGGCGAGCCAGACTCGCCAGTCTTTGTGGAATTTCCTGTCGCTTAGCTCGGCGTCATCTCTTGGTGCATGTTTGTGCGACTCTGAGTGCTTGTGATTGTGCTGTGTCATGCGTTTCCTTTCGTTCAAATCATGAACCTTTCAAAAAGGATTCTTCGTGTGCTCGGGAAGCGGCACATCAAATGCCTGGGTTATCTCACCGACCATCTGGTAGAATCCGCATAGGGTTACGACTTCCAAGAGACCTTGGACTCCATAAAGTTCTATCATTTGATTCTGAAGATTCTCCGGAATGGACTTGAATTCCAGCACCACATCTATTGTTTCTAGAATTAGAGAGTACGGATGCGGTATTGAGCCACGATCGGACTTCAAGATGGCCTCTATTAAAGCTTCACTCAGACCCGCGGCTCGGGCAGGGGCCAAATGATCTACCCACTCGAAAGGTACCTCAATTCTTCCGGCAATTGACAGCACAACGAATTGATATGCGTCTCTTGGGAGCTTTCCTTCAAACTTGAGGTAGTATCCTAACTGTTCAATAAGCTGAGTTAATTCAGGGTGATTCATTAACGGAATGTACAGGCCCCGAACTTTAGCTCCTTGGGCGGACCGTCTCGCCAGAATCTCGTCGTAAATTTCTTTAGCTTTGCCGGTAAGCTTGTCAGTCAAATCAGGTAAAGCGACCATAATATTTCTCCTCTATTCGTGGTAACTCCAAGATTTCACGGCTTCTGCAAAGGGCTCGACAGGCGGACTAAACCTTTTGTCGGCCTTTATGTCCACCAGAAACGCAGATTTTGCTTCAAGAGCCTGCTGGAATGCCGCCGGCAACTCCTGCGGCTCCCGCACGGTCAGACTCTTTAATCCGAGCGCTTTGGCTAAACCGGCCCAATCATGATCGGGTAGTGATGTTAGTTCAGAGGGCTTTGCACCCAGTTTTGAGGCACGAAGCCAAACGTTCCCCAAAGCTGAGTTGTTTATGACGACGTATATCACGGGAATATCGAACCTGGCGGCAGTCTGTATTTCCAGGCCGTGCATAAGCATGCATCCGTCTCCCGTGATCACTACGCAAGGTCTGTCAGGTCGTGCTATCTTCACTCCGATTCCGGCCGGGATAGCCCATCCCATGGGCCCCAGATTCGTCGCGGAAATGTACAGTTCGAGGCTCGTAACTCTCCCAATATTGGCCCGCAAATGCCCTGTGTGCGCCGCTGTCCACGAGTGCGACTGTTTCTCTGGGCATGACTTTCCTGAGTTCATGAACGATGCGTGCGGGATGTATGGGAACGGCGTCACTGGCGCAATTGTCCGCGTCATAGAGGCGAGGGAGCTTGCGGATGCTGTCGATCCACGCCCTACGAACGCCTTTCCCCGCGTCGAGGTGACCCAGCAGCTCATTGGGCTCGGACATTATTCTGTCTACAAAGGCGCCAACATCCCCTACAACTGTGACCGCTCCTCCATAATCCGTGCTGATTGCTTCCGGTACGACATTGACCAGAAATAGGCCCCTTTGGGGAACAAGCTTGGAATTCCAATGCATTGTGTCCCTCTCATTAAGGCCTGACCCCAACACCAGAAGCAGTTCCAAGTCGTCGGATAGCATCGTAGCCGACGCGTGCCTCGTCCCTGCATAACCGAACACTCCCAAAGACAATTGGTGATCTTCGGGGAAAACTCCTTTGGCCCTGAGGGTCGTTGCGACCGGAATGTGAAATGCTTCGGCAAATTTGAGCAGTCCTTTTGAAGCGTCAGACCTCTCCGCACCATCTCCCGCGAGAATTGCTATCTTGTCAGCCCTCCTGTCGAAAAGCATCCCTGGAGCAACCCTTGCCCAGAAACGATCCATGGCCCCGGAATCCAGTATTCTGGGTTCTATCAATGACCTGTCCAAAGGCTCGTGAGCCACCGATATCTCGGCTTCCTGCACGTCACGCGGAATACTTAAATGTACCGGACTCTTGCGCCGACCGAACATAGTCAACAGCGCTTCACGAAAGTGATGATGGAGTAACTTTGGATTTTCTATGCTGATAGTCATAGCGGTTACAGACTTTAACACTTCGGTATCGTTGAAACTTGATGCGCTGGCGTCCTGAAACTCACCGAGCCCTTCCATGAAGGTGGCTACCTCTCCGCTGAGGACAAGCACAGGAGATTCGTCGGTCCAAGCGGTGGAGACAGCGGTCGTCATGTTGGTCAAACCCGGCCCTCCAATAGCCAGGCAAGCGCCGAAATTCCCACTCGCTCGAGAATATCCGTCCGCCATATAGCAGGCGCCACCCTCTTGAGCCGCGATGATCGGCTTTATTTGTGGTGTATCCTCAAATGCAGTCAAGAATGGGTCTATGAGGCCACCAGGAACAAAAAAGAGAGCTTCAATTCCTTCTGCGGCAAGGGCTTCGAGTATGAAATGAGTCCCCTTCATAGTTTTCTCCCTATTCCTCAGGACGCGTCTTGGTGACTGTACTCGCGGAGATCTTCCTTTTGAAATGATCTTTTATGGTTTGCCGGTCGGCTGTCAAGCTCTATACGTGCTTGACACATTTCGATTACAGGGCCTTTAAGGCAGGGAACCCTCAACCGGGTTAAATTAGCTCAATACGTGAATAGTATTAAAGTAAGGCTGTTTGGAATGGCGATGACTAACTAAGGAGGAAATCCGTTTGCAAAAGAGCCCTTGCTCAGCTACTCTTCCAGAGGCTCACATTTTTGAGGAACTTTTTTGTTATCATTATCGCAGCTTGACAGGGTAAGGAAACATGAAAAACCACAAGATTGCATTCATCCCGGGTGACGGCATAGGCAAAGAAGTGATGCCGGAAGGGCTTCAGGTAGTGGAGGCCGCAGCCGGCAAGTATGGAATCGGCATACAGACCACCCATTTCGACTGGGCTTGCGCAGACTACTACCTCAAACACGGGCGGATGATGCCGACCGACTGGTTCGATACACTCAAGGCATATGACGCGATCTATTTCGGAGCGGTAGGCTGGCCGGAGGTGGTACCGGATCACATCTCGCTCTGGGGCTCACTGCTCCAGTTCCGCCAAGGATTCGACCAATACGTCAATCTCCGCCCGGTGAAGCTTATGGCCGGCGTGCCATGTCCTCTGGCCGGGCGCAAACCCGGTGACATCGACTTCTACGTGGTGCGGGAGAACACTGAAGGAGAGTACTCGGATATCGGCGGGATAAAATTTAAAGGCACGGACCGAGAAGTGGTCTTGCAAGAAGCTGTCTTCAGCCGAAAAGGAGTGGATCGAATTCTGAAGTACGCGTTTGAATTAGCGCGGAGTCGCCCGAAGAAACACCTGACGTCCGCGACCAAGTCCAACGGCATGGCCATCAGCATGCCCTATTGGGACGAGCGAGTAGCCCTGATGGCCACGCAATATCCCGATGTGCGATGTGACAAATACCACATAGATATTCTCACCGCTCGGTTCGTTTTGAGTCCGGACCTATTTGATGTGGTGGTGGGTTCCAATCTGTTTGGCGATATTCTATCGGACCTCGGGCCGGCGTGTGCTGGAACCATCGGGATCGCGCCGTCGGCCAACATTAATCCGGAGCGAACATTCCCTTCAATGTTCGAGCCGGTGCACGGCTCCGCTCCCGACATCTACGGGCAGAACATCGCGAATCCCATCGGCGCTATCTGGTCCGGCGCAATGATGCTTGAATTCCTTGGCAATGGGGATGAGAAGCATACAGCGGCGCAGGATGCCATCATTAAGGCAATTGAAACCGTATTGATCGACGGACCCCGCACGAAGGATATGGGGGGCAACGCGAAGACAACAGAAGTCGGCAAAACCATTGCGGAGGCAATTTAGTCTGTTGAGCTATCCGGGCACAATTGTCTTCAAGTCGTTTCGTATGTCCTTCAGCTTTTCCAGATGCTGATTAGAAATCGCCTTTTCATTCGTTGAAAGGTTCTCTTTCAATCGGGCGATTTCAGCTTCCAGATCCGCAGTCAGCGCAATCATCCGCTCTTTCAAATTCTGAGAATCAGCTTGCGGCACGATCTTGGACACGCTTTCCGGCTCATGGAGATTCAAGACTTCGCGGTATTGAGGCACATAAACATCGAGGCTGAAGCGGTTCCTGATTTCTCGTGCCAAAGCCTCGCTGGACGATGGTTCTCCGTGAACGACAAAGACCCGTGGCTTGGATTTTTCAACAAAGTGGCTAACCCACGCTAACAAATCTTTTTGATCTGCATGAGCCGAGAACCCACCAATGGTAAAGACTTTTGCCCTTACGGCGACTTTCTCGCCGAAAAGCGTTATCATCTTCGCTCCATCCACGATTTGTCGGCCCGTGGTGCCTTGTGCCTGGAATCCCGCGATAATGATACTTGCCCCCGGACGCCAGATATTATGCTTCAGGTGATGCTTGATTCGGCCGGCGGTACACATACCATTAGCTGAAATGATTATCGCTGAGCCTTTGAGCTGATTGATTTTTGCCGATTCTTGAGTGGTCGGAGTAAATTTGAGGTTCGGCATGCTGAATGGATCGAACCCTTTGTCAACAATGGCTCGTGCGCCTTCATCATAATATTTCTTGTTTTTTCGATAGATCTCGGTGGCTTTTATGGCAAGGGGGCTATCCAGGTAAATCGGAATATCAGGGAGCTTCCCGGCCCGAAAGAATTCCCCCAGCAGGTAGAGAACTTCTTGTGTTCGCTCAAGAGCGAACGCAGGAATTATCACTTTTTCATTGTGAGAAACGGCATAATTAATAGCTTTCAACAGTTCAGCTTTACTCTCCTCGAATCCACGGTGCAAGCGGTCACCGTAAGTCGATTCTATGAAGAGATAATCCGCATCTACTATTTCGAAAGGATCACTCACGATCAATTGTTCTTCTCGTCCCAGGTCACCGGAGAAGACTATCTTAATTTGCTTGCCTTCATCGGTAACCCATAACTCCACCATAGAGGAGCCGAGAATATGGCCTGCGTTGCGGAGTCTAGCTTTGATATTCGGCTCTAACTCGAAAATCTGATCGAATTCAGTCCGGACGAAATACTTCAGGCTTTCCTCGGCATCTGCGGTCGTGTAAAGGGGGGTAACATCCTGCCTGGCTTGTCTTCTGTGTTTTCTCGTTTGCCATTCGGATTCCATCTCTTGCACATGCGCTGAATCCAGAAGCATTACTTGGCATAATTCTGCTGTTGGGGGCGAAGTAATTATCCGTCCTCGAAAACCATCTTTGACAATCTTTGGAATACGGCCGCTGTGGTCAATATGAGCATGCGTCAGGACCAGATTTTTGAGCTCTTTTGGGTCATAGCCCCAGTCCTCCCAATTTCGACTTTCCATTTCCTTATTGCCCTGAAATAGTCCACAGTCGATAATGGTTTTCCGCCCTTGAGAAGTTTCTATGAGGTAATTGGAGCCGGTCACCGATCCCGCGGCCCCGAAGCAGGTAATCTTAATCATAATTCTGCCTTTCCAGCGCTATGCGAACAAGCGCTCTTGAGGACGCACAGGCGAACCCGTAAAAGATCTCTATGGTCTGCCGTGAAATTATTGCAGCCTAAGGGATACCGTCCGCGGCTTTGGCCGTTTTCTCCTCCAAAATTTGGTTGTGCAGATCTTTGAAACCAGCGGGCGGCAATTGTCCGATTTTATCGTCCCTGATTTCCATGGTTATTGCGTCGGCTGGACAGACTGTCGCACAGACTCCGCAACCGATACACCATTCCCGATTCAATCTGGGCGCATCATCTATCATTTCCACTGCTTGAACCGGGCAAATTTCAACGCAGGCTCCGCACCCTTGGCAACTATCGTCATCTGTGTTTCGCATGAAGTAAGTGGCCATTAGGACGTCTCGGGGTATTTTTCGTCGCCTTATGCTTCCTACACTCCAACATGCGCAACCGCAACAATTACAATTATGTTTTATCTCACCCTGAGCATTATCGACAAAATGAACAAGGCCGGCTTCTTCGGTAATTTTGAGGACATCCAGTGCTTGCTCTTTGGTTATTTTCCTGGCCAACCCGCGACCGATTACAAATTCAGCTAATTCGTCAAATTTCATACAGACTTCGGTTGGGTGTTCACACCCTCTGCCGGCTAATCTGTAAGAGATCCTGCAAGGACAATGAGCCACCGCTATAACTTGCGTCTTTTCAATGACTTTCTCCATCATGTGATAAGGGTATACCGCCTGCAAATCTTGTTTCAAGGATTTCCCCACAGGAATGTAGCGGAATGGCTTGGTTTTGCAACCATAAGCTTCAGCGGTTACATCCCGATTAAAATACTTACCTACCATTTGGGCCATTTTCCGACTATGCGGAGTATCTTCTCCCTTCCAGAAGAAAGTTTGAGGAAAACCAAAACCCACTTGCAAAAGAGCGTAACCTTTTTCACCGGTTTGCGTCTTGCCTGAGAACAACATCCCCTTACTAGTAAGCCCATCCAGGACAAGAATTAGTTCGGCTAATGGCAGATCAATATTAAGCGAAATGTCTTTTGGGCTTACAGGCGTCATGGGTATAACGCCGGTTGGAATGGCCAGAGCTACCTCAGCCTCCCTCGGTGTTAAATTTTCCACAAGGATATCTATCAGATCGTCTCGGATTGGGTAACCCATACCGAGTTTTCCCAAATGGTCGGCTAATTTTTGATAAACTTTTCTATCTGCCATTCTTCATTTCTCGCTTTTTTCTCCAATATTGCAAATACGTGTGCATTGAACATCATTTTGATGGCAAATACAACGTCGAAAAAACGGCCCATGCGAGCATCTATAGGCAAAACCAAGACTTGTGTCTTCGCAAAGTATGAACTGCTTATGTCCGGTGAGCGTTTGCAGGCAATGGGAGAAGGACATTGACAGAAAGATTTATTTTTACTACGTATTGTCATAGCTTTTAGACGGAAACAGAGAGACCATGGTTTTCATTAAAGGGCTGCTGATCGGGATATTTATGTGTGCTCCGGTGGGCCCTGTTGGGTTGCTGTCCGTAAAACGCTCGCTGACGCAAGGCCGAGCGGCTGGAATCGCATCAGTCCTGGGCGCAGCCACGGCCGATCTGCTTTATTGTTGTTTGGCCGGATTTGGCATTACACTGATCTCAAATTTTTTGGAAGAAAAGCATATATGGCTTGAACTAACAGGCGGTCTAATTTTAGTTTTGTTGGGAATCAAAATTTTCTTTTCCAAACCGGCTGTACAGACCGCAAATAATGGTTCAACAAATTTATTAAGTGATTTCACTTCTACGTTCTTGCTGATGCTGGCTAACCCGTTTCCATTGGTCATTTTCACAGCTACATTTACTGCTCTCGGGGTCCCGGGCTGGAAAGGGGATTTTGTTTCAACCGCAATATTGGTAGCAGGTGTTTTTGCAGGTTCCGCTTTGTGGTCGCCCATTTTGGTCGGCGCGGCGACACTATTTCGGCCGCAGCTTAATTCCAGTCAATTGAAAATCGTAAATCAGATTGCGGGCGTAATTATGGCAATGCTTGGCTTGATCCTGGGGTTTTCTATTTTGATTGCGGGGCAAGGCTAAACTATATGCTGAAAAAGCAGGAGCGAAACAGAAATAGTGGACCCTGCCGGAAAATGTTTAATTATTACCGTGGGGTTTGCAGATCTTGAGGCCCCCAACCTTTTTCCACAATGAAATCCGAGTATTCGCGTATCGCTGGGCCGGCCTTACTCTCGAAGTACAAAAAAGTAAGGGCGCCTGAGGGGATAAGTCCCGTCTCCCACATGCGCTCTGGAAGGCATTACTGCCACTGTGGCGGGGCTTTGTTTGATCTCCAACATTTTTATTGGGACTTCCATTGTGTTGGAGGATTCAAAAGCATCCCGAACCCTAACGTATCCTATTCCTCCGGGAGTTGCCGAAACCTTTTTCATAACTGTTGGAAAGTCCTCCACAATCACTGCCTTGGGGGTAATGGTGGACCCTCCGAGAAAATCCTGCTGCATGAAAATCAGGGTCCCCGGATGTTTCGGCCCAACGGAAAAAACAGTCACAGGTTCGTTGTTACCTCCAAGCTGATTCCATAGCGTGTAATCGCCTTTCAGAACTTTTCGGACCTGCTCCACAGCCATGGAATTCAATGGGTTCGATCGATTCGTTAGAATAACTATTCCACCATGTCCGATTAGACGTTCGACAAACTCCTTGCCTTTATCAATAGCTGTTTGAATCTCTTGATCCGTCATCCTGCGCGTAGACATGGCTATGTCGGTGGAACCTTGCAACAATGCGGGGATGCCTCCCTCTAAAGAAGAGCCTTTCCAAAAATCGATGGTAATCTCAGGATGCGTCTTCATAAATATCTTTGTTAGTGAGTAGATTCGTGGAACCATACTGTCGGGACATTTCACTCGTATCACGGGCTTTCCGGCTTCTGCGTGGGCCAATGTCAGAGCAGCTAGCGCAAAACTCAGAAATAGAATGACCACTAAAACCGGTAATGATTTACCCATCGCGCACCTCTTTTGGAATTTTGAAAAGTTTCCAGTCTGCAAAAATACCCTGCTATATGGAAGAGCTAAGCTCTATCTATTTCCGTCTTTGCTGACGTAATTCCATTGATTGCACCAACCTGAATGGGCGATACTTCGATGAATGAGCAATAGCTATGCCAAAGAGGAAATATCTGGAGTCCAAAAAACTACAGAGACGTGCTATAGTGCTATCGCCACAAACCTAATACCATCGCCGTTTGGTCCCGAAAGAGTCTTAACTCCCACTGCTTGCGAGACAATTCAAATCGTTATGCGGGTGGAATGTAGCGCCAAGATAGATGATAAAGGTTCTACAATTTCTTTGCGAGGCAAGGCGAAAACTGGTTTGGCGATTTTCCTGAAATGATTAGGAATTCAGTTTTAGACTGCGGTCTTCCGCTTTTACAGTTTGTAAGAAATTTTGACATTCGGGCGCAAAACGTCAATGCTGAACCGGATTATAAGCCACAATTTCCGGGGCCAAACGAGCACCGGTTTTTGAGGTTTTTTGGTACGAGTATTGCCACTCTTTCATTAATACTGTGAGCTGTCCTGTGTTGCCGGAATTCTTAACGCATGCAGACAGATAATCGTATGATACGAAGAATCTCCAGGCTGGCTCTCACGGAGGAGATTGATGACACAGAAGCTTTATAGAATATTGCGTTTAAAAATAGTCAGTATGACGCTATTTTTTTCATTAATACCGCTATTCGCGGTGGGTATAACAATATATTACCAATTCAGTGAATCGTACAAAGCTAAGATAATGGAAGGGCTAAGGACATTGGCTCAAAATCGAGCCGCTTCTGTCGAACTTTTCTTAGATGAACGAATTGGTCAACTGATCACGATTGCCCAAACGCACTCTTTGGATCGGGTAGCAGACGAAACATATCTCAACAAGATTTTCTCCAGTATGCAGTCTCGGTCAAAGAGTTTCATTGATATTGGAGTTATTGACGCTCAAGGCAATCATTTGGCTTATGTAGGGCCTCATTACGAACAACTCAAAAATGTTAATTACGCGCACGAGGATTGGTTTGGAGCAGCAATGTCTTCCGGGCTATATATAAGTGACGTGTTTTTGGGTTTTCGCAAAATCCCTCATTTTATTATTGCCGTCACAGGCCAGACAGCGAATAAAACATGGGTCCTGCGTGCCACCATAAATTCCGACGTGATTGATCACATTGTAAGCGCCGGACAAGTAGGACAGGCAGGGGACGCTTTTATTATAAATAATCAGAATGTGCTTCAGACGAGGCCGCGATTCAGTGGCCATCTCCTTGGCAGACCTGCTACCCCTGATTTTTCCTCGGCAGTGGGTACTAACGTTGGCGAAATGGATTACCAGGGAGAGGAAAGTCTGTTTGCCACGACACAAATTAAGAATCCGAAATGGATCTTGGTAATAAAACAGGATCCGCGGCAAGAAATGGCGCCTCTCTTCAGGACTCGCTACTTGGAAGGATTCATTCTGGCCGCTGGATTCATTCTTGTAGTAATGGGTACAATTTTAGAGCACGCGTGCAATAACCAATGAATTGGCGCGAATCGAAGAAGAAAAAGCCAAGAGCGACGATCTCATGATACAATCGAGGAAAATGGCTGCTTTGGGGAAGATGGCAGCCGGAGTCGCACACGAAATAAACAATCCTCTGCAAATAATTGGTGACCAGGCCGGTTGGATGAACGATTTACTCACGGAAGAAGACTTTGCCCAAAATCCTAACTATAAGGAATTCCAAGAGTGCATCAGAAAAATAGAGCGTCACGTAGAACGATGCAGAACCATTACACATAGGCTACTGCGCTTTGGCCGTCGAATGGAGCCCAGCCAAGACATGGTAGATATAAACCAATTATTAGGCGAAACCATTACATTTCTCGAGAATGAGGCACATTTCAGGGACATTCGTATCAAGACCGAATATGATAGTGACTTGCCTCGTATCACGACGGATCCTGCTCAACTTCAACAGGCGTTTTTAAACATAATTGATAATGCAATAGACGCTATAGGCAAATCAGGTTTGATCTCTATCATGACAAGCTATGAAAGCGGGATTCCCGGAGAAATTGTGATAGACATCTCTGATTCAGGTCCGGGCATTGCTCCAGAAATAATCGGGCGTATATTCGATCCTTTTTTCACGACAAAATCAGCCAACGAAGGCACAGGTTTGGGACTTTCCATCAGTTACAGCATAATCGAAAAACTCGGCGGACGAATAGCAGTAAACAGTAGTAAAGAAACGGGCACTACATTCAATATCCACTTGCCTGCGGTGCAGTAGAAACGAACACGCATGGATGCACCGTTGTTCAGAAATAAAAGGAGGGGACGGGAAAGCAAATGAATAAATTCAGGGTATTGATAGTAGATGATGAACCCGATTTTGTCGAAACCATTGTCAAACGACTTAGAGGCAAAGGCTTGGAGGTAGAGGGCGTGCTCAATGGAAAAGATGCCATTGCCCTTTTGGATGAGGCAGAATTTGATGTATGCGTTCTGGACGTGAAGATGCCCGGGATGGATGGAATAGAGACACTGAGCGAAATGAAGAAGAAAAATTCGCTTATGGAAGTCATCATGCTCACCGGGCATGGGTCCGTGGAGTCCGGTATACGCGGGCTTCAACTCGGAGCTTACGATTACATAATGAAACCGGTGCCATTCGGTGATCTACTTCAAAAAATAACGCAGGCATATGAAAGAAAAGTGCTCGAAAAAGAAAGAATGCAGCGGCTGTAGCATTGTCAAAATCTAATAACGGGTTGGAAAATTGAGTCGCTATCGTGCGCTACGAAATTATATCCCTAGCCTGTTGATCCTCTTATCGGCAGCGCCTCTCTACCTAAGAGCAGGGCCGGTATTTGCTTTGGGAGCATTATCCATTTCTGCAATCTCAGTATACGTTACAAGACATCTGATAAATGAATATAGAAAAGCGCGTGATCAAAATCGTATTCTGGAAGAGCAGCTTACAAAGACTCAAAAATTGGCTCCAGTTGATGAACTCTCAGCGGGTGTAGCCCATGAAATAAACAATCCACTTGGGATAATTTCTCAAGAAGTACAGTTGATAAAAGACATATTGACAACCGGAGCTACCGAACAGTTAAAAGAAAACGTTGATTTAAATGACTCTGTTAAGGAAATTTCCCTTCAGGTGGACCGCTGCAAAGAAATTGTAAATAAGTTGCTTAGTTTTGCTCGTGATATGAAACCAGTCATTCAGCGAGTTGAACTTAATATCTTAATTGATAATATAGCGGCACTTGTAAGAAAAGAAGCGACCGCTAAACAGATTCGAATTTACACAAAATTTCAGTCCGGATTGCCCACTGTATACAGCGATCCGCCGCTGCTTCGCCAAATTATTTTGAATCTATTGGTAAATGCTACTCAAGCCATAGACGGGTCCGGCGAAATTACCATATCGACCAATACCGGGAATAACGGAACCGTAGAGATAGCGGTAGAGGACACAGGATGCGGAATACCCGAAGAAAATCTTGATCAAGATTTTCACTCCTTTTTTTTCGACGAAGACTTCGAAGCAGGGTAGCGGATTGGGGCTTGCCTTTTGTCGCGGCATCATTGAGAAGTTGGGAGGCTCTATTTCTGTGGTCAGTGAAATTGGCAAATGGACAATTTTTACTGTGCGTATACCCATCGACAGCCGACCGAAAGGAGAGATTTATTGATGTCTTCCACTCCGAAAGTACTAATAGTCGATGATGAAGAGAGATTCAGGACCACTATGTCTAAATTGCTGACAGCACGAGGCCTTGAAGTCTCCAGCATGGGGGATGGGAAAGAAGCACTCAAAGAATTGAGAGAAGAATCATACGATGTTCTTATTCTCGATATCAGAATGCCCGGCATGGGCGGTATTGAGGTCATGACCGAATTGAGAAAGCTAGATCCTTTCATTGAAGTAATTATAATGACGGGGTACGCCTCCGTGGATACTGCCAAGAAAATTACAGAACTGGGAGCTTATGATTATTTGCTTAAACCATATAATATTGAGGACTTGATGGAAAGAATTGAAGCCGCGTATGATCGAAAATGCACCCGGCAGAAATTGATAGGAGAGGAAAAAAATTCCAAGTGAGAAATAGAGATATACTCTCTCCGAATATGCAGACACGTTCATCGAGAAGCTTGGTCGGAATTTGCCGCATCCGTTTCTCGATCGATATCCACATCTTGCAGGAAATCGTCATGCAAATTGTAATTTCCTGAAAGGAAATTCTTGGCGATTGCTTCCACGCTCGATTCAGATCTCATTAGCATATCCATTTGCCGTGTAAACTGAAGCATTCGTCCGATTATATCCAACCTGTGCTCGATAACGGGCAACTCATATTTATAAAAGCGGGCGTCTATACGATCTTCCTGAACATCGACAGAAAAATCAAGAGCTTTAAATATGGTACCAATCGCACGAGCCCTCCGATTTCGCCGAACGTGATCAGCCGCGCCGCCTTTGAAAGAAAACGTGATGTAATTCTTGTTCACGGTCTCCCCGCAATAAGAATCCAATACACTGTAGTGATAGCCAATTCTCGAACTGAAATTCAGGTACTTGTCTGAAATTATAGCGTAACTTCTGTCACCGAACCGCTCTGCCATGTTAGTAGGAGCCAACATTTGCTCTCGCATCACCGACAAAAACCCGCCGAGATCAATGGGTCGTGGGCGACGATCGCGTAACTCTTCCAGAAGCATGCCTTTAAGCAAAGCTTTGAATGGTACGGATGAAATTTGATCCACCCTGACACGTCCGAAAAATTCTGATCCTTCAACAACTCCTCCTCCCAAATCGATAATATGAAGATCCAAAGGAATCGGCGCAACCAACTTCAAGGCCCCCGCTCCCTGCGTATCTGTTAGAAGATCGCTGGTACGAAACATTTCTCTATACGAAAGCTCATGTACTAATCGCATAACGTCATGAAGAGTTTTGCAGTATTCAGGAGCAAAATTTGACGCCTTCGGATCCACTAGATGAAGCGGCACAATCCAATCGGCAACCCGGCGCATAGTCTCATACACGGGAGTGTCTTTAATTGCCGATTCTCTGCTACGTTTGATGGTGATGAGCTCCTGAACTATGCCCTGATATACCCGACCCGAATAGGCATCCACGGTAATCTCAGACCCGGGAGAAATTTTTGTCGTCGCTGTTCTTGCCCCCAATAGGGAAGGCACACCGAATTCTCGCGCTAAGGAAGCCATATGCCCCGTCACACTCCCCGCGTCTGTGACAATGGCCTGAGCTTTTGGCATTGCGATCACGAACTGAGGAGTAGAATGTTTGGCTATCAATATAGCCCCATCAGGAAAATTCAAAAGGTCGTCATCTGAATTCACGTGATAAGCCGGACCTGCTCCAATACCTCGAAAAGCCGGGACCGCTCCTTCCACCAGTACGGGATAGCCGTCAATAATCGGAAGAGATTTCGAATCTTCTTCATTGGAGCCTGTTCGATGCAGAGGGCGGGCTTGCAATATTAAAATCTTTCCATTTACATCGACAGCCCATTCGATATCCTGAGGATATTGGTAATGCTGCTCCAGTTTTGCAGCGTATGAAGCCAATTCAGCCGCCTGATCGGGAGTGAGACAAGCTAGATCCTGCCGGTCATTATTGACGGCAATTTCAGTCAGACCACCCTCGGGTTGAGCAATCAACTGAACCGATTTATGAGCAATGCCGGCCTCGAGTATTTTGAATGGCGGATTCTTTTCGAGGATATAAGTGTCCGGCGTAATAATTCCTTCTACCGCGTAGGGTCCAAGCCCCCAAACAGCGTTTATGATAACATTGTCGTTCAGCAAATCTACAGGATCAACTGAATACATTACCCCACTGGCCAATGAGTCCACCATCTCTACGCACCCGACACTCATTGAGACATCTTCATCTCGCATACCTTTATTCAATCTATAAGAAATGGCTCGAGGCGTGTAAAGACCGGCCAGGATATACTTGTAGGTTTCAATGATCCTGTCATGAGGGACATTTAGAATGGAAACATATTGACCCGCGAATGATAATTCGCTGTCTTCCCCAATGGCGCTGCTGCGCAATGATATCCTCGGAAAATCCACTTCCTTCCGGTCGCGATCCCGAATTCTTTGCGTCATGGTGCCATATGCATCCATTATTGCCGTGCTGAGTTCCTCGGGGACTACCGCTGAAATAATAAGACGTTGGATATTCTCACTCACAGCATCGATGGTGTTCGGATCTTCCGGCTTTAAATCTCTTCTCTTCCGATTTATTTCATCGATTAAATCATTTTGTTGTAGGAAGAAGTCGTACGCCCGAGTGGTTATGGCAAATCCTTCGGGGACCGGAACCTCGGTCCGAGTCGTCAATTCACCCAGATTCGCATTTTTGCCGCCCACCCAATCGATCATTTCCCTGTTTATCACTGAATAGGACAGCACCCAGTCGGTTACCGCCAACTCCTTTCGCTTGCCCAACTCATCTTTGATAGCGGTGTTAATTTTGTTCACCACATCGAATAATCGTGGATATTTATGACCTGATAAGTCATCCAGGCTCTTGACCATGCGAAGAGTGTGGAATACGGCGCGGGTAGCTATGGCTCGAATGGTAGACATACCGAACACCTGCTTACCGTTTAATCTTTCTTCGAATTTAGTTATAACGTGTAGAAGTTCGCTATTCGAAGCGAGAAGATCTTTAAAGCAGGTGTACCTGAACCTAAAAATCCTTCCGACTTTTTCTTTATCAGCAGAGCGGTCCCCGTATGCCCATCCTTTGATTTTGTTCAGAACCTTTGTGACTGCATATGCCATGATCTTAATCCGGTGTCCCGCTCAAAATTAGGCCGGCAGGCGATCTTATTTCAATTCATCAAATTGAAATTTTAGGGAGATTTCACCCGAGCCAACTTGTCTGTGCTGCACATATGGCAATTTGTTGAAGACCGCAAGCATAGGTGAATTGGAATCCAGGACGTCCGCCTTCAATCCTTTGATTCCCTTCCCCTTCGCTATCTCTATCATGTGTTTCAACAAAAATGTTGCAATTCCAAGGCCATGAAAATTTTCATCCACCATGAATGCCACGTCGGCGAATTCTTTATCTGACCCGAATATATATCGGGACTCCGCGATGATTCTTTCGGTTTCACGGGGGCCTGTCAGGACCACCAACGACAATCCGTCATCCTCCGACACATTAACATACCGCTGCAGATTCTCATGCGGCATGCTCCTCCTAGGTGCAAAATACCTGAAGTAAACTGAACTCTCAGATAAATTATAAAATAAATCTTGAATCATGGATTCATCACTAGGTCTGATGGGCCGAATTCGTGCGTTCAGGCCATCTTTGAAGACAGTATCCACCCGAACTTTAGAGGACAACTCAGGCGAAGCCATCTTGTAATAGAATTGATCGGGATAGACGTAACGCAGCTCTCTCGCTTCCTTCAGTAGAGCTTCCCTGTGGTTTGGGTGGGCAATTTCAATGAGGGCCATGGTTCGATCGCGAATGGACTTGCCACTCAAATACGCAATTCCATATTCGGTAATGACATAGTTGGTGTCCCCGCGGTTCATCATTACTACGGCGGGCTTGGCACTGAAAGTCGGTACTATTGTGCTCCGGCCGCTTTTTTCCGCAGTGGAACGCAGGCAAACAATAGATCGGCCTTTTCTGGAAAGACCGGCTCCTCTCATGAAATCGTGATCCCCTCCCGAGCCCTCAACTGCTGACCAGGTTGGGTTCCCTTGTCTTATCTGGCCTCGCAGGTCAACCTGCAGGGCCACATTGATAGCGATCATTTTGTCGTTCGACGCTATGAGCTTGGGATTCAAACAGATGTCCGAAGGATATAACTCTACCAGACTATTATTGTTGATGTAGTCATACGCTCTCCGTGTTCCTATGCAGCATGTCGCTAGCGATTTGCCTCGAAACATTTTTTTCGTGCTGTTATTAATGACCCCTGATTCTATGAGATCGACAATGGGATCGCTGAAGACCTCGGTATGTAGACCCAGGTTGCGGTGGTCTCGGAGAGAATCGAGGAGCCCACGAGAAATTCCGGCAAAGCCGAATTGAAGCACCGATCCGTCTTCTATGAGTTCGCAACAATAGCGGCTAATCGCTTTTTCACGGTCCCCCAAGGGCTCTTCCGGCACTTCAAAGAGATCCTCAGTGGCTTCCACCAGGTAGTTGATCCTGTCGCCAGAAATGAAGGTGTCCCCCAGAGTCCAAGGCATAAGGGGATTTACCTGAGCGATTACCATCCGGGCCGACTCCACAGCGGCCAAAGAAATGTCTACAGAGATTCCCAAACTGAAACGGCCGAATCTGTCGGGCGGTGATACCGGCACTATAGCGACGTCAATGGGTATCCTACGCTTGCGAAAAAAATCGGGGATCTGGGAATGGAAGAGAGGAACGTAATCCGCGTCCGACTGAAGTTCGGTTTGGTCGATTCGTCGGGCGGGAAAAAAAGTCCTTAGGTTGAATCTACTGGGGGCTTTTGCGGCTAAGGATGCCGCTTCCCTTCCTGTGAGGAACTGAAGCATTACGATATCGGAAAGACGCGTATTTCCCATCGCCTTTATTATTGTGCTAGGTTCCGAACACATACTTCCTACATATATTCTGTCACCGTTCTTAAGATGAGTTACAGCCTCTTCGGCTGAGACCAGCTTGGTGGTGAAGTGTTGTTTCCAGACTTGCATCTTGTGTCCTTTCATCGACCGAATCAAATCAATACTACAAGGTCCAACAGCGCTCTAATCGGGGTCCTGCTATGCATTCCCGCGTTCATCGCGGAAGTGCGAATTAGGTCTCAAAAATAAGATGTCACCCCGTGGAGTAGATTCATCTTATCCGCTTCTCTAAGCAGGTCCTCTCTGAATTTTGGATGGGCAAGTTCTATGATGGCCATAGCTCTATCATGAGTCGATTTTCCCTTGAGGTTGGCTGCTCCGTACTCTGTCGCTAAATAGTGTGTGTCCATTCTTGGAATCGTTATAGCCGTCCCGGCCTCGAGTCGAGGCACCACGCGCGAAACCTCGCCGTTATCGGCAGTAGAGCGAAGAGCGATGATAGATTTCCCGCCTTTAGAATCAAAAGAGCCTCGAACAAAGTCCAATTGTCCCCCTGTTCCACTAATCTGCCATCCTCGTAAGTACTCTGAGTTGCACTGGCCCAGAAGATCCACTTCAATCGTAGCGTTGATTGAGACCATGTTGTCGTTTTGTGCGATCAATGCTGGATTGTTGGTATAAGAGACAGGGTAGCTTTCCATCGCAGGGTTATCATTCATGAAGTCGTACAAGTCTCTGTCACCCATGGCAAAAGTAAAAACATGCCTCATATGATGGAGATTCTTTTTCCTGCCGTTTACCACGCCTTTTTTTATTAATTCTACCAATCCGGGAGAGAGCATTTCCGTGTGGATACCTAAATCTTTATGATCGTCCAGATGTCGACTTATTGCATAAGACAAACTACCAATGCCCAGTTGTATAGTGGCACCATCGGGCACAAGTTCAGCAACAACGCGGCCAACAGTCTCATCCTCCAATCTAGGTTTCGAAGGGGTTGCTTCCACAAGCGGAACGTCATTTTCCACGATTGCGTCCACCTCGGATATGTGAAGAATGGAATTCCCAAACACTCGAGGCATATACTTGTTGACTTCTACGACAAGCTTCTTGCAATTGCGGGCAGCCGTAGAAATGTAGTCGTTCACCGTGCCAAAAGTGAAGAAGCCCGCTTTATCTATGGGCGAAACGGTAGTCATAGTGACATCGATATCCATTGATTCCTTACAAAGTCTTGGTATCTCGTGAAAATTATTAGGTACAAAATCGTTTAGGCCAATACGAACAAAATCTCTGTTAACATCACTAACGAACCACGAAAATGCGTGTACTCGCTCGGTAAGATCCCGGGATAAGATTGTTTCAGCAGCGGTCCGCATGGGCAGTAGCGAAAATATTTTGATTTCTTTAAGGTCACCGCTGCGAACCCTATTGGCAAGGGCTGTCAGCAGCGCTGGTGGTTCAGCGTTTGTCATGCCGTGCACAATAGTGCTGCGGTCCGATATATTAGCCACTGCTTCCGGTGGTGTGGTCAACTTCTTTAGGTATTCTTTGTGATACATCTTTGGCTACTCCTTACATGCATCCCTTCCAATTGAGTAGGGTTGAATCATATAGCTGTCGGAGTTGATCCAGCTCCCTAATCGGGCAACAGAACCCATTGTACCATTACAAAATTCAAAAACGTTTCATAACCATTTTCACGATGACGTTTGGTTCGGGGCCGTCGTGCCTAATAATCTAGCACATATGTTTACTAACTAGCAGTTTGGGTCATATTATAAGCCAATTCTATGCATCCCATGCTGCAACAAACATGCCCGGATTACCGACAAGAACTAGATGCCCACGCGCTGTGAATTATGTAACTCATCTTCGCCTTTCAAGTCGGAAATTGCCAGCAGCATCACGACTTTTCAGGCAACAATGGCATAATTTGTCGCGGCACAAGGCACTGCTTTTACAACGTGTAAAAAAATCCGACAGCAAATGTGTAGCTGCGCCGGAGAATTGAAATTGCGTAACTGTTCCAAAAAAGCTCCCTTGCAATTCGAAAGGCTCAATGTTCGATTCCCGCGCCTTGGCACGGTCCTGGCAAGGCCGTTGCCTGGATTCCAAATCCATAGTAAAGATGGTCGGAGGCTTGGTGGGAAAGGAGATTTTCACATGAGACGAATTTGTTCAAGGCTGCTCTTGTTCTTGGTTTCAGCCTATCTGCTGCTACCGGACCTGATTTTGGCTGCAGGGGAGAAAGCCGACATGCTGGTTGTTGTGGCGGATATCCGAAGAGTCCATTGGAGCGTGTCGAGGTTCTTTGTCGATGTGTACAATACCAATCCTTTCATGTTCGGCATTTATTGCATCATCGTGACCGCGGTTTTGGGAGGGGGTCTGGGTTTCATAACGGATTTCATTATGAAACGAACCGGAATCGACCTGACGACCCGAAAAATAGTTGAACATTAATAATTAAATATTAGAAGCCCAAATCCGAATTAGCAAGAAGGAGGTCTCAATATGGATTGGTTATATATGTACATGCCCATCTCGGGAATCGACATTTTCTGGCCCGGTTTATTGCTGATAGGGTTTTCCGTCGGGGTGATCGGCGGATTTTTTGGAATGGGTGGCGCATGGATGGTAACTCCAGGTCTGAATATCCTAGGCTTTCCCATGGCATTCGCTATCGGCACGGATATTTCTCACATGGCCGGAAAATCGATGATATCAACATTTCGGCATTCGAAATTCGGAAACGTAGATTATAAGCTGGGTCTAATCATGGTGATTGGAACCGTGATCGGTATAGAATGCGGCGCCCAATTGGTAATGTATCTTGAGGGAATAGGCAAGGTAGGTCCTATTGTACGATGGGTTTATGTAGTCGTATTGTTCCTGATAGCTCTTATGGTCTTCACTGATTATAGAAAGGCAGTTCAGAAGAAGAAAAGCGGAATAGTAGGAGATCGCGGGGCTGAAGGATTTACCTGGTATAAGACCTTACAGAGAATCAACATCCCACCAATGATGCGTTTCGAAGTGGCGGGTATCACATGTTCTGCATGGCTGCCCATGTCCGTAAGTCTTTTCACAGGTGTTCTAGCCGGCTTTCTGGGTATCGGTGGAGGCCTGCTCCGAATGCCGGCTTTGGTTTATCTCATCGGATGCCCCACCCATATAGCTGTGGGAACCGATCTATTTGAAGTCATGATCTCAGGTCTCTACGGCACATTCACTTATGGAGCAAAGGGTCGCATAGAACTCTGGGCAGTATTTGTGATGCTGCTAGGCGCTGCCGTCGGGGCTCAGATAGGAACGGTCGCGACCAAGTATGCAAAAGGATACGGCATTCGAATAGCCTTTGGTCTTGCAGTGGTCGCGTGCATGGTCTCAATTATTTTGAAGCAGTTCAAATGGGATATTTCCGCGACAGTACCTGATTCTAGGGGCAGTCGGTGCGATCTGTATATATATAATGATGATCATGTTTTCAGGCGCTGCGCAAGAGTTGCGGGAGAAGAAAGCAGCCGAGCGGAATGTCGCTCCATAAAACAGCGGGTTTTCAAAAGTGACGAGAGGAGTCTAAAGATGAACAGCAGGGTCCTGATCTGTTTGACCGGCTTGATCCTGATTTTAAGTATAGCGGCGCCTGTAATGGCCGCAGAGGTTGCCCAAGGCAAATGCATTAAGCTCGACAGCGCAAACAAAACAGTGACTATTGAAGAATATGATACTGACTTCGCAAAACCTCACATTTATGGGAAACCCACAGGCAAAGAATCAAAATTTAGTATCGCCGATGCGATGATTGGAGCAGATCCCTCTCCGGGGGACATCCTCAGAATAGCTTATGAAGTGAAAGGTGAACAAAAGATCGCATTAAAAGTCATGAACGTGACAAGACAAGATATCATGAGCAAATAGAAAAGAATGATCGGCGAAAACTAAGGATGCACCGGGTTTAGGCAGTATTCTCTCACCATTTCCAGCCATCGATCCAGTTCGACTCCGCATGCGAAATGGTCTTGACCTAGGTCGGGAGTACCGGATTCTTCAAAGATAATGTGCGAATTAACGAGGCATACAGGCCAGCCGGGTAAATGATGCCTTAGCCGCTGCAGCTCGTTAACCCTGTACACCATGAAAGCTGAATCATCGCACGAAACACGGTAACATGCGCCTTCGTGCTGAATGGAAATTGCCTTACCGAGCAGACCTATATCCACGAAAAGGTCCCGAATCTGCCGAAATACCTGCTCTGGTGATCGCTCCAATTCTATTGTTGAATTCATGACATTTTACCGAATGCGGCAATGGAGACTTAATCGCTGTTGCCATAATTAGCTTCGTACCGGGCCCAAAAATCATCCATTGTGAAAGTATGGCACTGAGTGCCCTGGCATTGCACGCTGAAACTTGAGCTTACCGCGCCCATTCTGGCCGCATCCAGAATCGTTTTGCCCATTAACATTCCTTTAATAAGACCAGCCCTGAATGCGTCCCCGGCTCCGGTCGGATCAAGTACCCCCGAGGCTCGTGCCGCAGGGATGGTAGCTTCGCCTTCGGGTGTGCATACCACCGAGCCTCTTTCCCCTAAAGTTGTCACGATTGCTTGAGTCTTTTCCAGTAGATCGTGCTTATTCAGTCCGGTAGACCTCATGATCATTTCCAATTCATAATCGTTGGATATAAAAAGCCTCGATCCACTGAGCATCTCGATTAGGAGCTCGCTTTTTAAGACAGGGATCTGCTGGCCCGGATCGAAAATATAAGGTATAGACCGGGCAATATAGGCTTTCGACAAAGACGTCATATCATCGAGGTTACCTGGAGCAATGATTGCCAGCGTGTCATCAGGTTCAAGGCCATCTATGGCGTAGCTGCATGGATGCTTCATCGCTCCGGGATTAAATCCTGTAATCTGATTATCTGACTTATCCGTAGTAATATAAGCTCCGGCAGTAAATTCATCGTCAATGCAACGAATTCCATCTAACGGGAGCCCGAGGTTGCTTAGCCACTTGCCGTAATTATCGAAATCCTTACCGGCCGTCGCCAGGATGAGCGGTCGTTCGCCTAGAAGAGCAAGATTATAAGATATGTTCCCGGCCGTGCCCCCGAATTGCTCTTTTAGTCCGTTCACCAAAAAACAGACATTCAGGATATGAATTTTATCCGGAAGAATATGATCGGAAAATTTTTCCGGGAAATCCATTATTCGATCGTACGCCAATGACCCGGAAACCAGGATTTTCATAATACAGCCCTCGTTTTTTTTGGAAAATTGTCAAGATTCACAATATAATACGATAAGAAAAGCTTGGATAATAGTCAAGAGAGAGGTGAGAAGTGATCGCTGTTCCAAAATCGAGGATTGGGGAACACCTCTGGTAGATCTGTCGGTGCCAGGCCGCCTAAGAAAATGTTTCCCCGACGGCAGGATTGCTGATAGTTGTGCTCGTCAAAAGAGTCAGGCGGAGTTTTTCATCAAAGTGGGGACGGCTCTGGCTTTATCGCCAAAGTTGACGAGACGCTAACAGAATTCTTGCTGAGATGACAAAAAGGATATGACCCTTGAATCCGGATCCTAATAGTGCAGCATCCAACAATAATCTTGGGCCAAACTAATATGGTAGGTAAAAAGAGAAAACTTTTGGCGGGGTTACTACCATTAATAATATGCTCTGGATTATCGAATTAATAGAACCGAAAAATTTTCCAGATCCTTCGTATCCGTATAGGACTAAAGAATATTTGGATTACTTATCTCAGGTTTGGCTCCTCGTCGGAGTTGTCCTGTCAGTCGTCTTTTTCTTTATCATTCTCATTGAAGGCTTATTTGGCTATTTTGAAAGGGTTCGCGAAGAAAAAAGGCTTGCAGAGGAGATGCGGCCAAAAAAATAGTCTATAATTATGGGTTCCTGACCATAAATTCACATTGGATTGCATCAAGTCACATCTTTAGATTGATACTACTGCACGATTTCTTTCCTGCTTCTTTTTGCATTTTTATATTAAGGCACACTTAGTGTCTCATGTCCGTATCCGTAAGCTTGACCCTTTCAATGACCTTACTGATGTTAGCTAGCAGCCTCTTAGTATCCAGGGGCTTTTTCAGAATTGCATCTACCCCGTATTCAATCAATTTCTCTTGTTCCTGTGCCTTAACATCCCAGCCGGTCAATAAGATGAACGGCGTCTTTGGAACACCTCGTTCCCGGCAGATCGTCCGGACCGCCTTCCCCACCTCGTAACCGTTCATGCCCGGCATGCCGAGGTCACAGATTACAAGATCAATCTTATTATTTCTGAACATTTCCATACCCTCTTCTCCGGACATGGCTGAGAAGACCGTTTGCTGGTGTTTCGACAATATCCCCTCAAGATGCATAACAATAATCGCAATATCGTCGATCACGAGGATATTTAATTTGGCAGGCAACAACTTTGAGCCTGGCGGCATTGGCACTTCTTCGGCCCCTTTGGCCAAAGGAAGCGTCACTGTAAAGGTGGTGTTTTTTCCCTCTTGGCTCTCCACAGAGATGGTTCCCCCGGAACGACTAATGATCCCGTGGCTTACAGCTAGCCCCATGCCGGTTCCGGCGGAGACTCCCTTGGTGCTCCAAAAAGGCTCAAACACCTTTTTCAGATGCTCTCTCTTTATTCCCACTCCCGTATCCATAACCTGGAGTATGACCTGATTTGCCTGGAAGAATGTTTTGATTCGGATCTCGCCTCCTGCCGGCAAAGCCTCGGCAGAGTTTTTCACGAGATTAATCAGGACCTCCGTGATCTCGCTTTCTCTTGCGTTCACAAAACATCGGTCCATGAGTTCCAGATTCAGGGCGATTCCTATACCCTCCTTGTCCGGACCGGTCTTCCACAAAGGTTTTGTCATTTCGGCTGTCTGCTTCACAGTTTCGGAAAGATCAAACACCTCGCCTTCAGCGGGTCGGATTCTATCACCGAACTGGGCAAAACTCTGGAGTCGCTTAACAGTTGCGGCGCCTGACCTCGAAACCTGAAGAACTTGTTGGAGCGTCTGCTTGGGCTCGGACAGATTTCCCATTTCGAGATCGATCAAGGCGAGGTCAATCCCACCCATGACCATCTGGAGCAGGTTGTTAAAGTTGTGGGCTACGCCACCGGCGAGGTCATTAATGGCCTTCAGACGTTCAGTCTGGATGGCGAGTTCCTCGGCCCGCTTGCGATCGGTTATGTCCCTAGTAATTCCCAATAGTCCTGTGGGTACTCCGTTCACATCGCGCAGGAATTTAATTCTGGCTTCTGTCTCTATAATTGAACCGTCCTTGCAGAATTCCCGCAGTTCGACGAGGCGTATACGATCAGGGTTGACATCGGGATCACGGTCCCTCTCGATCTCCTCGCCAAGATTCGTCACGGCCTTCGAGTAGGAATCTGGCGTCAGGGTTTTCTCCAGGGGGAGTGCAGTAGCCTCTTCTGGAGTGTACCCGCGGATCTTCTGTACAGATGGGCTGACATAGGTGAATTTCAGAGTCGCAAGATCCAGGGTCCATACCATATCGGTGGCATTATCGGCCAGCATCCTGTATTTCTCTTCGGATTTCCTCAACTCCTCCTCAACCTGCTTTCGCTCTACAATCTCTTGCTCAAGCGTGCGGTTAAGGGCCTTCAATTCATTCGTCCTCGCGTTAACTCGTATTTCGAGTTCATCGTGTGCCGTTTGCAATTCCGCTTGGAGTCGGTCACGTGCAATAATTTCCTGCTTGAGATCACCTACGAGTCCCTCTTTATCGTATCTGAGCGTTAAGGAATCGGCATATATCGCGTGTATCCGTCGGCCCGTCAGCAGAAGCACACCGGCAAATAACAGTATCACTCCGCCAGTAATCACATGAAATTGGTCAAATTCGTATATGAACCGGCCTGAAAGAGGGAGCAATGCGGGCAAGAGATTGAACGCATAATCCTTTGTGGGCGAGTAGACAACGATGCTTGCGGCACCGATTCCCGCAACGAAAATAGCAAGCAAGAATTGATGAAGAACTGAATCTTTCGGAAACAACCAGACGCCTGCCATCCCCCACATCAGTCCTCCCGCGGAAAGCGCCAACGTGTGCCATTTACCCCATTTTATTACAGCGTCTTCATCCCGTTCTTGTTTGTGGAAAAAATATATGAGGCAATGCCTGCCTAGGAAGAGTGCTAAGTACGCTATCAGCCAGATAACTATACGGTCATGCGAAACGACACTCCAGAGAGCGCCTCCCAGTACCACAGCACCTAAAAACGCTCCCAATGAGCCGATGCCGGATTGAGCGAACAGTAGTCTGGTCTGGGCAGCTTTCAACTTCTTTCGTTTCTGATCTGAGAGGGAAGGTGAAGCATGCAGTTCGGCGATTTTGTTGGTCTCCATCTTGGCTCCACACAAAAACATATTCAGATCCTATTCCAAACTTTTGGTGTTATATTCCGGAAATATGGTAATTTTTCGGCCCTTTCTTGGAAAGGGATAATAAGAGAAAGAGCACAAAGACCACGAATGTCAAAGGATAACGGTAGACACCGTTACAAGGTCTCCCTCCCATATCGCTGAATGAGGGACAGCAATAATGGATTAAGATGCAAGGATGTATTTATCTGATTTCCGCGGCAACGTCCACAAATCTTGAATCATATGTCGCGCTAAGTCTTGAATATGGAGGAGAGGATCTGAGCACCTAACCTGGACAGATGGCGATCGGGTGCTCGCTTGAGTGCGGGGTTAACCTACGTTCGCAATTCCAATTCTCAAAAACCTGCTCGGTCTCGCGTATCAATTCTCGGATAATAGTCGCCGCTGGTTTGATGTCTTTCACCAAGCCCACACTTTGACCGGCATAAAGAGCTAAACCTTCCATTTCACCTCGCATATTTTCAAGCGGCATGCTGCTGCCGTAACGCTCTACAGGACTTCCATCCGTTCGGTACGCGATGACTTCGCCTTCTTTGGGGCGCTCGCCGCTCCGCGGGGAACCCGCCTTCTGCCAAGTATCGAAAGTGCTGTTTCGCAAAGTACGATGAGGCGCATGCTCCCACCCAACATCAAAAAGCTCTGAATACACGGTGTCTTCAACATCTGCGAGGACGAGTCTCTGCTTATAAAGATGATGTGCCAGACTCTCTTCAGATGCTACGAATCGGGTACCAAGCCAAACACCGGCTGCGCCAAGAACAAACGCCGCAGCAATTCCCCGGCCATCTGCGATCCCACCTGCCGCTACCACGGGCGTTGGAGCGACCGCATCTATGACAGCCGGCACGAGCACCAAGCTACTGATGGTTCCGCGAACATGACCGCCTGCCTCCCAGCCTTGAGCAACAATTATGTCAGCGCCTGCCGACACCGCATCCCTTGCTTCAGATACGCTGCCGACGGAATACAAAACAACAGCGCCTGCATCATGCGATGTCTGGATATAACTGTTTGGCGCTCCCCAAAAAAGAGAAACTATTTTTACTCCCCCATCCAGGCAGATATTCAACTTGTCATGAACGTCTGCATCCAAGACCAGATTGATACCAAATGGATTTTTGGTCAGCGAACGAGTTTCTTGTAATAGTGTGCTTATTTCAGAAGGCGAGCGCCATGTTACCGACAGCATTCCCAAGCCACCACTGTTCGACACAGCGGCGGCAAGTTCAGGAGAGCTGGCGCTTCCAATCGGGGCTTGGATGATTGGCAGCTCGATTCCCAACAGGTCACAAAGCAACGTCCGAATCATTACCGTCTCCCTAAGAGCATGTTGTAAACTGCATTACGAACTTGATTAACCTATTCTCAAAGTAATCCTGCCCATCAGTGGAGTGGATCCGCTTTGGACAGACTGCCTACTTTATATTGTACTTAATTTAATTCCTGACCGAGACTTCTTATAGTCAGGAAGCAAATATGATAGTCATGTTCACGGAAGGGAACTGATTTTTCACTAGAACCAGGAGGCAAACTAATGCTGCCGGTCGTTTTTGTTTCTGCGACTCTCGTAGCTTTTGCTCTACATTTACTTTTGGGTAGGGGACCTCGGACAGGAGCCAGAATTGTCCAACTCCTTCTTTTGTACCTGCTCGTAATTAATATCGGCATTGGAAGCCTTTTGGCCTGGTATGGGCATACCTTTATGGCCGATGAGATAGCTCGCAAAATTGGATGGCAGCCTGGAAGCCCCTTTCAGTTCGAGGTCGCTCTCGCCGACTTGAGCTGGGGAGTTTGCGGTGTGCTTTGTATCTGGCTAAGAGAAGGGTTTTGGACGGCAACAGGAATAGGAAGTTCTGTTTTCCTTCTCGGATGCGCTTTCGGTCACATCAGGCAAATCATTCAAGAAGGCAACACGGCAATCTACAATGCGGGACCTGTGCTTTGGATTGGCGACTTGGCCGTTCCCATTGCTATACTGGTTCTGCTGTTCCTGCGCTTCAAACTTGAGGAGAGGTAATCCTGATCCGGACCTTTAGGCAAGATGGATTTTAGACTAGGTCAGGTTATCTCTTATCAAGGCTGTACCCGATGGATTCACAGATATCTAATAATGGAAGTTATACTTCAAGATATTTTGCCTTAATTTCCGCGTTGGCGTTGAGTTCCTCCACCGTGCCCTGGAAACCGATATGCGCCTTACCCATCAGGTAAACTCTATCTGCGAGTGACATGGCAATCTTTAAATTATGTTCTACCAGGAGGATAGAAACCCCCGTCTTGTTGATCTCGGTCAGAATATTACGGACCTCGGTGGCCATAATAGGGGCAAGTCCTTCTGTCGGCTCGTCTACGAGCAGAAGTGAAGGATTTCCCATAAGGGATCGCCCGATAGAGAGCATTTGCTGCTCACCGCCTGATAGATGCGCACCCTTGCTGTTGGCTCTCAATTTCAACGCCGGAAAATGTTGAAAAATTCGTTCCAAGGTCCACGAATTCGAATTTTTTGTATCAGGTCTTCCTCCTTTCAATCCCATGAGCAAATTGTCCATGACTGACAGGGTAGGAAAAATTCGTCTCTCTTCCGGAACGTACCCGATACCTGCCATTGCAATCTTATATGGCGGCAGGCCGAAGATCTGTTTTCCCTTGAACAGGATTACCCCGGAACGCGGCTTTGTCAGGCCCATCACGCTCTTTAGAGTCGTGCTTTTGCCCATGCCGTTTCTTCCGAGAAGACTTACGATCTGGCCCTGCTCGATAGATAGGGAAATGCCTTGGAGCACGTGGCTGGCGCCATAGAATGTGTGGAGTTCTCTGATTTCAAGGAGCACTTCAGCCCTCCGGTTCTCCCAGGTAAGCGTCCTTAACCGCCTGATTGGTTCTAATTTCATCGCAAGACCCGGTGGCAATAATTGTTCCGTAATTAAGAACGGTGATACGGTCTGCTAAAGAAAAGACTACGTCCATATCATGTTCGATGATAACCACGGTCTTGCCTTCCGTGAGCTTCCTTATCAAGTTTACTGCGTGATGTGTTTCGTCTCGCGACATGCCGGCCGTGGGCTCGTCAAGCATGATCAGGTCGGGATCGGTGGCCAGAGCTAAACTGATTTCCAGGGCACGATGTTTGCCGTAGGACAACATGCCCGCAGGAATATCGCGCTCTCCCTCAAGGTTGATTCGTTTGAGCACTTCCTCCGTAGACGTTGTTATTCCCTGCATTTTGTCCACGTTGCGGAACAAATTAAAACGGACTCCTTGCCTCGAAAGAATCGCCAGCCGTATATTTTGAAAAACGGTCATCCGATTAAAAGGTACTCGTGAGCTGAAAAGAGCGGCCCATCCCCAGGCGAGTCAACTCATGTGGTGGTGTGCCAGAGATTTCCTTTCCTCTGAAGAAGACGTGTCCTGTGCTCGGTTTGTATCTGCCATTAATTACGTTGAAAAGAGTTGTTTTTCCTGCACCGTTAGGTCCAATTACTGCATGGCGCTCCCCCTCTTTAACCTGCAAATTCACACCAAAGAGGACTTTCAATCCGCTGAAGTCATAGAACAAATCTTTGGTTTCCAAGATGGTCATTAAGGCTCCTTGTACTCAACTTTTACGGTACGGGAAATTAGCCATTTTTGCTTAAACACATTTATTATGCCCATAAAACCCATCGGTGCGAACATGATGACCAAAATCAAAATTAGACCCATGATTAGTTCAATCTGTTCGGTGTATCGACTGGTCAACTCTTCTATTATCTGAAAAATGGCCGCGCCGCAGATAGGGCCGAAGAAATTTCCGACTCCGCCCACCATGGTCATTGTGATCGGTGCAAAGGAGGTCAATACATTCAGGGCACTCGATGAGACAAGGTTTTGAAATAGAGCGTACATACTTCCGGCAATACCCGCAAAAGCGGCTGATATGACATATACGACCGCTTTAGTCTGCGGTACCTTAAATCCGAGATAGTCGATCCTCATAGGATTGTCACGGACACCGATTTGGATTTGTCCAAATGGGGTCTTGGTGAAAAACCAAAGAAGCCAAATGCTAAGTCCCAGGCAGGCGAGTGCGAAATAATAAAAGTTCTCCGGGGCTTTCATATCGATGGATATGATGCCAGGAAAATTCAACGGAGGAATGGGAAAGCCACCAATCCCATCTTCACCACCCGTTATACTTCTTAATTTGAGGGCGAGCACATGCATCAGTTCTCCAAAGGCGAGATGCAACATGGCGAAAGCAGTACCGCTTACCCTGACTACCAGCGGGCACAATATCAGGGCGAGGACAACAGCCGCCAACAAACCCATAAAAACTCCGGCCAATAGAGGTAAACCTTGGATATGTTTAAGAGCTAAGGCTGTACCATAGCCGCCGCCGCCGAAAAACATTGCATGGCCAAAGCTAAGAAGGCCTGTGTAACCCAGAAGCAAATTAAACGAGACTGAAAAAAGAGCGAAAATGGCAAAAGTGACGAACAGATTGGTGTAATAAAGCCCAAAAAGCCGCGGATAGATCGCCAGAATCGTAAGGAGAATTATAATAAATATCCATTTAAGAATCTTATTCATTATTCCCTTTCTCCGAATAATCCTGTCGGCTTAATTGCCAGTACAATGGCCATCACGAGAAACATCAGTACCGGGGCGAGTTGGGAGAAGAACTGAACACCATACGAACTAAGCAGTCCAAAAATTATGGATATAATAAATGCTCCGGAA
Organism: uncultured delta proteobacterium; assembly: GCA_963741425.1. GTDB lineage: Bacteria > Desulfobacterota > Desulfomonilia > Desulfomonilales > Desulfomonilaceae > DATJPW01. Next base: position 221,633 of record CAVUHP010000018.1, read on the forward strand.
AGACTGCCAAGTCCGCCGGTAACCACAACGACGAAAGCATCCATACCGATTTGATCCGACAATCCCGGGAATACGGTCAATATCGGGGCAATAGCGACTCCAGCCACTCCAGCGAGCCAAGTGCCAATTCCAAAGACGAGCATAAAAACAAGGGGCGTGTTAATTCCGAGCGCTGCCACCATATCCGAGTCTGAAACCGCTGCTCGGACAATTTTGCCCAGACGGGTTTTGTATAGCAATAAGGCCATAATAGCCAACACTAGCAGAGCCAACACAATAACGAAAAGTCTGTACACCGGGTAATCCATGCCGGCGATCCTAATTAATCCTTCCAGGCTGGGGGGAACCTTCACCGGCAGGCTTTCTGTGCCCCAGAAAATTTTTACCCCGGCAAGAATCACCAGCGACACTCCGACTGTTAAGATCAGCTCTGCCATATGGCCAAAAGCATGCACCTTTCTGAGAAGGAATTTCTCCAAAAGAATTCCGAAAAAGGCAGTAGTCAATGGTGCCAACAGCAGGGCAGCCCAATAACTTCCGGTTATGGACAGGAATTGGTAGGCGAAATAAGCAGACAGCATGAAAAACGAGGCATGTGCAAGATTCAGAATACCCATCATCCCAAAGATGATGTTGAGGCCGGATGCGACCAAAAAGAGCACCATACCATAGGCCAGTCCATGTATGCCTTGGGCGATATACATCGCACTCTTTGGATCCATTCTTCCACCTTTAACAGACTGACGGCTGGAAAGATCTTTGGCTGGAATGTGAAAGTCGGGCGCATAGCAATTACTCATTTTAATGATATGCGCCCGTACGCTTTATTCGCCCCAGCCGTTCTTTCCTTTACATTTTTCGAGATTTGCATCCATCAAGGGAAGCGCCTTCTCAGCCGGAATTTTGACTGAAGGGGCTGCATAAGAGCAGCCGCTGAACCAATAATAAGGCGGGATGTTGAAATCCACTTTCTGCTCGTCCGGAGGAACGAATTCAGCGACGTAAAGGTCCTGAATCGCTTTATGATCGCAGGCCCTCATCTGCAAGACCTTGCCGTTCTGATATTTATACTTGTCTCCCTCCCATACTTTGATGATCTTTTCCGGGTCCGTGCTGGCTGCTCGTTCGATAACGCTCAGGAGCCAATAGGTCTGCTGTGCATAAGACCCAATATTACCGCCGCCATGTTCAAAGAGTCTCGTGTTAAAAGGGCTTTGCCATTTTGTCTTCCAGAGGTTGTTCCACGCTTTATAGTATTTGGTCTCTTCCGGCGTTTTGAAATAAGGATTATCAGTATACATCTGGCTAAGCTGAACCAAGCCTTTGGTCCCTTCCACCCCTATTTCATGTAGGAAGTTTGGCTCATCCAAGAATATATGAGCAAATGGAAGCATTATGCCCATTTGGCGTGACTGCTTGAAACGTTAGCCGCGTCGGGAATCCAATCCCCCGTATAAATTACCTCTGCGCCTGATGCTTTAATTTTAGTCAAGTAAGGAGCAAAATCCGTCAGAAATAGCTTGTGGTAGTCCTCTCCCACGAGTTCAGCCTCCGGATAGTACTCTTTAAGTCCGTTCTTAAAACCCGAGGCCATCGCGTGGCCGAACATATAGTCCTGGCAAAGAATGTAGAATTTCTTTTCTTTTTTTCTTTGGGCATAATAGTACGCCATTCCCCGGCCGATTTGATCGGTTGAAAAAGAGGTCATAAAGGCATAACGGGAGAAATTAGTGGCATCCTGAAGGTCATCGGCTATAGAAGCGGTATTCTGTGCTATTACCTTGTATTTATTGGCAGTCTCGTTGATGATTTTCATTAAATTGCTGCCGTCTGTTCCCCATAGAACGTGGACTTTTTCCTGGAGCACCATCCTTTCACAAACTTTCTTGCACTGATCCGGTTTAGACATGTGATCCGCCTTAATGACTTGAACCAGCTTTTTTTTGCCATCAACAAGAATCCCGCCTCTCTTATTGATGTCGTGTACGGCCCATAGCACTGAAATGTAATAGATCTGTCCTACTAAAGCAGCGGGACCAGAAAAGGAAGCTACCAGAGCGATTTTGATTGTGTCACCCGTGGGAATAACGGGATTATTAGGGTCAAAATCAGACATGTCACCCATTTTGTTTACGTCGAAGGCGGCATCACATTTAGACAAGTCAGATGCTTCGAGGTATGGCAGACCGAACCCAAATGTCAGCACCAGGACAATCAGACCTGCAGTGAGCTTACAAGATACTTTTTTCATGTTTGCCCTCTTTTCCGGATGATATTAACGTTGCCCATAAATCGGAATGCCGATATTGATTAAAACTCTATTTTGAAACCCGGACATCTCCCGCACATAACAAAAGTGAATCTGAGTTCCGATGCTTTATTTCGCTATTTTCGCCATCTCTTCTTCTCGAAGCATTTTCCGTAGGATCTTCCCGACAGCCGATTTCGGGAGCTCTTTCCGAAATTCCACAATTTTGGGAGACTTATGCGCGGCTAGATTTTGTCGGCAAAAATCAATAATTTCGTCTTCTGTTGCGGTCTCGCCTTCCTTTAACACGACAAAAGCCTTGATAGTTTCACCTCGATATTCATGCGGGATACCGACAGATACTGCCTCTTTAATTTTGGGATGTTGGAAAAGGACTTCGTCGATTTCTCTAGGAAAGACGTTGTACCCGCCTGCTATGATCATATCTTTCTTGCGGTCGACAATGTAAACGTATCCGTCGTCGTCCTGTGTAGCGATATCACCTGTATATAGCCAACCGTCACGGATGTGCTCGGAAGTTTCTTGTGGGTTATTCCAGATACCCGCTCATTACCAGAGGCCCCTTGACGATCAATTCGCCCGGTTGACCGGGTGGAACATCTTCAACTCCGTTTACAATCTCCACAAGGCGAACGTCCATATCAGGAAAAGGCAGGCCGATGCTCCCGTATTTTTTCCTGCCAAATAGTGGATTACCAATGCCCAGGCTTGTAGTTTCGGTCATGCCCCAGCCTTCTGTATACATGAATCCCAGGTCTCTGATCCGGTCGATTAATTCCGAAGGCATAGGAGCCGCCCCTGAATTCACGAGCCGAATTCGTTTATCAAGGTTCAGCTCATTTACCTTGGGGTGGTTGACGATGGCATTTAAAAGCGTGGGAACTCCGGGCAGCCAGTATATTTCGTCATGTTGCGCGAGAAGCCCGATGAATTCCTCGATCTCGAAACGAGGCACAAGAATCAAAGTAGCGCAATTGATTACTGCCCAATTCAAGCAACAAATCTGGCCATAGGAATGAAAGAACGGCATCACGGCAACAACAGTCTGCTGCTCCGGCATCATTCGGAAAGGCGAGATATTGCCACCCCATGCTGCTAAGACGAAATTGGCAGCCGAATAATTCGCGTGGGTGAGTACAGCGCCCTTGGGAGTGCCGGTGGTGCCGCCGGTAAATATAATGACTGCCGGGTCGTCCGGCTGAATATCCACCCGAGGCAATTTATCACTGGGGCTCTGGGCAATTAATTCTGAAAAATGATGCCATTCTTCTTTCAGTCCCAAATCCTGTCTGGTGCTTTTCGGCGCCGCAGCGACGTAATCAGTAAGTCTCGTCACCACGACGAAGGAGATGCCGGCTTCCTCCGCAACAGGCTGGACGCCGGGAAGGACCATATCAAATGTCACCCAAGCTTTCGGTGTAGTCAGCTCAGCAATTCGTTTCAGCTCGGGAACAGTATAAAGAGGATTAACATTAACCACCAGTGCGCCACAGCACAAAGCAGCATAGTAGGCCACTACGTATTGAGGGCAATTCGGAAGATGGATTGCTACCCGATCGCCTTTTTCCACCCCCCGATTTTGCAAGGCATTGGCTAACCTCAATGCGTCAGATCGAATCTCCCGGAACGTCATTTTGCTCCCATAAAAATCAGTCGCTATTTTGTCCGGAGCATTATTTGCCGCGAAATGGAGAAAGTCCTGAATAGTGACTCTCGGATACCGAATGGTAGTAGGCACCCAGGGATCATAATGACAATGCCATGGCCTTGCCTGCATCAGGATACCTCCTTTTAAGCGCACCACTGGCTTAGAGATTACACTGAGGACAAGAGACCTAACTCCTCGGAATTGTCCCGTTGGTTTATGGTTGTCTTCTATGGATGGAATTGAGAAGTGACAATAATATGTTTGTGATGAACTATGCAAGCATAATGAGAAGGAGGGCCAAAGATTCTTCCCAGTTTCCTTCCTGATTCTCTTCCGGACCCCTCGCGATTTGTGATTGACACTGACAAAAGCGTGTCGTACTCAGTAATGGGATAAAGCGTGAACTCTCACCGACAATCAGCTTCAGTCCATTAGTTCTCTTTACTGAGAACTTGCCTTATTTCTTTCGAGTGGAGGTGAATTATGAAAAATGCTGTAGCCAAGCGGCTCCTATGTATGTTCATGGTGATTTTTTTCATCGCCGGGATGTCATGGGCGAGTGAGGAAGGATGTTATCAAATCCATCCTGGACTCTCGGGCTGCCGTGAAGCCCTTTCCCGAATCCTTCTTCGAAATTGCCGGGGTTAACAGTGGATAAGGCCTATGAGATTCAGAAGGATCTCGTCAAGGCTCTTGTCCAAAAAGGTGATTCCATAAGCGGATTTAAAGGGGGTCTCACATCCGAAGCCGGACAAAAGAGGTTTGGCGTAAACGATGCGCTAATGGGGCAGATTTTCAAATCCGGCGAACTCGGACCGGACGCCGTGGTGAATTCTAAGGATTTCGTTCGACTATTCATAGAAACAGAAGTTGGTTATGTGATTGGTCAAAAGATATCAGAGCCGGTAAAGGATGTTAATTCACTGAAGAAGATGATCAAAGAGGTCTTTCCTGCGGTAGAGCTTCCGGATCTCCGATTCGAAGACATGACCACAGTCAAAGGGCCGGACATCATTGTTGATGCAGTCGGGTCCGCCAAGTACATCGTCGGAAAAAAAATACCTGTGGATAAAGTAGACGTGAGCAAGGTCGAAGTGACTCTCAAAATGGACGGAAATGTGGTGAATCAAGGAAAAGCATCGGATTGTCTTGGTGATCAATGGAAGGCTGCTTTGTGGCTGGTAAACGCCGCGGTAACCAGGGGATGGGTTATTGAACCGGGCCAAATTTTGATTACCGGCGCGATGGGAAACATGATCCCCGGCAAACCAGGTAAATACGAAGGAGATTGGGGCGCCCTCGGAACATTATCCTGGACCGTGAAGTGATTGTCGACAAGGATTCGATCTGTATTATTGAACGGGCGCGAAATTTAACAGATATCACCCTCCCCCTTCCCCCCTCCCGTCAAGGGAGGGGGATTTAAAAACCCTCTCCCCTGGCGGGAGAGGGGAGGGAGAGGGGGCTTCTTCAGTCCAATTGTGGTTTGTCTTTGGTGCCTTGAGTGGGCACGAACTCCATTTTAGTGCGGGTATTCATGACTTCATTCCTTTTCTGGAATCTGAATAGAAAACCGATCCAGACTCTGGTTTCGCGTCTGGCATCCAGGTATGAAGTTGACGTCATCATGCTTGCGGAATGTGCGATCCCACCGGTAGTTTCATGAACAATCCGACACCGATCAATTTGGACCTAACTAAAACATGTGTATTTACCGATCTCGGCATGATCGATGTGCCTGCCGCCGAAGAGTTCATGGCGCTCGCAGTGGAGTTGCGACTGAAAAACGAAATTCCCGACTTGCTTCTCTTTCTTTCCCATCCTCCGACAGTGGCCGTGGGCTTAAAAGATAGATGTGTAGAAATGCCGATTGACCTTTTGGTTTCGCGTGTGCAATTGGATAAAGAAGGCATCCTATTTGCTCGCTCGGTCAGGGGTGGAGGCATAACGTATCATTGGCCCGGACAAGTAATTTGCTACCCTGTATTGACTTTGCCGCCCGGGGACCGGGATGTTCCCGCGTACATGTCAAAGCTCGAAGAAATAGGGCTGAAAACTCTCCGGGAATTCGGAATCCGGGCTGAAAGACGGCGCGATACTGCGTCTTATGTCGGATTGTGGATTGGCAACAAAAAAATAATATCCATGGGCGTTCGAATAACTAATTGGATAACGAGCTTCGGATTTGCGCTGAACCTCCAAGGGGATCATTCCCCATCCTGCTATATCAAGCCTTGTGGGATTGATGGTGTGTGCTTTACTACGATGGAAGAGGTCCTAGGCGAAGCACCACCAAGATTCCGGGTAATCGAGTCTTTGAAAAAGAATTTTTGCTCGGTTTTTGAATGTACTCTGAAGACTATGCCGGAGGGAATGCTTGAGAGCGTTTGCAAGTTAAACCAAAATAGAATTGAAGGATAACCCGACGATTGTCAATTGCTGAACTTTGAAATCAATTTCAGGATCTAATCGCAAATAAACTTTAGGACGGGGAAATGGCAGACACCGATCTTATTCGAATTTTGGATCCGGATGGCCGCATTGTCGATGAGGAATCGGCTAAAAAGATTTCCAAAGAAGACATGCACAAAATGTACAAAACAATGATCTTCACTCGCCTGTGGAATAGCAAGGCGTTAAGTCTTCAGCGTCAGGGGCGAATGGGGACACTGGCTTCGGTTCGGGGTCAGGAGGCTTCCAATGTGGGCATGGGCTTCGGCCTGGCACCCGACGATTGGTACTGCCCTTCCTTCCGTGAATACGGCGCGATGTTTGTCCGTGGAGCAAAACCCGCGGAACTCTTCCGGTACTGGGGGGGAGACGAGCATGGGGCCAGACTACCCGATGATTCTCGTATGTTACCGGTGTGCATCACTGTGGGGTCTCATTTGTGCCATGCTGTGGGCATTGCATGGGGTGCAAAGATCAGAGGTGACAAGGTTGCAGTTCTTTCCAGTTCCGGAGACGGGTCTACCTCGCAGGGTGATTTCAGTGAAAGCCTGAATTTTGCAGGGGTATTTAAGCTTCCCGTGGTATTTGCCATCCAAAACAATCACTGGGCTATATCTGTTCCGATCCACAAACAAACCGCGACGGAAACAATAGCCGAAAAGGCTTGTGCTTACGGTATTGTAGGAGCCCGAGTGGACGGCAATGATGTTTTTGCGGTTTATATCACAGTGAAAAAGCTGCTCGATCAAGCACGCAAGGATTTTAAACCGGCTCTCGTGGAGCTTGTGACTTACCGCATGGACGACCACACTACTGCGGATGATGCCAGTCGATACCGCACGGAAGAAATGTTGGCCCCGTGGCGAGCAAAGGATCCGATCGAGCGGGTTCGCAAATATTTAATCGCTCAACAGAAGTGGAGTGAAAAAGACGACGAGGAGCTGGTTAATCAATGCACTGCCGAAGTGGAACAAGCAGTCAAGGAATATGAAGGATTTCCTCATCCCGAGCCAACGGACATTTTCGAGCACGCATACAAAGAGATGCCTTGGAATCTGAAAGAGGAAAAAGAAGAAGTGATTCGACATCTGGGTCAGCTTGAGAGGTGATATATGGCGCGGTTATCCATGGTCGAGGCAATTAATCGGACTTTTCATGAACTGATGGAGAAAGACGATAGAATTGTGGTGATGGGGGAAGACGTCGGTGTAGATGGCGGAGTATTTCGGGCCACTGTAGGACTTCTTGAAAAATTCGGAGAGAACCGTGTGATCGACACTCCACTGGCAGAGAGCTGTATCGTTGGAGCGGCTATGGGAATGGCAATATATGGGATGCGCCCTATCGCTGAAATCCAATTTGAAGGATTCATGTTCAAGGCATACGATCACATTTACAGTCATGTTTCGCGTATGCGCCATCGTTCTCAGGGTCGATATGGAGTCCCTTTAGTAATTCGCGCGCCTTATGGCGCTGGAGTTCGCGCTCTGGAACATCATTCCGACGCTCCGGAAGTATTGTTTTGTCACCTCCCGGGACTTAAAGTCGTGATACCTGCTACGCCGTCAGATGCTAAAGGGCTGCTGACGTCATCTATAGAGGACCCGGATCCTGTGATTTTTTTGGAACCAAAGAGGCTCTATCGTCTTTTCAAAGAGGAAGTCCCGGACGGAGAGCACAGAGTGCCTCTCGGCAAGGCGCGTATAGCTCGTGAGGGCAGTGATATCACGCTCGTGACCTACGGTGGTATGGTCTCGGTTTCCGAAAGGGCTGCGGAACACGTATCCGGAGAAGGGGTTGAGGCTGAAGTAATAGATCTTCGGACTATTTGGCCTTTCGATATTGATGCAATTATCAAGTCGGTGACGAAAACAGGTCGATTGATCATTGTTCACGAGGCCCCGCGCTCTTTTGGCGTAGGCGCGGAGATCGCTGCTTTGGCGGCTGAACGTTGTTTATTGTCTTTATTGGCTCCTATCAAAAGAGTTACCGGGTACGATGTTATACCGCCACTTTCGAAGCTTGAAGAATATAATTACCCGGATTCGGAACGGATCGTAAGAGCAATACACGACACAATGCAGTTTCAATAATATTAAGGAGACTTTCCCGCCATGAAACAAATATTTAAACTCCCCGATGTTGGAGAGGGAATTGCCGAAGCGGAAATAGTGGAATATTTGGTGGAAGTCGGAGACAAAGTTAAAGCGGACCAAATGGTGGTCCGCGTTGAAACGGATAAAGCGGTAGTGGAATTGCCTTCCCCCTTTTCAGGTACTGTCGCGGAAATCCCGCATAAGCCTGGTGACACTGTAAGGGTTGGAGATGCTCTTTTAACCATTGAGACTGAAGAAGTCGCCGCGGCTGAGGAAAAGGAGCAACAGCGTGAGCGGGCCGAGAAGCTGGGACCTCCTGATGAAGAAAAGGAGAAACCAGAGCGGGAAAAGAAACTGCAAGCCGCTCCAGCCCAGGAAAAGAAAAGGCCCGAACCGGCTGATAGTGGGGAGAAACGAGAAGAGCCTCCGCGGCCCGAACCGGGTAAAGTATTGGCGACTCCTCATACCAGAAAGCTTGCTCGTGAACTAAAAGTTGATATCACCGCCGTTAAAGGAAGTGGGCCCCAAGGCCGTATAACTGATGATGATGTGCGTCGGGCCGGCGAAGAAGCCGCTCGGCCTAAAGAAGCACCTGCAGCAGCTCAGCCTAAAGTGCCTTCCACAACCGGTTTTGATTTTGAAAAATACGGTCCGACGCGACGAGTGCCTTTAAAAGGGGTGCGAAAACGAGTTGCGGAAGTTATGGCGCGCTCCGCTTTCACTATCCCCCATGTGACTCACTTTGATGAGGCCGATGTCACCAAATTGCTTGAAGTAGTCGAAAGAGAGCATGCAGTTGCGGAGGGCCGCGGGATTAAGCTGACTATACTCTCTTTTTTGGCCAAAGCCGCCGCTGCTTCGCTCAAAGAGTTCCCGATCTTGAATTCTTCTCTGGACGAGGAAACGGGAGAAATCGTTTACAAGGAATACATTCACATCGGAATCGCCACAGATACTGAAGCAGGGCTTATGGTTCCTGTAATACGTGACGTGGATCGTAAATCGATTCTTCAGATCGCTGCGGAACTTCAGGAATTGGCCAAGAAAGCTCGTGAACGGAGCATCGATTTGGAGGACTTGCGAGGAGGATCCTTTTCGATAACAAACGTGGGCGCTGTGGGAGGAACGGGGGCAACTCCAATCATACAACATCCACAAGCGGCGATTTTACTTTCCGTTCGAGCTAAGAAGAAGCCTGTTGTTCGTGATGACCAAGTGGTTATACGCACAATAATGCCTCTGGCGCTCTCATTTGATCATCGGATTTTGGACGGGGCGGAAGCGGCTCGTTACATGAATCATTTAATTGATCTTTTGGAAGATCCCATGCGGATGTTGATAGATGTAGCCTGAAGTACGCCTTATCTGCACCGTCTGTTGAAGGAGCAAATCTATGGTTGTTGGTGATTTTGCCCAGGGAACTCAGGTAGCTGTAATAGGATCGGGGCCTGGTGGTTACGTGGCCGCAATTAGAGCGGCTCAATTAGGACTCGAGGTTACACTCATCGAAAAGGACATTATTGGAGGTGTTTGCCTAAATTGGGGTTGCATACCTTCTAAAGCGCTGATCCATGTTTCCGACCTGAAGCAACAGATCGAACATGCAGACACGGTGGGGCTTATCGCCAGCGGAGTTAGAGTGGATCTTGGCAAGCTTATGAAGTGGAAGGACGGGGTCGTGGAGAAGCTTCGCAGGGGAGTCGAGTCACTGCTTAAACAGAATAAGGTTCAGGTCGTCATCGGCACAGCCCGTATGACTGGCGATCGTTCTTTCTCGGTGGAAACTAAGGATGGAGTTCATCGGTTTGAATTCGAGCATTGCATTCTTGCCACAGGTTCATCAGCAGCACAAATCCCCGGTATACCTAGAGACGGTGACATCGTGATCGACTCCAAGGACGCGGTCACGTTGAAGGAAATCCCGCAGCGGATGGTGATTATAGGCGCGGGCGCTGTTGGACTGGAACTGGGGATCGTTTACGCAAAATTGGGAACCGAAGTGACCATGTTGGATGCTAGCGACAAATTATTGCCTATGCTGGATTCTCAGATCCCGCCGGTAATGGAACGGTCGATCAAAAGATTGGGTATAAAACTCGAATTAGGAGCAAAGGTTGCCGGATTGAAGCGCAATGGCGCTGAAGCGACTCTCGAATACTCGAATGCAAATGGGAATAAATCCCTAGTGGCGGATAAGGTGTTGGTGGCGATTGGTCGCCGTCCAAATTCCAATGGTATTGGTCTGGAAAAAGCCGGAGTAAAACTGGACTCGAAAGGTTTTGTCGAAGTTGATGAGCGTATGGAAACTTCGGTTCGCGGCATTTTTGCAATAGGAGACCTAATCACCGGCCCAATGTTGGCGCATAAGGCCATGTTCCAGGGGAAAATAGCGGCGGAAGTCATAGCCGGCCAGCCAGCTGCATTTGAAGCGGTTGAAGTTCCGGGGGTCATATTCAGCGACCCTGAGATAGCTACTGTCGGACTTAGTGAGGACGATGCAAAAGCAAAAGGTATCAACGTGAAAATTGGGGTTTTCCCATTCAAAGCATTGGGTCGCTCGGCAACTCTCGGTGAAGCTGGAGAAGGATTTTCCAAAATAGTTTCGGATGCGGAATCGGGTATTGTCCTCGGTGTCCATATAGTCGGTCCTCACGCCTCTGATCTCATTTCGGAGGGATGCCTCGCGGTGGCGTCAGCTTCCCATATTGATGATTTGACGTTAACCATTCACCCTCATCCCACATTGCCGGAAAGCATTGAGGAAGCCGCGGAGCAAGTGGAGCAACGCGCGATACATATATTTAACGTCCCGAAAAGTTCAAGAGGCTGAGATCTCGGGGCAAGTGTTACCGTCGCTGGTGGGCAAACCCGAACCGAGCAGGTAACCCGTTCCTGAGAATACATCCTATCTTTACAGCACGTTTCTAACTGTAATTTGCGGATTTATCTTGACGCGTTTTTTCCAACGCCACTAATATCAGTTTTGAAGGAATTTATTCGGCGTGGTTCTCGGAAGGGAGAAATTATGATGAAAGCCTTGTTAGGGTCTGCGTCTATATTAATTTTAGTCATGGTATTCAGTTTTAGCGCACCCGTTTATGCCGGGGCTCTCGAAGAAAATCTTATGGATGCCGTAAGGGCCGGTGACATCGCAAAAGTTGAAGAACTTTTGGCTAAAGGGGCTGATGTTAATGCCAAAGATCCGGATGGATTTACTCCCCTGATGGAGGCCTCTGTTGACGGCAGCATCGAAATGATTAAACTCCTTGTTTCCAAAGGAGCGGATATTAATGCGAAAAATGAGGATGGAGACACGGCCCTAATAGGAGCCTCTTTTGCCGGAAATACCGACCTCGTATCGCTCCTCATTACTAGCGGCGCAGACGTCAATGCTACTAATAAGGACGGGGTTTCTCCGCTTTTTGGAGCAGCATTCGAAGGAAGGCCGGATGTGGTGAAACTCCTACTGGAAAAGGGAGCCGATGTAAATGCGAAAGAAAAACGGAACGGCGCCACTCCCTTGATTGTCGCTGCTTTTGAGGGTCACAAAGAAGTAGCTGAAATGCTTTTAGCCAAAGGCGCGGACGTGAATGCGAAGGACAGCGAAGGTAATACCGCCCTGAGTTTGGCTTCTTCAAGGGGTCACACTTTAGTGGTGGAGCTTCTGAAGAGCCGCGGAGCCAAATGAACTCATCCGGAAATCTCAATGTGCGTGAAAGTATCAAATTTCGGATATCTTTGATATTATAGATGTACAGCGCTCATGCAATAGCAGCTGGTAACGGTCGGCCTAATCACATTACAAAGAAAATCCATTTTTGCTCTTGAGGAAAAACCTTTGTCGACTGAGACGCGCATAAGGCTTGGAAGAAAAATTGAAAAACTTAATAGTATGCTGTTAACCATCGGCACTCGGGTTGAGGAAAGCCTGCATTTAGCATTAAAAGCACTGGAACGTAAGGACGAAGCCCTTGCCAAGAAAGTCATTGACGCAGATTTGGACATAGATCTTGCAGAGGTAGATCTGGAAGAGGAATGCCTTGAGATTCTGGCCTTACACCAGCCCGTAGCGATAGATTTAAGGCACATAGTGGCAGCTTTAAAAATAAATAAAGATCTTGAACGGGCAGGCGACCTCGCTGTAAACATCGCCCGAACGGCGAAAACACTGTCCAATGAGTCGAGACTTCGTGTTCCCAGTGATTATTTTCTAATGGCTCGGAAAACGCAAAGCATGCTTAAGCAAAGCCTGGACGCATTTGTGGGCATGTCTCCTGACGAGGCTTATCAAGTATTAGCCAAAGATGACGAAGTCGACAAAATGAGGCGGTCTCTTCATTCCGATTTTGAAGAAAGACTTCGAGAGGAAATAGAACTAGTCCGACCTTTGATCCGTCTATTCTTGGTTTCGCGCCATCTGGAGCGTATAGCTGATTTGGCCACTAATGTAGCGGAAGAAGTTATATATACCGTTACCGGTGAAATTGTTCGTCACGGCAGAAAGATTGCTCGAGCCAAGGAAATTAAGAATTAGTGGCGGAGTAGAACTTAAGACGTCTCAGCCTTCACTTGCATGTGGCATCAGCTCAGCCGGAGTTTGGTGATTGGCATGAACGGATTGGGAGGTAAAACATGCAATGTTAAGATAAGTCTAGGATTCACAGGTGACAGGTCTGCTGAATTGTCATTTGCATTCTATGTGAATATGCCAGACGTGCGCTCAAAGAGAAGCCTAAAACACCCAAATGGAAATTGCTCACGGTCATAAATTTCACATTTACGGATTATCTTTTTTATTTTTAATAGTGGCATTAAGCGGATCTAAAGTGATTTCCTAAGAGTAACAATTTTAGCACGGGGTGCTGTGAACAGTTCCAACGAGAAGCGCGGAACCCAGTGTTTCTTTATTCTCCTCAGGAAGTTCGGGAATCAGGGAATTTAACTGTCCATTCCCGATCGTATGCGGGAATAAACGGTAAGGAGGCCAACTCGGTCCTGCCCATTCGGCAACGAATTTTCAAAAGCTCGAGGATAGCTAATTAAGGCCTTTCCGAAAGGATCGTAGTCCGGATCGAGGTTCTTGCTTATTTCGGCTCGAGTTTTTTCCATAAGTTCCGGGACGTCCTTCTCTGTTAGTCCGACAGTGGCGATGGGGTTGCCTATGGTTACAGTTATGTGGCCGGAACGGAACCAGATTGTTTTCTTCGGCATTACCTTAAAAGCGCCGTTACTGGTGACTGGCAATATAGGAATTCCAGTCTGAACTGCCATCATAAAAGCTCCTTTTTTAAACGGGAGCAGTTTCCCGTCCGATGTCCGAGTTCCTTCAGGATAAATGGGTACGCTCCAACTACCTTTAAGTTTGTCCGTAGCATTTTGAAGGCTCTGTATTGCTTGTTTCGGGTCTGATCTATCTATCGCAATCGCGCCGGTCCGGCTCAATGCCCAACCGAATACAGGGATTCGGGTAAGTTGTTTCTTTACGACCCATCTGAAGGGGGTCGGAAGCACTGTAACAAGGGCAAGGATATCTGAGTTGCTTTGATGATTGGGCGTTATTATATAGGAGGCTCCAGGTACGATTTTCTCTTCCCCGTGCAATGAAAATGAAAGGCCCATAGATTTGGACACCAGCCAGGCCCACCAGCGTTCAAATCTATAAGCAAGGGCGGAGCTCACAAGACTTGCCAACATCACCAGGGGCCCGATTACCCCGGTGACAATCGTCAAGGCAACAGCCGCCAACGCTAATCTTGGAAAGATTCGAATTCGGTCGTTCAAGGCTACTCCAATATATTGGTTATGTTCTTTTCGAAGGATGTATCAAGACATGGTTTATACCACGGAATTTCCAAATGCAAATGCAACAATTCGTATCCTGCGCACCACTTTAAGTCGCTCCACCGAAATGTTATATTTGGGACTAAATCATAGCTCGGAAGAATTGCACCCTTATGCAGAATAAAGACCTTTTCAGACTCAAAATTGAAGACGAGCAAAAACCTTCATCTCGCTCAGCCAAAATGATGCTGCGGCAGCCTGGATTTGTTGCTGTTGGAATTCTGGTAATCGCAGCAATCGGGTTTGGTGTTTGGGCCGGGATATTTCGCTCATCCGTTGAAGTAGAGTCAACAAAAGTTTCGAACATGTTCGTATCACGGTCTCTCACCGTTTTAAATGCCAGCGGTTATGTTGTAGCGCAACTCAAAGCAGCGGTTTCTTCAAAAGCCACAGGTAGAATCGAGCATTTGTATGTCGAAGAGGGGAAATTCGTCAAGGAAGGTGAAATCATAGCCCAATTGGAGAACCGAGATCTCGAGGCTACTCTCGAGGAGGCCAAAGCAAATCTCAGGGTAGCAAGAGCGGCTCTGAAAAATGCTGAAGCAGAGCTGGATGAAGCGACTTTGAATTACAATCGACATAAAGCACTTAAGGAAAGCGGAGCAGAGTCGGAGCAGGCGTTTGATGCGATTGAAGCTCGATTCAAGAAAGCCCGAGCAATGGAAACGTCCGCACGTTTCGTTGTCGATAGGTCAGATCACAGCATGAAAGTCGCTGAGGTTAATCTTGAATATTCGCTGATTCGTGCCCCATTCGACGGAGTTATCCTGACCAAAAATGCTGACAAAGGTGAAGTAGTGGCTCCGTTCGGCGCAGCGCTCAACGCCAAAGCCGCTGTGGCAACAATGGCAGATCTAAATTCGTTAATGGTCGAAGTGGATGTGGCTGAATCCGGTTTGGAAAAGGTAAAACCCGGCGGAGCGGCTGAAATTCGATTGGATGCATTACCCGGAGAGCGTTTTCCTGGGACGGTTCATATGATTGTGCCTACCGCAGATCGAGCAAAAGCCACCGTGCTTACCAAAGTAAGATTCAATAAAAGGGATGACCGAATACTCCCCGAAATGAGCGCAAAAGTGGCATTTCTGGAACGAGTATTAAAAGATGATGAGCTGGAGCCTTTTCTCGGAATTCCAATTTCTGCTGTGCGTGAAAATGGAAATCAACATTTAGTATGCCGGATCAACGATAATCGTATTCACCTGATTCCTATACAGATCGGCAGAAACTGGGGTGAAGCACTTGAAATCGTTTCAGGAGTGAAAGCCGGCGATTTGATCGTCCTTCAGCCGACAAAGAACATGGCGGATGGGACCAGGGTAAAAAAGAAGGAATGATTGCCTCTGTATCAGAATCATCGCCTCTGGTCCTCGTAAGAGATCTATCCAAGTCTTACAAACGAGGAGACCAAGAAATCCCGGTACTGAAAAATCTTTCTCTTGAAGTCTCACAGGGGGATTTTTTGGCATTGATGGGACCTTCAGGTTCCGGAAAAACCACGCTGCTGAACCTCATTGCAGGAATTGATACCCCGGATGACGGCATTCTCCGTGTTAACGGAGTAGACATTGCCAGCCTCGGCGAATCGGAGTTGAGCTTTTGGAGGGCCCATAATGTGGGCTTCATTTTCCAATTTTATAACCTCATTCCGGTTCTGACTGCGATAGAGAATGTTCAGCTTCCCTTACTCCTTACTTCATTATCTCGCCGAATCAGGCGAGAACATGCTTTGACGGCTTTAGAGCTTGTGGGGCTTTCGGACCGAATGGATCATTACCCCACACAATTGTCCGGGGGGCAGCAGCAGCGGATAGCCATAGCTAGAGCACTAGTTACTGACCCGCTTATAATTGTGGCGGATGAACCTACGGGTGACTTGGATAAGGATTCCGCCGAGGAAGTGCTCGATCTAATGGAGGAGTTCAATCAAGCCTTTGGGAAAACCATAATAATGGTAACACACGATCCTCGGGCTGCGCAAAAGGCCGGGAAGATTCTCATTTTAGATAAAGGAGTCCTGGCCCATCAATTATGATGGTACCGTACCAATTGTGACCAAACGATTACCGCTCGTCCTGTCGGGCTATATTTTTGAAGTACTCTTCTTCACTTAATGTGAGTAAATCTTCGAGTAAGGCTGTTTCACCGACAATTTTTTCTACCTGATCCGCGAAAAATTGTCTCAAAATTCGATTTTGGCCGCCAATCCTGCGTTCTTTATTTTTATAAAATGCTTTTAAGTAAATATGCACCCGAGCGTAGCAATTCTCCAATTGCTCCAGGTCATCGCGCACCATCTGCTCATATAATTCGGGTAGAGGCATCTCCGGGTTTTCACGCAATGTCACCCATTTTTGCTGAATCCGCTCACTGTTTGAAATGAGATTCTCGACATAATCATTTATCTCGGCAGATGTTGCATCATCTATCATAACGCGCAGTATGTTGTCTTGAGACCCCGCTCTTCTTGAATCGGGTGAGGAGGGAATTCCGTCTTCCAATACTGCGGAGTTTTTCCACAGATCCCCTTCTCCGACTGTTCTGGATATGGTCAGTCTGTCCAATCTTCTGGAGATACCTTCCTGGAGGAGAGTGGGCGCTTTGTTTACCAGCCTCTGAAGCTGGTTGCCGTACATAGCCGTCAGCACGCGATAACCTAAGTCCATCGAACTATTTAACATTGAAAAGATAGCCACTGTTCGATGATCTTCTAAAGATATCAATTGTAGCAGGATATCCTGAACGGTTGAAGTCAACGTAAATTTGACAGCCGTACGAGTATCGATGAACTTTCGAACGTATATGCTAAAATTCTGACCGGAGTTCCCGGAATGAACCTCAAATTGAAAACCGACCACGAAACGTCCGCTGCCGCCAAGTATTTTGGCCGCGGCATCCGAACTGATTCCGCTCTTTTCTAACACGAAGAGCTCGTCGAGGCGTCGGTTCTTGATCGCTTTCATTGTAAAAGAATCAATCCTCGTCTGTGTTTCCCCCACAATAGCCGAGTACCTATCATCGATGGTTAGATCGGGAATGATCCGGATGGGGAGGTCTTTAAAGTTCATGCTCCATACACCGGTCCAGAGATAACTAAATTAGCCGTTACTGTCACGGTCCTTGTTCGGATCACGATGCAAAAAATCGTTCAAGCGGATAACTTTGTTAGCATTAGAGGATGGTTCATCAACAGACTTCTTTTCCTCTACGCTATTTATCATTTCTCTCAGACTAGGATCTTTTGCGATCGCTTCATTGATTTTGCGGTCCAAGTCCATAGATTGTTGTTGTAAGAGTTGTGTTGGACATTTCATGCCGACGTCTCTATTTAAGACGGTTATCAGTTTCTTGACCGCTCTCGGACTTCTCTGGAGATACGCCGGAACATGGCCCCAAAGGCTCATGGCTTCAATTCCCGCTTCTATGGACATTTTTATTAAATAAGAATGTATACTTAGGGGTCCATAGTAATTTGCGGCTTCTATCCCATCATTCGACTGGACAATTGCATCAACCAGATAAGGTGAAGATCCTACCACACTGATCAGCACTGGAGCAGAATGCGAGATGGTGTCCTGAACTCCGCCTACGGTGTAGAGTCTCTTTACACTCAGCTTCCGGATTACTTCCAAGATAATTTCCGCGTAGCTCCGCCAATTGGCATGAGGTTCTTTACCCAGGAATAGAATAAGGTCTCGATCACCCTCTGAATTGTTCCAATAGCTTAATTCGGTAGTAAGGGATTCAAGATGCAGAACAATGCCGTTTTCAATGTGACCGATTGGTCGATTCAATGCATAATTTATGAATTCTTCGTCACTTAGTGTGGCAAATGCACGTGGTTTAAGAAATTCTTGTAGGTACGCCACTGTGTCGCTGGACACATTTCCTGCATTGGACCATCCATAAAAGCCCGCTATAAAATAAGGTTCCCTTAGATCGGGGACTTCCAACCAATTTAGCTTGGAGGACTTTGACGATTCATCCATTTGAGTTATCCCTCAGGGTTTAATCATATTGTAATGCGAGGATACGTGTCAAATTAAACAACCAAGCTGCTATTTAAACAATCTAAGATTGCGTGCATCTCGTATCGTACACCTATACGGCTCCCGCTACCATTTAACAGTCTATTGTGGGCGGCTGATTGTACTTGTATCCGAACAAGCGCCGTATTCCTCGAGATCCAATGTCACCCACTTGTATCCTATTTCTCGTAATCCGGATACCAGCTTTTCTCGAATCTTCTTCTCTTTGAGTGCGTACGAAATACCATTTTGGTCAGTTACGATTCGGGCCAAAGGATAATGGTGCCGAAGCCGGAAAAGTTTGAAACCGAACTCGCTGAGCATCCGCTCTCCCAGACGGATCATTTCAAGCGCCTCCAATGTGATGGGCCGGCCCGCGGGAATTCTGGTAGCAAGACAAGGCTGGGCGTTCTTTTCAGCTAATCGATAAAATCCTGCTTTTCTTAATAGGGTCCTCACCTCCATTTTTGTGATTCCTGCTTGAGCGAGCGGCGATGTAATTCCTAATTCCTCAAGAGCTTGCATGCCCGGACGATCAGACGGATCATCGTCCGCTTGACTTCCATCGAGCACAGCCGAAATTCGAAGATCCTGGGCCAGTTTCTTAAGTGAGCGGTATCGTATCTGCTTGCATAAATAGCAACGATTTTCCGGATTTGCTACAAAAGCCTCGTCGGCACATTCGTCTGTCGGGACCACAAGATGCTGAACTTCTAATTTTGCGGCAAATCGTCTGGCCAGTTCTTCTTCTCCCGAAATCGAAGTTGGTGAAGTGGCTGTCACGGCAGTGACTCGGTCTGCTCCCAATGCCCGGACGCTTTCCCAGAGCAGCAGGCTAGAATCCACACCTCCGGAAAAGGCTACCATAACTCTACCATTCTTTCGGCCGGAGGCTTGGGTGATGTTGTCCATCAATTGCTTTTCTTTGCGAAGTAGATCAACCGCTTTGTTTTCCTGATCAGACATAAAGATCTCCCAAAGAATACCGATTCCATTCAAGTAATTGAAATCACGTACCGAAAAATAGATAAATCTATTCGCCGGATTCGATCCAGCCGCCGCCTATGACTCGCTCTCCTAAGTAGAGGCACGCCGCCTGTCCAGGAGAAACCCCTGATTGCGGCTGATCGAACTCCACATCAAGAGCTTCCCCATGCCGCGCTATCACGGTGCAAAGCACGGGTTTGGCAGTAGATCTTATCTTAATATCAAATTTGTTACCTATAGCCGGTATCGCAGATGTTAACAATGAAAGGCCGGAGATTCTCAAGCTCCAGGATAGCGTTTCCTTTCTCGGACCTACGACAATCGTATTACTTAACGCATCTATCCTTGTTACATAAAGTGGCTCAGGTCCGCAGATTCCAAGACCCCTTCTCTGGCCTATCGTGTATCCTATTATACCTTTATGTTTTCCCAGTGACTTTCCTTGCGAATTCACTATATTACCCGGTTTGGCATCTATACCTTTTTTCAACAGGAAACCCCGATAATCTCGATCAGGAATAAAGCAGATTTCCTGAGATTCCGGTGAATCGCTAACTGAGATCCTTTCATTTTTCAGGAGATCCTTGACCCGGGCCTTGGTCATTTCGCCAAGTGGAAAAAGAGTTTTACTCAGCGATTCTCGTTTCAGCATAGAAAGGAAATAAGATTGATCTTTTTTTGTATCGATGCCTCTGAAAAGGCCCCAACCATCTTCTGTTCTTGAGATCCGTGCATAATGCCCCGTCGCCAATTTAGCGCAACCTAGCTGGCGTGCACGCTCGAGCAGCAGACCTGCTTTAATAAAACGATTGCAGTTGAGGCATGGAGATGGAGTCTGGCCTCTGGTGTACTCAAGCACAAATTCATTTACGACTAAGTCAGAAAATTCCTTCGAAAGATCAATTAATTGAATGGGAACCGAAATTTCGTGGGCCGCTTTCTGTGCAAGTGACCATGTATGATCTGAATCGGAATGCAGGCGTGCGTGTAATCCTAGAACGTCATACCCTTTTCGTTTTAGAATTAGTGCGGCGGCCGTGCTGTCCATTCCGCCGCTCATAGCTACTGCGATTTTCATAACAAATTACATCAATTATTCCAATGACATGTCCATATAACTAATCTGCCCGTATTCCCTCTGCAAATTCCGGGCAGCACGCTGCGGATCTCAACCATTATTGCCTTTGGAAAATCGTTGGGCAAACTCTAAGGTCGCGCCTCAGGAGGAACTCGCATTGTTCCTGGTGGCCAATGTCCTGGTGCAGGGGCTTGCGCAGGCCGTTGAACTCCTTGTTGAGCCCGCATGTCCATTGGCTGCTGGGGATTCCATGAAGGATTCACTCCTTGAGGAAACGTTTGTTGGCCTTGGTCGGGCGGAACGGCTCTTCGATCGGCCGGCTGCTCGGGATACACTATCCCGGGCTGAATCGGTATCACATTAGGTGGAGGCGCGTCATAGAATTGCCAACCCGGAATCGGAGTCTGCCCAGGCGTTGGACCAGCTGGAGCGTAAGGGGACAGAGATTGTGGTGAATCCAGAGGAGACAGTATAAGAGTTCTTCCGGCAAAAGGCCCGTAAACCGGTTCCCTTACCATTCTTGGGCCGAATCCTGATTTGGAGTCCCCGGAAAAAGTAATTAAATCCTGGAATATTATATCCGGAGGAACGATGAACTCTTTCTCAGGTCGATTTCCAAGAATATCTTTCATAAAATATCCCCAAATTGGGAGCGCTGCACTCCCCCCTTGTTCTCGATGCCCCAAAGGTCTCTTTTCGTCGAAACCGACCCAAACACCGGCTGTGTAATCAGGGCTGAATCCGATAAACCAAGTATCTTCCGAATTATTGGTCGTTCCGGTCTTGCCGGCCAAGTCTTTTCGATTTAAATAATTCTTCAATCGCGCGCCGGTTCCTTGTGTGACCCCTCCCTGGAGCAGGGCAGTCATAATATAAGCCGTTTGTGGGGAAATGGCCGCCTGCACCCGCGTTGTGGCCGATTTAACGCGGGGGGGTGTGCCCTTGTGAGCAGTTTGAGTCCATAATTCATTAAATTCTTTACGAGGAGTCGGAACGGGTATTTCTGATTCGTCCAACAAAGGTAACTCAGTATTATCTTCAAGGACATTCCCGAACCGGTCTTCAATCCTTTTCACAAGGGTCGGAGTGACGTGCACTCCACTATTGGGAAATACGGTATAAGCTGATGTTAATTCCAGCGGGCTTAGTTCAGACGTACCAGAGGCTCAGAGAAAGATTTCGACCGAGAGAGGAGGTTATCCCCATCTTCTTTGCAGTATGTAGGACAGAATCAAAGCCCACGTCCATGAGAATCTTGATGGTACAAATATTCCGCGACAGCTCAAGTGCCCGGCGCAAGCTAAGTGGGCCAAGAAAATCTCCGCCGGCATTTCTCGGTTCCCATAGTACTTCTTCTTGGTTGGGGTCGTCCTCCTTTTTCCCATCTCTCATATCGACTTCTATCGGCTCGTCGATAATAATTGTTGCAGGGCTGTAGCTCTTTTGCTCGAGCGCAACGGAGTAGATAATCGGCTTGAATGCGCTTCCAGGCTGCCGTTTAGCCTGGGTAGCCCTATTAAATTGAAAGTGCTCACCGGTGACTCCACCGACCAGCGCTCGCACATACCCGGTCCGGTTTTCGATGCAAACCAGGGCCCCCTGCAACTTCGGATTATCGTCCAAGCTGAAATGCGGCGCGTTATCCACGAATTTTTCGAAACGCAGCGCCAGCACTTGACCTATTTTGTATACACCGGCTTTATCCGTGAGCCGTACACGGCCGGTCAAGCCCTTGCTCAGGGCTACATGAAGTTCTACCTCTTTATTACCGCGGGGTGTGATCTTTACTATTATTCCCTGGCATATTCTTGCTTCCGTTAAGTCCGGCGTTCGGCGATTTTTCAGCAACTCGGGTATCTCGTCCTTAGGTACAGTTCGCAGGATCGCGAGATGCTTCTGTCTGGCCTTTATTTCTTCAATCCCTTTTTCCAAATCCTCCAGTGCTTTCCGCTGAAAATCAACACGGCATGTGGTAAAGACCTTTAATCCTTCATTATATAGCTTTTCTTCCCCATATTTGCTTACAATGTAGCGCCTCACCGCTTCTGTAAAATCAGGCACAAGATCAAAGGGTTTCACTGGTTCTTTTTTGAAATCAAGCGGTTCCGCGGAGGCCTTTCGATATTGTTCTTCCGTGATGAATCCGTTCTTTAGCATTCGAGACAAAACGGTCAATTGTCTTTGACGAGCAAGTTCCTCACTCTTGAAAGGATTGAAACGGGTGGGGCTCGCTACGAGTCCCGCTATTAAAGCGGCTTGAGCAATAGTCAGGTGTTCCACGGGCTGGTCAAAATATCCGCGGGCAGCGGCTTCAACTCCATAAGTGCCCTCCCCAAGATATATCTCATTGAGATAAACATAGAGGATTTTTTGTTTTCCCCAAACTTTCTCAAGTCTTAAAGCGAGTATGATTTCTCTGATTTTTCTGGAAATTCTCCTCTCCTGAGTCAGAAGAAAATTCCGCGTGACCTGCATGGTAATCGTGCTGCCACCTTGAACAATTCGGCCGGCCTTCAAGTTACGGACAGTGGCACGCGCCAATCCAAGCCAATCCACTCCGGGGTGTTCGAAAAATCTGGCATCTTCCGCGGCAAGGAATGCATTTACTACATGAGGAGGGATCTGCTCCAGATCCACGACAACCCTTTTTTGCTTATAAAACACCCCGATAACTGTTCCTTCGTCAGCATAAAAAGTAGAAACTGTTTTCGGTTCATATGAAACGAGCGATGGAATTTCACCGAGATTTTGTGAATACACCAAATAAGTTGCAAGCGATACACCGGCCAAGAATATGGGAATTTGCACGAGCAGCATCAGAGGGACCAAAAAGAATATATTGAAAAGCCCCTTGCCTACAATTTTTTTCCACAAGATTTCCATCTACCGATTCGCCTGCACTCGGAAGAAGTGTTTCCTAGTATTTGTTACTGCATTCTACACGTTTAATACTTTAATACCAAGGGAGCCCCCAAAACTCACATCTTTATAACCATGAGGTCCTCGCCCTTAACGATCTGTCCGGAAAATGTTTTCGAAGCCTGTTTAACGACATCCACCTCATCGCATGGCGGATAAAAGTGGGTCAATATCAGCTTCTTAGCGCCAGCCCGTTCGGCCATAGTCCCGGCTTCGGCGGGAATCAAATGTCCGGATAATTTGGATCCTTCAGGCATTGAACATTCACATATAAGAATATCGGTGTTGCGAGCGAGTTCCACGAGGTTTTCAGAAATATCGGTATCTCCCGAAATGGTAACCGATGAACCTTCTGCTTCCAATCTGTAGGAAACAGCAGGGTTCGAATGAGCAGCCGGCGCCGAGCGTATGACCAAGCCTTCTGAAACGAAAATATCGGGAGCATGGGCATCCATTTCTTTTTTTATCAGCCTATTGCCGGTTGGCACAATCCATTTTCCGTATACCTTGACCAGAGCTTGATAGAATTGCTCCAGACCGGTCGGACCTATCAATAAGAAAGGCTCCTCCCTGAAAGGTCCATGCGCATAGTTCGAGGCAAATAGTAAGGGGGTGAGATCTGAAACGTGGTCCGGATGAAAATGAGTTATCAGAATAATGTCAATTGATTTGTAGTCAATCCCGGCCTCGCAAATCCGTCGCAATATGCCCGGCCCGACATCTACGAGAACCCGTGACCCGGCGACGCTCACCATCAACCCTGATGCATTCCGTTCAAGGCGGGGGGTTGCCGTGCCGGTGCCTAGAATCGTGATCTTCATGTGAGACCTTTCATTTTTGGACCCTGGCGCTTTAGAGTGGAGGCCAAATCCATCGAATTGACCAAAATAGCCTATCACCTCAAGGTGTTGGCTTCAATGATTAAAAAGCAGCCTTATAGTCATGTTTCCATTATTTAGTAACCATTTCAATTTGTTAGCTGTGCAATTCAAAAACATTTTACTTTCGATCGAAAAGAATCTGCCGTAAGACCCAATTTTGGACCGAATCAAGCACATTTTTAACTTGACCTTGACAAAGATCACAGGTAGACTTGCGTTCAAAGTCTTTACATTATTAGAAGTCTATCCGAGTGGCGATAAGGTCCCCGAAAATGGGAACCTGGACCTCTATTTATTCACTGATTTTTTGTGGGGCGCGTACTGTGCCCTGTTGTTAGGAGGAATGGATAATGTCAAGGAATAGGGTTTGGTTGTTCGGAGCTTTTCTTGGTCTAAGTATGTTGGTCCTGGCGGCCCCCGCCTCGGCTTGGGAATTCAAGATGACGGGCTCTTTCAACTGGGAATACGAGTACATCACCCAGTTGGGAAAGAGCGGATTTTTCGGCCCATACGATGTGGACGCTAGGGCCGCGGGCGTCGCTAACGGGAACTCCTTGAATGCCTGGCTCGGGGCCCAGGCGAACGACATCACGGTTTCGGGTTCCGACGGAGCGTGGAATACCATATACATGGAGGTGTGGCCGGAGATTCGCTTCAACCCTGCGGTCAGGGTAAGAGGCCTGTACCGCATAGGTCAGTGGTGGACCGGGTCGATTACGTCGCCATCCGGCACGACCGGTGTCTTGGATTCGACGGCAGGGCCAGAGCTTGTGCGCTCCGAGTACATTAATTACGGGATGCCCGGCATATATCGCTCCTTTTCACCCGGTTACTGGAACCTCCTCTGGTTGACCGCCCAGCTTCCTTGGGGCGAGGTGGCCATCGGGAAGCGTCCATCCACATGGGGCTGCGGGATGGCCTGGAATGGAGAGGACAACCGAACATCGGAGTCGTTGGCTCTCACAGCAAGCTATGGCCCTTTCCGAATCCAATTCGGGTTTTACGCTGCCAGGCCTGGCTATGAAGGCTATTACAATGACTATTATGACAAGTCCGGCCTTCGTCTTTTTGACCTAGTAGCGCCAATGATCACATACCGAAATGGCCCGCTTGATACTGGATTCATATTAAACATCGGGCCTACACGGCATCGAGGGCCGGAACGTTTGGGCGCGACGGGGATAGCTGCAACTAAGGCAACCACCGAAACGAGAGACCGGGAGGACTACTACGGCGGCGCATACGTCAAGTACAATAATGGGCGATTCTTCTTCAACTCGGAATTCGATTTTTACACGAGGAGAGATCAATTAAGAGATACGAACAGCTTTCCTCTAGGTTTTGTCACCAGATACAGCCAGGACTATCGCATAATGGGCGAATTGGGCACTATTTGCGGGCCGGCCAAAGTGTCTCTTCTGTATGCCTGGAGTTCCGGCAATGACAGGAGAGCCGGTAACAGGAACAATATAGTTCAGGGAACCAATGCAGACGTATTGAGTGACGGGACAGCAGCGCTCGGCATCACCCCCCGTTGGACAGCGACGTCCTTGGGTAATACGGGGCTGTTCAGGCCTTACTCCTACCTTATGGTGTACAACTACGGACTGGGCGAGTACATCAACGCGGATAACGGTAAAGGCTACTTTGCGGACGCGTCGGGTTTCGGCGCGCGGCTTGATTATGCGGTTGCAGCGAACCTAAACTTGTACGGCAGCTTCTTCTGGGCTGATAGAGTCGGGAACGCTGAAGGATGGGGCTTCCTGGTTCCAAATTCCACCGGTACCGGGCCGTTTCCTGGGACCGGAGCGGCTCCCGCGGGCAATACGTTCGGCAATGTGCAACAGCAATACAAAGGGACTTTTGCCGCTAACGGGACGGTGACAACGGTAGCCCCTACGATCCCTGACAATAATCTGGGGTGGGAGTTCGACGCGGGCTTTGATTGGAAGCTTCTGCAAGGCTTAACCGTTAATGCCACTTTCGGGTACTGGCAGCCGGGAAAGTGGTTCAACTTCGCTTGCGTGAGCAGGACCAATCCCGGCTGGACTGCTCCTGCTGCTGTGAACGGCTGGGGTATCAATCCGGACAGGACGATAGACCCCATATGGGGCATGGAAATGAAGATCGTCGGCGATTTTTAGGAACAACCTGAATCATCGGTATCTTTTAGCGGAGGGCTTCGGCCCTCCGTTTTGATTTTCGCCCATTCGGAAATTTTCTGTTAAGATTAACTCACCGAGAAACCTACAGAGAACACGGGGGGATAAGAAATTCCAAAAGATTTGGCAATGTTCACAGTGCTGGACCCTGCAATCTCACAGAGGGGTTATTCCGGAAAACCAATCAGGGCTGCCGAGATGTTGGTAGTTCCGAATATTGGAAAAGATTTGCTACCATAAGCTCCAAAAAAGCGTCTGCCTCTTCGCGAGTAAAGAGACTTGCGGAAGCCGCAAGTACTATGTTGAGCTTGTTGGCGAAAAAATAGACGATAAAGAGCAAATGGGTATTTGACAGGAGTTTGTAACCCAATCCGTGGACACCGGTAATTGAAAGATTGCCGGTTTCGGTCAGGCATGATTCCATAGTTGGTCTTCCATTCCTGAATGCCGGCCAGATCACGCCTAACATCCCTACAGCCACCGAAAATTGGTGCTTTTGCATCAAGCGGTGAACAATGGGACGTTTCAGGTGAAATGGTAAGAGCCTGAAAACCGTATTCATTCGAGAAACATCCTTGTAGAATTTGAAATCCATATTGTGCCGGAACTGTTTGATTCGAGACAGGGATATTGACCGCATGAACGAACCAGGATTTTGCCGCTCGTGCGGCAAGGATTTAAAGAAGAGCAGAGCGCTATTGTTATCATCGTTGAAGCCTCGAAATCTGCCCTTCATATTGACCGACATGGAAGCCGAGAGCATACCTCGCGAAATCCCCCGTGCGTCATTCCATTGATCTATGGCCATACTAGAGCCAGCGGCAAGAAGGTCAACCAGAGAGACACCTTTACTTGCAGATATTTTTATAAGTCTTTCCGTATCCTCAATGGAAAATTCTCGTTTGATTTGATACTGCCGCAAATCTTCCGCCAAACCACTGCCCGCTGGAAGTATCGGCTGATGAAACATATTCTCCAGGACCTGTTTACCTTCCCTCAAATAATCCAGTAATCTAGGTTTCTTAGTTTTTGCTAGCCGTTTTTTGGAGGTCGAAATAGCTTCGGGCGTAAATCCCCAATCCGGTTTTTGGCCTCTCAATAGTCTCATGATAATTGGACAGAAAATCTCTTCCAATCTCGGAAGCTGTTCCAGCGTCTGCAACAACATGATGAAGCACCGGACCCAGTATATGATGGTCCTGTGCCACTCGAACAAAATGAAATTCAATTGGAGGTTCCTGAAATAGGTCCCAATGTCTATCCATACGTGGAGCCAGGTGGTCTACGAGCCGCTGCAGGACGGGAGCCTTCGTATTAGTGTTCTCAATATCGCTGAAGAATGTCTGGACGGGCAGATCTTGCCTATATTCCCATGCGAGTCGTCGCTTGCCTTTGTTTCTAACCTCTTTGATACAACTCCGAACTCGGGGAAATTTCTCCGCTGTTTTTTGGGCTGCTAATTTTATGGCCTGTTCATCCAGCGGACCTGAAGTCTCGACTACTGTGACCAGTATATTCTTAGTATTACCGTAACTGGAAAGAGCCAGCATTTCCGATAAAGGATTGAGTAGGTCAGGAGCATCACTCATTGGCACTTAAACCCAAACCTTTCAAAATTACCTGCAATGTGATTTCCGCCAGATTCAAATCCGGCAGCTCATCAGGACGAAACCATTTGGCATCAAGAGCATCGGAACCTGCAAAAAGGTTGCCTTTTCTAACATGGCAAAGAAAATCAGCGAGAATATAGTGATATTGTACACGGCCCAAATCGTCACGAAAAATGCGTTCGACGAGTTCCACTAATTCCGTTGGCTCTACTTCAAGTCCCGTTTCCTCCAATGCCTCTCGGATCACAGCATCTCTCAACTTTTCACCCACATCCACCAACCCACCGGGAATGCTCCACTCTCCCTTAGACGGTTCCTTCCCGCGTTTCACAAGAATGACCTGATTATGTTGGGAGATAATTGCGCCAACTCCCACGAGTGGAAAATTTGGATATTCCCGGGATATCACTGGTACTACAACCCAAGAGAGCGACAAATCGGATTGAATCCGGATTGAAGCGTGAGCGGATGAAAAGCATTCGCCCCCGACTTGTGATTAGTACCAAACTAAGAGGCGGGGGCGATTGAAAACCATCTACAGTTCGTCGCCTGTTCGGAGTGGGAACAGGACGGCTTCTATTGATTAAACTTCTGCAAAGAAATACGGTTTTAAGCACTCGGTGCGTTGGACATACGTCTTAGGGTCCAAAAGCCATGTCGCCGCACTGAATGACGAGAGAAGAGAATTTCCGTCCTGGGGCGTAAAGCAAAAACCGATCACCTCATGTCCTTTGCGCACCTCTACCGATGGTTCCACTATGACGGTTTGATTAAGGATTCGGCCAAAGTAACCATGGTCTCTTCCAAACGAAAAAACCTCGCAAGCCGATTGCTTCTTGGTAAGGCACAAGCGTTCATCAGACCGGAACCGGGCTAAGGCCTCTTCTTTTGTCACGGCCCTCTTAAGTTTCAGGGTAAAATAAATACAATGCATATATTGAGTATTCAGCTTCATGGCAGACGAAAATAGATTTAATTCAAGCCCTCTTGTGCGAAATACATGATATGCGTCCCTCGCATGATGCGTCCCAAATACAGGGTCCCCATGTTTTCCCACATCGGGAGAAGGAACAAAACCTTTTACCTGGCTTATATCATTAGCTCGACGTATACACAGAAATCTGGCTTCCTCGAGGTTATCGTCTCCGTCAATCAAAGCCCCGGAATTAATAAGCGCACAAAGATTGTGAGTATTACAGCTTACGACCTGGATAAACTGATCTTTTCCGGTCTCCAGAGCCACATCATTAATGCCTCTGGCATACATTTTCCCAAATCCGAATTCACTGCCCTGAGCAATAAACCCTTTCGTGCTGGCCATATATTTTTCATAGAACTCATGCTTATTGGATATGCCGACTCCGGACGGCGTACAATCCACTACGACATCAGCTTTTGCTAGAGCTTCCTCGTGTATCATAGCGGGCTTCAAACCCAGTGACTCAAAATCACCTATTTTATCTTCATCGACTGAAAGCAGAGCTCCTCTTGCAATAAGGGCTTTAATTTTCGGCAAATCACGTGGAATGGGAGACCGTTTATGGAAAATTACTTCCGAAAAACCGGCCTGTTCTTTAAAAGAACATAGCATCCCAATTAGAGGCTCGCCGATGGTGCCGGTCCCGACTACGTGGACCACACCTTTTTCCTTGGGCATCGTTTTTCCTCCTTTCCGGAAAAATCGCTTTTATTACGGCTGTATACCAAGATAACAGTTTTTGGTCAGGAATGCAATTACAACATAGCCTCAAAGGCCGGATATATTGAATCGAAGACTTTCGAGCTATTGAAAGAAAGGCAGGTAAGCTCGCAGGAATGATTTCCGTTGTGGCGGGCGTTCTTCTTGGTCTTCATCGTTGTTCGGTGATTCTTTGTCGGGAGTCCTAATTTCTTCGTCCGGAGTCACAGTTTTGGAATCATCGGCCTCATGTTTCAAAATTTGAGAGCCATCTAATTCCTCGCTCACTTCAGAGATTTCCTTCGTCGAAGTGTCCCCAATTTGGGGACTTTCCAAGCCCTCAGTTCTTTCGTTTGGGGTCGATCCGCTGGCCGGTCCGGAAGTAGTGCCTTTTAATTGTTCAGTCGGAGTGGCAATTTCGTGGCTACTGATTTGCGAATTAATTACCGACGACTGATCCTCAACTGTGCTATCTGGAGCCGAATCTCCGGGCGCCCCCTCCTGCGCTCCCCTCCTATTTTTACTCCGATATCTGTGCCTTGCAGACGTTCTGGGTCTCTTCTCTTCTTCTTTGGAAATATCCTGCTCGTCGGTTTTGGCCGTCAGCTCCTCGGCTGGCCCTTTGACCGCGGGCAGTTCTGAAGTCTCCGGAATTTCTTCTTTGACTGCTGAAACCGTTATATCTTTATCTGAAACATGCCGTTCGGCGATAATATTTATTTTAGACGAATATTGGTTTTCCAATTCAACGAGTTGGCTCCGCATATTGTTTAGCAAATACTCAGCCACCTTCACCGGCACTATGGCCTTAACTTCGGATGCATCACGTCGCACGAGCTGTGATTTAATCTTTCGAAAAACAGATACGGCAGTCATTTCCGGAGAGCGCACTTTTCCGGATCCGTCGCACATTGGACATTCCAGATACTCGCCAGTCCCAAGCGAGGATCTTAATCTTTGTCGCGAGAGTTCGACCAAACCCAGTGGGGATATCTTCAGCACCTTTGTTTTCGCCCGATCCAGTCTGAGCTCCGTCTTCAACGCCTTCTCAACTTCCTGCCGGTGTTTTTTCTGCGACATGTCGATAAAATCAATTACAATAATTCCCCCAAGATCCCTTAATCTTAATTGACGGGCTATCTCCGGCGCTGCTTCCATATTGACTCTGAAAGCTGTTTCTTCTACGTCCTTTTCTTTTGTGGCTCCGCCCGAGTTCACATCAATTGTTACCATCGCCTCGGTAGGTTCAATTACGATGTGCCCTCCTGATTTTAGCTTGATTCTTTTGCTGTAAACCTGTTCAACCTGCTCTTCAAGTTGGTATTTGTTGAATAAGGGCCGTTTCTCTTGATACAGCTTCACCAGTTTTTCGTACCTCGGCATGACCTGATGAAAAAACTCACGCACTTTCTTGTGCACTTCTTTTTCATCCACGAGGATTTCGCTTATATCGGGTGAATAATGCTCCCTGATAGCTCGGATCACCAAATCGTGCTCTCTATGAAGCAGAACAGGGGCAGGGGCATCGGCGATGTTCTTTTCTATCGATTGCCAGAGTTTCATCAGATATTCCAGATCACGCACAAGCTCCGTCTTTGTGCGTCCCATTCCTGCGGTCCTGATGATAAAACCCATGTTCTGCGGCAGTTTAAGTTGCTTCAGAATATCTTTCAGCTTCTTACGCTCATCCTCGTCCTCTATTTTTCTCGAAACTCCACAAAGATCCGTTCCCGGCATCAGGACCAAGTACCGCCCCGCAAGTGAAACGTTTGTGGTAAGACTGGCACCTTTTTTATAACGCTCCTCTTTATTGACTTGAACAATCACGTGATCGTCTTTCTTAAAGACGTCCTGAATACGAGGGCGCCGGCGCGCTCCTTCAAAAGACTCGGGGAAATAAGAAGGGTGAACATCATTTATGGAAAGAAACCCGTTCCGACCTGCGCCATAATCTACAAAGACCGCCTGGAGAGAAGGCTCCACCCTTGTGATCATGCCCTTATAAATATTACCAAGAGTGGCTTCTTTGCGTGTATTTATGTCAATATCAAGTTCTTCGAGTAATCCCTCTGCAACCACCGCCACCCGACATTCTTCCAGGTGACACGCGTTTATAAGCATCTTTTTTACCATTGCATTCTCTTCTCTTTGTGCTAATCCCTCAGGAAGTTTGCCTGACTAGCCCCCGACTGGTGCCCGCTTGATCGGATGAAAGACGCCAACTCTCTATAAGTCTTTTGATCTCATTCCACAATTCCTTTTTGCCGGTACCATCATGAGACGAACAGATTATCACCGGAGTCCGCTCTCCCACTTGAGCTTGCAACTGCTGCCGTTTGGGTGACAATTTTGTTCTCGGTAGCTTATCCGATTTAGTAGCCACTATAATAATAGGCACCCGAAACGATTGTAGGAAATCCACCATTAATTCGTCGGAGCCCATTAGGGCATGCCTTGCATCCACCGTAAGAACAACTCCCGCGAGCTCTTTGCGGTTTTTCAAGTAATTTTCCACCATTGGGCCCCATTTACGCTTGATTGCGAGGGGGACTTTGGCGAAACCGTACCCGGGCAGATCCACGAAAATATATTTCTCGTCAATGAGAAAAAAATTCAATTTGCGTGTCGCCCCCGGGGTTTTAGATGTCCTGACCAGATTATGTTTGCCCAGTAAGGTATTTATGAGCGATGACTTTCCGACATTAGAACGGCCGGCAAAAGCCAGTTCGACTAAGCCTTTTTGCGGGAAATCTTTTTTGTCCTGCGCCGACTGAAGGAATTTTGCGCTTATCATTTCTTATTCAAAACTCCCGGTCGCTGCAACTACAAGAGCTGTTGTATGTAAACAAGCAAGCGCAATAAGGATCATTCACGGAATTTCGTCCAAGAGGTGAGACAATTTAATTTGGAAATGATTGTTTTTAAAATCATATATTCAATTGGCGGAGGTGCATGGGAATCGAACCCACCCAGAACGGTACTAGCGCCCTGCTGACGGTTTTGAAGACCGCGGAGCCCACCAGGACTCTACCACCTCCACTGGGAGATTCTCTTTATCAAATCCATAATAATTATCATACAGTTTTTTGTGGTATTACGGAAGGCTCTTCGGCCGCTTGTCCGATGAAAAAGATATTCATCCCGGTGCGAATAGATTCCCATTTCATTTTGAACGCGAGCGATATCTCGTTGTGGGCTGTAAATCCGCAATAAGAGCACTCGGCAATTCCTCGATTCTTTAGATAACATCCATGGTAAATGCTTCCGTCTGGCTCAGCATTCGCCAGCAGTCCATCTTCACACGTCCATCTTTCATTTTTCAATTCCTGCAAGCTGCTGACAGAATTAGCCACAGGATAGCCTGACCGTTTCAATCGGATCAGCTCTTCAAGCACTCCCTTGCGATCGGGTGGAGACACGAAGAGCGGGTCGGGTAATCCCCCGTATGGATAGTAGAATTGGACCGTGACTCCTGCGACTAAACCGCGTAGCATCGAGATAAGTTCCGGTACACTGTTCAAATTAAGCTGATTGATGGTAGTGCTGACCAGCGTCCTACAAAAATCGAATGCCTCAAGATTTTTCCAAACGATGTCAAAGGTCCCTTTTCCTCGTATTGAGTCATTCGTGGCGGGTGGCCCGTCCAGGCTTACCCATACGCGATCAACCGGAATGTGCCGCCAAGGAATAGTGCCGTTAGTAGTCATGCAAACGCACGGAAAGAGTTTCTTGGCCTCTCTAACAACGTCCGAAAAAGAATTGTTTCCATCATGCCAAAGCAGCGGTTCGCCTCCCTCAAAAATCAGGATCTTTACTCCCATATTTCGCAGGCTTTGCAATGTTGAAAGCACCCCCCCAAAGCTCAGTTCATCTCCGGTCCTTTCCCAATAAGGACAATGCACGCACTTAAGATTGCATTTGTGAGTTATCTTATAACCTGCCAAAACTGGAGAGATCTTGCCCAGAAGATTGTAGCCAATAAAAGGCCTCGAAAATACAGCCAGAGTCTTAGCTATTCCGGAATAAGAAAATCGGTCAATCATTTTGAGTTCGTGCGCATTGGTTAAATTCTAAGCATATAATAGTATACATAATTAATAACTGGGCAAGTCAAGATATCGGACGGTCACAAATGTCCGCAGAAGAATTTGTTCGAGGGAATCCGGGCAGTTGGCCTTGCAGATAAGAATAATCCGATTCCGATTCTCATCCCGTGCCATAAAGTCATCAAGCCTGATGGAAGCCTGGGCGGATACGGTCCAGGAATCGAGATAAAGGAGATTCTCTTGAAATTAGATGGCGTGACACCCTGAACCGAGCGGTTTGAACTTGACAGCTAATCGCATCAATGCTTTAATTATTTGTTACGGTTTAGGAGGAACTCATGTACGCCATAGTTCAAACCGGCGGAAAACAATACAAAGTTGAGGCCGGCGATCAGGTCAAGGTAGAAAAGCTCAAGGGCGAACCCGGGGACAAGGTGGATTTTGACAAAGTCCTGGCCATAGGCTCTTCTGAAGGCATTAACATTGGACAACCGTTCATCAAAGATGCTTCTGTAACAGCAACCATTATCCGGACCGCCAGAGACAGAAAAATAATAGTTTTCAAGAAGAAACGCCGAAAGGCGTACGATAAGAAGCAAGGCCACAGACAATGGTACACCCTGCTGAAAATTCAAGGAATAGTACCTGAGGCCGCCACGACCGAGGCCGATTGACCTGGATGCAATCATCCTTGATTATTATTTGAACCGTACTTACACATAAAAGTGAAAGTCCTGCAAGGACAGGAGGTAACACGATGGCCCATAAGAAAGCAGGAGGCAGTTCTCGAAACGGACGGGACAGCCCTGGTCAGCGTTTCGGGGTTAAGCGCTTTGCAGGGCAGGTGGTACGGGCCGGAAACATTCTCGTGAGGCAAACCGGCACGAATATTCATCCCGGAGAAAATGTTGGGATGGGCCGTGATTATACTTTGTTTGCTAAAATTGACGGAAAAGTCGAATATCAGAGGAAAGACCGCAACAGAAAGCGCGTGGCAATCATTCCTGTCAAAGCAGACTCCGCTGAATAATCAACCATCTTGGATCATCTCAGATCTGGGGCGTAGCTCACTGTAAAATGGATAGTCTCGGCGGGTTGCTTCACAACCCGGGGCCCCGCCGGGACTTCATTAGATTGATGTGCTACTCCCTTTGCGTGACTTCCGTAATTTGAAATTCATAGATCAGGCGAAAATTAGGGTGATTTCC
This sequence comes from uncultured delta proteobacterium, assembly GCA_963741425.1. GTDB lineage: Bacteria > Desulfobacterota > Desulfomonilia > Desulfomonilales > Desulfomonilaceae > DATJPW01. The sequence continues at coordinate 256,535 of CAVUHP010000018.1, forward strand.
GGTAAGGGCGGAAACGGATGCCTCAGTTTCCGAAGGGAGCCTTATGTCCCTAAAGGTGGGCCTAACGGCGGCGATGGAGGAAAAGGCGGAGACGTGTTCATTGAAGCTGACGACTCCCTGAATACATTGCTCGATTGCAGATATCAACAACTATACCAGGCTAAGAAAGGAACACACGGGAGCGGCAATAATCGACACGGTCGAAACGGTTCTGATCTGATAATCAGGGTTCCTGTAGGGACAGAGGTCTTTGATGAAGCGACCGAAACGTTGATGGCTGATCTGGACCGATCCGGCGCAAGGATTCTAGTAGCGAACGGCGGCCGTGGCGGAAGAGGAAACAGCCACTTTGCCACATCCCGAAATCGAGCACCAAGACGCTTTGAAGAAGGTCAGGAGGGCCAGGATAGGTGGCTGATTTTAGAACTGAAGTTGATAGCCGATGTCGGCCTGGTTGGATTGCCAAACAGTGGTAAATCGACACTGATTTCGAGCGTAAGCAACGCCCGTCCAAAGATAGCGGATTATCCGTTCACTACGAAAGTCCCGGCTCTAGGCATGGTCAAGACTTCGGCTGGAACGGATTTCGTCATGGCCGATATTCCCGGACTTATAGAGGGCGCTCACACAGGCGCGGGCATGGGAGATCAATTTCTCCGGCATATTGAACGTACCAAAATCCTGCTGCATCTGATTGACCCTGCTCCGCATCTGACTCCATCGGCCGAGGAGCGCTTCGATGTAATAATGAACGAGCTTGCTTCGTACAGTGGGGATCTGATACAAAGGCCAATGCTGGGGGTAATTACAAAAATGGACCTTCCCGAAAACCGGGCCGCTGCGGCTGAACTTCGGAGTTTTATTGAGAAAAAAGGTTTGGCTGTGTATGAAATCTCGGCCGTTACGGGTGAAGGGCTCACTGAGTTACTCCGACGCGTTTCGCGTTTTTTGAAACAAAGCTCGAAAAATGACTAACTATTCAGCAATCAGAAAAGAATTTCTTGGCTCTGTTCGTCGGATAGTATTGAAACTGGGTTCGAGTGTAGTTACGAACGACCGGGGGCTTGATCGCGCCACTATCGACGGGATAGTCGACGATGTCTGCCGATATAAAAAACTGGGAAAAGAATTCATCCTAGTTTCTTCCGGAGCTGTTGCGGCCGGTGTGCGTCATCTGAATTTACGTGAGGGAGCCAGAACCATTCCTCAGAAGCAGGCTGCCGCGTCCGTCGGACAAACGAGACTTATGGCCGCGTACGAAGAGGCGTTTGGCCGTTATGATATCAGCGTCGGCCAGATGCTTTTAACAAAAGACGATCTTACCCATCGGAGCCGATACCTGAATGCTCGTAATACTCTTATGACTCTCCTGTCTCTGGGCGCAGTCCCTATCATAAATGAAAACGACACAGTTGTGGTGGAGGAGATCAGATTTGGAGATAATGACAATCTTTCCGCGCTCGTGGCGACTCTTTCAGATGCGGATCTCTTGTTTGCTCTCAGCGATATCGAAGGATTTATGGATTGCGATCCTAGGACTAGTGCCGACGCCTGTTTAATACCGCTCATAGAGGAAATTACTCCCGAACTCAAGGGCCGTGCTTCGGCCACTTCGTCGAAAGTCGGCACCGGCGGAATGGCTTCAAAATTGGAAGCAGCGGATATTGTCAGAGTGGCGGGAATTCCCATGATAATAGCGGGCGGCAAATTACCAGGCATAGTATCGCGGACCATGGAGGCCGAGGTGTGCGGCACGCTGATTCTGCCGGCAAGAGAGAAGATTTCGGCCAGGAAGCATTGGATCCGGTACAATCTGGCCCCGGAAGGGAAGCTCGAGATAGATGCAGGCGCGGCCGGCGCAATAACCAGGAGTGGAAAAAGCTTGCTACCCATCGGGGTAATAGGAATTCACGGACACTTCGATCATGGCGCGGCTGTTTTGGTCTGTGACGCCGAAGGCAACAACTTGGCAAAGGGACTTGTTAACTACTCTTCGGACGAATTGCAGAAAATTATGGGCAGGCGAGGTGTGGAAATCGATTGGATCCTGGGTTACAGGAGCAGCGACGAAGCCATACATGCTGATAACATGGCATTGCTTAATGGATAGGTTAGAGAAGATACCGATTATCCACATTGTTCCTTATATAATAGACAAAAATCATCATCTGGAAGATCTCCTATGAACATCAGGATCTTTTCCGATTTTATTTGACCGTTCTGTTATGTCGGCAGGGGACTTGTCGACGCACTTAAGAAGGAATTCCCGCTCAACGCTGAATGGGTAAGCTACGAACTCCATCCTGAAACGCCATCCGCAGGGATTCTGCTTTCGCAGCGGTTTCCCGGAATGAACCTAAAAGAATTTTGGGAAAGGCTTCGCCGAACATATGATTCTCTGGGCGTTCATTTCCGCGAGCTATCATTATTATCCAACTCCCGTATGGCTCTGGAAGCAAGTGAATACGCTCGAGACGCAGGATGTTTCGATTCTTTCCACGATCATATATTCCAAGCGTACTTTACGGAAGCCCGCGACATCGGGGACCTCGACGTGCTCCTGGAATTGGCGCAAGGAGAAGACTTGGATACACATGATCTTCGCGTCGCTCTACAAGAGGGCCGCTATACGTCGCGTTTGAATGAGGCCCGCAGCGAGGGCCGCCAATTGGGCATTAACGCAGTGCCCACTTTCATAATAAAGGGCAAATTCAGAATTGTGGGCGCCCAATCTCTTGATCTTTTCAGGGATCGCCTAAGGGAGATTCAGGCGGAATGACGGCCTCTTTGGCTGCTTTACACGGTGTTCTCAACGAGCTTTTTGAGCAGGCGGGTTAAAATTAGCGCTGTTGTATCCACGACGGAAATCACCTTTTGATAGTCCATCCGTTTAGGTCCTATCACCGCGATGCTGCCCAGAGGGATTTTTTGAGCATGGATCGGGTAAGCCACGATGGAGCATGATTCGATGCTATCGAGCCCGTGTTCCGACCCGATCAGTATTTGCACCCCTTGGGCTTCAAGAGTCTTATCGAGTATTTTGAGGAGATTGCTTTTCTGTTCAAAAGTCGTCAAAAGCGCCCTTAGTCTTTCTACCTGGGCAAACTCCGGCTCATCCAAGATATTTGACTGGCCCTCAATGAACAGCTCACGGGAAGGATCGTCTGATAATATGGTCTGACCCAAGCGTAGGACCTTGGCCAGAACAACATCCACCAGCGTCTTCTCCTTTTTCAGCTCTTCCCCAATTCTTTCCCTCGCCTGCCGCAGGTCCAAATCTTTGAGCATGTCATTGAGCATACGGCTGTAGCTTTCGAGCGTTTCCTGTTTGATTCCATCTTCGTCATATATCAAGCGGTTCTGGACCAAACCGCCGGTTGAGACGAGTACCACCAGCACGCGATCATCAGCTACCTTGATGAATTCAATAGCTTTGAACGTCTGTTCCGCAACTGCGACTGCCGCGACGACTCCGGCCTGTTTGGAAAGCCCGGCGAGTATCCAGGAAGACCGGCGAAGCAGGTCTCTCAAATCCGCTACTGCTGAACTCAACAGCGATTCGATCGCAGCCTGTTCCTTGAGGTCGACCTGTCCTAGCCCGACCCTGGTATCCACGTAATAGCGATAACCGAGATCAGTGGGAATCCTGCCCGCGCTCACGTGCGGCTGTGTAATGTACCCGGATTCCGTGAGGTCGCTCATAATATTTCGAATAGAAGCGGCAGATAGACCTATATCGGGTCTTTTGGAAATCGGACGAGATCCCACAGGTTCGCCGGTTGCTATGTATTCGGCGATAATCGTCTGCAATATCTTTTCATATCGTTTTTCCGATAGGTTCATCAGGTTTAACTCGGTACCGCTGCTTCTGATTTTGTAGAAAACAGATTAGCCACACCAGTGTCTTGCGTCAAGTAAAAGCCATGTCTCTTCTAAAATGAGAGACGATCAGGATCAGGACACTTGCTTAAAGTATTTTATAAAAGACTGCCATGAACCTTTAGGCGAGGCGATCAGCGGTCCTTCGATGCGTCTCCCATCCAGGGAGTCGCCAATATGAAACGGTCGACCATCGAAATAGGTTATTTCTCCGCCCGCGGCCTCTAAGATAATGCTCCCGGCAGCGAGGTCTTGCACGCTAACCTTTTTCATTAAACAGACGTCCGCTGCCCCTCGGGCTACATAGGCCATGTGGCCGGCCGAAGAGCCAAAATTACGAATTTTGCCTGGGAAAGTGCTTCTAAAATCCTGATGGATCGCGAGTAAACCAGAGTCAGGCTTTCGTTATCTATATTATACTCATCCCTTACCGCTATTGGCTTGTCATTCAGGAGCGCTTGCCTGGCAGCGTAGGCAGAATACAGTTCCCCGGTCACAGGTAAGTACAGAAACCCGAGCACCGGCCAAAATTTCTCGAACAGGGCCGCACTCATCCCCCAAACAGGCATCCCTGCCTGGAATGACGCTGCCCCATCCAGGGTGTCGATTATCCACAAAAATCTGGGGCAATTTTCATTCCTTATTTGATCGGCATCGAGTTCTCGAAGAAACCCATGATCTTCGAAGCTACTCTTGATTTTGGATGAAATAAGTTCCCATGCGGCATTATCGGCTTCTGTCACGAGCCTTTCGTCAAACCGTAGTTTTCGATTTCCTTTGCCAACATCTCCATTGGCGGAATTCCGCTTTTTCGAAGAGTGTTTTCCACAAATTCCTTCAGGGTGCCTAATTCTCGTTCAGTCAACGACTGTGAGAGTTCATTTCCCATGTGTAACTCCAGAATTGCAATCACTTGCCAAATTTCAGCAATCGTGAAGCAGGATTTATCTTAATTATGCCAATTGGATGAACCCGATAAAAGATATACCTTAATCCGGAATTATTCCCAATCGCTATAACCACGGCGAGTTATGCCCTTGATAAAAGTCGCTGTGTACTGTGTTTAGAACAATTGTGTGCTTATATGTGTATATATCTCGGTCGTCGATATATCCGAATGTCCTAACATAAGTTGCACAGATTTCAGATCGGCATGGTTCTGAAACCGATTGTGTGTTAAGAATAAGCAAATGAGTGCCTGAGAGTATGCGGGGATATCTTCTTTTGTTCTTTTAATCCCCGCAGGCTGGGCCGGTTTGTTCACTCTTGCTCCGAATAACCTCACACGTCGTCGGTCCCTCCTTTGAAGGAATAATTCTGGAGCGCTTCAGGCCGCCGCCAAGCTGGGTCGAGCGGTTTCAAGGTATTTTGCCACTGCTCTTGAGGCAGGAATTCCCATTGGAACAACACGCTCCCTGGAGCCCTTACCCATCACCGTCACGCACCCCATTTCAAGGTGAATTCTGGAGAGCTGCAGGCCCACAAGCTCGGAAACTCGCAGCCCTGTGGCGTAGGATGCGCGTTTCCAGCATAGCGTAATCACGACTGCCTTCCGGAGAATCGGTATTAGTCGCAGCGATTAATCGGTCTACTTCTTCAGATTCTAAAAAATGCGGAATTCTTCTAAACAGCGAGGCTACATGAAACCGGCTTTTGACAGGATTATTCTACTTATTTGATCGGACTCGGTAAGAAATCGGAAAAACCCTTTAAATTGAGTATTCTTTCTGGCTCTCGTCCTGGGGCTCAGGCCCTCTCTGTCAAGCTTTGCAAAAAAACCAGAATGTCTTCTCTTTGAATTTCCGTGGTATTTTTGATAGCCCTTTGACGTAAGAATCCGATAAAGCCCTTCATGTCGGCTGTGAGTGGCTGGACGCTCAAAAAGGCGAAACACCAGGATCGACAATGGCACAAAATGATCCAAATAGCCTGAAACCGCCAACTGGATTTTGCGGATGATTTTTAGCAGTTAGCGCCACTAGCTCCTGTCGAATGTAGATCTTTTGTTCACGATTTAGAGCGCCGCTTGCTTTTGAAATGAAAAGTGTTCATATCCATTGCAATTAAATGATTGTAGAGGGACGTTTTTATATCATCGAGACGATCAAAATCGATGATTTTGTTCCCCTGTTTGTCCTGAACATAAAAAATTGTCTGCAGCCTGATCTACTTCAGTCGTAATCTTCTAAAATTATGTCCAACTCCAAAGCCGTTAGTTATCTGATGTTTATAGGAGAGCAAAGTCATCCTAAGTCTATGCATTTCAGCATAAACTACGCCAAATGGTAACTAATCAGAAGCCGCATTATCTATACAACCTCACGGGAAGGCGAGGCAGCAGGGTGCTTTGAAAAGGTCCAGGGTGAAGCCTGGCAGGCGGCAACCAGTCCATCCGCATTGATTCACCGCGCAAAACTTTTTCAAAATCTGTGCGAAAATGCTCCCAGCGTTCCGGATCATCAAGCGGGCCTTCCGGAATATCATTCACGTGAAAAGTTCCCACCGCAAGATCGCCTATGGAATGACTCCATGCGCTCAAGATATTGATTCTACTGGCGGACAAAGTGCCGGCGATTCTTGAAAAACAGACCCGGGTCTATCGAGTGTAATCAGAGTGATTGAACTATATGCGGGACCACGGTGATCTACTTTTTTCGCTATGACATCGCCCAGACCCAGAGATTTTTCCCTTTTGCGCAGCAAAATAATTGCGGATATGCGTAAAGTGCTCAGCAATTACTTCCGGATAAAAATCAAGGAAATAACCGCGATTGGGAAGAGTCAAGATATTCTTGAAGTTCCTGCCCTTTGTTTTAGTTATCAAACAGTAACAATTGCTCAACTCATCTTCCCTGTCCTGCAACATGAGTGTTTTGCCATACAATCCTTCTGCTTGGATAACATCCGGGACTGATGGTCAAATTGTCAATGGCCCGGTGTTTCTTCGGAACTAAATCCCGAAGGCCCCACCCCTCTCAGATCAGCACAGGTGAGTCGTAAAAGCATGTCGAGGCGGCGCTTGGACATGACGGTTTCGGCGAATCTGCTCACCAGGTCGAGATCGTGGAGGTCTTTCTTGAATGCGAGATGACTCATGGCCAGATCATTGCGTATCAGAAAACACACTTCATCAACATGTTCAGCAGGTAGTCCTAAATTTAAGGACGTTTCTTGCAATGAATTCTCCCTTTATTTCATGACCGGGTCCTTGGCCCTTTCCCATGTCATGAAAAAGTCCCGCGAGATAAAGCACTTGGGAATTGTCCAGAGAGGATAAAATACTGTTTAAGAGTGTGTCCTCGCGATTATCATTAGGTCGAGCGATAGCGTCGATATGTTCCAAAACCTTCATGGTGTGGAGATCTACCGTGTATTGATGATAAAGATCATGGCGCGGCAAAAAACGGACCCGGGAGAATTCAGAAATGCATGGTTAAAATGTACGGTCTTCATCATGGAATTCAATGCCTTTGCCACTGAACCTTTGTATCGAAAAATATCTGAGGAAAAGTTCGGTGACAGCGGGTTCGCACCAGCGGATTGCCTTTGCAGGTAATCCAGTCGACTTCGGGCCATGTGGACCAAACGTATATCCAGGTCGCATCCAGTTTCTGCGATTTTATTAAAGGCAAAAAGCATTTCTTTCCAATCGAGTTTCCAGGAAGTTGATTCGGGATGACTATTGTCGATGCCTCCGGCCCCAATATAGAATTCATCGCTGAGCTTCAGCTTTTTTACTTCGAACTCGTTCACGACCTTTCGTCTCAAGAAGATAGTCTAGCTCTGGCAAGCACTCTGCGGCCAAAACAGAGCAAGGTGACCACGTGACGATAGTATTCACGCGTAAATGCTTCAACTTCTTCAAGTTGCCCTGTCATTTATTTGAATCCCATTTGTTCGGCTAAAGTCGGCTGGACATCAAAACTCAGCAGATCGTCGCGATGCCCGGACAGAAAATGAATCCTGGTCCTGATCTCTGCCAAAAACTCCCTGGCATTTTTCAGTTCGAGGAGCGTGTTCGAGCTGCTGATTCCAGCTATAGCCAAATCGTCCAAGGATGATAATCCGAATATCAATCGAATGAGCCATCCAATTAATTGAATATATCTTAACAAGCCGGGCCCCTCCTTAAATGAGGTTCAAGAAGATATATTGTGTGCCCGAACTTATCCGAGGAATCCGAATTTCCGCTTCTACACGAAGATACAGGTCCAATGGATCAATAGCCTGGACGAGCGGTTCTGGTTCAATTATAATTCTCGGTAGAGGCTCTCGTTCCCCCAGAGGAGTCGAGTGTCCAGCAACGAAGTGAGCACCGCCAGGTCCTTTACCGCTTCATGCAAGCACTTTTACGGGTCCTGACAGAGTGCCCCAACTCTATACGGGCATCCCATAACATATAAAGCATATTTCTAATGCCGCGGTACACACCTTCAGGGGCATCTTCGGGTCGGAGGAAAAGGAGGTCTATGTCTGAAAAGGGGCTCATGTCCTGACGACCGTACCTCCGAGCCCCAATAGCGCCATCTGATCTTTCCAATTGCCGAGGAATGATCCGCGAGCTGGCAGAGAACATCATCATAAACCGGGTGCATCTGAAACGGAGATGGATCTGATTGTCCACGGTTACGAATATCGTTATAACGTCTTTGATTCTTGTGACTTCAGCAAAACGTTCATGGCTGGCGAATATAAATCTCATCGTCGCCGGTTCTCGAAATTGCTAATCCGTTCACGGGAGGAGTCAGTGAGAATTCAAGATAACACCATTGAACTCTGATCAGAGTAATTGATTTCGCTTCGGGCGAAGGGGAAACCGTACCACATTGCCGCAATCGGCGCCACATGTTCGCCGCAATTGCGGTATTTGTCCTTGTTGGCCGGATTCAAGTACTAATTGAGCCGCCCACGACACCATCTGCAATGAATCGCGATATTTGGGGTAGCGAGCTTGTCCTCTGAATTGTTGCTTATAAATCCGCACTCGATCATTATTGCAGGCATTTTCGCGTCAAGGAGGCTGCAGCGGCGCTGCCTTGATACTTTGTTTCGGCCCAAACCGAATATTTGCCCCAATTTCAATTTTTGTGTTACTTAATCGTGGATTGCGCACGCAGTTTAACTGATTCAGTCGTTTTGTAACTGCCCATACGATCCATAAAAGAGTTTTCAAGATCTGTCACTTGAGTCAAAGGGGTCCCGTTTTCACGGACTGCCCTAAGATTGATTTCTGCGATCCGACTTGCTCAGGAAGTAGGTCTCTATGCCTTCGGCATCGGTTTGCGGGCTGGCATTGCAGTGGATCGAAATGAAAAGATCGGCATTCATAGAATTGGCTACAAATGTTCTGTCCTCAAGCCCCAAGAAAATATCCTTGTTCCTTGTCAGCATCACCGTACAGTCGGGCAGAGCCTCCTCAATTTTTGCCTTGGCCCTAATTGTATATCGAGTGTCAAATCTTTCTCTTTAAGCAAGCCGTCTTGGGACACTGCCCCAGGATCTTTACCTCCGTGACCAGGATCCAATATGATAACAAATCCGTTTCGTGGATTATGAGAACCTTGCTTCAATGAACGATACTCTTTAACCCTCTGGGGCGCTATGGAGGCCTGGCGAACCGGTTCGCTGGCTCAATCGCATTAGTTTTGAGAGTAGTGAAAAAGGATTGCCGTGCAGTTACGAGAGGGTGCGAGCTGTTCGGTGAGTTGTGTTTCATCCTTTGAATTCTTGTGTTCTCAGGATAACGATGAATTACCTGTGGCTCTGGGGGATTTATAATTGCCGCAAGCTTTTCCGGAGAGAAGGTGACCGATTCCCGGCAGTGCTAGGCTTCGCCCAGGAGGATGCCTCCCTTTCCGGTCTTGTCGTGTTCGGGTTCGTGTAATTATGCCCGATGAAAAAGGGATTTCCCGTGCAATTCCGTGAAGGAGAGAGCTTTTCGACAACATCGTTTAGGCCTTTAGAATTGCTGTGAATTCGGCGGGATCCGGTCCGCCGCTGGTCCATTGGCTTTAGCCGATGAGAAAATCTCCTGTTCTTCGACAGCAAAACAAGGCAGACTCGTGAATAAGAACCACGTGCTGAAAAAAAGCAAGATTAAGACAAATGATCGTTGGCGAAAGGGCATTTGGATTCCGCAATTCACTAAAATGGGAGTCAACCAAGCAACCTATTCAACCACCGGCAGCCGCTGCAACCTTTCGGGTAGAATCGATCCCAAGCTCTTCGACGGGCTGTATCTCTTTTTTTTATGCTTCCTGAAGATCGGTGTTCGTGTTTGCCTAAAATTCAGAATTTCCTAGGGACCTGGTCAACTCGTGTCAAGATTGGCTTATTTTTTGATGTAGTCAGACGAAATGATAAGAGCTGAGTTTCGAAATCTCCAGATCAAGGCAGACTCCTGGAATGGTTTCTTGTAGTTTATCACAGCATATTCAAAAAGATCAATTAATTTCCTAGAAATAACATTAACTAAATTCCTTTGACCGTACCATCAGCCCTGTTAGACTGTCAATAAATAAATTGATCAATTCGGAAGAACTAAAGGCGCCAAGATATGAGTGAAGACAAACCCGAGAAGCGCGGATTTTCAAGCGGATTTTTAAACGAGTCGGTCCGGACAGAAAGAGGAGAAGGGAAAGTCCGCGGCCGAGCAAGAAGCTTACCCGCCGGAGGTGGCGGACGTAGAAACAGCCGAATCGGCGGTCACAGAAGCGGGGTTGATGACAGAAAGACCGGAAGAGAAGGAGAAGACTGATTTATACGACTCGAAAAAGGTCTGCAGAAAACGCGGAGCTCATTGTTAAAGAATCTGAACCGAATCTTTGTCGGCAGAAGAGAACTGGATCAGGATATATCGGAACAATTAGAGGAGATCCTGGTGAAGGCGGACATAGGGGTCAAGACAAGTTTTCAGCTTCTTGAGAGTGTTACTGAAAGGATGAAGCGTCGCGAATTTGATGATCCTCAAGCCATTGTGGCTCATTTGAAATCTCTCATTACGGAAATTCTTTGAAGTAGAAGAACCATTAAGAATAAAGGCTGGTGTGAAACCGTTTGTTGTGATGATGATTGGAGTAAACGGGTCGGGAAAAACAACTACTATGGCCAAGATGGCGGCTCAGCACAAGAATAGTGGAAAAAGCGTGTTACTGGCCGCTGCATACTTTCAGGGCAGCAGCTGTGGAACAGCTGGAAATATGGGGTGCCAGAGTAGGGTGCCCGGTTGTGAAGGGGAAGGAAAAAGCCGACCCGTCATCAGTGGTATTCGAGGCTGTAGATAGAGCTGAGAAAGAGAATATTGATATAGTTTTGGTGGATACGGCGGGGAGATTACACACTAGGGTCCCTTTGATGGAAGAACTAAAAAAGGTGAGACGGACTCTAGCCAAGAAGATTCCAGACGCGCCGCACGAAACTCTTCTCGTTATTGATGCTTCGACGGGACAAAACGCCATATTGCAGGCGACCACTTTCAATGAGGCTATTCCGGTCACAGGAATGCTTGACAAATTGGACGGAACAGCCAAAGGTGGGAGTCATTGTAGGGATTTCTAATGAACTAAAAATCCCTATTAATATATTGGTATTGGTGAGAAAATTGACGATTTGCGCCAATTCTCGGCCGGCCATTTCGTCGAAGCGCTTTTCACGACCGCTGATTAGCCGAAATTTTGAAAATGATACGGGCTGGGCAAAGCAGAAGAGGGGGCTCGCAATTGAATAATTTGATATTTATTCAGATATAGCTACACGGGGTGATCCGGAAGGACCAGGCTCGGTCGGGGTATGCACGAAATGGGATAGGCTTGACAGTATGCGGCCTCCCCGAGTTAAAGGAGGTACGCTAAATGATTCTACAACTGAGTTTGGAGGAGATCCGCATGGAAATGTTAAAGGTGAAGACAAGCTCTCGCATTGAATTCGTGGAAATCACATCAGACGTGCGGGACGCCATTGCTCGAAGCGGAGTAAACGATGGATTAGCTGTTGTTTATGTGCCTCATACCACTGCCGGTGTAACCATCAACGAGGCCGCGGATCCGGCAGTTGTTCAGGACATCAATGCAAAGCTTTCAAGTCTGGTTCCTCATCGTGAAAATTACAAACACACCGAAGGAAATGCCGACGCGCACATAAAGGCTTCTCTGATGGGCAGTTCAGTGCAGGTAATCATTTTACGAGGAGCGCCTGTGCTCGGGACCTGGCAGGGGATATTTTTTTGTGAATTTGACGGTCCAAGGACCAGGCAGGCCTATATCAAGATCATTCCGGAGTGAGATGGTCGGTGAAAAAAAACACGATGAATGATGTTGTAGAAATATTCACTGATGGAGCTTGTTCGGGAAACCCCGGACCTGGCGGGTGGGCAGCGCTCATTCGCAACCACGAGGATGAGAGAATACTGTCCGGCGGTGAGCCCAGGACCACAAACAATCGTATGGAAATGACAGCCGCGATCGAGGCTTTGGAATCATTGCCGAGCCCAAGGAAGATCAGATTGGCCACGGATTCTCAGTATCTGCGTCTGGGAATAACCGAATGGATCAATAATTGGAAAAAAAAAGGCTGGCTGACCTCGAGCAAGAAGCCGGTTAAGAATTTAGACCTTTGGCAGCGCCTGGAGCAGGCTTCGGCTCGTCATGAAATCGAATGGAAGTGGGTCGAGGACATAATCTGCCCGTGGAGAACGAACTGGTGGACGAGGCAGCCAAAAAGGCCATGAAAAAATACATGTGATCGAAAGCTCGCCACAATTTTTTCAGGCAGGTCTCCCAATTCCGGCGCGTATTCAGGTTGGGCGTTCTGAAAAAACGGCAGAAAAGGCTCCTCAGCAAAAAAGCCGGTTCCGGCAGCTTGCGGTTCCGAAACCAGCGCAATCCGAACAGCCTCGCTGATATCGGTTACGAAATGTATTACCATCTCGTCCTTTACATAGTCCGGCAGATCTATCAGATTGGATTCATTTTTCTTCGGAAGAATGACTTCCTTCACCCCAGCTCGTCTGGCGGCTAATATTTTCTCTTTAACTCCGCCAATGCGAAACCCGGCCCCTGAGCGTAACTTCTCCAGTCATGGCGACATCTCGGCGTACCGGTATGCCGGAAAAAAATGAGCCAAAGCCACGGCAATGGTAATTCCTGCTGAGGGTCCATCTTTTGGAATGCCGCCGGCGGGCACATGTATGTGAAGCTCAGTTTGGGACAGCACGCTCTGTTCGATTCCATAAAGATCGCAGGTGTTACGCATGTAGCTCAGAGCACGCGGGCTGATTCCTGCATTAGTCTCCGAGAGAGCCGGTCATCGTAAGCTCTTTCTGTCCTTTAAATCCCGGCCACCTCGATGAAGATTATGTCGCCTCCACTTTCAGTCCATGCCAGCCCCGTCGAAATACCGATCTTGTCCTCTTCCTCGGCTATATCGAAGTAGAATTTGGGTGGACCGATCAATTCTTCGATTGTTTCCGGATCTATAACCTCTCTTAAAGGCGTTCCCTGAGTGATCTCTCTAGCTATTTTGCGACAAACCGGACCGATCTTCCGTTCGAGATTGCGAACACCCGCCTCTCGGGTATATGACCTGATAATGAATCGCAGCGCCTCAGGAGTGAATTGTACAGGGTGATCCTGAATGCCGTTTTCGCTCGTCGTTTTTGGAATAAGGAAGAGTTCCGCAATTTTTCTTTTTCTTCATCCGTATAGCCCGGTATGCGTATGACTTCCATGCGATCACGTAAAGCCGGCGGCATATAATCAAGCTGGTCGGCCGTCACGATAAACATTACCCCACTAAGATCGAAAGGAATATCCAGGTAATGATCGCCAAAAGCATGATTCTGCTCCGGATCGAGGACTTCGATTAACGCGCATGCAGGATCTCCTCGAAAGTCTTGACCGATCTTATCGACCTCGTCCAGCATGAATACCGGATTCTTTGTGCCTCCCCGACGTATCTCCTGAATAATCTTCCCCGGCATCGCTCCAATATAGGTCCTACGGTGACCTCTTATTTCGGCTTCGTCGCGGATTCCGCCCAGCGACATCCTGATAAATTTTCTGCCAAGGGCTCGTGCGACTGACCTTCCCAGAGATGTCTTTCCCACGCCTGGAGGCCCTAACAGGCATAATATCGGACCTTTGTTGTCTTCCTTCAGCTTACGAACTGCAAGGAACTCCAGTATCCGATTCTTGATTTCAGTTAGATCATAATGATCTTCATCAAGCGTCTTCTGTGCCGAAGTTATGTCCAGATTGTCCGTTGTAGTTATGTTCCAAGGCAGACCCGTTAATACTTCAAGATAAGTCCTGGAAACAATCTACTCGGGAGAATGCGGCGGAATACGTTCGAATCTTTGGAGTTCTCTTGTAGCCACCTCTACAGCATCATCCGGCATGCCCGAACTACGGATTTTTTCTTGGAACTCTTGCACTTCGCAAGCCTGAGCCCCATCGCTGGAACCGAGCTCGCGCTGTATGGACCGCATTTGCTGTCGCAGATCGAGTTCTTTTTGTTTTTTTGCCAGGATCGGGCCCGAAACCGTCTCCCCGGCGGTTTGCAATTTAGGATAATTAGCCTGAACATCCGTTTGTAAATATAAAAAGGTCTTTTTTAGCCGCAGGAGGGGATCTTCAATCTCCAAAAGGCTCTGTTTAACCTCGGCTTTTAACGGAAGATATACACAAATGAGATCGGCAAGTTTTCCGGGATCGTCTGCTCTCTCTATCATAGCGGCCCAGTGATCGCTCATTGGCCGGCCAAGACTTAGAGTAATTTTGAATAATGCGGCCACACTGTGTATGAGTGTATCCAATAGCTCTTGCGGCTCACCTTGTTCTTCGATGAATTCGACTTCCCCCATGAAATAAGGTTCAGTCTGGATCTGTCGAATGAGCCGAACACGAGATATACCGTCCGCGATTGCTTTGACACCCCCATTTTCTAAATGAACCACCTGCTGAATGCGGGCTAGCGTACCAATTACCGAAATCTCTTCGCGAGCAGGGCTGACGCGGTTTTGTGCTCTCTGGTAAAAAAGACCCACGAGGTTGTCTCCGTCGACCAACGATTCAGCCAACTTCACAACTCGTGATCCTTTAAGAAAGAGCGGGATCAACACGTGTGGAAAAACAACCATATCCCTCAGGGGAAGGATCGGCACCACAGTGGGGGAATTCCCCACGGATTTTGGCGACTTCATAGTACCGTCACACCCATCCCATATAAAAATGAATTAAATAGCGTTCTAATTTTGTCGATATTATGTCGGTAACATACCTGATTTTCCCGGAAAAGTCAAGAACATACGGGTAGGTCAACTTCAACATATTATGTCCAACTATATTATGGACACGAATACGGCTAGTTAAAAAACAATATTAATCTACTACAATATAAATTTGATTCGAGCCAAATGTGCCCAAATTGTTGACCCCCGATCACCCTTAAATCCCGAATCCGTCAGCATAAAAACAAGACAGTGTTCATGATCCGGTCACTTAATGATAATATTTTCCGGAAATTTCGATGCGCAATCGATCTTTCGAATAGTAGAATTCCATTTGTCCTGCACGTGTGAATCTCTGAATAATACTTCCTCATTTCGATCACTGTGAGTCACACGTAAGATCTCAAAAACCTCTTCATAATTAAAATCGATTTCCGTTGCCGACCTGGAGATCAGCAAGGGAGTGGAAGTTTGCAATAAGCTATTTTCATCAATTTCATCTACTGTCCATATGAAAGTCGCGACTGCACAATGAGCTTCGGAGATTCTATCGCGAACAGCCTGATCTCCCGGATCGGGCCATATTATCCAAAAATTGATTGAAACTATATCGTCCTCACCGTAAAGAGGTCTGAAAGCCTTATTCAGATAATGATTAGGATTCCCGGCAGCCTCTACCGCTTTATGAAAGAACCTTAAATCGGGCAAATCCTCGAACTCCAGCACTACGTGCATGCAAGAATGGGGGTTCGCATGGGCAAATTCCTGCATCAGCAAGAGGATAGATCGCTCGTCGAAATGGCCTTTGAACCAAAAAGTGAACGGATCCGAGGCCTTCTGAAGGACCGTGCGATAAGGAATCCTGCCAGCGGGAAGTCTCAAGGTTGACTATCCATTTGCTCACGTATGGCGCTTGACCAGTGTCAGTAATAACAGAGGGACCCCGGTCCACCAGAGACGGCGGTGGGATATAGTCCAATTCCATATCAAAGATGTTCTCGCACTCTAAAAGCGCTGCTTCGAAGTCTGCCTCGGTGAATGTCCGCGTTGAACGCACATAATAGGGTGGCCGAAGGTGAAATCTTATTCCGAGGTTCTCCGCCTCAGCACGAAAATCGGTCCCTGGTAGCACTGAAAGCACGAACGGATGGACCACTGAATAGGCTCCGGTCCGTTTGAGCCATTCCAGAGTGGCCATAAATCCATCAGGCGTGTCCCCGGGCAGTCCAAGAATAATCCCGGTGGTGACTTCTATCCCCGCATCTTTAAGCAGAGCCACGCCTCGCGCGACCCTTTCCGGATCTCCTGTCCGCCCGGCTTGTTTCAAGGCAACGGGATTGGTGGTCTGTAGCCCGACCTCGGCCGATGCCAGCCCCGCATCTTTCAGCAAATCGAGATCGTCAGGGGTAAGTAGGTCCACGCGCAACTCAGTGTGTAGCGCTATTTCTCTCAGATTCCGTCGCCCTGCTATCGATCGGGCGAGTCTTTTAAATCCCGGCCGCACATTGAATGTCGGATCCATGAGATAGATCTCATTTACTCCGGAATCGTCGGAGTATGCGAAATCCAAAACTTCATCAATCGAGCTTCCCGGATGCTCCCGCATGCTGGAAAAGGCTTTATGATAATAGCAATATCGACATTGGAACGGACATCCCCTGACTGTTTCCAGGAACAGTGTTCCGTCTCGGGATGGACCAATTCGCCTGTCCAGATAAGGATAATCACATTGAGCCAGGTCCCAGTAGGGACTTGGTCTTATGTCCAGGTGCAAGCCTGCTGGTGTTTTGATAAAAAAGCCGTTCAGGTTGGGGACATCTCCGATGAGAAGAGCCTCTACCAATGGTCCGATCCTGGACTCCCCTTCGCCGAATATTCCTGCGTCCACAGCGGGATGATTCATCACCCAGGTATTATCCGGCGTTACTTCAGGCCCACCGACGAGAATCCGAATCTGAGGTAATAGCTTCTTAATGTTCGACGCCACAAAAAGACTGCGATCCACATTCCATACATAGAGCGTCATTGCTACTATCGCAGGCTGACGTCTGACAATTTCGAGAATTAATCCCTGATCCGCAAAAACGTCCACGATTTCTGATTCAAGAATCTCGCTGGAGAGTCTCAGTTTCGTGGTCGCATCCAGCGCGGCGGCAACAAACCCTGCTGCCAGCGGGATGTTTGTCGGCGCTTCTGAAAACAAGAATCGAGGCGGGGGAAGCTGTATAAATAATAGGGTGTCCATGCTGCTTATATTTGCAGCAGAGTGCTCCGGGACGCAATAGCTCATTTCGACGGATGCTGTTTTCCTGCGGCTTAATCGTCAATGTTCTTCATGATGGCGCATCGCATTAACAAAACGATTGTCGTTTAGACAAGACCGAATGACGGGCGTGCCGATTGCACGGGACCAGACAAAAATGGAATCGTCTTGGGATTGCAACATGGTTCCCGGATGCTCGTATCCTTGCCTACTCGAAAGTTTTACCGGAACTTTGCCGTGATCGGCTCCTGATGGACCCCACCATACACAGGGTTCGCCCACCAAGAATAAAGAGCCGGGATATTCTGAAGAGGTCGGGAAAGCATGGAGTGGTTCCTGTCTCGGCTATCATGCCAACGTCTTTTACTCGGAGTTCGAGAGCCTCCTCCTGTCTCGCACTTTAGAGCGGATTAGGGCAAATCCACGAAATCCAGGTGTCAATATGTTCCATTGATGAAGATGGGGCGGTAGGTGGAGCCATGGTAGTCATGCCGGTAGAGAGGCCATCGATATTCCATTTTTTCTCACAATCTGCTCGGTGTCTCGGCTTCCGGAGACACAATACCGTTTCTTAGAGAAGGGCCTTCCGCTGCCTCGAGTGCCTTCCCTTGCTCAGGTCTCGGCTGGGCCCGTGGAGAGTAGCTCAACGGGCCCAGCAAAATCAGTATCATGTCCCCAGAAGTCCCCTCAAGCTCACTATTTCTTGCCTGGAACAGCTTCAGGCTCAATCCCGTATAACTCTTTAAAAGACGGGACCTTAAGATCAGCAGGTATCGGGTGGTAGTACTTGGTCTCAGCAAGGTATTGATTGAGCTCTTTCTGTGCGTCTGAAATTATTTCCGGTTTTGTGAGACAGTCAAGAGCTGATGCGGCCATCCATTTGCTCACAGTCAGACCACCTTTCAATGCAGCAGGAGTAGCCGATTGGCAGACGACCTGCCATGTGTGAAAAGGAGTCCCCTTGGCCATTGTCGCAGCATTAAAATGCAAGAGAGGAATCATCCAGCTTATATTTGCTTCATCCATTGACCCTTTCATGACTGGGACATCGGGGAATGTCTTACTCAGATCGGCCTCGGTAATCGTCGCGTCGAATGCCGGCCCCTTCACCTCTTTTCCCAGGGACTTCACTACTTCTTCACCAAATTTTTGGTCTTCAGGGGTAAATGGCGGCGCACCAATCATTTTGATATTGGCTGTGCCCACTTTGCTCAGAACCTTGTTTGGAAGCACTTCCCAAGTGGCAGCCAGGATGTTATTGCTCATTGTCGTTTGGGTCATCAAAGCTGCGCCTTTGGCAACGTCTTGCATCCAACTCCAGATATGGTCAACCTGAGTTCTTCGAGGAGCCCTTATAAAATACCAAACCTCTGCTTTCGGCGGCACAACATTTGGGGTCGCTCCCCCATTTGTAATCACATAATGTATCCTTGCCTCTTGGATAACATGCTCTCTCATATAATTCATTCCAACATTCATCAATTCCACTGCATCCAAGGCACTCCGACCCGCTTCAGGTGCCACTGCGGCATGAGAGGGTTTTCCCGTAAATTCAAATTTTACACTGGTCATTGCCAGGGTTGAGCTATTAGAAGCCTCGTTCAAGAACCAGGGGTGCCAGGAAATTACTATGTCCGTACCATCAAGCACTCCATCTCTGGCCATAAATATTTTACCTACCAAAGTCTCCTCGGCAGGCGTGCCAAAAACTTTTATTGTGCCCTTTATGCCGTGTTTCTCCATCGCCACCTTTGTTGCGATCGCTGCTGTGGCACTCGAAGTTCCAAAAACGTTGTGACCGCAACCATGCCCGGGTGCTCCGGATATAATCGCCTCTTGTTTCGCCAAGCCTGCTTTCTGAGAAAGACCGGGCAGGGCGTCAAACTCCGCCAGAAGCCCAATAACAGGCTTGCCCGAGCCCCATGTGGCTACAAAAGCTGTCGGCATGCCCGCCACGCCTTTTTCGACCTTAAATCCATTCTTTGCCAAATATTCTTGCAATTTCGCTGATGATTTAAACTCGACCAAGCTTAGTTCAGGATTCTCCCAAATAAACTTCGCAATCTCTTCGTAGGTTGCCTTCCCTTCATCAATCCATGCGGCTGCAGTCTTCTTAGCGGGGGTTAGTTCTTGAGCAAACGCCGGAAGGATCGAAACAGAAAGTGCAAACCCAAACAATAAGCACAAATTTAAGAATCTCATGTTGCTTGACATTGGAATACCTCCCTGCTGAACAGTATTGGCGATCTACAAGAAAGGGCTTTGCTATCAACCTTTGCGCACCGCCTTTGTCCTATTTTCATCTTCTGAAATCAGGATGGTGTTTTGCCTGGGATGTACCACTATTCCGGAATTATGCGGCGGTCTTGCCAATTCTGGAGCGTTTGCCCCGGAATCCGGTCGCGAGAGACGCTCCCCTGACACCGAAAAGGCCGTCGGACGGTTCCTCACCAGGCGCAAGGGCAGCAAAATCACCGTCAAGTTGCTAAAAAAAGCCCCTTTGATCCTACCTCCGAGCGTAACTCACCTGAAGCAACTCCGTCAACGATTTTTCACATCCGCTTCCATCACCCGAACACAATCGTTAGTGTCGAGCCATGCGAAACGCTGAAGCCACGTGAGCACACGAACTCCGACCGGATAGGAAGTCCTCACACCAACCTCGACCAGGCGCATGAAGAGCCATTCCATTGACGGTTTGACCGCTACACCCACATGGACGGAGGATCGGAGCGTGTATGATCTCCGTTTCGGAAAGTGCAACGTCGTTTTACCTGCCGCAGCGGCCGTAATGAGTATGTCCGGGTCGGGTCCTGCTTCAGCAAGCAGCTTCACGACCTTCGAGTGGAAATCAGGAAACGGACGAAGCGTACCCAAACATTCCACTCACTCGATGCGCGTGACGAGGGGTTCACCGCTCGTTCGGCTCGGTCAAGCGCGTCCTCTATAAGCGCATCGTGAAGCGGTGCGACCACTGCAATCCAAGACAACCAAGTCCGGAAATTGCATGTGGCTTCTATTACGTGGCGAAGCACAGTTTGCTCGCCGTTAGGAATAACCTCAAACCAGTGTCGCCCATCCAAACCTGCCAGTAGCCCCGAATCATCGAAACGAAAAGCGACCTTGAGCCCTGGAACATATTCTGAGACTCGATAACGTACCGGTCCATGTCCTCCTGCGGAACCTACTCGGAGGGATGAGTCCAATTTCATGGCAGGCCATCGATCATCCGGCCACAACCTGTCATTCGGGTTTGAAAGGCCATCAAGCAATTCGGACATAACCGTTGAAGTGCAAGTTATACTGCGCTCGTGAATGTTGTGAATTTTCATGACTGTCTCCCGAGAATCACCTCATAAGTCTCCGTCACCAGCCGGTCTACTACCTCCGGCGGGGGTTCGCCCGCAATCACACTCCTTCGAACAGCGGCGTACGGCACATCTATCAGAGCAAACTGCACCCTGCGGAGGGCAGACTTAGAGACACCGCTGAACAACTGTCGGGTAAACTCGGTTATCCCTGTGTTCAACTCTTTTGCAACGTTCGCAGCAAGCCTTTGGATTTCCTTCGGCCAAGACCCCGAAATAAGCTCTTCACGACGATACACAAGCAAGAGTCTGGCCTCCTTTGGATGAGCCCTCACCCACGCAGAAGTATAAAGGGCCGCCTCAAGACCACCTTCCCGTCGTAGTGTATCGAGAAATCCTTCTTGAAAAGACTGGACTATCTGCAACCACATTCTGGCAAGAAGCGCATCCCGTGAGAGGAAACGGTGGTAGACCGAACCTATTGGAGCGCCAAGTTTCTGAGCAATAGCCGATATTGTGACCGCAGAGGGTCCGTGCTCCGCCACCAGGTCAAGCGCGGCATCTACGAATTGCTCTGGAGTGTATTTGGCAGCTCGTCCCATATAGAATGATTGTACTAGAATAAATGCTCTAATTTGTCAAGAAACTATTGATGGACGATTAAGCGAACGAACCTAGCAAGTTAGGTGATATGCCCCGGTTAAATCCAGTGGTAATCGCCGATGGATACTCTTAATATGTCCTCTGCGCTGCTGTCCTCTTTCGCACCCAGGGCTCCGGAAATCACATCATCTTCACAGGGTTCATGATTCCCAGACTGGGCCCAACAAAAAAAGGATTCAGATGCCCTGAATCCTTAACTCACATTTGGTACGCCCGATACGATTCGAACGTACGGTGTCGAGATCCGGGGGCTGTCCAAGCCCCTAAGCGATCTTTTTTACCTCCTTGCCGATGTCATGCAGAAATTCAGGGGCAAAATCCGCTCCATTCGGCCATTCAATTGTTTTGGTGTCGGGATTGAGGTAAATCTGTTTGAAGAGATCCAGGTCTTTCAGCGGTTCGAATACTTCACCGTATAACTCATTTTCTAAGTCCACTTCTCGAGCTGTGCCGTCATCAAATTCCAGTCTGAGACAATACTTTTTCAAGTATTCGACTTTTGTGACATGCAAAAACATTCCGATCCCCTATGGCAGTGGAGCAATCCCTAGCAGCGGACTGCGTTCTCGCGCCCGATTCCAGTTGTCCATCAGTTCTTGTTGATGGCTTTCAGACCATTCAAAAAGCATTCGGAGCGCACGTTTGGCCATCTGACCCCGAACTACGCCTGTTAAGATTTCAATTATGACTTCTTGATCTGCGTATCTCGCGTGAAAATGTGGAGGATCATGGTCGCCGTAATTCATGAAGACGATGAGTCCGTAAAACCGCGAGATCTCCGGCACCCCGATACAGGCAAGAACAAACGGACGATCAATACTTTTTGGTGCGCCCGATACGATTCGAACGTACGGCCTCAACATCCGGAGTGTTGCGCTCTATCCTACTGAGCTACGGGCGCACAAGCCAAAAATTACCCCATGCTCCAATTGCTGTCAATGTTTCAAGAGCCAGCCAATTAGGAATACGGTTGGTCGATGTTTAAGAATCAGCTCCATCCAGGGGCAACCGGACTGTGAATGTGGTTCCCAATCCAGGTTTACTTGTCACGGAGATATCCCCGTTATGATTCTTTACTATTCCATAGCTAACAGCAAGGCCAAGACCCATTCCCATCCCTTCGGTGGAATCTTTGGTAGTGAAGAATGGGTCGAAAATTTTATCCAAAATCTGTTCGGGTATGCCATAACCGGAATCGATAAAGTCTACTTCGAGCCAGTCCGAAGCTTTTCGCGTCTTTACCGTGAGCGTTCCGGAACCTTTCATGGAATCGACGGCATTCAGAATTATATTCATGAAAACCTGTTCCATGAGATTGGAATCTATCACCACCTCAGGGATCGCATCATCGTATTCCTTATTTAAGTTTATCCCGAAGAATTTTTGTTGATGGATTATGATTTCCAGAGTTTGATCCAATATTTGCTCTATACGCCTGGGTTCTTTTTGCATATGGGTTTCTCGCGCGAAGTCGAGAACTCCCTGAACTATGCCTCTAATTCGGGTGGTCTCTCTGACTATGATTTCCAAATCCTTGCGAGTTGGTTCGTCGTTTTGAAATTTTTTCTTGAGAAGATGAGCGAATGTGAGGACCCCTGTCAGGGGCTGATTGATTTCATGGGCTATGCCTGCGGCGAGTTTTCCCAATGATGCCAGTTTTTCGGAACGCAATAGCTGTCGTTCCAAGGCTTTTCGCTCCCTTTGGTCGGTAATTATTCCGACTGAGCCGACTTCCTTGCCGTCTTCATAAAGAAGCGCCCCATAAAGACCAACCGGAATCTCGTTCTCATCCTTATCCAGGATAACCATTTCTCTTCTTTGGCGAATGCCCGGTCCACCGTACTCGGGGGATCTCATCTCCTTCATGATTTGTTCCGCTTCCCCGGGATTATAAAGGGTGCGGATGTTCATGTGTCCGACAACATCTTCTTTCTTGTATCCGGTGAGCCTTTCCGCCGCGGTATTGAAGATAGCGATTTCACCGCCTTTCCGAACGTAGATTGTAGCGCTGGGAGAGTTTTCAATGAGATTATCTCTGAGTTGAAGTGTACGGAAGAGCTTTTTTTCCAATTTCTTCATTTCGCGTAAGTCGGTAAAAATTCCCACTGAGCCTGCTTCTTGATCAGCCTGGTAGAGTATTGCGGCAGAAATGTACACAGGAATTTGATTCGCTTGGTTGTCCAGAATGACCATTTCTCGTTTTTGCAGAATCCCACTCCCCCCAAATTTTTTGGACCTCAAATCCTTCATTATCTGCTTGGCTTCACCCGGCCGGTAAAGGTCCACGATGTTCATTTTGCCCAAAACTTCGGATTTATTATATCCCGTCATTTTTTCCGCTGCCGAGTTGAAAATAACAATAGATCCGTTTCTACGAACACTGACAATAGCGTCAGGTGAGTTCTCGATCAAATTTTCTCTGAATTGATAGGCCTGTTCCAGTTCGACATTGGCTTCTCGAACCAGGGTTTCGAGATTAGTCCGTATACTGTTTTAACTTTTTCTTGAGAGCCACTTTTTCCAAAGATCGTTTTAAGGAAATCGAAAGGAGTTCTTCGCCAAGAGGTTTGGTGAGAAAATTGGAGGCTTCTCGCCTGAGGCATTCGACCGCCATTTCCATATCACCATGGCCTGTGACGATTATAACTTCAGCGTCCGGGTCCAAAGCTTTGATACGCGTAAGCACCTCTATTCCATCCATACCTGGGAGCCTGACGTCCAAGAAAACGACATCCGGAGATTCTTTCTCAAATAACTTCAGCCCAGTAGGACCATCTTCGGCCAAGAGAATCTGGTGGCCATCGAGTTCAAGCGTCATCCTCATCATATTCCGAATGCTTTCTTCGTCATCCACCACGAGTACTTTTGCCATCATCGGTCTCCCTTTTCAGCGCAGGAAAAGTAACTCGGAATAATGCTCCCCCTTCTTGCGCTGTTTGTACCTCTATCGTGCCTCGATGTTCTTTTATGATACCATAGCTTATAGATAGGCCAAGGCCGGTCCCTTCTCCGCTTTCTTTAGTAGTAAAAAAGGGCTCAAAGATCTTTAATCTTAAAGCGTCCGGAACGCCCGGCCCGGTATCGGAAACCGTAACTATTACATGTTGATCATCCAGGAAGGAAGCGATTCTAATTACTTTGGGTTTGGTTTTATCTTCTTCAGCGTGTAAGTTGCTTTCTTTTCCCAGGATGGCATCCCTGGCGTTCAGAACCAAATTAATAAAAACCTGTTCAAGACGATTCGCGTCTCCAAAGATCGACGGCAGGTTTTCCGCAAGGTCGAGATCACAACGGATGTCTCTGGCGCTCAACTGCGTTCCTAACAAGGTAAAAACGCTTTGGATCGGAACATTGATATCCATGGAAATCATGGTTTCATCGCTTTTGCGACCGAATTCCCTAAGATGATTTATAATTCTTGACGCCCGCTCGATGCGGACTTTAATTCAGCGGTTACCTCCACAAGGTTTTCAAGAGACAGGGTCTGTCCGCTTCTCGTCTTTTTAACCAAGTAATCGCAGCCTAGCCTGAGGACATTCAGAGGTTGGTTCAATTCATGTGCAACGCCTGTAGCCATTTGACCTACTGTGGCCATTTTACCGGCCTGGATTAACATGGCATGTTTTTCGAGTTTTTCGGTTACATCCCAAACTGCTGCAATTATAGCCGGTTTCCCTCGGTACCAGCTCCGACGAGCATGGAAATTCACTTTCAGCGTCGATCCATCCTGACGTTTGTGCAAAAGCACAGGATACAGAGTGCCTTCCGTCGGGCATTATCATCTGCTCGATTGGTGCCAATTCTTTAAGTAATCCGGTCGTGAATTCACGATGGCGCTTCGGTCCCAGATCCATAAAGCTCATCGAAAGAAGCTGCTTTTTAGAGTATCTATACTCTTCTTCGGCCCGAGCATTTATGTCTACAATTTTCATGGTCTCAGCGTCCAAAACAAATATCGGGAAAGGACCGTTATCAAAAAGAAATCGATATTTTTCCTGTGATTGGCGAAGGTGCGTCTCGGAGGCCTTAAGATGGGCAATCATTCTGTTGAAGGACGAAGTCAAATGATCAATTTCATTTGAAGCTTTGAATGAATTGAATGGAACAGAGGCGTCCTCGTTCAATTCTGTTGATTCGGTGCCTCTCAAGGGACCGCCGACCTCCCGACTTATTTGATCGGCCCTGTTGATAAGCTCCATGAGAGGTTGAGTTATCTTCTTAGAAATAAGTTCAATAAAAATAAAGCTTACAGCTATGACTATTACGCTGACGACGAAGTGAATAATTTTTAGATTTAGTATGAGGGAGGGATCTTCACGAAGTTTGGGAAAAACAGTCAGTTGTAGAATTACCCCAATGAAAAATACGCCGCCGACAACAATCGAAAGCGTACCTATCAGGATTCTATTCTTTATCGAAAACAAGAAGCCTGTGCGTGGTTTAACAAACGCCGGCAACAACCTCTCGATCCACGCCAGGCCAGTTTCAAGCCAATCCGGCTTCCTACGAACAATCGGATGTAGCTTTTCAGGTTGGGCTTTCTCGATGTCCTCCTCGGCCATTTCATCGATTCCTGAGAGAGTCTGATCAGGATTGCTTTCGTCAAGCCAATTCCAACGAAATATGCAAGCTCCTATTTATGTTTGACCGGTCAATGCACATGAAGGGGTTCTCTCTTCAGATTTTAACACCGCATAGGACTCAGACTCGTTTTCCAATGCCGCGCATCTATCTTCAATTATACATCAAAGCCAGCCGTCCTTATCCAGATAATCCCATAAATCGTCTCGCAATGCCTCATACTCGTCCTTTACATCCTCATATGATCGGGCATTCTCAATAGCCAAGGCAACCTGTTCGGCAAATCCGTACAGGAATTTGATTTCTTCGTCCGTAAACTCTCTCCGGTCCGAAGTGTAAACTCGAAGGGCACCGATCACCTTGTTCCGAACCATTAGAGGGACGCTTAGAATTGAAGCAATTTGCTCTCGCCTAGCTTCTTCAGGATATTGTATCCGTAGATCGGTCGTAGCATCTTCGATCCAGGCATGTTTTCCGTCCAGGACTGTCGCCCCAATGCTCTTTGAGAAATCGAGCGGTCCTTTTTCGACGTAATTGCGGCTCAGTCCATCGGAAGCAAAAATGCGTAATTTTTCGCGCTTTGTGTCTAAGAGGCTTAGTGAGCTTCCTTTCACCTTCATTACTTTGACCACGCCCTGAACGATAAGATCCAATACCTGTTTTAGATTGAGAGTTGACGAAATGGACTTTTTGACTTCCTCGAAAGTGTCTTCTCTATACCGACGCTCGAAACGAGCCTTCCGATCGTCCATGACTTTGTCAAGCAGTGAAACAAGTTGGTCGGGGGTGAAAGGTTTCCTTATGTAATCCACAGCGCCCAGTTTCATAGCTTTTACAGCCGAATCGACCGTAGAATATGCGGTAACCATGATCATGGATAAATCCGGATCGATCTCCGTTAAAGCTTCCATGGCCTGGATTCCGTCCATGCCCGGCATTTTCAAATCGGTGATCAAAACATCATATCCGTCGGCCTTCAGCGCGTCCACGGCTTGGCTGCCGCTACGGCAGGTCTTTATTTCGTATTTCTCTCCCTCTAAAATTCGTGTAATACTGTCCAAAACTATTTGCTCGTCATCCAGCACCAGAATTTTTGCGTTTTTTTGCTCCATCTTTTATTACTCCTGGCGAGAATACTTCTCTGATAATGATACAGGCCTTGTATAGTCATGCGCCACTCTAATCTGTTCGCTTCAAGATGAGTCTTTCATAGGCCATCTTAACTGTTCAGATACGAGCAAAGGCGGTTATTGCAAATCCGTTTCTTATTTAAATTACCCTTTCTTTTCGAATTGCTCCATTTTACGGGCAACCGGCCCAGGAATGTATTTCTTCATGGCCTGTATATCCCCGCGGACTTTTTCGTATGACATCGCGTTTTCCAGGGCTCGAGCCGCTTGTTCGGCGAATTTCGTGAGCAGATCCATTTCTTCATTTTCTAATTTGCGTGTTTCTGCTTGGTAAATCCTGAGGAAACCCAGGACCGCTCCGTCAATTTTCAAGGGCACCGATGTGATCGAAGCAATGCCTTCCTTACGAGCCTCATCGGGATAACACAGGTCTGTATTGAATCCCGATTCGTCAACGAAGACAGATTTGCCTGATTTAAGAACTTCCGACATGCTCTGCGAGCTGTCCAAAATCCCTTTCGTAAGATACGTTTCGCTCAAACCACATGACGCAGCTATTTCTAAAATTTGATTCTTTCCTTGCAGTATAACCGCACTGCCTTTGGCTGAGAACAAACGCACGACACTCGAACAAATCAGGCCAAGGATCTCCTTCAAATCAAGACTTGATCTCAAGGCTTTCTCCGCCTCACCATAAGTCTCCTCTATCTCACGATCCCTCCTGAATCTCAGAGTTTTGTCAAGTGCCCTTTCAAGAACCGCCAACAGCTCGTCAGGTGTGAACGGCTTGGGAAGATAGTCCAACGCGCCGAGTTTCATGGACTGCACAGCGGAATCCACAGTGGCGAAACCTGTGAACATCACCAAGCCCGAGTTTGGATGATCACGGGCAACGGTTTCCACCACTTCCATGCCACTACGATCAGGCATCATTAAATCCGTTAGCACAAGGTCGTAAGGCTGTTTTGCCAATTTCTCGAGGGCTTGATCCACACGGAATGCCCCATCGACCGAATAGCCTTCTTGCTCGAGAATTCTCCGCACACTGTCATGAACTATCTGCTCATCATCAATGACCAGAACGGCGGTCTTGGGTCTACTGCGGGAATTCATTACAACCTCCTTGTATTTCAATGTATGTAAATTAAATGCCTCAGGCATCAATAATGAGAAAGCCGCATAGTCGGTTCGCTATCTCAACTGAACTAGATCGAGGTTTTACCCAAAGATACCACAGTTACTTGGGGTCGCTCGGAATTGCAAGCTGATTCAGTTGGAAATTTCTTTTATCGATATGATCACGTGACCGTCTACCCCAGTCGGTTCAACTTAACTCGGCACACCGTCGTATTCTCTGTAAATAGTTTATATACAGCCATATCGGGAAAATTGGATGGCACGAAAATCATGCCGGTGGAAATTCCCTCAGATATTTTAGCGGGCCCGATGAATGAACCATTCGGAGACGATACTTCCAATGATTCGCCATCAATCAGACCCAATTGCTCTGCATCTTTCCGGCCAATCTCAATATATCCCTGCGGACAAAGGTCCAGCAGATTCTTTGAACGAGTGGTAACGGAGCCGAAATGATACATGGACCGGCCAGCCATCATCTCGAAAGGATACTCCGCAGCATCGGCCGGTTCAGGAGCTTCTGCCGTTCTGATAGGGGCGAAAGAGTATGGCTTACCGCTCCTGACCGGTCCCGTTTCCGGTGAAAATGGATGTCTAATGCTTCCGTCCGGTGGAAGATCCGTCAATTTCAAACCTTTGTAAAATGGTATTGTCGCTGTTATGTCAGCGAATATATCCTCTGCCTTGAAATACCCCATCGAACGGCCCATAGCCTTTGCTATCTCCTCAAAAACGCTCCAGTCCGGTCTGGATTCGCCTAAGGGCTGTATTACTTGGTTCAGCTTCTGGATGCGGTGTTCAATGTTCGTCATCGTGCCGTCCTTCTCTGCAAAGGATGCGGCAGGGAATACACAATGCGCTTTGCGCGCAGTAGGGCTTAAGAAAATATCCTGTACGATCAACAGTTCGGCCTTTTCAAAAGCAGACGCGTACCGACCGGAATGAGGATAGTCAGTCAAAGGATCCGCGCCGGCAACAAATAGTGCTTTCACTTCTCCTGTCTCGAGGCCCCGGGCGATCTCGGTCACTGTTTTGCCTCGACCGTACGGAAGGTCGGTATCCCACACGCGCTGAAAAAGATCTCTCACTCTGGCCGTATCCTGATACCCGGGCAGATATTCCGGCATATTCCCCATATCGCAGAGCCCAACGATGTTCCCTTTCTCGAAGATCGGATAAATTCCTGTTTTGGCGGGTCCAATATTGCCAGTTAGAAGCGCCAGGTTCACGATGTTCATAATGCATTGCAAGCCATCTTCCTGAAGGATAACATCGCCGCCAAAAATAATGGCTGCGCTCGACGCTTCCGCAAAAATTCGGGCCGTTTCCTCCAATGCTTCTTGGGTAACTCCGGTTCTTCTCAAAATGCCTTTAAGCGAAATCTTATCGAGCAGCTTCTTGAGTGAAAGGAAGTTCGTTGTTTGATCCCGTACAAATTTTGTATCCCAAAGTTCTAGATCCAGAATAATCTTCATTATTCCAAGAAGAAGATCACTTTCTGCATAGGGACGGATCGGTAGCCGAATCCTGGCGAATCTGTCGATACTGGTCATACGTGAATTGGCTACTATCACGTTGCTGTCATATTGACGGGCCGCGGCCTTGATTTTCCACGCGAGAGCCGGTGTTTCCTCCAGCGGGTCAATGCCGATGATGAGTAATGCCGAGCTTTCAAGCAACTCTTCCAACGTCCCGTTTGTGCCATGTACTCCACAGGTCAACTCGAGTGCGCGTTGAACCCTAAGGGAGCTGAAACGCGCCTCGCTGTCAATGTTGTTTGTGCCGATGATTCCACGCAAGAACTTTTGGAACGCATAGCAATCTTCATTTGTCAGTCTTGGGGAAATTAGTCCGGCGACGCTCTCTGGGCCTGAAATATCAATTATCTTTTTGAGCTTTCCCGCGGCAAAGGCGATAGCATCTTCCCAGGAAGCAGGCTTAAGCTCGTCTCCATCTCTTAACAGAGGCGTCAACAGTCGATCTTCGTGCTCAATGAGATCGTAAGCAAAACGACCTCCAACGCATAAAGATCCTTTATTATGGCTATCGATATCCGTCGTTATCCGGAAGATGCTGTTGTCTTTGACATTCATTTCTATTCTGCAACCCGCAGAACAAAGAGGGCAGATTGTGGGTGTTTTTCTCAGCTGCCAGGATCTGGCCCAACGTTTGGATACTTTGGTGGCCATAGCCCCGGAAGGGCAAGCTTCCACACATTCCCCGCAGAAGTCGCAATTAAGTCGCCTTCCATCAGCGGTATCGATCCTGGCTTCGTAACCGACATCTTTCAAAGCCAGAGCGCTTGCTCCTATGACTTCATGGCATACCTTTACACATCGAAGGCAGGTTATGCAGAGGTTTGGATTATATTCTATTAGAGGCCAGTCGCGCACAACAGGTAGATTGCGCTTTTCTACAGGATAATCAGAACCATAGACATTCAGTCTGTACGTCAGATTCTGAATTTCGCACTCTCCGGCGGCAGGACAAACTGGACACTCCAGCGGATGGTCCATAAGGACCAACTTCATGACCTGGTCCCGAATGCGTTTAAGTGCAGGGGTGTCCGTACTTACTTGCATGCCTTCTGCCACTATCGTATTGCAGGATGTCACCGGTCGATCTACACCATCTACCTCGACCACGCACATCCGGCAAGAATCGGAGGGACTAATCTTCGGATGATAACAAAGAGTGGGTATCCAAATACCGGCCTGTTTCGCCGCTTCCAGTACAGTCATTCCTTCCGCAGCCGAAATCTCAATACCGTTAATTATAATTTGAGGCATTATCCGACCTTTTCTCCTTAATAACAAAAGAGCGTTGTTGACAGATTTGCCGATAATCTTCAGTAGGCAGCAGGACCAGCTTAAATGTCACTTTGATTCGACCTTGTTTCCTTGACAGCCGCCAAAACCAAGTGAAAACAGCGCAGACAGCGACTGGCTTCAATGAACGAACTTCGCTGGGTAAATCCGGAATCAACCTCCCGGAAACTGGTTATTCTCTCGTTCACATCCAATTTTCGCTGCGGGCGCTTGCCGCCGGAACGACTAGGTGTTCTGGCGGTTACAAGAACTCCATGATCCTTCTCTATATTAGTTATAAGATTCTGAATCCACTGACCTTCTGACGGAAGGCACTTGCCAGTGGTTATATATTGGTGAATCATTCTTGCGGCCGTTTTCCCGCCGGCTATGCCATGCACCACTGTTAACGGCCCGCTAACAGCGTCCCCGGCTGCAAAGACTCCCGCCCTGGTCGTCATCATAGTATCCGGGTCTGTCTTTATCGTTTCATGACGGGTAATTTCAATTCCGTCTTCCGGATTGATGAAACCCAAATTCGTTTTTTGGCCTATTGCCGGAATCAGGGTATCCGCGATTAAGTCAAATTCAGACCCTTCGACGGGAACAGGTCGTCGTCGACCGGACCAATCAGGTTCACCCAACTCCATACGGATACATCTGAGCCCGGTCATGCTTCCATTCTCAGCAAGTATCTCGACTGGTTGGGTCAGAAAATGAAATTCGACTCCTTCTTCCCGAGCGTCTTCCACTTCTTCCGGATCAGCAGGCATTTCGGTTTCAGAGCGTCGATAAACTACACTGACCCGAGAAGCTCCCATTCGCAAGCTTGCTCTGGAGCAGTCTATTGCTGTATTCCCTCCACCTACAATCACTACATGGTCACCCACGGTTACATCATGATCCAGATTGATCTCACGCAAAAAATCTATGCCGCCTTTGAACACCCCTAGTAGCCCTTCGTCCTCTCGTTTCAACCCCATGGGTAATGATTTGTGAGATCCTATTCCAAGAAAGACGGCTTTGAAGCCTTGGTCAAAAAGATCCTGTATTCCAAAATCTTTGCCCAGAGATGCTCCTTCTTTAAGAGTGACGCCAAGATCTTGGATTATATTTATCTCTCTTTTTAAAACTTCTCGAGGTTGCCTGTATGGCGGTATACCTACGGCGACCATTCCGCCCGAGACTACAAGGTTTTCAAAAATAGTCACAGGATGGCCTAATCGGTTCAAGTAGTATGCCGCAGATAACCCGGCAGGACCCGCTCCTATCACGGCTACCGGTGGTTGACCCAACGGAACCTTTTCAAGGGATGCTTCAAGCTGGTGCGTCAACTCATAATCAGCGGCAACTCGCTTCAGTGTTTTTATTGGAATTGCCACATCTCCCATATTGGCTACACTGCATGCTTTTTCGCATGGAGCCGGGCAGACACGCCCTGTTACGCCAGGTAGAGGCATTTCCTCTCTAATGATTTTAAGCGACTCATCATAACGAAGTTCCAGAAGCATCTCCACATATGAAGGAATGTTGATATGACAAGGACAGGTGTTCATGCAAGGGGCGGAAATATTGCCCAAATAACGAACCCCATCCTGCTTCACGCCGGACCTGCAAGCTTCCAAAAAGTCTTCATGAAATTTGATCAAGCCCTCGCGCAACAACTCTCCCGCGCTCTGGCACACGGAACATTTTGCAGCATCATTCAGTATGTCGGCCATATTACTCAGCAAATTCAAGTCAGATTCTTCTCCGTCGCCGCGAATGAGTTTATCAAGAGTTAGGAGCAATAATTTTGATCCCTTAATTCCCGTGATGCATTTTCCGCAACAGTAGCTCGTCTGAATGCGGTGGATGTCACTCTCGTATCATTGGAACAAAATTGAACTTTTTTTCGAACTGAAGGAAGCCTTTGCCGCTCATAAGAGCAACAAGATCCTCCGGGAATGCTTCAGCCGATGGGAACTTCCCATCTACTTCGCCCTCTATTTCAGTATCTAATGTGCGATGATCTCGAAGAGTTTTGCCCCATCGGCCGAAGATGACTTCTTTCATTAAGGCCTCCATCCGGCAGATTCGCCGAATATGGTTATAATTGAATATCTTTGGTAAGGAAACCGCTAAATTCGGGCAGAACAATTTTCGTGTAATTTATAAAATATACGAAATCGGCTCGAAGCTCAAGACACCGAAAATAAGCTGCCTTGACATCGTATCGAGCCCTTGTTAGATTTGTGAAAATTTAGCAAAGAAACCGTAGGGTGTTTTGAGCTGCCTGTTTTAAATGGGGGCCATTATGAATCCCTTTGAGTTGTTCCAGTCGCCGGGCGTCTACAAATTGGCAATATTATACTTTTCTCGCTCTCGAGGATTAGCAATAGTGGGCCGGAGCACAGCCGGTGACAATGTTGAAGTAATTCAGATTTCAGGCGAGGTGGATCCCCACACCGGAAATTTTACCGCATTGGATTATGTTCATTCGGATCCGGCAGACCATTTTCCTGTAATTACAAAAAGAGACTTTGAACATTTAGTTTCATTCATCGAAAGCAAAATCGATGACCAGACTAGAATGAGTATTATAGAGCCTGAGATCATGAGAGGCGTCATGTCCCAGCCCAATTTTCATGAACCCGGGAAGTACGTCCACTAGCCCGTTAGGAACAGATCCATTAGCCGTCTCAATTCCAATTATTACATCGCCGGACCTTGAGCTTCGTATATCCATGTAGGATGTCGCATTCCCCGGAAATTCCCCTTCGGAAGAAATAATGACTAACAGCCTTATCGATTCACACACGCACCTTGAGTTGGAACCTCTGGTCCAGGATTCTCTTGGAGTGCTGGAAAGGGCTACAGAAGCCGGAATTATCGCCGTCATCACTGTAGGAACACATGTTTCGGATGCGGAAAAGGCGCTGGAGATCGCGGATCGCTTTGAGAAAGTTTTCGTGTCCATCGGCATGCATCCGCATAATGCCGAGGACGTCCATGAAGGCACGTTTGCAATCATGGAAAGATTATCAAGACATCCCAAGGTAGTCGCGTACGGAGAGATTGGTTTGGATTTTTTCCGAAATTTGTCACCGCGATCGGTTCAGACAACCGTCTTTGCAGATCAATTGGAACTTGCGAAAAAAATCTCTAAACCGGTCGTCATTCACCTTCGGGACGCGTATGAGGAAGGTCTGAACATGCTTGAAAAAGCAGCTCCATTTGACGCCGGCGGAGTAATCCATTGTTTTTCCGGCGATCAAAGAGATGCCGATCGCGCACTGGAGCTGGGCTTTTATATCTCAATTCCAGGGACTGTAACTTATAAGAAAAACGATACGCTTAGGACGATTCTCAGCACTGTTCCGGAGCATAGAATATTACTGGAAACCGATGCTCCCTTCCTGGCCCCGGAGCCGCTGAGAGGAAAAAATAATGAGCCGGCTTTTATTGTGCATACTGCACGAAAAGTTGCTGAAATCAGGAAAGTCTCTGTTGAAGAAATTTCAAGAGTGACAACAGCAAATGCTATCCGTCTGTTCCGGTTGCCCTTGCGAACTTGAGGGGTTTGATGAAAGAATTGCGAGAAAAGGTATCGCTCTAATATCAGGATTTGCGGGCTGATCTGACCGTAAGAACAGGGCAGTCGGCCGTTCTCACCACGTTTTCCGCTGTGCTCCCCATGATAAGATGTTTGAACCCGGTCCATCCATGAGTGCCCATCACTATGAGACCTGCTGAATTTTCGTCCGCGAATCTGGCTATCTCGTAAGGCGGACTTCCGACGCGTGTGTGTGTACCTACTTTGGCGATCTCCGAGCATTCCTTTATGATGAGCTCAAGTGCTTTGGAAACTGACTGCTGAATGCTGTCAAGAGCGGATCTTATGTCCACAGGAACCCCTTCTTCCAGGGAAGGGTACCCGATTTGGGAAGAATTAATAATATGTAGGACCATCAGCTCAGCGCCAAATGCTTTTGCGTAATCTACAGCGTATTCCAGCGCCGGTCGGGAGTTATCTGAGAAATCAGTACAGAAAAGTATTTTTTTAGGTATCATTTGATTAGACCCCCTTCTATTTGTCAACGGCCCCAAAAGTTGAAAAACCTCTTAATTTAAACTTAAAATGTTACTAAAGACATATCAAGAAAAGATGTTTGCCGATTTCAGTTTTTGATAATTTTCTTGACACCGATGATCGGCATGACCAATGAAACCGGCCCGAATGGAAAATAGTTTAGTCTCAAATATCAGAAAAACCATAGAAGAATATGGGATGATTCCCTACGGGACAGGTGTTGTCGTAGGGGTCTCGGGGGGTCCGGACTCTACAGCTCTACTGCACGTTTTAAATATCTTGAAGGGAGATCTCGGGTTTAGGATCACCGCCGCACATTTGGACCATGCTTTGCGTCCCGAATCCGGGCTCGACGCGCAATTTGTCGCAGAAATGACTAAGGGGCTCGGAATAGAATTTGAACTCAAATCAGTTGATATTCGAAATCTCGCTAAAAACCTGGACATAAGCATTGAAGAAGCCGGTCGCCGCGCACGTTATGATTTCTTGGATGAGGTGAGAAAAAATTTTGGCGCAGATATCGTGGCTACCGGTCACCACCGAGATGACGAGGTTGAGACCTTTTTCTTAAGAATATTTCGCGGCTCATCTATCAAAGGGCTGAGAGGAATTCCACCTGTCAGGGGAAGAATTATCCGACCTTTGATAAATTGCGCCAGATCCGAAATCACTGATTTTCTGGAAAAAGAGGGGATTGCCTACCGGATAGACGAAACAAACCTCAGCACTGACACCGACCGGAATTTCATCAGAAATCGGGTGATACCACTGGTAAGGGGGCGTTTTCCTAATTTTGGAATACCGCTGAAGCGAACCATGGAGCTGATAAAACTTGAAGATGATTTCTTAGAAGAAGAAACACTCAAAATATACTCTGCTGCCGTTTATGATCAGGACGGATCTTTGGCTGTCAATATTTCCTCATTGCGAGGCGTTCCTGGGGTGCTCATCGCGCGTGTATTTTTGCGAGCGCTTCAGGAGTTCTTCGGAGTTGAAATCAGATGGCGTCAAGCTCATTTGGAATCAATATCCCGGCTGGTGTGCAGCAACAACCCTTCCTCCGTGCTGGATTTTCCGGAGGGTATTAAACTGGTGAAAGAATATGATCGAATACTGATCTCCCGCCATAAAGAAATTGAATTGTCACAACCGGAAATCACTCTGATATCGGGCCCGGGAAAGATCTCTATGTCAAAATCGGGAGGGACAATAGAACTCAATGTTCTACCGAGAGAACAAAATTTGCAGATCGAGAGAAATAGTCCGGGAAAAGTTTTCTTTGACGCAGATTTGATCTCCTTTCCACTCATTCTGCGTAGTCCAAGACCTGGAGATCGTTTTCGGCCCTGGGGCCCCGGAGGAACCAGAAAACTGAAAAAAGTATTGATTGATTTGAAGATTCCTCGATTGAAGCGTCAGCAACTTCAGCTTTTGGTAAAAGATGATGAGATCTTGTGGATACCCGGAATTCGCCGCGGTTCCGCTGCTCCGATTACTGAAAATACAAAATCAGTCCTAATCGCGGAGTTCATTAACTAGTTATGATCGAGGATCCAAAGACATTCAAAACGATGACCGACCCGGCTTCCGTGTTATACGAAATCCCTTGTAGAAGTGTGAACGTGGGCCTCTGACTTCTCATAAAATTCAGGCACGGTCCAGACAGCAGAGGAAATACAGAAGTATTTTTTTTGACGACTATGTCGCGAAGACAGCCTATTCCTCCTTTACTGAGACCCTGATATGATTCGTCAGTTGCGGCTACAAATTCGGCCGACGAAGGAACCGTTTTTCGTTTAGATCCCTAGGAGTGACTTATGGTAAAGCGTGTAGTTTCGAGACCGCGCTTGCATACCAGATGGGTGTTGATCGCATTTACGAGTATTCTGGCAATAAGCTTGGGAAACCAGCATTGTCCGGCAAAGTCATCGGACTTTGGTGATAATGAAATTAGCTCACAGGATGAGACGCAGATTTCACGATCTGACCCAATCCCGTCCGGGACCGTCAAAAAGTATTCGACCACCGGTTCTCAACTCTTCGATTATGCAATTCATCTGCTAAGGCGTAATTATGTCAATGAGATACCGGACACCCTTCTGTTTGATTTCCCGTTGAAAAGGATGACGATGACTCTCTTGCCTCATTGCGTGGAGGATATTCCCAATATCGCCGAATGTTCCGAAGAGCCCGAGAGGTGTTTCGGGCAATCGATTCGATCTATAGCGGCGCGGTGTAATATCAGGCAAGAGCTTCTCTTCGAAATTGCTCTAAAGCTAATATTAAGACAGCTTGATCCAAATACGGGGCTGCTGGATGAAGCCATGCTCAAGGAGATTAAGATCAGCACATCGGGGAAATTCGGTGGAGTCGGATTGGTGGTAGCATCGCGGGAAGGGAATTATGTTGTGGTTTCTCCATTTGAAGGGTCTCCTGCCCACAAGGCAGGAATAACACCGGGAGAAATCGTCCTGGAGATCGACGGTCAATCTGTTCAAGGACTGCCTTTAAGTGAAGTATTGGCCAAGGTCCGAGGCCCCGCCGGCGCGATAATAGCCTTCACTCTTAAAGATCCCAAATCGGACAGAATCCGACATATTCGATTACGGCGAAAGGAAATCGTCGTCCCGCCTGTCAGATACGGAATGCCGGCAGAGGGGATCGGATATTTACGATTGGTAAATTTTCAAGAGAGCACTTATGCCGACACACTGCAGGCTTTGAAACTGATGATTGCACAAAATGGCAGACCTCTAAAAGGTTTGGTTTTGGATTTACGCGATAATCCTGGAGGGCTTTTTGACCAAGCCATACAAGTTGCAGAATTGTTTGTTTCATCCGGAGTCATAACTTCCTTGCGTGGTCATAATCAACAATTTAATCGGGAATTCAGATCCAATTCGCGATCATTGGTCCCAAGGGTACCCATTGTTGTTTTGGTAAATAACGGTAGCGCCAGCGCGTCCGAAATTTTGGCCGGCGCGCTGAAAGGCAAGCCCGGAGTTGTTCTGATGGGACAGCGCACGTTCGGCAAAGCCTCGGTTCAAGCAGTGTTTCCCTTAGGCAAAAGTTCGGCATTGCGTCTCACGACAGCTCACTACTACACGGCTGATGGAGAGGATATCGAAGGAAAAGGTCTCGAACCTGGCGTGAAATTAGAGAGCCCGTATGATAATCGCCAAGAGGGAACAGTAGATCCATTGGCTGCAGAACGGTTGGATACGGACTATTCCCTCAATAAAGCCATCGAATATATTCGCTCGTCGCAATTGCCGAATAGGACTTTCCAATCATTATTCTAAGCAACATTAGTCTCAGAGTGCATTTCGGTATTTTTGCCTTGACTTAAAAATGGCAATTGTGGCAGTTATAAAGATTACGGAATTCATCTTCAGGAGAGCAAGGGGTTCCATAACACGAGACTCAGAATAACACTGAGGCTCGGAGTATTGGCTGCATTTCTCGACTAAATTGAAGAAAATACATCTTCACCCTTGCTTTTATTTCAGATTTTGTGTATAGTGTTGTCTGCCTTCGTAACAGAAGGATTTATTTTTTTGATTTTTGCAGAGTGTAAGGAGGTTGGATAAGCATGAGGCTGCCCGCGGACCATGCTACACGATTGTTTTTTGGATTTGCGTGCTCAATTATATTTCTCGTCGCTTTCGCTTTATTGATCGCTCACAACAGCGAAGCTGAATCCGCAGATTTCACCCGTTCATCCATCGAACAGTATCCGCTTACCATTCCTATTCCCACATCCAACCCGGACCTGACGATCGGATTTTATAAGAAGCTGGGCTTCACTACGTCGGAGGGGTTCGGCAAGGGACTTGATATAGTTTGTATGGAGAAGGAAGGAACCCCATATAAACTGGAGATTTGTCATAACACGTTGTTGTCCGGGCCGGCACCTCTGACCGGCGGAGTCTCCGGTATGAGCTTTCGAGTTGGGGACCTGAACGCTTCAGTTAAAGAACTGAAAACTAAGGGCTTAAACTTCTTGGAAACCGAGGCTCAAAGGGATGGCATGAAATACGCTTCTCTAAAAGATCCCAATGGGATAAGCATCAATTTATTCGAGCCTTGATAATAGATAGACTGTTACTTTTTCTGTCTTAGTTCCCTGGGCGGCTGTTCTCTCAATCACTGAACCACCTGGTACTCCCTCAATTCCCTGATGATCCTTTCCAGGTCTCCACTGTCAGGCGCAAACGGAAAATTTCTAATCAATGTGCCGGGCTTCTCGTTCCCATAAGGCCTGTTACACGCTACTTTGCCATCCGGTCCAGGGCAGCCGGAAGTTTCAAACGGGACTCCGGTCATGATAACTTCCTGAAGCTCCGTATCCGAGAGACCGAAATAAATGATTCGTTCCAGAGAATCGAATTCCATAGATTTTAGGTCGCAGCGATCGTTATCGATCAACCAGCGGGCCAACTGTATACGTCGATAGATTCCGATATGTGGAGCAGGATGGTTTTGCATCGGCGACCCAGTCTCGGGGAAAAAGGAAAATAGGTGAGTGCATCCTCCCATAGAGTGAGCCCTGGCAATACTCGACACTAGTTCTTTTTCTGTTTCACCCAACCCGCAGATCAGATGAACTCCGACCATACCCTCACCGAATATATCAAGCGCTTCAGCATAAATTTTCCAATATTGATTCCATCGATGGGGTCCGCGGACGGCCTTTCCACGAAGTTGACCGAAGATCTCTTTTGTAGCCGCATCAATCGCGACGCCGATGCGGTCCGCTCCTGAATCCTTCATCGATTTCAGATCATCTTTCTTGAGTAATGTGGGAGCAATTAGAAGCGAAATGGATTTGTCGGTATCATCCGAGAGCTGGCGGCAAAGTTTGAGCACGTCGTTCTTGGCGCGTGGATGAGTAATCATCGAAATGCAGATTCGACTGACGTAATCCGGCGCATTCTCCATCGCGTCTATCACTTCTCGGGTCAGGAATGTTTTCCATGGGACGCGAATAAAATTTCGTTTGGTGGGCAGCGAATATTTCTCTGCCGCCAAACCACAGAAAGAGCAGTTCGCTCTACATCCGTCCGCATAGGTCATCAATAGATTGATGCAACCGAGTCGGGCACCGCGGTAAAACCATCCCTTAACAAATCCTAATGTCATTGCCGCAGCCAAAGACAACCGTACATACTCCGGGCTTTCTTGCGGCGAAATTTCTTGCGAATCAATATTGGATGCCTGCATGCTTGCTGACCTCCTGGCGAGTTTATGCTATAGTGAATGCGATGTATGTCAACTCAATTTGCGTGATTTTTATCAATCCGCAGTCGAGAAAATGATTTTTGAGTGCCATACGAAAATATATTTATTGTAATATAGCTAATTCTTGCTTCCTCTCGTATTGCATCATTTCACAGGGAAGATGAGCATTTTATCGGCATAAAGGTTACATCGGCTACCCCAATTCTACCCGACATTTACTCCTTGACAATGATCAGGTTTCCATTAAGGTGCTTAGCTAAGCCGGTGGGTATCTGAGGCCCAGGGAGTCCTTTTCTCCCCCGCGTTTTTTTTTCCGCGGGGGTTGACTTTTATATGGGCCGGGAGTATTTTAGCCTTGAAAGGCCGTCTTCTACTCGTATCATGACTCCCCCCCCTTGATACCTAACCGGAGGCGGTCTTCATTTTTCTACCATTCAAAAATATTCAATTTCAGTTAGATAAACGTTTTTGATTAATAAATTGTTCGAGATTTAAATACTATTTGAATAACACCACACAATTTCTGAAAAGAGTGCTTCCCAAAATTGGTCTAATTTGGGCATTGATTAATTATTATTAGCTGTCCCGGTTAACTTGCGCGCTATGCAGTCTTTTATCCTACCCAAATGGATTCGTTCTCAGCTTCCTTCGGCTACGGCTGTTCAAGCTGTAGGGCGAGGTACGGTACGGCAAGGGGCTTATAACAGTATGTAAGGAAGCACGCTGTCCTAACCAGGGTGATTGCTTTGAACGGCGAACCGCCACTTTTCTTATACTTGGCAACCGTTGTACAAGAAATTGCAGCTTTTGTGGAATCGCCCACGGTGTTCCCGCACCGGTGGATCCTGATGAGCCTCAGCGCGTAGCAGAAGCTGTCGGTTCTTTGGAACTCCGCCATACCGTAATCACTTCAGTGACGAGGGATGATTTGCCTGATGGTGGAGCATTAGTTTTTGCCGAAACTGTTCGATCCATCCGGAGCGTGGTCCCTGAAACCAGTATTGAGATGCTAGTGCCGGATTTCCAGGGAAGCCTAGCCGCGCTGGAAATGATCATAAATGCAGAACCGGACGTTATCGGCCATAATTTGGAGATGGTTCCTCGCTTGTACCCGTTGTTGAGAACAAGCGCATCGTACTCGAGGTCTCTGAGAGTCCTCGAGATTTTGTCTGCCCAGGCTCCTAGGGCAATTGTCAAATCCGGAATCATGGTAGGTTTGGGCGAGACCGTAGCCGAATTGAAAGAGCTGATGAATGACTTGGCAACCGCAGGTTGCAAAGTTCTAACGATAGGGCAATATCTGCGGCCAACTGAGAGGCAGGTTCCTGTTGAGAGATACGTGTCCCTTGAGGAATTCGAAGATCTACGTGAACTGGCGATCTCAGTTGGGATCACGTGTGTCGTCGCAGGCCCGTTAGTCAGAAGCTCCTACGATTCGGAGACGATTTTTAGAAAATTAAAATCCGCAACGCATAAAACATAGTTGGTTTTCTCTGACCCAATCGCGCAGAAATTATTCTTCTATCGAGGACGAAGTTTTCGTCTAAACATTGGCATCTTTTCAGTAAAGCCTTGGTAGTAGCCGGTACCAATTTCTTGGCGACTGCTGAATTCAGTAAGCGCGTTATCGGCCCGCGTTTCGGACAGCCTCAACTATTCTAAGACCAATTTCAGTTGCCAGATCGGAATCTGACTCTTTCAGCGCCCCCGCTATTTCACGCCATTCATCTTCATCCCCAGAGAACGTGATCTCGATAATGTCCTCATTGGAATCGTTTACCAGAGCTTCGGTGAGTTCCATCCTTACACTCCTTCGACCGACTTCTCGCCACTACAGGGATTGGTCTCTTGGCCCGCATTCGTCTTTCGGAAGATCACTGGATATTCGAGTTGTCGCTACCCTGTTATTTCTTATTCCGCAATGTGCGAACCAGATTTCAGTCCTCATCTACGCGTGGCACTCTGAATTGCTCAACTATCCCCGTGGAAATCCTATTAACATGATTCAGAAAAGGCAACAAAACTTATCAAAAACTTTTTCTGAAGCAACTGGGTGAAAAATGTATCCCCACTCATATATAATGCTCAAGCTTTATTAAATAAGAATTCAAAAAAATCTTGAACGGTGGCCCTCTTATTTGGTGTGAAAATTTTGCTCAGGTCGCCAGATTTCATTCTTGATGCTTAATTTGGAGAATTTTTTGAAAAGCAGCAGTTCCATTGTCACGGAATACGTGAGTTGCGATTTATGCGGGTCTGACGAGCATACTTTTTTGTACTCGAAGTGGGATCCGGTCACGCGAAAGGAATATGATGTAGTCGAATGCCGCTGTGGGATGGCATTTGTGAATCCTATGCCGACCGTCGAAAGCATCCCTTTTTTGTATCCTCCCGATTATTTGAAGGATAAGAGGGCCTTCGCTCGACTATACAGCCGAATGATGAAACTCCTGCCGAATATTTCAGGTGGAAGGCTGCTAGACATAGGGTGCGGGCAAGGGGACTTCATCAACCACGCTTCGAGAGAAGGGTGGTGTGTTGAAGGGGTGGACCTGATGGCATGGGATAATCCCGAACATTTGCCCATAAGAATCGGGGATTTCCTGGAAATGGACTTGCCAAGGGAAAGCTATGACGTACTCACGGCATGGGCATTGTTAGAGCATGTTAGACGGCCGTCAGCATTTTTCCGAAAAGTATTTCAGCTTCTCAAGAAGGATGGGAAATTTGTATTTGTGGTTCCGAATTTCGAAGCTCCGGGAATGAGGCACAGCTGTACAGAAGATATTCCTCGACATTTATGGCTTTTCAGTCCACGCGCCATTAATGAATATCTGCGCAAATCCGGAATGGAAACGCGGTATATCCGTCATAATAACGATATTTATAGTGCTTACCCTTTCGGTCTACTCAGGTTGATCCTTTTCAAACTGTGGAAAAACGATGCTCGGTGCAGCCTTTACGACAACAAATCTATCGCTCTCCTGAGAAATCGGCAGATTAGAGGGAATCTTCGCGAGTGGCTTTCGGAAGTTATTCGGTCAGTGGGGCCGGTGGACCTGATCCTTGATGCCGCGGATATAACGCTCGGGGTTTTGGTCGCTGAGTTTTCAAAAATTATTCGGAACTATGGGATTATAACGGTTGTAGCCGGGAAAAAGACTGACTAATTCACCCGGAGCCTAATCTGTTCTGAGGAGTGATAGCCGTATTATGCACGCTGTTTTCATCGGGCAATCATAAAAATGCAAAAAAAAAGCAATCCCATAGGAGGAGGATTGCTAAGAGGGTATGGTTAGGAGTCGTTGTTCGATAATAGGTTGAGCAACAACTGTGCCAGATAACCAACATCCTGACATCAGGTCAAATTCTCAAAATAGCCCAGGTCCGATGAATAGTATCCGCGCTAAGTTTTTTCGCATTTTTATTTTCAGTTCTTCAACATACTGAGAATTTTTTTCGCACATTAGTCGTTCAATTCCCATATCTGATAGGTAACAGCTCGAAATCATTGAAGCGCGTTAATACCCGGCCATATGCTGTAATCGCGCGATCCGTTCCTCGATGGGCGGATGTGTAGCAAAAAGCTTTGCCATAGTGCCACCAAGAAATGGGCTGACAATAAACATGGATTCCGTGGCGTTCGTGGCAGGGGAGGCATTCATAGGTGTCGCTTCAACCCCACGTCTTAGTTTGTCCAGCGCGCCTGCTAACCACAACGGTTGTCCGCAAATTTCCGCGCCCGATGCGTCGGCCATGTATTCCCTGGAACGAGATATAGCCATTTGGATAATCATAGCGGCTATCGGTCCTAGTATTGCCATCAGAATCATACCGAGGAATGATCCCCGGCCCTCTTCATCCCTGCCCCCGAAGAACATACCGAACTGTGCCAGGTAGGTGATTGCAGCGCCAAAGACCGAGGCGATCGTCTGAATCAGTATATCCCGATGTTTAACATGTGATAATTCGTGTGAGATAACCCCAGCAAGCTCTTCCCAGGTCAGCAACTGCAATATGCCTTCCGTTACCGCCACGGCGGAGTGGCTCGGGTTGCGTCCTGTAGCGAAGGCGTTCGGTGATGGATCAGGAATAATGTAGACCTTGGGCATAGGCAAACCTGCCTTAGCTACCAACTGACTAACCA
This sequence comes from uncultured delta proteobacterium, assembly GCA_963741425.1. Lineage (GTDB taxonomy): Bacteria > Desulfobacterota > Desulfomonilia > Desulfomonilales > Desulfomonilaceae > DATJPW01. The sequence continues at coordinate 300,987 of CAVUHP010000018.1, forward strand.
GATGATAAAGGTCCGGGGCGTCTGATTCAGTGACTTCCTGCGCGTTGTACATTCTAAGGACAACTTTGTCACTGAACCAATAGCTTCCGATATTCATAACGAAGGCAATTATTAGAGCAAGTGTAGCCCCATTCTTGCCCCCCATATACCCTCCTATGGCGACCAACAGGGCTCCCAAAGCTGCCATTAGTAAAAAGGTCTTGAGCTGATTCATCTTTTTCTCCCGTCACAGGTTTTTCAGATTAGGGCAAGCGCTTATCGCTCTCAGATAAGCAGTTTACCGGTTTGTATTTTCTAAAATTTCAGGCGACCGAGAGTCGAATGCTCCTGGATCAAGCTCCGAGGGTGAAAGGAGCAATCCGAGCGACACCAGAAGCCCGGGAAGCACTCAAAATTACGCTTCTACCTGAGATCATCTCCTATTTTAAGCTCTCGTGCTCTGGCAAACTCTCGTGCTGCCACACGATTCCTCGATGGAGCCTGAACTTCGCGCAAGAGCAACATTCCAGTGCCGGTTCCCACAAGAATTCCGTCTCCGGACAATGAGGCGACCTTTCCAGGCATGCCTGTTCCGGTTTCCGGCGTGGCATTCCATACCTTTATGGTCTCATCGGACAATATAAAATAGGCCCCCGGCCATGGATTCATGGCTCTAACCAATCGACCGAGGTACTGCGCATTACTGTCCCAATTTATTATTGCATCTTCCTTTGTGACAAGTCGGGTGTAGGTAGCCAGAGAATGGTCTTGAGGCACGGGGTGGATAGCCTTTTCGCTCATAGCTTGAAGAGTATCGATTACTAAAGATGCGCCCCGTCCCATTAATTTATCGTGCAATGTCCCAGCGGTGTCTTCGTCATTAATAAGTACTTCTTCCTTGAGGAGAATATCCCCCGTGTCCATTCCTCTGTCCATCAAGATGGTACAAACGCCGGTCACGGAATCTCCGGCAAGTATCGCTCCGCTTATGGGAGCTGCTCCCCGATGGCGTGGGAGAAGAGATGCGTGGAGATTTACACAGCCCTTTGGAGGAAGCTGCAATATCGATTCCGGAAGGATCTTTCCATAAGCTGCGACCACGATGATCTCCGGTTTCCATTGGGCAAGGATCTCCAACACCTCTGGAGCAGCGATTCGAGGCGGCTCTATCACAGGCAAATTCAATTCAAGCGCCTTCTTTTTTACAGCAGTGGGTACTACTCTCAGCCCCCTGCCTTTTGGCTTATCAGGCTGAGTTACCACCCCGATGACGTGAAAAGCGGAGTGCAGCGCCACTAATGTGGGTACAGAAAACTCAGGAGTGCCCATGAAGACCACCCTGAGATTCACTTATTCCTCCTGCCTTTCTTCCTGAGCCTTCTCTGGTAGAGGGTTCTTTTCAAAGAAGATGCATGGTCGAGGATGGTAGTTCCATTCAGATGATCTATTTCATGCTGGAGTACCCGGGCTAACATTCCATCGGCTGCCAGTCTTATTTGTTTTCCGTTCAGGTCCACTCCTGTCACTTCGACAGCCTCGGACCGAGTAATCTCGATGCCGAAATCCGGCACACTTAAGCAGCCTTCTTCTCTGACGGATTCGCCTTCTTTCTCACAAATTTGAGGATTAATTATGAAGAGAGGATTCTTCCGTTTGTCCTTAAGGTCAGAGTATGCGTACTCCAGATCCACTACTATGAGCCTGACCAATTCACCAATCTGATTTGCGGCCAAACCCAAGCCGGGTGCTTTGTACATAGTATCAGCCATATTTTGAGCCAAGCTCAAGATGCGCTGATCTATGTTCTTGATTTCTTGTGCTTTGCCCCCCAAAACAATATGTGGTACTACCACGATGCGCAGTCCAGACATGTAACAGGTCCTCAGTAATATCTTCATGTAATATGTCTACACTCACGGGCTACTGTCAAGACAGACTTCAATGCTCATGAGCTATTCACATTGATCAAATTCATTTCTATATCGGCTTCGATCCTTGTAATCCAAAATTCTATTCCTATTCAAGCGGCACTCCCAATTCAATAATTGTATTGTATAGTTTCAACATCAATTGCTATGGTTTTTTCATAATTCAAGAGCGCAATTTTCACGCAACAGTCGCCAAGCTCTGGTTTGGAGCAGTCGTAATGGAAATCGGATGTGAATATTCTCAGCTGACAATTCCTAACGATTTGTCTTATGCCTCTATAGTCGGGGCTTATGTCGGCTCAGTTTCAGACCAAATCGGCTTTGATGAGCATGATAGGACAAGCTTGCAGGCTGCAATTATTGAAGCAATCCGGACCATAATTGAAAATATTTTTGAACCGGGCGATCGACAGACACTCACTATTTCATGCGAACGTGTTCCTGGCGGCCTCAAAATTAATATTAGAGAAAAAGGATTGCCCTTCGATCCGGACGAATTGCTACAACACAAAAGCGGTTTATCTAGCGGAACTCGTCCAACCGACCTCGGCACGTTTCTCATGAGAGATGTACTGGATGAGATTGTGATCCACAATCTCGGACCTGAAGGAACGGAAATCCACCTGACAAAATATCTCAGAAATCAGGCTTTGGATGATTATATTGCTGCGTGCGAACCTGAGAGATTCAGCCCGCAGTCCCGCTCGCGCAAGATTTTGAAAAAGTCGGATTTTCGAGTCCGCCTCATGCGAGCAGAGGAAGCAGTAGAAGTCGCCAAATTAATATACCGCGCTTATGGCTATTCATATTCTTATGAATACGCTTACTATCCTGAGCGAATAAGTGATTTAAATGCATCGGGTGAAATGATTTCGGCTCTGGCGGTAACTTCAGAGGGAGAAATTGCAGGCCATTGTGCCATATTTAATTCCGAGGAGGATTCAGGAGTAGCTGAAATCGGCCTGGCAGTGGTCCGGCCGGAATTTCGCGGCAGTGGCTGTCTGCTCGAATTGACAAAATTCTTATTGAATCAGGCGCCCTCAAAAGGCTTTAGTGCGCTGTATATTCGTGCTGTCACCGCTCACACTTTTTCTCAAAGAGTTGCAAGACGGCTCGGATTCGAAACTTGCGCGATTGTGTTGGGATACATTGCCTCGACCGTTTCATTCAAAGAAATCCATGAACAGCTTTCGCAAAGAGAGACATTTGTAGTGGCATATCGATATATTCAAGAAACGGATGACATAAGGATTTATGCGCCGCTCCAACACAGGTCTTTGATAACCAAGGTTTACAAGCATTTGGGGGTGAATGCAAAACCAATTGTGCCTGAAAATCACGCGGGAAAGGCTCCTACCGGAGAATCGGTTTTCAAAATTAAATCTTCTTTTTTTATGCCGGCAGGTGTAGCTACTATTGAAATTATTCAGTACGGCGCAAACATTCTTTCCGAGATAAGAAGTCTACTCAAGCAGCTATGCTTGAAGCGCTATGATCTAATCGTGATGTATCTGAACATGTGCGATCCCGAAACGTTTTATTTGACGGAAGAATTCGAAAGGCTCGGATTTTTTTTCTCAGGCATTTTGCCTGGAGTTTTAGGTGGTGAGGCTCTCATTATGCAATATTTGAATAATGTGCCGATTGATTATGGCCAAATCAAAATCCATTCGAAAATTGGCCGCGAGATTTTGGACTATGTAAGTCAGAAAGATCCCAATCGCGGGTAACATGGGCTTCCAGCGTGCGATTATCAGGGAATGGGTTATAAGAAGGCCACTTTGACGAGACGCGAATAATGACCCAACTTCAAGAAAATCGCATCGCTTTTAATTTGAAGAAGTGCCTTCACGAGACAGGGTTGGTAAATTCAATCCCCCCCGCTGTCCAGGTCTGATTCACGATCAGGGGGGGGAATGCGGTTAGGAGACTTGCTTGAACGATTTCAGATAGCGCCTTGTAAGCTCCTGGTAAATTGAGAGGCCTTCCGCGATTCTTTTGAGATGCTCGGGACCGGCGGCCTTGATAACCCTTGCCGGCGATCCAACTGCCACACTTTCAGACGGAATCTCGGTTCCGAAATCAATGAAGCTTCCTGCTCCAATGATGCAGTGAGAGTTGATCTTGACTCCATCCCCAATGATAGATCCCATTCCAACGAGCACGTTCGAATGGATCTCGCACCCATGAAGAATGCATCCATGTCCTACATGAGTATTCGGATAGATAGTTGTTGCTTTATCCGGAAACGTGTGGAGAACGCAGTTCTCTTGGATATTTGATCCCTTTCCAATCTTCACGGAGCCAATATCACCTCTGAGTACGGCGCCTGCGCCAATGTAGCATCCGGCTTCGATCGTTACGTCTCCAATAAGCACGGCCATAGGATGAACAAAGGCTTCGGGATCAACCAAAGGTCTCTTTCCCTCCAATTCGTACGACGGCATACATACCTCCATCTTTGCGGTCAAAGCGAGGTCAAGGACGCCCTTGCCCCAGTTGCTGGATAATAAGACAAGGAGGAGGGGATGGTCAATTGTACCGCCAGCGAGAATCAGTGACTGATGAAGTCCCTGAAATTATTGGCATCAGGCTGTCTCTTTGTCAAAGGTCTTATTCCGTCGACTTTATTGCGAGATGAGACATTTCAGTATGTTATGAATTATGACTTTAATATTATTAAAACCAACTTGATTTTTATTAAAGTCGACCGTATGCTGTTGTCATGGACAACAAACCTCCTCCCAAAAATGACGAAAGCCGACAAGTCGAGCATCCACTGTTCGGACTGTCTCAGGAGGAGCTGGATTTTGTGCTTCGGTTAGTCTTGGCTTCAGGCTCACTCAAGGAGTTGGCGCAAGCCTACCAAGTTACTTACCCAACGATTCGGGGCCGGGTAGATCGGCTTATAGCGCGATTGCAAAGGCTAATCGATGGCGTGCCCATCGATCCCGTGAACGAGTTGCTGGCAGATTTGGTCGAGCGCGGTGAGATGACCTATTCAGCCGCGGTTGCGGTTCGGGATCTGTATCGAAAGCAAAAACAGAGAGGAGAAGGCTCATGACAGAAACCCTGGTTCGATCCGATAAGGTTCGGAGTTCTTTATGGTGCAATAGGTGGGAGCGCACTCGGGGTGATCGGAGGAATATTGGGGGCGGCTTCAGGGTACCTTGCTCCGCGTGGCAAGGGCCGCAGCCTAATTCTAGGTGCATTCACAATACTTGTGGTTGTCGGCCTCTTACATCTGGCTGTGGGTCTGTATGCTTATATTTCGGGTCAACCTTACAGCATCTGGTATCCGCTCGTACTCATAGGGATCATTCTAACTGCTGTAATGGGCGGGCTATTACCGGTAGTTCGGAAGCGGTATGCCGAGGCCGAGGCGCGCCGTGTGAACGCAGCGGTATTGCGACAGAGTTACAAGAGTTGCTGACAATTATAAGGATGACGAGTCCGCAAGCCTAAGAAAAAAGGGTGGACACTTTTTTCGCAAAATTATACCGATTCTCAGAAGTTGTGTCGAAATGGGATCGTACTGATGCAGATCATTGAACAGTCTGTTAGGGTGACTGGCACTTGACTTCTCGGTTCTGGTAGGCACCGGCGTCCCTGCCGGTGCGAAACATAGTCGACCGGCACGGAGGCCGGCCGCTACCGGAAATTCGGTCGAGGCCGATCACACGAGATACCCGTCGCTACCAAACCTCTCTTTTCGCGATTATTTTCGAGAACCCCTATAACCAAACGCCGGTGTGTGGTAGGAGGCTCCGTTGTTGAAGTAGGCGTCCAGGATTGAAGCTTATAGCCCACTGCGACCAAGGGCAGCTACGGCCCACGATTCTGTAATGCGAGCGAATACCGGACTGAGTGCATAACTAATTACAAATCGATTCCAGGTGTGAGCGCCTCAGGCAAGATAAGTCGATCCGTTTCCAAGGAGGCCACCGGATACGAGCAATAATCCGCGGCAAAATATCCGCTGGGCCTGTGATTGCCACTAATCCCCACTCCCCCGAATGGCATTTTGCCTGTTGCGCCGGTTGTCTGTCGATTCCAATTAACAACGCCGGCCCGGACTCTATTGAAAAACTTGTGATACAGATCCGAGTTATCGCTTATTAAGCCAGCTACGAGACCGAACGCTGTGTTGTTCGCTTCGCAAAGAGCTTTATCGAAATCGTCAACCCTTATCAATTGGAGAAAAGGTCCAAAAAGTTCCTCATCAGCCCTATTTGAAATATTTGTGGCATCTAAAAGTCCCGGCGCGAGGAAATACCCAGGACCATCCAAACGTTTCATTTTAACCAGGATAACCCCGCCCTTATCTTGCATATTATCCTGGGCTTTTAATAGATGCTCGACCATCCGTTCGGAAATGACAGGACCCATAAAGGGTTCAGGATGATCGGAGTACCTGCCCGCACGTATTTTTCCCATCATGGAAATAAGCGCATGGATAAAAATATCACCCTCTTTGCCATTAGGCACAATCAATCTACGTGCGCAAGTGCATCGCTGACCGGCGGTAATAAATGCAGACTGAATCGTAAAATAAGCCGCGGCTTCATGGTCCGCGATCTCATGTACGATCAGGGGATTATTCCCGCCCATTTCCAAAGCAAGAATTTTCTCAGGGTGTCCCCCGAATTGTAAATGGAGGGCCTTTCCTACTTCAGCGCTACCAGTGAAAAATAGACCTGCAATTCGCGGGTCTCCCGCCAAAGCAATTCCGGCTTCTCGCCCGCCTTGAACCATGTTGAGCACGCCATCGGGGAGGTCGGCACTCTGCCAAAGTTCAACCATTTTCCGGGCTACCAGAGGCGCTTGTTCGCTCGCTTTGTAAATTATTGTATTTCCCGCCAAAAGAGCGGGCACTATGTGGCCGTTCGGAAGATGACCTGGAAAATTAAACGGTCCGAATACTGCTACCGCGCCGTGGGGTTTGAATCTGGTTATGGCTATTGCAGGGCCGAATTCCGTTTTCATTATGCCGCAGCGCTGCTCATACGCCTCAAGGGAAAGAGGTATCTTTCCGATCATGGCATCCACTTCGGTTATTGATTCCCAAAGAGGTTTGCCTGTTTCTAAACTTATGGTTTCGGTCAAATCTTTTCTGTGCTCAATGAGCGTTTCTCGGAAAGCGTGAATATGACGGGTCCGATCACCTATCTCTCGAGAAGCCCATTCATCAAAAGATCGGAGTGCGGCCGTAACGGCCAAATCAACCTCTGCCGCCGTGGCATTTCGGGTTTCAAAATTCACTTCACCTGTTGCCGGATCTGTGGAAGAGAACTTTTCCCCTGTTCCCTCAATCCACGTGCCACCGATAAAATGTGATCCGGTAGAACTCATTTATCGCCACCAGCCGGTTTGGAGGGCCGAATCGGACTGAAACGCACCGTGTCTCCAACGGTTACTTGCAGTAAGTCGGCGGTTTCTTTTGTGATACGCAATTTTCCGCGATTTGCGGCAACCGATCCGACACAGGCTCGGAATTCCTGTTGTGTATTGGTGATAATGAACGGGACCGATTCGATAGACTCCGCGGTTATGTCGGCGACAACTTTTTTACGACTTTGTCTAACTATTCGGATTCTATCGAGCTTACATTGCATTACCGGCCCTGCCTCGAAAATATCGATCATCCCGGCATACCGGAAACCCTCAGCTTTCAGCATCTCCAAAGCGGGTTTGGTCCGTTCATGCACCCTGCCTATTACATCCTGGGCTGATTTTGGAAGCAGAGGAATGTAGATTGGAAATTTCGGCATGAGATCGGCTATGAATTTCTTATCCACTTGAGTCAAATAATCCGCGGTCGGATAATCAATATCAAAAAAGTGAATGCCCAAAGCCTCCCAAAACGGAGATCGTCCTTGCTCGTCAACCACACCGCGCATTTCCGCAATAACAGTCGATTCGAAACGACTGCGCTGCTCCGACATGAATAGAAAACGAAATAACGACAACAGCCTTCCGGTCCCATGCTTCCGATATCGGCCCTGTAGAAATAGGCCGCCTATTTCGGCCGGACCATCATGCTCTCTCACCAAATGCAAAACGTCTATTTGTTTTCGTACTTTTAGCTCTTTGCTTTCGTGCTGATATGTATCTATGCGATAACTGTAAAAGGGCTGGAATCCGCCAAGTTTCGAGACTATCGAGCTTGTCCCTAGAATCTTTTTTTTCTCAATATCTTCCAACACGAAAACGAACAATTCTCCACGGGGTCGTTGGCTGGTTCCGGCGAAGCTCTCAATTGATTCCAGAATTCGTTTCCGAAGGAGTTTTCTCCCTTTTGGCAAAGAAGTCAGCCCGAAACTCGCTTGGTAAGAGAGCTTCACCAACTGATCCAGATCTTTCAACTGCACAGGCCGGATAACGCGCACGTCAATCTTCCTAACCAACTTTAGACAGGTGGTACTTCGCCCAACGATTTCTTGTCGGGACCGATCCTTTTGACAGAATTGAACTATTTATTTTGATGCATCAATGTTTCTTCTACAATATTTGCAACATTATCAATGTCCTCTAACGTTAGCGCCCCCACTGGAATTAGAAACCGAACTCGGGTCAGATCCGTACCTCCATAGAAACTCATAACACCGGCTTCGAAGAGCGCCTGTATGAATTCTTTTACCTTTTTTTGACTACCGTCCAGCGGAGTGAAAGCTATCATTGCCCCAAATCCGAACGGACCCGCTATCAAAGTGGGATGGCGCTTTTGAATATCTTCCAGGCGGTTCACGAAATACTGATGATATTGAGCGATTTTGCCGTCCGGACCGAAAAATCCACCTTCAATCAGTTCACGTATGATAACTCTGCCGGCGAAAAAAGCCGCGGTTCCTCCTGTAAAAGTCTGACTGACAAGGCCCGGCTGCGGATTATAATCTGCTTTAAATAATGTGGCGCAAACCTGAGATAGTTTGCCTATTGTGACCACATCGACAAAATCATCGAGCCCGAAATATTGAAACGCGAACAACTCTTGGGTTCGACCGAAGGTCTGAATTTCATCTATGAATATCGCTATGTTGTTTTGCTCAAGAATTTCCATGAGAGATATAAAGAAATTCTTTTGCCCCAAATGGAAGCCGCCTTCTCCCAATATCAATTCAAAGCACATGACCGCGTGTCTGCCGGGATATCGAGCCAAATAGCGGTTGAGACTATCCATAGACGCTTTGGTGCTCTCTTCAGGCCGTGCAGGATCGAAAAAAGGTACATAGTCAACAGGCAGAGTTGCCGGCAAGCCCTGTCTATACTCAGGCTTGTCAGTTATCGATGAAAGGGCCAGTGTTCTGCCCATGAAGCACCCTTCAAAAGCCAGGATGCGATCTGCCGGGGACTTCTTCTGGAAAATTATTTTTAAAGCATTTTCATTGGCCATGGCCCCACTTGTGGCGAAAAAACAATGGTTGAGCGAGGTGCCTTTATTATTAGCCGCGTTTAAGATCTCTCGGGCCAAAAAGACACCTTGGGTATTTTGCTGCAAATTTCCTTGCATGACTGTGTCTTGGAGCGCTGCATCGACTGAAGCTTCCACCAGAGCCGGGCTGCTGTGGCCCAAATGATGCACCCCGATACCGGAAATAAAATCGTATTTCACGCTTCCGTCAGCCAACTCCACGAGAGGTCCTCTTCCTATGCCGCTTCCCAAGTAAGGGAAAAATAGTTTCGCTCCACGAATTTCTGCAAATTGCTCGAGTAATTCGCTGTAGGACCGTCTCAATTCAGGATCCGACTCCCGAACGCCCGTTAGCATCTGCTGATGATCACCGAGTGTCTCCAGCAGCAATTTTTTTGCCTGAGCTATTCTGGGATCTGACATAAAATCATTTGCGACAGTTTTGCTCATTGTAATTACGCTACGACTTTCAGACGCATCAGTCCAATGAGAGGGCTCCATCAGCCAGTTTCATCATAAATAGTGCAGTCAATTTTGCACGTTCTACGATACTATGTATCAGCACATATTCTTTCGAACTATGGATACCGTTTCCGGTAGCTCCCAAACTGTCTACCGTGGGAAGTCCCCAGGCGGCCAAGTTGTTTCCGTCGCAAGCTCCCCCACTGAACCGCGATTCCAATGATAAACCAAGTTCTCGACCGACTGAGGCAAAATGATCAAGAAGTTTTCGGGTTCTATTATCCAATGGCTTTGGAGGTCGGGAGAACTCACCGCGACTTTCTATGGAAATACCATCGATTTGATTTATTCTAGCTTTCACTAATTCTAAATGGTCCTCGAAGAGCTGTTGGTCCTCAGAGTTCGAGACTCGGACGTTAAATCTGCACATTGCCATGTCAGGAACAACATTCACAGGTCCGCCCCCCTCAATATAGCCAACATTCAGGGTTAAGCCTACTGCTCCAGCGGGAAGTGAATTCAATTCCACTACAAACTCGGCCAATGCATTTATGGCGTTCCTTCCGATATCCGGCTCGCGGCCCGCATGAGCAGCTCGGCCTTTGACCGTGACCATGAAATTACCGGATCCCCTACGAGGTCCGACGAGACTTCCATCCGATAAAGACGGCTCGAATATTAGACCTATATCATTGGTGCGCGCCGCCTCCTCCAGAAGGAGTTTTGATCCGGGTGAGCCGATCTCTTCATCCGGGTTGATCAGCACCTCCCATCCCAATTCATCCGCCCAAGGGCTCCGTTCAAAGGCTTCCAGCGCCTCGAGCATAACCAACAGTCCGCCTTTAGCGTCAGTAACTCCAGGGCCTTGCATTCTATTATCATCCAGATGGGTGCATTCTTGGAACGGATGATTAGGGGGAAACACTGTATCCATATGGCAGCCCAAAAATACTTGGGGTTTTGCGGTGAGTCGCTTTCGGATACGGAGGGCCCTTCCGAGACACAGTTTTTCAGAATTCTCCGCCGAATAGAGAGGCTGGTGAAATCCTAATTCAATCTTCTCTATTTGATGATTAAACGGGCGGAAGGCGTTTTCCAGCACATTTAGCATCTTATGAAGACCGGATGTATTGTAGCTAAAAGAGTTCATGTTAGCCCAATCTATCAATAATTCAGGAATGATAGAACTGCGGCTATCAATATAGTCTAAGTATTCAGAAAAATGCCTCATATCAATTGCCTACGGATCCATTGAACAATTTGCCAAAAACGCGAGGACGGTAAATATCTACTGCGGTTTTGTCTATTTCAGATTCCGTAAGAAAAACCGGTCACAATCAACTCATTTTCGACTTTGGTGACACCAGGATAATCAGAGGCAATTTTGGCCACGGACTCTTTATCTTGCTCCGAACGGACGCGACCTGTGAGCCTGATAACCCCTCCCAATTCCGATGTAATTACTGTATCTTGAGCAGCAGGTGATGTCAATTTTCTCCGGACCTGAGACTCTATTCTTTTTGCCAACGCCATATTGGTAAGCTTTTCTTTTAATGCAATTGGATCAGGGATTCTCTGGATTTCGTCAATGGCATCGACAACAATTTCAGAGGCCGCAGCAGCGGTAAAATGGGCAGTGTTGATAATAATGTCATAAAGCGGCCACTCATTAATGTTCTTGTGAAAAATCGAACGTATCAGATTGTCTCGGTCGTGATCATATTTCTGCACGAAATTTTCCGCTTCTTCCCTAGTGAAATTGTACCTTCCCATTATTCGCGTAACCCTGACAGAAGTTGGCGCCACTATTCGTGAGGTGAATACACCCGGCACGTCACGCAAAACAATCTGAGCACCCCGTCCCACTATTAACACATTGCCTCGTGCAGCCAAATCGTAAGTGAGCGCCTCAAAAAGGCTGTAATAAGACGGTTGATCGAAAAATAGGCGCTCAAGAAAGCCTGGGCCATGCTCTTTCTCGTAAAGAGAACATGCATCACGATAATCCGGATCGGAACTCTGGGCCGTTTCGTGCAACTCTTCTCTTCCGATCAGGTCCAAAGCCATTCTTCTGGCTACAATGGCAGCTATTATGTCCCCGTACGCACCCACTAACCTGGATATAGTTACAATGTACATGTACCCTCACTTCATCGCAGCGAGACAGAATGGGGTAATCATATAATCGATCTGAGAGTTCAGACGACGGCTCAGTAAATGATGATGTCCACTCGTCCCGGCCCGTGAACTCCAATACTGAGAGTCTGTTCGATATCCCCCGTTCGGCTCGGTCCAGTCACAAAAGTGATGTTGGTCGGTAAAGGGTCTGTCACTCGCGCAAAAAATTCATCCAAATCAGCGAAAATGTTTTCTCGCGAAACGATTGCTATATGATGATAGGCTACAACACTTGCTTGTACAGCCTTTCCGGGCGAGCTTATGCAAACAATCGTTCCTGTTTCAGCTATTCCTGCCATAACTTCTTCAATCGTTGTCTTCGCTTCCGCATAATCCGCTTTTCGAATATCCGGATCAATTGCGATCGTCTTCTCGAGATCAGAAATTCCAGGGCAGTAAACCGAATCAGCTCCTTGTATCAATTCTGATATTGCTACGTGCAGTTCTTCGGGGTTTGTCACTGACTTCACATCAGCGCCCGATTTGATTATTTTCCTGCAAAAAAGTGATATTTTTTCCTCCGCGGTCATGAAATCCTCCGTCGGAGACTTCTTTTGGCCGGCGGAGCAATTCCCTTGAATCTTCCATTGGCAAGGGTTCCTTGCACAAATGGCCAAAAGAACCTTAGAGCTTTTTGAATTCCCTGAAAAATCGCCGGAATCCTAGTTGCATGTCCAAAACCATTCATGGCAACACGTTCGGCTGCGGGCGTGTAGCCATCGTTGACTCTTTCTTCGCGCAGTCGAGCCAAAAGTTGTGGAAGCGGGACTCGGACCGGGCAAGCCTCTGCGCATGCGCCGCATAGAACAGTAGCGTCCAACAGGGAATGCGCATTTTCCATTCCCTCCAGAAGGGTCGTCAAAATTATGCCCATAGGTCCCTGATAGGCTGAATTGTACGCATGGCCGCCTACCATTCTGTAAACCGGGCATACGTTGATGCACGCGCTGCATCGGATGCACTTTAGAATCTCACGGGTACTTTCCGGCCAGGATTTCGGTACGGCCACTGTCTACCAGAATTATGTGCAACTCTTTGGCGCCGGTGAATTCGCCCGGTTTTCGAATGCCTGTAATAATTGACATATAGCTGGACAATATTTGCCCGCTGGCCGACCGCGGTAAAAGCCTTATGAAAACAGGCAAATCCGACAAGGATGGAAGAATTTTTTCAATTGAGAGCACAGCAACATGCAGGGGGGGCAACGTGGTAACCATTCGGCCGTTTCCTTCATTTGTAAACAGGACAAGACTACCCGAATCCGCAATCACGAAATTTGCCCCTGATATTCCCGCTTCTGCTTGAAAAAATTTTTGGCGGAGTATCCTTCGTGCTATTCCTATTAGCTCCTCAGTGTCTTCCGTATAAGGAACGCCCAATTTTTGTTCGAATAATCGGCCTATTTGCTGACGGTTTTTGTGGAGCGCAGGGCCGAGAATATGAGAAGGAGGTTCACCTGCCAACTGCACAATGTATTCCCCAAGATCGGTTTCCACCACACTCATATCGCGGCTTATGAGATAATCATTTAAACCAATCTCTTCCGTCACCATTGATTTTGCCTTGACTATCTTTGCAACTCCGCGGTCCTTCAAAATCCGGAAGACCGTTTCTCTAGCCGATTGAGCATCCTTCGCCCGATAAACTATTGCACCGGCTCTGGTGGCATTTGCGGAAAACTCATCGAGGTAGGCAGGTAAATTGTCTAATACTCGAGTGCGAATGGCTGAAGCTTTGTCCTTCAAATCATCTATGGGCATCTCGCTTACAGCGTCTACCCGCATTTTAATAAAGGTGTCCGTGGCCCTCCGCATTGCCGCCCGCAAGGATTTATCCTGTAAGGCTTTAATGGCATTTTGACGAAAATCAAAGGTGGCGTTGTTATAATTCATGTTTAAAAACAAATTCGGTATATCTGCAGTACTTAACCCGATACCGACGATTGAATCCCTTCCCAAATCGTCCAAACTAATCAGATCCCAGTATTGACTATGCCTGCGCTGATTTCATATTTCAACTTTATTGTGGCGATAGGAAACGTGCTGTCAAACACCAAATCAGTTGGCAGGGACCCCTGTCAAGCAGGTGTATTACTCAACTTTATCTCCAGCGGAAGTCAACCGTCAAGCCCAAATAGTCAATCCCGGTTTCAGCGCTGAAAGATTCGATGGGAGGATACAACTTCACATACAACGGTCGCAAAAAACATCGCGCCTATCAAGGTTGCTCGGAATCCCTTTTGATCCACATTATGCCGAATGGCAAGTGCCGAATTGTATTGACCCAATCAGCCGTTGATGCTTTATGATAATATAAGCACAACTACCAAACACCATTGTTCTACAATGCAGAATTATGACCAGCAAAGCCCATGAAGTAAATTTTGACGGTTTAGTGGGTCCGACCCACAATTACTCAGGGCTTGCTTACGGCAATGTGGCCTCTCTAAAACACGCTCTCACCCCTGCCAATCCGCGGGCCGCATTTCTCGAGGGACTCGAGAAAATGAGACTTCTCATGGATTTAGGCATTATACAGGCAGTCTTTCCCCCTCATGAAAGGCCCGACATAGAAAGTTTGAGGCGATTGGGATTTGACGGGTCTGACTCGCAAATATTAGCTTATGCATACAAAGAAGCCCCTATTTTACTGGCTGCATGTTGCAGCGCTTCTGGGATGTGGGCAGCGAATGCCGCGACAGTTTCGCCCAGCGCGGATACCCTAGATGGCCGGGTCCATTTTACCCCTGCCAATTTAATAACCCTGTTTCATAGATCCATAGAGACTCGCTTTACGCAGCGACTACTTGAGACCATTTTCAGTGACCCGGCAGCATTCATTCATCACCCGCCGCTGCCGGCCTCGGACCAATTCTCTGATGAGGGGGCTGCCAATCAGGTGAGGCTATGCAAGTCTCATCACGAACCAGGTGTGGAACTCTTCGTTTACGGCAAGAAAGCCCTACGGGAAAGAGAAGGTATCCAAGCATTTCCTCAGCGGCAAACATACGAAGCCTCTTTAGCGATTGCCAGATTGCACAAGCTTGAGCCGGCAAACACGATCTTCGCTCGTCAAAATCCATTAGCGATTGACGCAGGAGTTTTCCATAATGATGTAATTGCTGTGGGAAATGAGAACGTCTTCTTTTTCCATTCTCAAGCCTTCGCGGATTCCCAGTCTGTTACCGATGAACTAAGGCGCAAATTTCAGAGATATTGCGGCTCCGAACTCACACTGATAGAAGTTGGTCCGCAGCAAGTGCCCTTGAATGAATCAATTGAAACATATTTATTTAATAGCCAACTTGTGACCATACCAGATGGAGGGATGTGTCTTTTAGCGCCACGAGAATGCCTGGAGAATCCCAACACAAAGGCATTGCTCGAATCGGTAATAGCTGATTCCACCAATCCCATTGGAGCGGTTCATTATGTTAACATAAGGCAAAGCATGAAGAACGGCGGTGGACCGGCCTGCTTGAGACTCCGGGTGGTGTTGACTGATAAGCAACGGAACTCGAGTCACCAAGGAGTTTATCTGACGCAAAATCTTTGCGGAGATCTCCGAAATTGGGCTTGTCGCCACTATCGCGACCGTTTGCTGCCAAAGGATTTGTCTGATCCACATTTGATTGATGAAAATCGCACAGCGCTTGACGACCTGACCGAAATCCTCGGCTTAGGCGCTATATATGATTTTCAGAAAGCCTGACTTGACCCTGGATTTCTATCAACTTCGTTTGGGATAGCATCGCTGAAGCACTGCGCGCACCACTGCTTTCAAATGATCTATATTGGTTCCTTTCTTTTCCAAAAAGGCGGCGACGCTTTTTACAGCCTCGTGAACTGAATGATCCGTAGGGAATGTGTGGACAACAACCGGCAAGGAAGGCTTGAGTGTTCTGAGCTTTTCCAGGATTTCCGGTCCTCCAAAATACGGCATATCCAGATCAAGAATCAGGAGATCACCTGACACGTCTGCTTCGATAATTTTCAATAATTCTCTATCATCTTTGGCTAATTTTACAGCGTAGCCATCGGCGGTGAATTCCCTCCGCAAGAAATCTCGCACATTTCTGTTCCGGTCTGCAATTAACAATGTGAATTTATCGTCCATCGTGCCCCGCGGAAGTTCACATATTACCAAGCAATGGCTATGCCAATATGCGAATAACCCCGGTAGCCTCGTACAACTGGATAGAGTCGAGATCCACGTCAGTTGGCGAGTGCCTCTGAATATCGGTGATGTCAGTTTTTCTGACAGGTCGTAAAAATATGTTGACCCCATTTATTACTGTTCGCGAAACAATCATGGCAGGGGCTGGTCGGTAGAGAATCCCTGAATTAATTTTAATCCGCAATATATAGGGTGCCGATATCAGTCACTTTCAGCGGCAGTTTTGATCTTTATGCCAAATTTTTCCATTTTAGCCAGGAGGGTGGGCCTGGACAATCCTAACATTTTAGCAGCCTGGGAGCGGTTGCCTCCGGTTATATTCAGCGCTTCCGTAATGAGAAGCGCCCCGAACTTATCCATTAAATGCGTAAACACCTTGTCGCTTCCTCCACCGGATAAAACCCTGTGTGCCCACTCTCTGATATAGTCTGCTTCATCTCCCAAAGTCAGTTGTTTTGGAGACGTCTCTGTTCGTATAGCCTGTGATATTTCTTCAGAGCTTATTGGTGCTCCCCGATTGAAAATAAGCGCTTTTTGGATCGTATTAGCCAGTTCCCGAACATTTCCCGGCCAGGCATAGTTTTCCATGATTACTTTTGCTTCCTGAGAAAATCCGGGTGAATCAACATGCATTTCTTTAGAAAATCTCAAACGAAAATAATCCGTTAACATACCGATGTCACCGGTCCGTTCCCTGAGTGGTGGAAGGGACAATGTCACCACCTTCAACCTGTAATAGAGATCTTCTCTGAAACGACCTTCGGCCAGTGCCTCTTCAAGATCACGGTTGGTCGCTGCGATCACCCGAACATCGACGGGTATAGGAGAACGGCCACCAAGGCGTTCGATGCTCTTCTCCTGAAGAAGACGCAGTATTTTTGCTTGTATGCTGAAGGGCATATCCCCAATTTCATCCAGAAGAACCGTGCCGCCATTGGCCTGCTCGACCTTGCCCATCTTGCGAGTGACTGCTCCGGTGAATGCACCTTTTTCGTAACCGAACAATTCACTTTCCAGCAAGGTTTCAGGAATGGCTACGCAATTGATGACCAGGAATGGCTTGTCCGCTCGAAGGCTATGTTGATAAATGGCCCTCGTGACGAGTTCTTTTCCTGTACCGGATTCGCCTCGTATCAACACAGTAGCATCTGTAGAAGCGACCCGACCTATAGCCTTATAAACTTCCTGCATGGCTCGGCTTCGGCCTAATATCAGATCCGTGGATCTTTCATCACCAAAGGCATCTACTTCGACACGAGACCTCATGAAACGTCCCGCTTCAAGGGCTTTGTCGATCAGCGACAACATTTCGGGAATATCAAATGGTTTAAGCACATAATCGAAGGCTCCAAGTTTGGTAGCTTTAATGGCGGTGTCGGTCGTTCCGTAAGCCGTCATAATTATGACCGGCAGCTTTGGCTCCATTTCATGAATGGCTTGGAACGTAGTTAATCCATCCATCCCCGGCAAACGAACATCGATAATTACCAGGTCAGGCATACCGGCTTTGATCAATTCCAGGCCACCCTCACCGGTAGGAGCAGTCCGTACCGTGTGCCCCTCAGTGGTGAGGAGTTTCTCAAAACTCGTCCTCAATTGTGCATCGTCGTCCACTATCAGGATTGTGCCCACTTCTGATCCTCCGTCACGGGCAATGTGATAATAAAACTCGAACCTTTCCCCTCGGCTGATTTCACATCAAGCCAGCCACCATGTTCTTCGATAATGCGTGTTGCAATACTAAGCCCCAGGCCCGTCCCTTCTTCTTTGGTACTAAAAAAGGGCTGAAATAGCTTGTTTTGAATGGATTCAGGGATTCCGGGACCATCATCGGTCACATCTATGGTCACAACCGGGCCAAGTTCTTCAGACACTGTTTCCTCCTCCTTGATCCGGATAGAACCTCCCAGCACCATTGATTCACATGCATTGACAATAAGATTTACAAGGACTTCCTTTAACTGATCCCGATCCGCCTGTATGCGTGGCAATCTTCCAAGACGTTCAACCTGCACGTCTATATCGTATGAATCAAGCCGATGTTTGAGCAGTTGAAGCGCCATATCCACCGAGTCGGACGGGCTCACCTTTTGCATTTTTAATTTCGGAGGTCGTGAAAATTCTAAGAAATTATTGACTATGGTGTCTATGTGCTTTATTTCTTCCGCTATTACCTCAAAGTCTTCTTTCTCGCTGTGAGTCAAAGCGAGTGTCCTCTCCATGGAAAAAAGACGCATTTTTACAGAGGTTAAAGGATTACGCACGCTGTGAGCCACTCCTGCAGCTAATTTGCCAACAAGCGCCCATTTTTCCGCCTGTTCAAGGTGCTCTCGACTTAACTTGAGTTTGGTCTTTGTCTGATCGACGTCTTTTATCAAATTTTGAAACCTTGCTCGGAGAGCTTTGACTTCATTTCCTACTTCGTCGTTTTTCGGCGAGTCCGGTCCAAGGGCCAATTGGCGAATCGGTTCCAGTATCCCCTTAATTAGAATATAACCCAGAACACCGCCAATTATGACGACGCTCATAAGTGCTGCCATAGCTAACCCATTAACTAAAGAGGCTCGTTCTCTAGTTTTTTGACGAGTCTCGGCTATCCCTTCCTCGAAAATCTTCCTAAATTGACGTCCTGACTCAATTATCTTAAAAAATTGTGCACGCGTATTTTTCTGAAGATTAAACCCTTCTTCCAGTTTACCCGTACTATAAAATCTGATGATTTCATCACGGGAATGGCTATAACGAATGTACTGAGATTCAATATCATTAAGCGCTTTTCTCTGTTCATCGGTGTCGGTGTACTGTCTTGCTTTTCGTAACCAAACCTCAAAAGCTCGTTTATATCTATCTAGCTGCTGGAGCCACTCCGGATCGCGATCCTGAAAGTAATAGCTTACATATCCCCTCTGCATGACTAGAGCGTTTTCCAGTTCCATAGCCGCATGAAAAGCGGGCAGATCCGTATCAATGACCCCACTCAAGAATCGTTCCATGATGTAAGTGTGCCAGAGCGAGACCAGGCCTCCGCCAACGGTTATTAAAACCAATATAACAAGAATTGATAGGATTCGAGTTCGCAGACTCAATCTCTTGAACATTACTGCCAAACCCCGTTTTTTAATATCATGCGCGACGGAAATAGATCAGCCTACCGCTGATTCAAGCTTCAGTCAATAAAGTGCCTTTGTACGGCAGCCTCCGGCTTTTGGTTCGTTTGAGTCGTTTCTCCGTAGGTATTTATAGCAATTGCCAAAAATAATGACTTTGTCGCGACCCGTCACCCCGGCGAAAGCCGGGGTCCAGTCCCGCGTGCCGTGGGATTGAAAAGACTGGATTCCGGCTTACGCCGGAATGACCTCATAAGGCCACCTCGAATCGGACAAGACTTTTGCCAATTGCTTTAGAGCCCTTCGCGTGGCGGGAACGCTCAAATCGGCCGGGCAGAATGTACGCTCTTGGGCCGAGCGTGAAAACGAGGCGCTAAATGGCTTATCAAAAGCTGCGAAACGTGGGAATCGTGAATCGCAGGAACATTGCGGAGGAGACAAAGTCCCCTCCGCCTCGCCCTATAACGGCGAATACTGAGAGGACTTTGATCGTTATTCGATTCAAGTCATCCGGAAAATTTCTCCCCTTTTGAGTTGAAAAGTCTTTTGTGTCGTCCTGCGCACCAGGTCCATGTCATGCGATATTAAAATGTAGGTGAACGATGAACTGTTAAGCAGGTCGGTAATCCTCTCGGAAGTTTCTTCATCAAGACCGTTTGTAGGCTCGTCCAGAATAAGCGCTTCCGGTTCCATAGCCAAAACAGTGGCCAGCGAAACTAGACGTTTCTCTCCGCCGGACAGCTGATAAGTTATTCTTTGTTCGTATCCGCCGAGATTGAGTGAATCCAGCGTTGTAGAAACTATTTCTCTGGCTTCCCGGGTAGATTTCCCCAGATTGAGCGGACCAAAGGCAATATCTTCAAGAACAGTGGGACAAAAAAGCTGATCGTCCGAATCTTGAAAAAGGTATCCGATTCGGCCTCGGATCTCGGCAAAATCAGCCTCACTGGTTCTCCCTTTTCCGAAGATTTTCACCTCACCGCTTTGAGGTTTAACTAATCCCATTATGATTTGGCATAAGGTTGTTTTCCCGGATCCATTTGGGCCTACCAATCCGATGCGGTCTCCAGCCTCAACGGTGAAATCCACTGAATTCAGAATCGGATGGGAATTATATTTGAAATTAATATTATTTAATTGAATCATCTGATTATTAGTAAAGCTGCTATGAAAATCAAAGCCGACCCGGCAACTATATAATCCAAGCCCTTCATTTGATAATCATCAATGATGTAAAATTTGCCTTTAAAACCCCTACACTTCATAGCAGCCATAATTCTTTGTGAGCGATCAAGGCTCCTGACCAATAATGCGCCAAAGAGGTAAGCATAGGTTCGATAAGTATGAAAGCTTGTTCTTGGTTTAAAGCTACGCATTTTGGCGGCATTTGCCAACCTATGGTATTCCTCGTGAATCACTTGGATATATCTAAAACAGAAAAAGAACAGATGAACCAATTTATCAGGGACTCTGAGATGGCTCAGAGCATGGACAAGACTAAAAATACGTGAAGTACCTAAAAGGGTTATCATAGCCAAAATGATCGCATTCGATTTCAAAGTCAAAGAAAGGGCTAAGATAACTCCTTCCCGGGAAATGGAAACCGGCCCCAAAGAGTAAAGGATTTCCCCCGGAACTGTAAATGGGAGACAAATCCAAAGAAAACCTATGAATAAGTTAACGGCTGCAAGCCTCACCAGCACCTTTTTTAGGCTTATGCGCGCGACAAAAAGTAACGTAAGCGGAAAACAGAGTGCAATTGCGGAAACGGTAATGGAATCGTTCAAGGCCACTATAAGCGAAAAAACCAGAGCGGCCACAATCTTGGCTCTGGGATCAAGATTGTGAATCGGGGAGTTCCCCAGTGCAAATTCCTCTATATGCATAATAACAGTCCCGCAGCCGCTATCGCTTTCTCATATGCCTACGGCTCATCAAGTATGCCGACACACCCACTATTCCAAGAATCCAGCCGATTCCGCCGAAGATTTCAATCGAGGAAATCCGTCTTTCTTTCAGTTCCATGAGAAGCTTTTGCTGTTGCCGAAGCATTGTTTCTAATGATTGAATCCTGCTGTCTACGACCTCTTCCACAAGTTTTTTCAGGAGAGCCTGATCGTGAGGCAGCGCTCGAGTTTCTTGATCTTCATTTACAATCGTCGTCTGCGGCTGGGGTTCATTCGTAATCCCCGATACAGCCGCCTTGCGTTTAGGATAAACCGGTAGGTCTGAAGCCGGTATCCGGAATTCGGCCTGATGCTCCGGCCCTGCCTTCAACACAATACGCAAGTCCCCTCGAACAGGAACCACGTCCAGAATTTTGAAGGAGTAGACTCCATTATCGTCGGTCTTCCCCTCGTGAAGCTTATTTCCTTGCGCGTCGAACACTTCGACAATAGCGGCGACAGCTTTGGATTTTCCGGTAAAGTAACCCTCAACGAATATTTTAGGACCATCAACATAGGCAAAAACATTCACGCCGTGACTCCACGCAGACGGCGAATTTATTACAACCGCGGAGATGGTCAAAATCATCCAGAGAGTCCACGAATTGAGTTTTGCATGGCCCGGCAATTCTCTTCTCTCCAAACAAACAGCATTAATTCGGTCAAGGGCTTTATCCGGCCTTGTACTCTAGCCAAGCGCAATCGTACCGATTAGCCCAACGACATTCCAATCGTGCGAAAATCAAACCTATCGTGTGCCCAACATGGCACCTTTTCTTAATTTATAACATCGAGCAATCCCAGTGTCAAACCGTCAATTGTGCTAAGGCGAGTAATCCCGGAGTTGAAATGCCGGTTATCCGGACAGCGCATCCGGCTTGATCCGTCTGAGGAACTCGACGGCAAAGACCGTGATCACCCCCTCGATGACCATTATCGGGATATGAGCCACCACAATGAGCCATGAGACTGTCCTGAATGATTCACCGCTGGCCGCAAGCGACAAGGCAACCAGCAATGCGGCGAGTAAAATAGCCCCCGCGCCTGCCAGAAATTCGAACACGACCCTTATCAAATAACTCGAACTAAGAATTGCACGGCTGCATATGTAAGACACAATCACCGCGGGGAATGCCATGTTAAAGGTATTTACGCCCAGGGTGGTTAACCCGCCGAATTGAAAAAGGATAGCCTGCAATGAAACTCCAACCAGAATGGCAGGAAACGCGCACCATCCAAGCAGAATACCGCAGAGACCGGTAAGGACAAGATGTGCCGCAGCCGGCCCAATAGGGACATGAACAAGTGAAGCGAGAAAAAATACCGAAGAGAGGAGAGCTACCGCCGGCAATTTTTCATACTCCATCTTTTTTAGCCCCAGTGACGTGCCAATTACCGTAAGAGCCGCACCCGTAGCTAATACTGGAGCCCCGAGAATTCCTTCCGATATATGCATTAGATTCCCTATTCCATAGGATAAGCCTGAACCCAGATCACAGCTCCAATCTCAACCTTCTTGTCCTTCCCCTCATATTTAATCGATTCAGGACCCTCCATAATAGCGGAAAAACCCCACCAGCCGGGTTTGGGCATGGCATATGAGAACACTCCGTTCGGATCGGTTTTGATTACTTGTCGAATATGCGAATCAGTCGGGGCTTTGAGTCTCCCTTTGCCCCAGAATTCCACCTCCACTTCCGCGTTCGCCACAGGTTTCCCATCTCGAAATACTCGACCGGTAAATAAATTGCTCGCATAAAGTCCGTAAGGTCTTGAAACAGGAACTATTTCCACTGGAATCCCGGCAATTTCAGCTATAGCATGATCCCATCCGGTTTGCGCTCCTAAAGCGTCTACGATAACTTTGGTAAAGTGGATAATGAACTTGTCTTCTGCCGGTTCCCAATAAGGCTTGGGTTGCATGAAAAATATATAGTCGGCCGGTCTGGTGATTTTGTATGAGGTCTCCCAGACGGAAGCCCCTCCCACCTTCTTCTCCGTAAGCGTCCCTGTGAGGTCAGTCACTTTGTCCTCCACAATTACGCCGAACTTTTCCGGTTTCACAAGATCCATCTGCGGCCGTCCTTCAAACGGATGAGTAAACTGGAGGATCAAAGAGATCTCTCTCGGGTCGTCTTTTCCGACTATATCCGTGGAAGGAATTATCATTCCGAAATGAGCCGAAGACACGGCGGCTAACACTAAGGAGGCCGCCACGGTTATAATCAAAATTCTTCCCATACGCATCAGGCCTTTGGTCTCCTTTCACGGGGAACACACGCGAGATTTATCGTGCTACATTACATGAAGAGATAACACATTACAATACGATTTATGATAATCGTGCCATCCGCTTTGTGTAGCCTATTTAAACTCTTGATGTAAAACTCAAAATAGTGCATACATGTGGTGAACTTTGCTACCGAAAGTTGAGGGTTTTCAATGACTGTCATTTCGGCAAAAAGAGTTCGAGTGGTCACTTTGGCGGGAATCTTCTGCCTTAATTTTTTGATAACGTCATGCTCGCATTTGGAGCGAATTGCGGACGATCTATTTTCAAATAGATCCCAATTTGAGGACTACACTGCTGGCAAGAGAATTCCACTGCCTCCGACGACAAAAGATTTTGAATCTGACCTGCCCGATCTCGAATCGGAATGAGAAAAATTTACAAAATTCAGTTTGGCCAAATCGTTCTTCTGCGGGCGATCTTTTTTTTGTTAAGGAGCTTTTCCCCTCGTTTCATTACAAAAAAGTCTCGTGGTACTTTGAATCACAATATCGATTGCGCTGAACCCACGAATACAAATGCTAAAATATAATCTTCTATTGAATTTGGGAATTGCGTAATGAGGTCTTAATTTCCAATTCTTCAAGATATTTTTCGTACTTCTGGCCGAGTCTTTCCGCGGCTTTTTTACAGCGCTCTTTCTGCACTTTAAACGTGATTAGGTATCCCAGAGTTCCAAAAAGCGTCGCAAGAATTACCGCTGCCACAATCCACCTGGTAAGTATTTCATGGCCGAGTTCTATAAATGCTGGAAATATTTCCCAAAAATATTCTTTGTCAATGATCGGATGCATAATTTTTTCGAAAATCCCGTAGTCCAGCGTCACAGGCTTCCCTAGGACCAAAGAACCTAGGTGATAATAACCGTAATACAGCGGAACCATATCGAGTGGATTACTCACAAAGGTGAAAGCGAAGGCAATTATGTAATTGAACCTACATAGCGTTCGCACGAGGGCTAAAGTGACAAGATGTCCACCGACCGGAACAAGGAAACCAGTGACTAATCCGAGTGAAACAGCTCTTGCATCGTACCAAGGCGGGCTTTTTGAATAAAGCAATGGCTCCAGAAACAACTTGTGGAACCATTGACGAGATTTTGACCACAGGCCGAGCTTTCGGGATTTGCTGCTGCTGTCCGGATTATTTCCGACTGTATTCATTTCATGACTCCTGCGAAAATCCCAACGGTAATCGGCCGTGCATCTTGAGACGTCTCTCCCAGTCTTGGTCATTAACTAGCAGTTTGCGTAGAACGGGGATTCGATAGTTCAGTCGAAGCTTCCGATTGAGTTTAACTGATTACAGAAGATTATTCGGATTTTATTCAGTTCGTCAATATGACACGACTGGCATGTCCATTGTGTTGTCGGAACATAATCGCTGTGCTAATCTACATAACTTGTGCCGTTTGCCGATCTTCTTTCGATTAAAAGCTTCGATTTCATTTTAAAAATCCCTCCGAACTTTTTTTCGGCCAAGCCAAATGGGGGGATTTTTGAATTGATGTGATATGACGGTTAACGTTATTTCTGCGAACTAATTAGCGAATACTCTTTTGGCAAATGTCTGGCTGAAATCAGAGAAAGGGTGAAATATCGTGTCGGATGAAAATGGAGCCCGGATGTCTTTTCTGGACCACCTTGAAGAGCTTCGGTCGAGACTAATACGCGCGGTTATCGCTATATTCGCTATCTTTCTTGTATGCCTGATTTTTGCAGAGCGCGTTTTCAATTTATTGGCCGCCCCTCTAACAAAACTTCTTCCGAAAGGTTCTTCTCTTATCTTCACAGGGCTTCCGGATCCATTTTTTATTTATTTGAAAGTCTCTTTTATCATGGGAATTTTCGTCTCCCTTCCTTATGTCCTCTATCAATTATGGCAATTTGTCAGCCCCGGCCTGTACCAAAAAGAACGAAAAATGGCCGTTCCTTTCATCTCATTGGCCACACTGTTATTTTATACAGGGGCCCTTTTCGCCTACTTCATAGTATTCCCCGCCGCTTTTAATTTTTTCCTGAGTTATACAACTGAGGAACTGAAGGCAATGATCTCGATTCGCGAGTACGTTTCACTTGTTTTGGTGCTCATGCTCGCATTCGGGGCTGTGTTCGAAACGCCTATAGTGATCGTTTTTCTAGGACTTCTCGGAGTCGTTAATAGCGGGCAGCTCAAGAGAGGCCGCAGATATTTTGTGGTCATTGCATTTGTTATCGGGGCCGTACTTACTCCGACACCGGATGTTATAAATCAGACTCTTATGGCCGTGCCCATGCTTCTGTTATATGAGGTGGGGATATGGATTCTTGCGCGCCTGGAGAAGAAACGACAACGTGAAGACGAAAGCGAATCTACGGAAGAAGATATTTGAAGATAACGGGAAATTTCTATTTCCACGGTTAGGCCGCGAAATTTCAAAGGAGAAGTCGTATTGAGTGTGCCTGTTAGTTGGAATGCACCTGTTTACATAAATGCCGCGCCTCGAGGGGAAAAGCTGGCCAGGTTTTTCAGCCTGTTGTACGCGCTGGTTGTCCGGGATCTGACGAGCCGATACAGGCGTTCCAGTCTGGGCATATGGTGGGCATTCTTACAGCCTTTGGTTTTGATGCTGCTGTTCAACATGTTACGTGGATTCGTCGATATTCCCAGTGATGGATTGCCATACGTGCTGTTCAGCTATGCAGCGTTGGTTCCATGGACTTTTTTCACTAATTCAGTTTCTGCCTGTGGCCCCAGCATTTTGACCAACGCGGAAATTATAAAGAAGATAGCGCTTCCACGAGAGGTTTTTCCGCTGGCCGCGGTAGCTGCTACTGCTTTTGATTTCTTAATGTCAGGAATTATTTTAGCTGCGATGATGATATGGTTTAAGGTTACTGTGGGCCTAACTTTGCTTTGGTTGCCTGTCCTGACGTTGCTTATGATCGCAATGTCATTCGCAGTCGGTATCTTAATAGCTGCTTTGGGTACTTTCAGAAAGGATTTCATTTTCGCCACGCCTTTTTTGACTCAGGCCTGGCTCTTTGTTACCCCGGTAATCTATCCATTGAGTTCCGTTCCTGAGAATTGGCGGGTCGTCTACATGCTGAATCCCATGGTAGGCATTGTTGAAGGCTTCCGCAACGTTCTTCTAAAGGCGTCTTCGCCTCCTGTAGACGCGTTGGGAATGTCCGTAGTTGTGACAGTCGCTTTGTTGGCACTCTCCTGGCCGGTATTCCGCTGGCTCTCCGGATATTTTGCGGATGTATTATGAGGCACCATGTCTGAAGAAGTAATGATAAGAATTGAAGGGCTCTGGAAGCATTATGGACTGCCTCTTCCTAGAATAGTCCGGAGAGGCTGGAACTGGCTCACCCACAAGAATGAGTCCTCCGGGGATTCAGGAGGTCCCTGGGCGCTGAAGGACATAAATCTCGAAATCCGGAAAGGTGAAACCATTGGGATCGTTGGCCGGAACGGAGCGGGAAAGAGCACGTTGCTGAAAGTTCTTGCCGGCGTGACCGCCCCTAGCAGGGGCCTTGTCGAAATCCGTGGCAGATTATTCCCCATGATCGAGCTGAATGCCGGTTTAAATATGGAGCTTACCGGCCGGGAGAACGTCCGGCTCTTGGGAGCGGTAATGGGACTGTCGCGGCGGGAGATTGAGTCCAAGCTGCCGGATATAGAAGAATTCACGGAACTCGGGGATTGGTTTGATAGGCCTGTGAGGATGTATTCCAGCGGGATGTTGGCACGACTCGGATTTGGAGTCGCTGTTAATATCGAGAGTGAAATCATCTTGATTGATGAGACTTTTGCGGTGGGTGATCTGAAGTTTCAGAAACAAAAGCCTTGCACGGGTGAAGGAATTGAGGGAGAGCGGAGCCACCGTGCTTCTTGTCAGTCATAGTCTCGAAACCCTCCAGTTCGTGGCCCGGCGGGGAATATTACTCGAAGAAGGACGGGTGGTCGCGACCGGATCTGCTCTTGAGTCGATAAACGCATATGAGACGCTGGTATTCCGATCCGAGAAAGACAGGCTCGAACATAGGGCACGAAGCCGCATAACCAGCGAGGAAGCCAATATTTACAGCGCCCGACTTTATGGCAGTGACGGACAAACGCTGAATGAATTACATTCCGGTGAGCCTTTCGGCGTTGAGATAGATCTGCGACTGAATAGGCATCTCCAACGACCCATGTTTTCCATCGGAATCATGAATGCACAGGGAATACTATGCAAATGGAATATTTCCCAGGAAGACGGTCTTGCTGAACCCGGTCCTCCCAACCGATATCTGGTAAGGGCATGGTACCCGATAACTACTTGATGAACGGAGCATATGAAATCCATTTCGCAGTTAGGGATGGAGCGTCATTTGAGACATTGGAGCGCCTTGCCGGAATCTTGAGCTTCGCAGTGATTGGTTCCAACAGGGCCAGAGGTATAGTGGCAGGGGCCTGCAAATGGGAATTGCTGCCAATAGATGAACAGAATTAAATACCGGATCCCTATAGACCGAATCAAGCCTCTGTGAGACCGTAAAGCAGAAACATCCCATAACACATTAGGTAATGTAAGAATGTCGATGCAAACGCCGGAGCCTATGTCCAATCCAGCGGTACAAAGTATGAGTATAGATGGTCGCGAATACGATGTTGAGATCTATCGCCGCGTGATTCAAGGGGGAGATGCCCGCGTATTGTGGTGGTTTCATATCAGCAAAATCGCACGGCAGCCGAGTTGCTTCGGACATGTATCCGGTCCATCAAAACATTTACCCCCGAAAAGCATGAATTATGGATTGTGGACAACAACTCTCCGAGAGAAAACCTCAATTGGCTGATGGACTGGCCTGACATTAATTTGGTGCTCAACAGGACAGAGCCGTTACCGGAGGAAGGAAGAGGGGATCGTAACCGCAGTTTAGCAGAAACCTTCTCAATGCAATTGGGGGAGCTACGCCAATGCCGTGGGATTGGAAATTGCAGTGCGCCTGATGGATCAGGATGTAGCCTTTTTGATGTCATTGCATATGGATGCTCTGCCTTGCCGATCCGGTTGGCTGTCTTTTCTCAAATCCAAAGTCACTGGAAAAATCGGCGCGGCCGGTGTTCGGTTAGACAGGTCCCGGGTAACAGAAGGTGTATTGCATGTGCTTGGATATATGGTCGATTTTCAATTGTTCAAGAAGCTCAACCTTGACTTCTTTCCGAAACTTCCCGGTCTGGACGTGGGGGATCAGGTAACAATAAGATTACGTGACGCCGGGTATCAGGTATTTGCGTGCCCGAACACGATCTGGCAGCCCGAGCTGGCCTCGCGGATACCACTATCGTCGCCATTCAGAGAGCTTCATGTAGATCGCGCCTTCGATGATGAAGGTAATCTTATCTTCCTGCACCTTGGTCGGGGAGTCAGGAGATCGTCAGGTCTACACAGTAAGGGCATAAGTACGGAAGAGTGGATACGTGTTATAGAAAAACAATTGGATGCCGGCGTCTAGCCGGCGCACTATTACTGGTTAATCCGCTATTGCAAGAAATTGAACCGTCGAACTGACAATAAAATACTGCTGAAAGATTTAGGATCGTCTATTCGGCGCTACTTGATAGACGAATTTCACTTTCATCATGTTCCGGAAATATCGGACGGATCGCTGGTGCTGGACCTTGGTGGGAACCGTGTGGGCAAGCGAGGTCTCTTCGATATCAAACAATATGATTTTGAAGTAATTTACGCGAATCTTTCGACGGCAAAAAAACCCGATGTCCAGTCCAATGCTTCTTGTTTGCCTTTTCGTGAAGGTGCTTTTGACGCGGTAATATGCTCGGAATTGCTCGAACACGTGCCATACCCGCCTGATGTGCTGCGCGAAATCTTTCGGGTCCTACGTAAAAGTGGAATGCTGCTAATCTGTGTTCCGTTTCTGGTGAAGATCCACGGAGACCCTTATGATTGCGCGCGATACACTGACTATTATTGGTCTGAGACACTTAAGGCGGCAGGGTTCAGCGGATTATTGATTGAAAAGCAGGGTAGTTTTTGGTGCGTGCTCACAGATATGTTGCGCGAAATAGTTCTTCGAAAAACCACAGGCGGTGGACTGCTGTCAAAATCATGGCCCAAAATGTTTATGGAGAGAATAATCTCATTGGCTAAAGCCAAAGCGATCAGATGGGATAGTAGTTCGCACGATCCAAAGGAAGCCACATACAGCGGATTCACCACCGGGTTCGGTATTAAGGCGATAAAAGGATGAACAAACCAAGAGTCCATCTCACCGGTGGGGACGGCATCGGTTGGGCCGTGGATGAAGATCTCAAACTCACCCGTCGAGCGATTGAAAACTTCGTGGACCTGGTGGATCTGCCGTCATGTGAAATCGTTCACTCTGCCTGGTGGTACGGCCTGCTGGAGCTACCGTTTGAGCAGTTATTAGGCAAACGTATAATCTGTCATATACCTGGTGAACCATTCCGATACTTTTCCGTACCGGAGCATCGTAGAGCAATGGAAATTGTGGGCCAATGGATCACCCCAACCTCTCGTGCGTACCACCAAATGCAGAGTATTGGAGTTGAGACTTGCCTCATACCGTATCTCGTGGACACAAAGACCTTTCAGCCATTATCTCCGGACAATGACGCTTTGGCGCAAATAATAAAGAGATGGGAAATACCCACAGATACTTATTTGATAGGAAGTTTCCAGCGCGATACGGAAGGTTCCGATCTTAGCCGGCCGAAACTGGTTAAAGGTCCTGACGTGCTTCTGGAAATCCTATTAGGCATTCAGCGGCTCGGGTTGAAGTTCCACCTGGTGTTGGCGGG
Organism: uncultured delta proteobacterium; assembly: GCA_963741425.1. Classification (GTDB taxonomy): domain Bacteria; phylum Desulfobacterota; class Desulfomonilia; order Desulfomonilales; family Desulfomonilaceae; genus DATJPW01. The sequence goes on from CAVUHP010000018.1 coordinate 331,277, forward strand.
TCCGCGACGCCATTGGTTATAAACAAGGCGCGCGAAAACGGTATACCTTTCAGTTATATCGGCGAATGTGTCGACGATGATGATATCGATCGAAATGCCTTGCCCAGAGATATTCTCAATGTGCTGTATAACATTATTGATCTATATATAGTGGCAAGCCGATCTGAAGGTGGGCCTCACGCAATCCTTGAGGCCGCCGCGTCGAGATGTAAAATTATCAGTTCATCTGTGGGATTGGCCGAAGATTTTCTCGATCCGAAATGCATTTTCAAAACTCCCCCAGACGCAGTGGAGTTAATCAATCGAGACATCCAGCAAGACTTGCTGGCCGCCACCGTAGATCCGCATTATCAGCGAGTCCTCACCCACCATCAACCTGAATCGGTCACCGAATTGTTCGTGGATCTCTATAACAAGATTGAGTCTGTCCCCAATCTGAATTCAAACCGCATTGAATCCTCGGCGAACGGTTTATCCCCCAGTTCGCTCCGCGCAATTAAATCTAAACCGGTTACTCTCACAGTAGGTCTATGGCATACCTTTTTTGAGCCGCCTTATGGCGGTGGTAACCAGTTCATGCTCGCTTTGCGCAAAGCTTTGCTGAAGCGAGGCGTCAATGTCCGGCAAAACGAGCTGAGTGAGGATATTGACGCGTTTATCCTTAACTCTATTCACTTCGATGTTGAGAGATTTCTGGAATTCAGCCAAAAACACAAATTGAATGTGATTCATCGCATAGACGGCCCAATTTACCTGATTCGGGGATTCGACCGTGAAAAGGATGAACTCTGCTATCAACTAAACGCTCAGTTTGCCTCCGCCACCGTATTGCAATCGGCCTGGTGTTATCGGCACATCATCAAGATGGGCTATCAGCCGCTAACGCCTGCGGTGATACATAATGCGGTCGATTCCGAAATTTTCCACCCAATCGGCCGGAAGCCTTTTGATTCAAGTCGAAAAATTCGTCTCATTTCATCAAGTTGGTCGAATAATCCACGAAAGGGCGGTCCGATCTATAAATGGATCGAAGAACATCTGGATTGGGATCGGTACGAATACACGTTTGTGGGAAATGTGTCTGAGGAATTCACTCGCGCTAAACACATTCCACCTGTTTCTTCAGAAGAGTTGGCCGAAATTTTGCGACAACACGATATCTATATTACTGCAAGCCAAAATGACCCTTGTTCTAACGCCCTCATAGAAGCCATGGCATGCGGACTGCCTGCTTTATATTTAAATGACGGCGGGCATCCGGAACTGGTGGGATACGGGGGACTGCCCTTTGAGAGCGAGTCCGAGATTCTTCCGCAATTAGACAAGCTCGCGGACAATTATCAGATGTACCAAAACCTGATAGCTGTTTCCAATATGGATGACGTAGCGGATAAATATCTAGCTCTCATCCGAGAAGTCGTCCAATGAGCATGCATCTGGTTCTATTTTTTACCAGGGGGATTTCTCTGCGGACGTGGGATATGATCGGCAATCTCGATCGAGAGATAGCCCTATACCACTTCCTGATCGATCAAGGCTTGAATATCAGCTTTGTTACATACGGCGACTCGACCGATCTGAACTACGCAGAACGGCTGGGCGGAATTCGCATATTATGCAATGAAACGGATCTGCCGCTCGAACAATTCGAGAGACGTCTCTTTTCTCTGCATGGCAGCGCGATCAAAACCGCAGACGTTATCAAAACAAATCAGACTTATGGGGGCGAGCTGGCGCTCTGGGGCGCACGGCTGTTAAGTAAGCCTTTGATTGCACGGTGCGGCTATATGTGGTCATTCAATGCAGCAGCCGAAGATGGAGACGACTCCCCAGCCGCATCTGAAGCTCGCCGAGTGGAAGCCAAAGTCTTTGGCGCCGCTGACAGGGTAGTGGTTACCACAAATGAAATGCAAAAGAATATCCTGGAACGCTTCCCACAAATCGCAGATCGAGTGACTGGTGATTCCGAACTATGTGGACACGGAGTTATTCAAACCAACTAACGGAGTCAAACGAGAGAGGACACTGCTGTTTGTGGGTCGTATAGCTCCGGAAAAAAATCTGGAAGCACTGCTCCAAGCAGTCCGAGCATTGGGCGTGAAGTTGACCATAGTAGGAGAAGGCAAACTTCGTCCTAAATTGCAGGAAGAATTTGAGGATTTGCAAGACCGCGTGGTCTGGGAGGGCAATATCCCTAATTCTCAATTACCGAAGTTACATTAACGAGTCTACTATTTTCGTACTGCCTTCTTTTTATGAAGGACACCCCAAAGCGCTCCTGGAGGCTATGGCCTGCGGCGTGCCGGTGCTGGGAACTGATTCACCAGGGATTAGAGAGCTGATCCGACACGGTAACACCGGTTATTTGTGTGGGACGGATTCAGAAGATATTCGCGTAGCACTGGAGGAGCTATTGAGTCGCCCAACGCTCCTCAAGGAATTGGGAAGCAATGCGCGGCAATACGTGGTGGAAAACTATTCATTGACCAAGATCGGAAATATGGAATTGAACATGCTAAAAGAGGTCGCCAACAGGCAATAATGCCACGAAATTATTTATTTCAATTCGTTTCCCACGTTATAAAGGGGCTCCTGGCACGGCTGCCCGATGAGTGGCTTCTAAATTTGCTGATAGACGCGGCTTCGACCAGGGCGCTCAAGTTGTCTCCTGCTAATGGTTTAAGATTTCTATTCGGGCTCGACGCTGCGCTTTACCCCCTACAAGGGAGGCTCTCTGTGGAATACGACGGGGGAATCCATACAAAACATCGGCATACACGTTACCACGATTTCTTTGTCCGGAGAGTAAGAAAGGGTGAACGGGTATTGGATATCGGTTGCGGCATCGGGGCGCTATCCTTTGATCTTGCCGAAAAATCGGACGCTAATGTTTCGGGAATAGATTTGAATCCTCAAAATATTAAGATTGCCCGAGAAAAGTACGCCCACTCGAACGTTGTGTATCACCAGGGCGATGTGCTTACTACATCATTGGACGGAGCTTTTGATACAATCATTTTGTCCAACGTGTTGGAGCATCTGCCAAATAGATCACAGTTTCTCCGGGAAACGGTCGAGAGGATCCGACCTTCACGCATCCTCTTGAGAGTGCCTGTTTTCGAACGAGACTGGCGTGTGCCGCTTAAACAGGAACTCGGGATAGATTACCGCCTTGATGACACTCACTTGACCGAATACACCCTCGAAAGCTTTGCCGCTGAAATGGCTGCAGCGGGTCTTCTTGTGACCCACCAGGAGGTGCGCTGGGGCGAAATCTGGGCTGAAGCAGTGCCGGAAAATTTGGCCGATTGTGGTCGCTCAAAGACGGTTGAGAAGGGGCATGAAGCAGGATGCTGAACCCCAAAGTAACTGTCCTAATGTCTGTCTTCAACGAAGAGACCTACTTGTGCGCTGCCATTGAAAGTATTTTGAATCAAACGTTCAGCGATTTCGAATTCTTAATTATAGATGATGGATCCAAAGAGCCGATTAAAGATCTCATCGCTGACTACAAAGACGGCCGAATCAGGAGTTTTCGCCAGGAAAACATGGGATTGGCACGTTCTCTCAATAAAGGTCTGCAATTGGCAGGCGGAAATTTCATCGCCCGGATGGACGCTGATGATGCTTGTAGATCCGATAGGTTGGAGCTGCAGATCAGACAGATGGCAGCACATCCACAACTAGACTTATTAGGATCTTTTTTCGACATCGTTGATGAAAACGGAAAATTGATAGAGACAAAAGAGCTTATAACCGACCCCATTTACCGGCTGTGGCGATTGCAGTTTCATAACAATTACGGTCACGGCACTGTGATGTTAAAGAAACAGTCGATCCTTAATCACGGAATGTACGACGAGACCTTACTTTATGCCCAGGACTACGATCTCTGGACCCGTATTTCCCGAAAAGACAATACAGGCATAATTCCTGAAGTGCTTTATTACTATCGGTTGGTTCAACAAAGCGGGCAAGCGTCGGTTCGGAATTATGATGCGCAGTTGGCGGCTGCTATTAATATCAGCAATAGAAATTTGCAGGCTTGTAACCCGAGTCTCTCTGAAGCGGACTGCGTAGAAATTCGGGCCCTCTATTGGAAGTTCCAGATCGATGGTGTCACAGTCAAAGGCATTAAGGCGCTTCCCGATACGCTTAAAGGCTTTTGCCGCCGATACGAAATTAATTCAGTCGATCACTTAAATCTGGTTAAAAGGGTGAAACGAGACGCAATTGCAGAAGTAGAAAAATCGAACTTGATTAGTAATGGCGATAAGCAACGTGTGGTGGACGAATTGTTGCTGAATTGAAGCTTGATATCAGCCTAGAATAGCCCGCTTGACGAGCGCTTTTGCGATTTCGACCTTGTAGTGGTTCATTTTAAGTGGTCTAGCGTCCGCAACCGCAGTTTTGGCTGCTTCCTCCGCAATTGTCTCGTTAAGTATCTTGCCTTTTATCGCCTCTTCCGCGTTTCGTGGTCTCACAGGCTCGGGCGCTACGGCCCCCGGCACAATACGTGCGTCCGTGCACACCTCATTGTGAATTGTCAGAACCGATGCCACACTCACGATCGCGAAATCAACCGGTTTTCTGAGGGTGAATTTTTCGTACTTCTGTCTTGCGCCAGCCCGCGGCTTTGGTATCTGAATTTCTGTTATTAGCTCCTCTGTTTGCAGGACGTTCGAACTCATTACTGTGGCCTTGAAGAACTGTTCAGCAGGGAGATTACGCTTTGTGGTAACGATCCGAGCTGTAGACGTCAAGGATTCCGCGATCGGCAGTCCTAAAATCACTTGAAATTTACTACGCAAGGGTAGTTTTGCGACTCGGCGGAAGAACGGACGAATCAAATCTCCTCGCGCCAACAATATTATGATTTGAAAGAACGTTTAGGTTGAATTCCGGTTGATTGTGGCCTATCATATACGGTTGAGCACGCCTCAAAAGGGTTCAGGGAGGCAAAGGTGCTCTCGGATTGCGCTGACGCTAGTCACGCTTTTCAAACCGCAAGCTTTCAAATTGGGAACGGCCCAGCTAGACCGTCCACAATTATCTAATTCTTACTGCGGTTTGTAGGGGCTACAACTCAATTCTAACCGAAATTTGTTACCAGGCTGTGAATACTTGAAACGACTGAAACTTAACGTCTTGCAGAGGACAAGCAAAGGTCACCGTAAGCCGTTAATCAGGAGGAACGACCTATGTTCGTTCAGAAACTGAAACACAAAGTCAGTTCTTTCCTTGAAAGTTTATCTTCGGACAGCAGGGATCAAGAAATCAAATCCCTCAGGAAAGAGATTGAACTATTAAAAGAAAGCTTGAATGGTGGACATCAAAGTGGCATCGATGCTCTGAAACACGAAATCGAAATGCTTCGTTCGGACATGGGTCCTGCAGGAAATTCTAACGAAGCGGTACTTACGCAAGAAATGGAAATACTTAGAAACGAGCTGCTTGAGAATGTTGCAGCGATTCACAGAATTGAAATCCTCACCTTGGCTCAACGAATGGAACTGCTGAATGATTTTGGAAAAGCCCTTCCGCCCACTTGCGCGGGGAAAACGAGAGATTCTTCCAAGCCTAAAGGTTTCAGTTTCGGAATAATTACTAACGGTAAAAGAAATGAAAAACTGGCCAGGTTGGTTGAAACGATTCACCGGCAGAACATAAAACCTGAGAACTATGAAATCCTGATTGCAGGAGCCGTGGATGAGATTCCTTCAAATTTGGGCATCCGAAGATTCCACATGGAAAAGGCAGCATCTGAAGGTAGATTGGGGGCTATGCGCAACGTTATCTCATCAGAGGCGGGTTTCAACAAATTTGTCTGTTTGGATGACGATTTTCTGCTTCATCCAAAGTGGGCCGACGCTGTAAGCGAAATCAAAGGGGACTTTGACGTCGCAACCGGCATAATAGTTAACCCAGACCTGAGTAGGTACTGTGACTGGGTGAACTTTATCGAAAATGCCACTTTCCTTAGGTCATATAGCGAAATGTTTGACAAATGCCAGTACGTGACGGGAGGATACGGGATCTATAAAGACGTTATTTTTCGCGAACATTCTTGGAACGAGGATCTCGGTTTTTATCAAGGAGAAGATGTTTCTTTTTCGAAAAGGCTATTCGATGCCGGGTACCAGTTGAAATTCATTCCAAAAGCGATTGTCATGCACGACGACGAACGTTACAGGCAAAAGGGCTATGGAGTGGTCCGTCTTTCTTCGGAAGCTCAGGATCTTGACCGTTCGGCTCTTTGTCTAAGAATCGAAACATTATGTCCTAGAACTCTTTCCTGAGGTTACTTAATAGTTTCCTATCCGGAAGTTGCATTACTAATTATGTATAGACACGATCAAATCGGCTGGTTGATGATCATTGTTGTAGGAGCGGCTGCAATTTTGACTGGCGTGCTCTGGATTTTAAATGGCGAATCAGTGAATGGGGTAACCTGTATAATATTACTTGCATTAATCCCTTTTTTCTACCGCCTGCAAGTGATCGCAGATGAAGCACAGCTAAAGATTAAATTCGGGATAGGATTAATTAATACCGGTTTTACGTGGCAAGATATTGAAGCGTGCAGAGCTGTCCGCAATAAGTGGTATTTTGGGTGGGGAGTTCGCAAAATTGATAAAGGGTGGATGTATAATATCAGCGGACTGGATGCCGTTGAGATTTCTATGAAAGATGGCAGAGCCTACAGAATAGGTACTGACGAGCCGGAGAGGCTTTGCAATGCAATTCAATTGCACTTGAACAAGTAAATAACCCCTCCTAGTGCCTTCCCTTATACAATCCTATTAATCAATCAATTTCGAGTGCTATACTGACGTTGTTTAATTAATGAAGAACGGCTTGAGCCGGTTTTGTGGGGCTTGAGACTTTGATCAAGTGCCGGACAATAGGGAAAAAAGGGGTATCTGATGACTGTATTAATATTAATAGTTGCTCTGACACTTCTCATTTCCTTTATTTGTTCGTTATCTGAAGCGACGCTTTACTCGAGCCGAATGAGCGCTCTGGAGGTGGCCAAGCTGGCGGGAAGACACGCTGGTTTGGCGGAACGGCTCATCGAAATGAAAAGGAATATTGCAGTTCCCATTTCAGCAATTGTGATACTCGATACGGTGACGGACACAGCTGGAGCTACTGTAGCAGGCATGTACGTTGCTGAAGCACTCGGGTACTGGTGGGCTCCGTTATTCACGGTTTTATTCACGGTAGGTGTTCTCTTGTTTGGTGAGATCGCGCCTAAGACCCTTGGAGTGGTTTACTGGCGCAGTTTTTGGCCGGTGATTGTCTGGCCCGTTACGATAATAAAGTACATGTTGTACCCGGTGATAATTCTGACGCAAGCTTTTGCCGGTCTGATCACTCGCGGGAAAAAGACTCCGCTGATAACAGAAGAAGAAATTTTGGCAGTTGTCCGATTGGGCGCCACGGAAGGACAAATTTCTCACGATGAAAGCCGCCTGGTTCACAACATTATTTCCCTTGAGAACCGGCAGGTTCAAGAGATTATGACGCCCCGTACCGTAGTGTTTTCACTTGCAGCCGAAATGACAGTAAAGGAGGCTTTGAAGGCGGTAGATCAAAAGGGGTTTACGAGAATTCCTATTTACGAGAAGGAACCTGAAAACATCATTGGGTACATCACAATTCATGATCTTTTTTCAGTGAAAACTCTCAGGAACCCGCAAATACAACTGAAGACTCTCGTGAACCCAATCTCCTTTGTCCCGGAAACCGGCGATTCACTGGCCTTGCTCACCTCGTTTCTTAAACATAGGAGGCATATAGCCATAGTTGTGGACGAATACGGCGGCGTAGCGGGGGTTGTAACTCTGGAAGATCTCATTGAAACACTGTTGGGGAAAGAAATCGTGGATGAAACCGATACAGTGGTGGACCTACAACAGCGAGCGCGCGAGATTAAGCCTCAACGCCCGTCAGTCTGAAGAACGAGATCTGGGGTCAGGTCTTGAAATAACAGATATTCTCTGTTACTTTGGGATCATGAGCAGACCGTTACGCATTATGTATCCTGGAGCCGTCTATCATGTTACCTCCAGGGGAAATGCACGAGCGAAGATTTTTCAGGACGATCAAGATCGCGAAAACTTCCTTTCCGTCTTGGCCGCTGTAGTGAAACGATACAACTGGCTCTGTCACGCTTATTGCCTTATGGACAATCACTACCACCTTTTGATCGAAACTCCTGATGCCAACCTCTCCGTTGGTATGCGGCAACTAAACGGCGCCTTTACTCAGAGATGCAACCAGAGGCACAAAAGATGTGGTCACATCTTTCAAGGCCGCTTCAAAGCGATCGTTGTTGACAAGGACAATTACCTTCTCGAACTCTGCCGATATGTCGTTCTCAACCCGGTGAGGGCTGGTATGGTCGAAAAGGCAGAGCAGTGGCCATGGAGCAGCTATCCAGCCAGTGCTGGATTGAAATCGGTGCCGTCCTGCCTTTCGGTAGATTGGGTAATTAGTTTGTTTGGCCCCAAAGTCAATGTAGCCCAGGCGAGATATCGGGAGTTCGTACAAGAAGTTGCGCATCCAGGATCACCGTGGGAAGCGCTTCAGGGGCAAGTAATCTTGGGTGGAGAAGGTTTTGTGGAAAAGTTCAAAGACTTGATTGCGGACAAACAGCAGCTCAGAGAGGTCTCGCGACAACAGCGTTACGTCGGCCGGCCAACTCTCGAAAAGCTGTTCCAAATGAACGACTCAAAAACCACCAGAGATCGGTGTATTTACGAAGCACACATGAAATACGGTTACACTCTGAAGGAGATCGGGGATCACCTGAAAATTCACTACAGTACCGTCAGTAAAGTGATTTCAAGAACAGCGAAAGAGTGAGAACTGGCTTTTCAAGACCTGACCCCCTTACCTGTCATTCTATCGTAATTCCAATGACCAAACCCCCGGCATACTTTTCAAAAAGGAGAATACTAGAACGACCCCGCTTGGATCTCGACATCATGCCACTCAATTTTCGAAGCTTCGTCATCTGTGCCGTGCCTTATTACAGTGGCGTTTATTTTGTCATTCGTGACTGATCCCGTCACACTCATGCGGTGATTACCTTTTACATCGTACAGTTCCGCTCTAAGTTTTCCGCCTTCGAAAACAACATCAGCCACTTCTCCCAATATCCGCCAATCATCCTTCAGAGAAAGAGCAGAAAACCAATGCCATCTCAAATTACTCTCGCCAAAAGCCACTTGTTTAGGAACGAACGCCGCCCACATAAAAAAGGTGAGCACTATCCATAAAATGGTTGTTTTTTTTTGTGTTTCGCATGGCTTTCTGCTCCGCAAGACCACACCGCCTATGAGCAGCGTTAGCAAACCCAGTGCCACTCTGGTGATTCCAATCTTTGGTTTGGTCATTGCGCGCTTATTGTGGTTCTTGATAGCCTTGAACCAATCAGAAGAGGCTCGTCCAAACAAGAAAGTTAGGGCCACAATTTGAAAAACATCTTGTACAATTTCCGGACTGATCCGCATGAACCAGTCTGACAGGCTTGGGACATGAACAAGATGATAACGCATAACAACGCTAAATCCCAGCGAGCCTATAGTAAAAAGAATTTCCAGGATAACGTAAACCAGAAGAGTTATCCGAGCCCAATTTTTCCCTTTTCCAATCATCAAATACAGCCAAAATGCTATTGGTAAAATGATGAGGTTCCCGTATATCATGACCCCTATGGGAGCCCAAAAGTGAAACATTGCAAGTTGTATGAGGAATGCTACTAGCTTGTATCCGACCCAGCCAGGAAGTCCAAATCTGACCCATGATACGAGCACCACTATTACTGAGATTCCCAGACTAATGTAGAGCATGTACACAGCGAGCGTGACCTTCGGCGGCTTCTCAAGGATCTTGTTTGCTTCCATGTTTTTCCTGTCTCTATGCCCAGTTCCTCTGTGGCAAGTCGTCTCTTACTCTCCTGATCGTTTATCCCCTCTTCGGCGACCTGCCCGACGCCAAAAACCCAAGTTGTCGTTTAAACAGAATTATAGCAATTTACCGAAATCGATGGGTGCCGGTGGATTTGGCCGGCTGATTCCGTTAATTAGGCTACGTGACAGAATAGCTCAGGATCTCATGTCAGAGACCCTCATACATTTCCGATGACTGCAGACTCGTCCCCGGGTCCCCTCAGACCGGGGGGGCTGAACGGAAAGTTAAGTTATTGATATTCCTACTAACCCCTTAGAAGGATGGCCAGTATAAGAAATACCAATTGTCCAGGTCAAGAAAAAATTGCACGATGTCGCACAGCGTATCGAAACCTAACTAATTCCTCATGGTTCTCAAACAGCCTGTTGCTTGGTCGCCTTTTCAAGCTGTAACGAAGCCTGACTCTTAATCATGATCGCATTGCCGGTTGCGGTTCATAATGCAGCTCGGGTAACCCTGCAGGTACAGGCAGCCAAAGAGTGTGATCGCGACTTCGTTGAAAAAACGGTCTTTAATCTCATGCGTGGCTGGCGAAACCCGAGATTGCCACGTCGCTAACGCTCCTCGCAATGACAAGTTAGGGCCTGTGGTCTGACCAAACCCGAGATTGCTTCGTCACTTCGTTTCTCGCAATGACACGTTGTGGTTTTTTTGTGGGGTCAGGTCATTTGTGGGCAAAGGGGACATTCCACTTTTTTGCCTCGGTTCGTGGGCGTCCGCGGGGTCGCAGCCTGAATTCCAGCACATGCGGCTTGCTTTCCAGCGGAACACGGGATTTCATCTCTGGCATGACTTTCAACATTCCTGCTCGATTCTCCTCCCAAACGAACGTAAGCCCACGAAATTATCCTTTAAGCCTGCCATTTCGAATCCTCTGGGCTGGTTTTGCATCTCAATATATCAAGCTAACAAAAAGAGGTGTAATCATGGAGCATCAAGATAGGCAAAGAGCAGGCGAGTCAATGCGGAATTTCCTGGATGAGCATGATATACGGCGCCGTCAGCATGAGCCAAGCCCCGTTCAAGGCAACGAGCCAATTAAGGATGAACGTTTTTTTGAATTCGTTTTATCTCACAAGGAAGGCGTTAAACGTGTTGTTTGCGATTCACAGGAGTTCAAAGATTCTCGAGTTTGCGGTTGAGGACACTCAAGCATGTTGTAAACCGCAATTATCATCTGGAGAACCAATCATTTCAGGTACCCCGGTCTCATTGTTAGACAATTTAACTGGAGGATAGCGGCGCGTATTGCTCGGGCCTTGATAAGGCTCGAGTGTTCGCCGCCGATCTATCCCGCAGGCTGCCCGGGGACTGGATGGAAGAGGGAAAATTTCGGGAACCCGTTTCCGAACCGGAAAAGAGCTCGGGAACCCGCTTTTGTGCAAAAAAGCCGGTTCCCGAACCCTCCGGCAAAAAATTCTATGGGGCTATCCGGTTGACTCCACCACATACTACCTGTAGTATGTGGGCATGGCTGAATACCCGAGGACGATTGTGGAGCTTGAAGAGCGTTTTGACTCGGACGACGCGTGTAGTCAATACCTTTTTGATCTGCGATGGCCGGAGGGCTTCCGTTGTCCTCGGTGTGGTTTTGGCAGTGCTTGGCGAACGTCCAGGGGACTTTTTTTGTGCGGACGTTGCCGTTTCCAGATCTCTGTGACTGCGGGCACGATCTTTCAAGATTCGAGGAAGCCCTTGACCCCGTGGTTTCGGGCGATGTGGTATGTAACCAGCCAGAAGCAGGGTATCAGTGCCTTGGGACTTCAGCGGGTGCTGGGATTGGGCAGCTATGAAACCGCATGGACCTGGTTGCACAAACTGAGAAGAGCGATGGTTAGACCCGGACGCGATCGCTTGTCTGGTACTGTGGAAGTCGATGAGATCTACTTGGGTGGTGTAAAACTTGGAAAGCGGGGCCGTGGGGCAATGGGCAAAGCTCTGGTTGTCATAGCTGCTCAAGAAGACGGCAATCGTATTGGACGGATTCGTCTTCGTCGTGTAGACGATGCATCGGCCGCAAGCCTTATACCGGTCCTGAGAGAATGTGTGGAACCTGGCAGCCTGATTCGCACCGATGCGTGGCAAGGTTATGCCCCTTTGGCAAGAGAAAGCTTCACGCACATTGTGGTTCGCAAGGATTCCATCGTGGGGGAGAACCTCTTGCCGAAGGTCAACCGGGTTGCCTCGCTCCTCAAACGCTGGCTTGGAGGCACTCATCAGGGAGCCGTGCGCCCCTCTCACCTTGATTACTACCTGGACGAATATACGTTTCGGTTCAACCGAAGAACGTTTAGATCCCGGGGCAAGCTCTTCTATCGATTGGTGCAGCAAGCCGTGGCCATGGAGCCCATAACGGGCGCCATGTTACGGGCCGGTTGCTTGAAAGTGCCTAACCACAACATGTAGTATCCGGTTGAGTCATCCGGATAGCCCCAAAATTCTAAATGGCTAGCGGTATATTAAGGGCTGATGAAGACATGGTGAAATCGGGTTGTACCAAGAACTCTCAGCCTCACGATGTATGTTGGCGCCAAGCCCAGTGGGCCCGAACTCTCCGGCAATCCCGCGTTCTGCGCGGGACTAATATTTTCACGATTCACTGGAAACGTACCCATTGGTCGTGTGCGGACGCCCCAATGAGTCATTTCTCATCCCACCAAACGGAGCTAATGCATTAATCCATTCGAATAATGAATCGATTAAGGCATTATGCAAGCACATCTCACTAATGCTGTTTTTTTTCCGCTGGCGCCGGAAGGGCCTTCAGCCCCACAAATTCGAGTAACCTATTGATATCGGTCGTTTTGAGATTCATTCCCCCTTCCGACACCGGCAATAATACAATTTTTTTGTCCTGAAGGGCTTCCGCAATCCTTAGCTTTACCAGGGTTTCCCCGCCCGATCCGGTGAGCGCTCGGTTCTATTGCCTTAACTATGAAATTCGCGTGTGTTAACAAAAGCTTTATCCCTCCTACATGTCAAATTATTTTCTCGTTCAACGCAAGATAAAGTGCACGGTCCCCGAAAAAATACTCTATCGGCACTGAAGAGATCTACATGCCCGATCCTCGCTCAAACCGACAATTGAATGAGTTTAATCGATGAATATCCTATTTATAGGAGTGAATTATTTTTGCGTGTTGAAGCGTAAGGAGTTTGTGAAATGTCTCACACACGATTAGCAGGAAATTTACGGACAGTTAAAGGGAAAATTCAAGAAAACTGGGGTCATTTGACTCATCGCCGCGGCAGCGTTATCAGTGGAAAGGTAAACCAAGTAATCGGGAGAATATTATCCTTATTTGGACGAGTTGTACGATGATCCCGGTTTTCGTCAAGAAATTCTGCCGTGTCTGAAAGCAAAGCATTCGACACCGCTTTGAATTCCTATGCAAGAAGAGAAATAATTTTTTGTAGACATTATTTCGTAATTCAAGCTGGATTCATCGGATAATCATGTTGTAAGCTGGGGGTGCTGAAATGCTTTGAGAGTGGAGGAAAAATGAAAGAAAAGCGGATTGGACTGTGGGTAGTTTGCTTATTCGTGCTCATCTCTTTGTGCGGCATCAGAGAGGTTCAATCTCAAGACGTTTTCAGAGATATAGATCAGATCAAGAGAGATATTTCCGACCTGAAAAATGAAATTAGCGATCTTAGAAACCAATTGTTCGGGATGCGAGAAGCAATCTTGAAGTCAGTGGCGATCCAGGATCAGCCAACGTCAGCAAGATTGCCCAAACAGGAAGAGACGACACCTAAGAAAGAAGAAGCTGCGGATGAAAAAGAGTTAACAAACTCTATATGCCAGGCAGTAGGAAAATTTTTTCGAGAGGTTGATGCGGTTTTAGCCATGAGCAACTCCAGCGCTGCCGACGAAAGAATGAGAACTGCATTTCATAATCTTAATTCAACATTGCAGGAGTATTCGAGGCAGCACAGGGTTTCCAAACTTCTTGGTATTTATGAAGGCTTAGCCTGGGACACTTATGTTGCCGTCGAATTGAGTGGAAGTGTGCAAGGGAATCAAGAATTTATAAAGACTTTAAATAATCATAAACGAAAGTACAGCGAAACATGCCCCAAAAGGTAGGGATTGGTTTGAGTATAATTGGGGAACCAAGGCTGTAGCGGAATGAATATATAGTGATTATTCTCAAAATTGAGTTTGCCGATGCAAACCATGACTATCTAAAATCCGACTCATCCGAATCTGCAGGGGGTGATTTATGTTGAGAACAGTGATTTTGTTGGGAACAGTTTTTTTGGCTTTCTCGATAGTAACTCATGCATACGGCGCTTTCGAAACCGATTCCATCAAAACATCTCAGGGTGATCTTAAAATAACCTTCATTGGGCATGGCACCCTCATGTTCGAGTTTGGCGGCAAAGTCATCCACGTGGACCCCTGGGGAAAGCTGGCCGACTACTCCAAATTGCCAAAAGCGGACTTGATTCTTATTACGCACGAGCATCAGGATCATCTTGACCTCGATACAATCAACAAAATGAAAACAGATAAAACTGTGGTGATTCTGACCAAAATTTGCGCAGATAAGGGAGTAGCCGGAGAAGTTATGAATAACGGCGATACCAAAACAGTAACCGGGATCAAGATAGAAGCGGTACCGGCATATAATTCGGTCCATAAGCGACCGGACTCCGGTCAACCATTTCACCCCAAAGGGGCGGGGAATGGCTATGTAATAACTTTTGCCGATAAAAAAGTGTATGTGGCCGGCGACACGGAAAACACCCCGGAAATGAAGGCCTTGAAAGGAATTGACATAGCTTTTCTGCCAATGAATCTACCCTACACAATGACGCCTGAAATGGTAGCGGACGCGGCCAAGGCATTTAAACCTAAAGTCTTATATCCATACCACACAGGCGAAACTGATCTCTCTAAACTAAAGGAATTGATGAAGGGAGTCGACGCAGTCGAAATCAGACTGCGTAAAATGAAATAGTTATAACAGGGCCTGAGCAAGCTCTTATTGGAGCGAAAAAGCATCGAGCCAGAGATGGCTTAGCTCCCCCTGCAAAAGTAGTTAAAACCGATTATTTAGGAGTTCTTTGGAAGTCCCGGCGGCGTTCTTATGCAGGAAAAATCTCTTGTAGATACCTATACTACTGATCACCGTCGTACGCGGCAGTCGCATATATATCGGGGTAGAGTTTTTTTGCGCATTCCGGGCATATGCTGTGGGTAAAATCAGCTTCGGTGTGATCTCGAACATATACTTCTACTTGCGTCCAGTAACCCCTGTCATCACGTATCTTCTTGCATGAAGCGCAAATAGGAAGAAGACCGCTTAAGGTCTTAACTTTTTTCAAGGCATCCTGAAGTTCTTTTACAAGCTCTCCCAGCTTCTCTTCGGTCTTTTTTCTTTCGTCGATCTCGAGTTTCAACCGTTCATTAGCTTTCATCAATGCGGCTGTTCTCGATTTAACCCTTTCTTCCAATTTATCACGAGCAGCCCTGAGCGTACTTTCCGCTTCTTTCCGCTGCGTAATATCTTGGCGCATAGTCCAGAGACCGACCAGATACCCATTCTTGATGTTGCTTACAAGCGTGACTTCATAATATCGAGTTTTTCCGTTCGCGGCCGGATCTTTGATTTCAAAAGATCGTATTGGAAAACCATTAGTAATCCACGAATTGTATAATCGCTCAAAATCTCCGGTAAAAGGCAACAATTCATTTAGGTGAGATCCCTTCAGTTTCTCGATATTTTGGTGGCCGTACATTCTTGCGAATTCTCGGTTTCCTCCCACCAACTTTGATTCCGATAATGTGGACAGAGCCTCCTTTGGAGGTGTCTTGACAGAGGATGGTCGACCTAAACTAAATTCAGCTATACCGATCGGAAAAACTTGCACCAGCTGCTGATATTTTTCGTTAATGATGAGCTGTTTCTTTTCGGCAGTTAGATCCTCAATTAAAGCAAGAACCATTCTTTCAGTCTTGAATCGAATGGAACGCAAATGAATTCGGCACCAAAGATTTATTCCATGCAGTACTAAAGAGCATTCGAAAATGTGCGTCTTTCGGTCCTTTAAAACCTTGCTCAGGGCTGACAAGACCTCTGCCTTGTCAGTCGGGCCTGCGAATAAAGAAGAAAAGGGAATGCCGGACAAGGCGGTCGCATCATCTGCTTTCAGCAAAGCTTTATTGAAGAAGACTATATTAAAAGACCCATCAACGACTACTGTTGGAATAGGAATGGATTCCAGCAGCTTACCGAATGAAACATCTCTTATCCACCGTAAATCGTGGCTGCCTGAATCAGTAAGTTCTCGCGAAAGGAGTGGATCGATTTCGATGCTGAGCGTACTAATTTCGGGCCGCATGATTGCGGGCTCAGTAGCATGTGATCGTGATCTTCGATCATAGACAATGACTTCGGTGTCGCTTGACATTGCGGCATTCTCCTCGTGCTTGCACACGGAATGGGAACATCAATGATCGGCATCTACCGATTTGAACGAGACCACGTTAAGCGTGATCAATCCTTCTTAACATTTGTTATCAGGGGCTATAACACATCCTTTGGAATTGCTTAAATACGCCTAAAACCAGAGCCCCCCCTGAGTATTAACACAAAAACTCTCTCCAGCGAGCCCCGTTTGAACTCTGCAAACATATAGACACACCAGAAAGATTGCGGTTTTATAGCTTAAGACAGAGCAGGAATCAATCCCCTAAAAAATCGGGCAAAATCGGTGGTTTCCCGCAGAACGAAGTGATGACGGTCTCTACGGAATCCCGCCGGCCTGATATGGCGATTTTTTTCAGGAAAACTCCTGCTTCAGGCTTCCGGTACCAAACTTCGCCGTAATTTTCTTCGAGAAAACTCCGTAATACGTTCGCTGCTGCCCAGGCATTGAGATAATCCAGAGCATAGAAATCAGGCTCGTTGTCGATCAAGTAAGCCTGGGGTTCGTACACAAATCCTGTTGCTCTATTAAGATGATCACAGTATGGCTGAAAATTTTTTATGTCCCCTTTTTCGTAGAATTCTTTTTCGGTGAGAAATTTTCCAATGTGACGCCTTATAAGACACAGACGTTTCGCTCGAAAAAGATTAATTAAGACGTTTGCATCTGCCGGCAACATGCCTGCTATTTCGGTTAACCAAGAACGATTATCAAGAAGATCCATAAATAAAAAAGCAAAGGTTTCGTCGAGTGCGGGGGAGCGGTAAAGCCGCCTGTACTCTACCGGAAGCTCCGGATCAAAATGACTCAAGAAGAAAGCGTGACCCATTTCGTGTAGGAGCGTTTCGACATCTATCAATCCCCCCACCGGTTTCATCAATACAAAAATTTGACCCGGTATTTCGACCCCCACACAAATACCGTCCGGGTTCTTTTCCGGGTCATCCGAAATATCCAAAACAATGTCTTCACGCGAAGACAGATCCAGTCCCAGGGGCTTGAACGTATTGAGGACAAGCTCCGTAAGACGGGAAGCCGGAAAAATATGATCGAATCGGCTGATACGAAGCAGATGTAATGCATGGTATCGGCTGAGATTTTCGAACGGGCGTCCGATTTTTTTGTCGATCCAGGGCCTCATTCGCCGCAAATACGTCTCAGCGGTCTCCTCCAGATAAGCCTCAAAGATTGGGACACATTCCGCAAAAGAGACCCCCTTTTTTCCCTCGTAATACTTTGCGCAATTATCGAAGCCAAATTTTTCGGTGATGGTTTTTATCGAAAGTTCGGTCATGCCAAGGAGCATTGGATTGATAATACCTTTTAAGTATATGTTCATCTCCTTGCGGATTTCTTCTCGTTTATCAAAATCCGACTGAGCTTGAACCCAGCTAACCAGCTCCAGGGCCGGAATTTTTTCCGAACCTACGTGCATCCTGCCTCGTTCCATGTAGAATTTAAGCATGTCCGCCAATGAAGCGGTTTCTTGTACGAGGACCAAGTCCATGCAACCAAACAGGACCCTCTCGATTCGAGCCCTTGCCTCAGCAGCATCAGCCTGAATTAATGATCTCCTCAAGAAAGCCACCGTGTCATCGGCAACAGGAATTGGATGCAATTGAATGATGTCGCCTGTTTTGAGGGCTGACGGAGTTCCCCGTAGCTGATCCACAGATAGTTTAGCCAAGTCACGATGAATTGCGTCTATTTCTTTGACGATTTTTTCCACTGTTAGTTGATTCAAAGTCAGGCCTTTCAGGATTCAGTTTCGATCACGAGTGTTAAACTTCCTCAATTAGAACTTATGAAGCGGTAATTTGCAAGTCCAGGAACGGTCACTTGACATGGCAATCGATGGATTCTAAGTTGACTCCATGCCGCCCCAGTTGATGAGCAGTATCGGAATATTTGTAATTCTGGCATTTTATTTCGTCATTTCGCGTGATCGCCGAAAAACTGCCATATGATATCTTCAGAGCTTTTCATTGCACTAAAAATCGGAGCAGCACAGCGCAATGTTCAGAAAATTTAGAGTTTTTTGGGAAAGGGTCGGGAAACACTTTTTTACATCGAAAAGTGATTCCCGGAATTTATCCCTTCCCTCATACCTTCCATCTAAGTTTCAGCGCATACACTTGGAACTCACTAACAAGTGCAATTTCTCTTGCTTGTTCTGTCCTGACGGCGTGATGACACGGGAACGCGGAGTAATGGAAGAGGATCTTGCTCGATCGGCTTTGGATCAGATAGCAGATCTGGATATCGCGGAAAAGGTGACATTTCACGTTATGGGAGAGCCTTTACTGCATCCGCGCTTTTTCCAGATTCTGGATTATGCGGCAAGTCGCAACTTGGCGGTGGGCCTGACCACAAATGGAGCGCTCCTGACTCCGCCGATTATTCAACAATTGGCTGCGCGTAACCTTCATCAAATAGATATTTCCCTGCAAACGCCGGATCGAGAGAGTTTCCTCGCGACTCGGGGGACTCGTATGGATTTTCACAAATACAAGGACCGAGTGCTGGAGCTGCTCTCTGCTTGCGCCGAAAGCCCTGAGCCTCCTATCTTCAAAATACGGATCATGACCACCCGATTCGCCTCCGGTCTTTGTGAGAAACGTGGAATACCTAATTTTATGGGCAGCTCAGCCAGGTTACGTGAAACGGTTCTCGAATGGACCGAACTCGTTCACAAGTGCCTTGGAAGTCCGGTTGAGCGAGAAAGGCTGATCAAGAAAATAAAAAAAATAAGCATCCACGGTTGGAATGTCATTGAGATCAGCCCGAAGATATTCATAGAGACTTATATTCTCACCGACTGGGGAAATGCGTTCTCTGGCGAGGAACTCGTAGAAACCCGCCGTGGATACTGTTTTGGGATGAGGGACCATTTCGCGATTCTGTATTCCGGGGATGTGGTGCTTTGCTGTGTGGATTTCGACGGCCGAACTGCTGTAGGCAATTTGAAAAACGCTTCTCTACTGGACATCCTCAGGAGCCCTGAGTTGGAGAGAATTGTCAAGGGCTTCCATCGTGGGATTCTTCTGGATCCACATTGTCGCCACTGTCTCGGGAGCAGCTCCCATATTGGATCTTGGATTAAACCCGCCGCCTCAATTATCGGATTGAAGCTCCTGAAACCATTCTTTTATAGAAAGTACAGATTGTTTGATCGGTCACAGGCAGACAGAATCGAATCATCTTAACCTTATTTAAGCCCGACAGCGAGTCTCCTATAACCATTTCCGATATACGGATGGCAGGAGGCCACCATCCCTTTTCATTCAGGGCGAGATATTTCACCAATCCTGCTGCGTCAAATTGCAAGATATTGGCCTCACTATCGAAAGATTTCTACAATGTCGGCGAGAAAGCCGGCAATGCGCGAAAATGGTGCAGCCTTGCGTCCGGACGGCAATTCTATTAAAAATAACAGAATCGTTTCCGACATTGACAGCGGTCTCCGGATCAGATAACAAACAGATCGATGGCTAAGGGCTGCCATGGGGAAGTATACTGATAAAATAAAATATTCGGCTCTATTGCTTCTTTTCATTTTGGTATCTTGTTCATCTGCGCCATTGAAGAGCTCTGAACCCTTGTCCTCTCCCGCCATCTCAACTTTACCCAGTTCTTCCCGAACCAAAACCCAAAGCTTGGAAGCCCCGTCTCTTATTCCCGAGTTATGTTCTCTTGCAGTTTCTGAAAAGCCATCCATCCCGGAAACGCGAGCGACACAAGAAAGAAACTCGGTTAACAAAGCGCATTCCGATTTACCGGAACTAAAGTTTCCGGTCCCATCAGGGAGCCTGTCATCGGCTTTCGGTTACCGGAGAGGCATTTTCCACACCGGCCTGGATATAAAAGCTCCACAGGGAGAAGACGTGCTGGCCTGTGCAGACGGTCGAGTGGCGTGCGCCGGGACGAGAAAAGGATATCGGAGTTACGGACGAACGGTGCTTATTGACCATGGCCGGAATGTGTTCACTTTATATGCGCATTTGAGCAATATCCATGTGACTGCCGGGCAAGAAGTCCAGCGGGGGCAAAAGATCGCGTGTGTGGGATGCACGGGTAGGGCAACTGCTCCGCACTTGCATCTCGAAGTAAGAGTGGGTGACCGGGCGTTTGATCCATATGCGTGTTTTTCCCATTCCGAACTTAGAAGAATAGACGTGGCCAAGGGATTTGGGGGCTCTCCACTTGGGCCGGTCAGAGTACGCCGATTATCCGCGCGGCGATAAGCAGGCTAGAAGGAAAACTCATTTTCAAAAGAGTTTTCATCTTGGAACCTCCTTTCAAAAAACCTCTTGTACAGTTTCTTATTAACTCATCATTGAATTCCAAGTTCGGGCTATCTCAGCACAAAATTGTTGTGCCCATAATTGGTTGTTATTGAGGCGCCCACAAGATAGAATTTTCCGAGGATGGGCTCGCGTACGGAAGAACTGAACCATGGTGTGTATTTGGTTACAGAAAAGGCGGGATAAAAACCTATTGCCCTTTTGGAAGCACTGAATTCTTTGATGGATGCAAAAGACAAGTTGTCCCCTAATCATGTGATTATATTTACACGTTACCCGGAAGCGGGCAAAACAAAGACGCGGTTAATAGCTGAACTGGGGGCCGAAGGGGCTGCGGAACTTCAACGCGGAATGGCTGAGCACGCCATTGGCCGCGTTCGTGAGCTAGCCAAAATTAGACCGATATCCGTTGAAGTCCGTTACCAAGGCGACAGTCCGTCTCTTATGAGACGATGGCTAGGCACGGATGTCCTTTATCGTGAACAAGATGGGAACGATCTGGGTGACCGAATGCTCGGGGCATTCGACGAAGCCTTCCGGGATGGAGCCGGCTACGTATTACTGATGGGTACCGATTGCCCCGGGATCACGGCGCAAATTCTTGAAAATGGATTCCAAGGGCTCGAACGAAACGATTTGGTCCTTGGCCCCGCCGCGGACGGTGGATATTATCTAATCGGTCTGAAGAAAGTTTGTCCTGAACTGTTCTCAACAATCCCTTGGGGAACTAAAAATGTGTTGGACCTAAGTCTCGAGATTGCTCGTCTTCACGGACTCAGAGCGATTTTACTGGAACTCTTGCATGATGTGGATAGGCCCGAGGATTTAGATATCTGGAGAAACGTTGAAAGATCATTCGCAAGTCTCATTTCCGTCATAATTCCCACCTGGAATGAAGAATCAAATATTTCTGCCTTGCTTGAGGTACTTGTCGGCGCGCCAAATGTTGAAACCATAGTTGTGGACGGCAACAGCAGTGATCGAACACAGGAAATCGCGGCATCTCATAATATCAAAGTTATCCGTTCGCCACGATGCAGGGCAACTCAAATGAATACAGGAGCCAAGAACGCCGGGGGCGACATCTTGCTATTTTTGCACGCGGATACTCGGTTGCCGGCAAATTGGCCTTTAATGGTGCGCAACGCTCTGGCTGAACCGGGGACTGCCGCGGGTGCGTTTGAATTTGCTATTGACGATAAAATGAAAAGATTGAGAATCATAGAGCGCTTGACTAATTTTAGATCCCGAAAATTTGAGCTACCCTACGGCGATCAGGCCATCTTTCTCAAGGCCGATCTGTTTCGCCGAATCGGCGGATATAATGATCTACCGATTATGGAGGATTTTGAACTGATTCGGCGTCTGCGCAAATTCGGCCGAATAATCACGTTGCCGGCGCGGGCGTTCACGTCAGGACGCCGGTGGAGGAATCTGGGCATTTTGAGGACAACACTAATCAATCAAGCTATGATTTTAGGCTATTTTTTTGGAATATCCCCCGAACGTTTGGCACGATGGTATCGTGGGGATTCTATGGAGAATGTCAGGAATTAAGTATCGATTGAGGATCCTATGACAAAAGCTCTGGTTACGGGTGGGACGGGTTTCATAGGCAGCCACATGGTAGAGCTACTTCTCGCGGAATCATGGCAAGTGGTCTGTCCTGTCCGTAATCCAAAGAATTTGCGGAATTTGGAAGGTATGCGGGTCGATATTATTCAATTTGACAGATTAGAAAAGGAAATAGACCTGATTCAGGATATTGATTATGTTTTCCACATCGGCGGAGCCACTCGTGCCGTTAATTTCGATGATTATCGCAGCGCAAATGTAGATCTCACACGTATGCTGCTCGAATTTTTCGCTTCTCCTATTTCCAATCAGCTTCTAAAGCGATTTGTTCTGGTAAGCTCGCAAGCATGTGTAGGGCCGTCACCTGATACCGGCGACGCCGTGACGGAAGAGCATTCACCATCGCCTGTGTCGATGTACGGCCGCTCAAAACTTGAAGCCGAGAAAATAGCGGCCAAATTTATGGACGTTCTCCCTGTTACTATTGTAAGGCCTCCGACTGTTTTCGGTCCTCGCGATACGGATGTTCTCGGAATCTTTAAGTGCGCATGCTACAGATTTGCGCCCTGTATTGCAGGGCCGGATAGGCTCGTCAGCATCATCTATGTTGAAGATTTAGTGAAGGGCATCCTTGCCGCGGCTCGATCGGATTTGGCCCGTGGTAATACCTATTTTCTTTCAAATCCGGAGCCGGTGGTATGGCGCGAATTTGCTCTTCGGATAGCCAGAGTAATGGGTTACCGCGCGGTAATTTTACCCGTACCTGTAAGTATAATGAAATTGGCCTCTCTGGTCGGCGATTTTGCAGGACGGATCACCGGGGAACCCAGTCTGCTCCGGATGGAAAAATTTGAAGAAATGAAGCAATTGGCTTGGGTGTGCTCAGCGGATAAAGCATTAAAAGAATTGGATTGGTCCCCCGATACCCCGCTTGACAAAGCGATTGAAGAGACCGCGAAGTGGTACGTAGATCATGGCTGGATCTGAGGCAGGTTGCAGTCTTCGGATCAAGAACGCTCGATGAAACTGTAAACGGTTACGTCAGTGATTATTCCTTTTCATAAAATGCAAAGAAATCTTTCCCGTATCCCTGATCATATCTCTTCAAGGTGTACTGCAATTGTTCCGGAGAAAGCCTTTCTCTTTTGACTATTTTGTCATTTTCCGATCTGAAATAGAAATTGCAGACTATATTGTGAATGTTTGCATCCCCGTGTATTGCCCGTTTGCACCCGGCCAGCACCAGCGCCTTGGCTAAATCTTTTGTACTCACATGATGCCCCATAGCGAAAACCAGGTTCCCGTCATCGCGGATACCGAAGGCGGTCCGATTGGCCAAGAACCAGAATTTATTACCCATGGTACTTCGGCCTTGATTATCAATCAAAAATCCGCCCAGACCGAGTTCCGAATCCACAACCTTTCCGTTTTTCAGAACATTCTCTACAACGGCTCCATCTTTGATCAGAAGATAACGTAGCTGCCGAGCATCCTTAACAAGATGTGTGGGGATATCGTCCGACCATTCAACAATATCCACTGAATCATCTCGATAGATCACCAAGGTAGCCATACCAGGGACCATAGGATAAACCACCCTACCGCGAAAGATCGCTCCCGCGCCTCGTGCGTGCTGCTGCATCCACAACGCATTGGTGATAGCCACTATTTTGGAGAGGCTTTCTCGTTCCGGGGTGTAAGAAACCTCGTACATACCCGGCTCAGTGTTGCCTATGAACAGACGCGTCTTTAGACGACTAATATCGAACATTGCCATGTAAACGATTGAGTTCGGGAAATCTATGCTAGGGCGATAGGCTGTCTTGTATATAAGCGGCCGGCCATCCGACGCTTGGGGCATTTCGTCCGACGTCCAGATACCTTCGCCTTCCAGAGGGGGTGAAGTATAAAGAGGAGGAATGCGTGGAGGCTTGGGAAACAAGGGGTCCACGTTGTCTGGCCGGTCAGTTTTGGATTCTAATTCAAGGCTACTATCATCGAGTTTGGCAGCTTCGGCTTGCTTCTCAGAATCTTCTGCCGGTAATGGACGGGCCAAAAGATCTTCCAACCAGCTGGGCAAGGATGGTTCCTCTGCAATGTCCAGCGGCCGCTCGAGATCGGCGCCCTCCGTACTAACCCTGGCATGCTTCTGTAATGATACGTCTTGTGCATGTCCAGGCACGGACGTTAGGCTTGAGACAACTATCGTAAAAAGCAACAATAATAGAAATCTATACCCCATATCACACCATGACAGACTTAAATTATTTGCAATTGCCTATGTTGAATCGACTATTCGGCAGGTTGACTTCACCGATGATATGACGAACTCGGGCAACCTTTTCCAACTCCCTTGATATTCAACATTAAAAGTGCATTTGCTTTTTAAGAGGGCGCCCCCGGCGATTCGCCGGTGAAGGGCAAGGCATGATAGTGGATCAACGCCGGAACCTTTACCCTATAAAACATTAAATACCCATAATACCTAAATTTCGAGCAACCCTGCAATGGCCGTATAATATCAAAGCTCTCGGAAAAATTCAAGCCTCACTTGCTCCGAAAAGAAGAGCTTTTCTCGCAAAGACCTTGAAGAAATTAACGCTATTCCCTATGATGTCAAGTATTTTCTTGTGAATATGCAATAAGCGGGAAGTTATCGGCTCCTCGGGGCGCAATCATCCAAGAGGCTGCACAAATCATTCGGCTTGAAATCCAAATGAAGGAACAATTTCTTCTCCAATTTGAATGTATTTTCCTTCATCATACGAAGTCCTTCGATGGCTTGCGGCGTTTTCCCATATGTATCCTCTAAGTATTCGAATCTCTCATCCAAACTCACGACAACATCATGAACCACACGTTTATCGGCATAGAATACCACGTGTTCTTCGGCAATCGGATCGTCCAAACTGCTTCGCAGTATGACATGCTGAACTACAATGCGGGCTACATTCGGAAAACCTTCCAGCTCCAGAATTTGTTCGCCTCTGACATCGTGAAATCCGCCCCCGTCGAGAATGCACGGATATTTGCCGACATCGTGAAGTAGACATGAGGCGCGAAGGAGATCCATATCGACTGGTAAATTCTTTTTTATTAGTTCGAGCCCCAGCAAACGCCCGACTTCCCATACTCGCTTCGAATGCAGGATAATGTGATCAGGGGTGTCATAACGCTTCAGCAGCGCCATGCAGGAATCTTCACCGGGGATTTGTACCGAACTCATGATTGCTAAACTGGATCTCTATTTACGAAACTTTATCTTAGTCCAATATAGCAACTCTCAATAAAACGCGCAAACCAAAGCCTCCCTCATCGTTGGACCGCCATAAATTGAACCGCTTGAAGCAGCCCTGACATAAAAAGTTAATTAATTACAATATATTATTAAGTTAACTTGACAATAGGTCTGTTATTTAATAGAATTTACACTAATTAATTAAGGTAACTTCCTTGTATATATGGTATTACAGATATGACTAAAGAGGACTGAGTATGAGACGTTTCGTTCCAATAATATTTTTGATTACTATCTTTAGCTCGGCGCCTGCCGCCGTGACTGCTCAGCTAATGAGGGGCAACGTTCCGGTCGGACCAAGTGGCACTGCACGCGGATACCAAGTTCCCGCACAAGCCTATCCCGGAATGACAGCTTGTGACTCGAAGCCTTCGTCACATTTGCGCGTTGAGTCATATGTTGGATATCTCGATGATCCAAAAGGATTTAGTTACACACGTGAACGTGCGGATGGCTCCGGCGAACCCAATCTACTATTCTCTATGCCGGTGCGTGGAATGTGGCTTGGGGTCTCATCGGGTATATCGCTATACGACGCCCTTGGAATTACACTTTCCGGCGGGCTCTTAGTTCCCGGTAAAACGCAAGGCGAATTTCGTGAAGAAGGAGCCGTTCAAGTAGCATTGAACAGTAATGTGGATTCAAACCACCAGTGGGGATATCTGGATGGAATGGGCACCTACAATCTTACGCGAAGCAGTTGTTTTACTTCAATGCAAATCCTAGGCGGATTCCGTTGGGATCATTTTGATTCCAAGCAGTCTCTAAGATTCTCGGATACCACGGGTGGAAATCAACTTAGCGGAACCAGGACAAATAATGTAATCCTGAATGCGTTTTTGCCATATCTGGGTTTTCAATATCTCTATAACTCAGGGACTACAAATACTACTTCTCGAGTGATCGGATTTCCTTATGTTCCGGGAAGTGTTACGTTTCAAGACTCGTTCAGCCAAATCCAAACCGGACTCACCGAAAATGGCGGCGGCGAATACCGGTACCCATTGTCATTTACATCCGGCTACTTTGTAGAATGGATGACTGAGGGATCTCGCAGGATTTTAGGTAGCGCTTCTTTGGGCACGTTCTTCCGGTGGACCATGCTTCACGCGGCGACCGGGCCCGGATCATACACTACAGCTACCGATAGTACCGAGTCTTTTGTGATAGACGAGAAGTTCTCATATTATCTCCACGCCTGGGCAGTTGGGGCTCTGGTTTCCCTAGATTTTTAAGGACTCGGATCGAATTTCGGGGCAAATCTCTCTAATTGTTAATCTGCGGCGTGAATCTCAAGAGCTTCCACACAAGCATCCGGAGCAATCAGTCTCACATGAGCGGCTATGTCTTCGAGATGGTTACGTATCTCAAGTTCGCCGATTCCCGGAGCCCCATAGACCGTAAAAAGTGCATTTCGCGTTTGGGGTGTGATCATGGTCCGACGATCAGGGCCGTATATTACATCCGAAATGACATTTTGCTCGTCAGCTATCATCATATCCCCTGCTTTAAGCTCCTGTTCCTGCCCATTTATTCGGACGTATCTCTCAGTCCCTATAGATACGTGCAGAGTGATTCGGCCCTGAATCGAGTCCCGATCATGGCCCGCGGTCAGTAGCATGTTCTTCAGTTCTGCTATGAACATGGCCTCGACCAAAGCCGCAACTTTCGGGATTGATTTTCCTCTAAATGCAATCGAATCTAGCTGATGCTGAACGTGGTAAGTCTTCTTGAAGCGCTTGTAATAAGCTGTATACGCCTTAATCTGGTGCAAGGCCTTAATTTGTGCAGGATCATCGAATTTGGTACGCAGATTGTCTTCAAGCTTTCTTTTGACATCGTCCAGAGCAGGATGATGGTCCGGATTAAGTACCCCACTCATGCTCAAAACGCCTACATGAGCACCCGGAAAAGCTTTCTTCCAATCATCGGTTACATTTAGCATCAGTTTGGCCTTTTCCTTTTAAAACTGGGGCAATTCATCGCTTTTATAGCAATTGCCAAAAATGATGACGTTCTTGAACGTCACCGCGAAAGCCGGGTCCAGTGCCGCGTGCCGTGGGATTGAAAAGACTGGATTCCGGCGTACGCCGGAATAGGCATAAGGCCACCTCGAATCGGACAAAACTTTTGGCAATTGCTATAACTTAGGATCAAGTCACGTCATCGCTGCGAAACAATGATTTTCCGTCGAGAGGTTGATTGGATCATAATGCAATATTCCTCGCCCCGAATACAAGCCTCCATGTTGAGCTGGCAGTCGTCAGGAGTCGCACTATTTGACAAAAAAGAAGATTGAGGTTTGGCTTATAAGGAGGGGCGCGCGTTGGTGCCTCAAAAGGCTTGAACTTACCGTCAGCGGACAGGAGGTGACGAGGATGCCTCCCGTCCGCATGGCGGCGTGTGTGGTCCTTCCGGAGTGGAATTCTTGGCCAAGATCGGCCGTGGAGAGGTGGTCAAAAAGTCGCTTCCAACAGTGTATAATAACGGGACTTTGAACCTCCGGGCATTACGCTTCGCCTACCACAGTGGTATTAGGTCGAGGACCGCTATTGTCAAGTTTGATTTCTTCGATAATGGACGCAATTTCCGCATGAAGAATTTCAAGTTGCCAATTGAAATAGATGTCCTCACCAAAGTCCCGGATTAGTTGTTTTTGCGCGTTGACGTAATCTTTTGGTGACACCGCGCCCGAAAATACATGGATCGGGTTGATAAGAGTAGCTATGATTTCTTCTTGGGAATCGTTGTTTTTTGCTTCTTCGTTTTTCAGACCCATGCTGCCTTCCTGTGAGTATTTTAGCTTTTTAATTTGCAACCCTGATGCCAACAACTCAAAACCAGAAAAATAATCAACATTTCAGGTCATTATACAAAAGCAGCTTTTAAAGAGTCTGTTCCCCAGTGTTCGGAATCTGACATGGTCAGAAGAATTTAACATGTGAAAAACCACTTCAATAGTCGTATTCCGGCACTGTCCGGAATCCGACACCCTGGACCGTTTACGCGTGGTCCCCACTCGGTTCATTTGACGCTCTTACGCTTTTCTCATATAATGACCTTTGTTAATCACGAAAGTTCAAAAAAAATGTCTAGATATTTCCGTATCGAGGAGGCAGCGCCATGTTTGGCCTTGGTATGCCGGAATTGATGTTGATTCTTCTTATCGTTATCATGGTGTTCGGGGCCAAACGGATCCCGGAGATCATGGGCGGTTTGGGCAAAGGAATTAAAACCTTCAAGAAAGCTATAGAGACGGATGAAGTTACGCCGCCCGAGAAACCGGCGAATGAAGTCCCAAAGGAAAAGATCGAACCTAAATAGCCCTGCCTTTTTCTGCGGTAATTGCGCTTCAAATTAGATTCTAATATCCTTTGCGGGGCCCCGATCTCTGTTGTCTACGCTGGAGATTCCTCTACCCGCGGTTTTAGATTTTATGAAACAAAAGGACTTCTCTGAGAATCCGGCTTCGGTGCAGCTTTTCTACGGTGATGAATTTCTCGTAAAAGAGCGCGTCAGGGAACTCTTGGACAAGCTCCTGAAGCCGGATCTCAGAAACACGAACCTGATCGTCATTGACGGGATCAATGTCGATGTCTCATATCTCAGCAACCAGCTATTTACGCCTTCGTTATTCGGTGGGGCTCGCGTTTTATTAGTTGAAAATACTACCCTATTCTCGGCACGAACCGATCAGCAGAAGACTTTACGCAAAGTAATCGATTCATGGGATGGCGGTGACCGCAAGGCTGCGTTCAGGGCTTTTGCTCAACTGCTCAGTCTGCTCGGCATCGACGCTGGCAATCTTGAAAATAGTTCTGATTGGATAGATGAAGTTCTTGGCAGTTCCGGCACTGCTCGAGATCGAGAAGCCCTCTCTGAAATTGGCCGAGAATTTCTGGAAGAAAACAGAACAACCGAGCTTAAAGGCAGCGAAACCGCTTTGGAAGAAGTGATCTTGTCTTCATTCCCCGAGCAGATTTTTCTTATTTTTACCGCAGCTTCAGTGGATAAGAGAAAAAAGATCTTCAAAGCTGTTGAAAAACGAGGACGAGTGGTCGAATGCACAGTCCCGCGGGAGAAACGCGGCGCGACTTTGGAAAAAGGATTTTTCGAGGATCAGGTCCGACAGGCTCTTCGCGGGAGCGGCAAAAATATTAATACTCGTGCGATGCAGGTCATGTATTCACGCGCCGGGGGTGATTTGCGCCAGCTTCGCACTGAAATCGATAAGCTGGTTGCTTTTGTTGGAGACCGCAAAGAAATAAATGCGCAGGACGTAGAAACGCTTTTCGATGACTCTCATGAAGCGGAATTTTTCGAATTCACGAATGCTCTGCGCTCCGCGGAGCTTGCCCAATGCCTGCCGGCTCTTCACAAGAATCTGAGGATGGTATCGCATCCGCTGCAAACTCTAGCGATCATGGCCAATGATATCCGGCGACTTATGGTGGCTCGCGAACTATTGTTCAGCACGTTCCGAGAGACGTGGAAACCCGGAATGTCGTACGACGGTTTCGTCACGATCCTGAGAAAAGTTCTTCAAGATGATCCTCGGGCAAAGGAAAAAGGGACATATAATTTGCTGGCCATGAACGAGTATGCACTTTTCAATCTGCTGAAAGTAGCTCAGAAGTTCACCATGGAGAGGCTGCTCGGTATCATGGAGGCAATTCTCGATGCGGACGTGCTCCTCAAATCATCAAGGTTGGGGGCCCGTTCCCCGCAAGTAATTATGGAACAAGTTGTTTACGCGATCTGCAAACCTGAAGCTAGGATTAGGGGTTAGCCGAGTTCTTCGATATCTTTGGGCGTCACCCTGCGCTCCGATCACGCCACCGCATTAATATCCACTGGCAGTTTCCGAAGGCTCAGCTCTTTGAGTTGCACTTTCTTGCTGGCATTATCGATATCAATACCCACCAGTTTGCCTTCGGCATCATAATCTAGAACAACCCCTTCGGAAATCTCTTTGCTTTCGACGCTAATCTTCTCGGATAGATCTATATATAGGGAGTCAGTCTCGGGGTAGTAGCTCAGTTTCATGGCTTGAATCCTCTGTCAGGAAACGCATTGTGGATCGTTTTCTTGTCTTCTAAGGTTATCACACGCAACACGCGGCCGTGGAGTTCTTCGATAACACCCCAAAATCGGAAACGGTTCTCTTCTTGAGCCTCTGATTTGAGGGGGTGTTCAATCACTCGGATGCACCATTCCTTTTTGAGATACGGCCGTTTTCTCAAAACTTCCTTCTCGAAGTATGCCGTGAATCCGTACATCCTTCACTCTTTATCCAATTCTAAGCTATTTTGGACAGGCTGGCCTAAGAATTGGCCCAGTAGACTGACGTCCATCATTATATTGACAACAACTCCCCGTATATCAGGCCATTACCCGGGAGTCCAGGCCTTACTGGCGGTCGTGCGGTAATTCTCGGCAAACCCCTGCGATCATGCCCGCATTGCCTTGAAAGAGGCCTGAATCACAGTGTCGAGACTTTGGAGGAAACGAGATCGGTCTCGTTTCGCAAACGGACCCGGACCTCCCGTAAAATTTCCAAGGTCCCGGAGATGGGCCATCAAATCTCT
This sequence comes from uncultured delta proteobacterium, assembly GCA_963741425.1. Lineage (GTDB taxonomy): Bacteria > Desulfobacterota > Desulfomonilia > Desulfomonilales > Desulfomonilaceae > DATJPW01. Next base: position 362,461 of record CAVUHP010000018.1, read on the forward strand.
ATTCGCAAGAACACCACCGATAGATTCTTGAGTAAAGACACGGCCTTTCGGGTCGAGCACGCGAGCGCCCTTTGCGAGACACCGCGCGGCAAGCGGAATATCCGATGATACAGCGATATCGTTTGCACCAACATGCTCGACAATCCAATCATCTGCAGCATCAAATTGACCTTTAACAATGACTAGCTCAAATAGTTCCTCCTCCGGAATTCTTATAGGGGAGTTAGAAACCAGGTAGACTTTTAATCCATATCTGCGGGCCACCCGATAGACTTCATCCTTTACCGGGCACCCGTCTGCATCAACGTAGATCTTAATCAAAGAGTACACCTTGCAAAGATCGATACCGTGCTCGTCAAAGGCCGCCTAATTACTGTTTATTGCGTCTTATGACTAGGTATGTCCTATACTTTTCTCTTGCGCCAATAATCCGGTTTCCTGCTGAGTTGCATGACGGCTATGATGATTATGACATCGCCGTTGGACTGATAAACCACCCATATGGGAAGCGATTAAGAAGGCTTCTTCGGGTGTTCCGCAAAAGAGGAGTCCAAGCGAGTGGATGCTGACAGATATTTTCTATTGCAACATAGACTACCTTTGCGAATTCCAGGCCGAGCCCTTCTTGACATCCGTCATAATAATCAACTGCCTCATTGAGTTCTGCTTCTGCATGAGGATGGAAACGGTACTTCACTTTTTTAGCCGATCGTGTAGCTTCCGGAATACATCATCTCCTGCGACTGTCTTCACTTCTCCTCTGTCCATTTCAGCGATTCTCCTCTCGACCTCTGTAGCCCATAGTTTATCTATATCTTTGTGAGAAGGATTGAGGCTTTCAAGGAGTTTCTCAACAAGTTGAAGTCGGATTTCGACAGGGAGAGAGACGGCTTCAGACATAAGCTCGTCCTTAGAAATCATGTTATTACCTCCATAATTAAGCGTACAAACATTGTATACTCAGTGGAAGTACCGCGAGCGAGGGCGTTTCAGTGCTGTCCGGTTGGTCCTATTCGTCGCAGCGGTCTTGCAGAATTGAGGCAATTGCCTCGGCAAAATCCCCCTGGTCTTCTCTACTGCATTAATCAGTTTACATCAAGTTGCCGAAAAAGGGAGGGCTTATCAGCGAGCTTTTCAAATTGACAATCCATTGCCAGCCATTTTAATATTCATCATCCTTTCTATACTTATTCGGCCATAAAACTTTTTCTGTTAGGACAATAAGAGGCTGTTATGCGGTACAAGATCGGCATAGATGTTGGCGGCACATTCACGGATTTTTACTGACCCGTTCCGATGGTCAGTCAGGAACTTACAAAGTGCTTTCCACCCCTCGGATCATATATGTATGATAGACGCTTCCGGCCGTGTACTGGAGCGGGATTATGAAATGTTCGAACAGCAAACTCCTCATCTCCTCTTGAAGCATGAATATTGGAACAATTCCGCGGGACCCGGCCAGTGGCGCGGAGGCCTCGGAGTGGAAACTGGATTCATGATAAGATCGGATAATACGAAAGTAGTCACGTTCGGCGATGGCGATGTGGAGGCCGCAAGGGGAGCTCACGGCGGATTGAATGGGACGCTGAACAAAATCCAACTCACATATCCGGACGGTCGGAAATACCTTTGCACGACAAAGGATTTGGTAGAAGACGTTCCCAAAGGAACTGTTTATTATCAACAAGCCGGTGGTGGTGGAGGACATGGAGATCCGTTCTTGAGACCTGCGGAAAAAGTGGCTGAAGAAGTGCGCAACGGCATTGTTTCTCCCGAAGCGGCAAAAAGAGATTACGGGGTAGTCATGGATCACTGCGGCTTTATGCTTAATAAGGCCGAAACGGACAAGATCGGATCCTCCAAGGTCAATAAGTAATCAATTCCTAAACCAGTGCTGAAAAAATTGGGGTTCGCTTATGAAAACGTTTATGCCCTCGTATTCATCGTATGACGAATTGGCTGAAATCCAGCTTCATGGTCTTCAATGGACTGTAAACCACGCTTATAACGGCTCTCAGTTCTATCGAGAGAAGCTGGACAAAGCCGGAGTAAAACCTGAGCAGATCAAAAGCCTTGATGACCTAAAACGACTACCTTTCGTCACATCCAGAGATTTGGCCGAAGGATACCCATTTCCGATGCTGAGCGTCCCAATGAGCGATGTAGTGCGGATCCACGCGTCATCCGGGACCACCGGAAAACGAAAAGTTCTCTGCTACACTCAAAAGGATATTGAGGATTGGGCTCACTTCTTTGCCCGGTGCTACGAAATGGCGGATCTTACAAGTGAAGATCGGGTGCAGATATGCGTTGGATATGGTGTCTGGACTGCGGGCGTGGGGTTCCAGCTCGGGTGCGAAAAATTCGGAGCAATGGCCATTCCTGCAGGACCCGGCAACCTGGATATGCAAATGGAATTCCTCGAGGATTTTCAGACCACGGTCATGTGCTGCACGGCATCAATGGGGTTATTGCTGGCCGAAGCTGTGGAACGCAAAGGGCTACGCGACAAATTGAGCCTGAAGAAGATAATTTATGGATCGGAACGAGCATCCGATGCCATGAGAAATAGAATAAAAACGCTACTTGGGCTGACGGACATGTACGATATTCCGGGAATGACAGAGCTGTACGGGCCCGGCACCGGTCTCGAATGCTCAGCCCACGACGGAATGCACTATTGGGCTGACTACTACATATTGGAAATTCTTGATCCGGAGACGCTGGAGCCTGTTCCTCCCGGCGAAGTCGGCGAAATGGTTGTGACCACGTTGAAAAAGGAAGCGGTTCCGCTGATTCGATACCGAACAAGAGACCTCACAGCACTTAAGCCTGATCCGTGCTCTTGCGGCCGTCTGCTGCCGCGACATGACCGGCTGATGGGTAGATCCGATGACATGTTCATCATCAGGGCGGTCAATGTATATCCGGGCCAGATTGACAGTGTGTTGAGCAATATCAAAAGCATAGGGAGTGAGTATCAGGTCGTGCTCGAACGCCGGGATGGAAAAGACTTTATGATACTGAAAGTCGAAGGTGCCCGGGGCAATGATCCCTCTGCCGATGCTCGGACGGCAAATGAGGTCATAGAGATGATTAAGAAAAAAATCCTGGTAACCCCTGAGGTCGAGGTGGTTGAATATGGAAAATTACCTCGCAGTGAGCGCAAAACAAAACGCGTGTTCGATAATCGAGAGGCATAAAGCAGAAAAAAATTGGTCCCGATGGGACAACGGTTCATTCGGATGGCATTGAAAAAGAATGTATTTTCAAAAAGCGGATGACCAGGGAGAAAGGCCTATTATGCGGTGAAGCGCCGACCTGAGGACAAGTCGGCGCACCTGCAATCAAGGATTGGGACATAATTATATGGTTCTTAGCAGCGGAGCCAGCAAGCGCCCCGAAGGACGCTGAGTTGCAATAAAGAGACATCCAGGCTTTTTGCGACGCAAGGGCAAAAAGATTTCTGGCACAATTTCCCTAAAGTACTCTATGGTAGATCATGGCTCACGATTTTATTTTTGCATACGGTTCTAACATGAATCGGTCGGATCTGCGGTCATGGCTGGAGTCCGACGGATTTGACTCGTCACTTTTAATAGAAGCAACACCCGCCACCTTGGAGGGATATGATTTCGTTTGGAATTATTATGCCGTGTCGAGGGGCGGCGGAACTGCAAACCTGGAGCAGAAGGAAAAATCCATTATTTGGGGGCTGCTACTTGAGATCGACGAAAGCCTCTTAAAAGCATTTGATCGCAAGGAGGGGCATCCATTCTTCTATTCCCGAGGTGAAGAGCGCATCCCGGTTCGTCGCACAGACAATGGTAACACGGTTTCGGCCTGGATTTATTTTGGCAAACCCAACCGAGGCGACAGGCGGGACATTTGGCCATCCCGCAATTACAAAAACATTGTGCTGAACGCGGCGACTTTTTGGGGATTCCCACAGGACTACATCGAAAAAATAAATTCCTGGCCGACGCAATAGGATTTTATTCCGTCAATTGTGATTTTTTGATGGGATTGCGCTAAATTTTTCGAGAGCAGGGCATCCGAGAAAATTTGCAAAATCAACCCCACATAGACCAATTTACGGAAACGGGGGTGATTCACGGCCGTTTTCAGGTCTTGCACATCGACCACCTCAAATACCTTCTTGCAGGAAAAGCGCGTTGCAAGCATCTGGTTATAGGGATAACAAATCCTGATCCACGGCTAACTAGCGATGATATAGCCGATCCTCAGCGAAGCGACCCTGCCGCCAATCCATTAACGTATTTCGAGCGCTATCAGTTAATAAGAGCTTCCTTTATAGAAGCGAATATTCCACACACCGATTTCTCGGTGGTCCCGTTCCCGATCAATTTTCCCGATTTATACAAATATTACGTACCTTTGGATGCAGTTTTCTACCTTACGATTTATGATCAATGGGGTCGGAAAAAACTGAATATGTTCAAATCACTCGGACTTAAGACAGAAGTGATGTGGGAAGAAACGCCTGAAAAGAAGGGTCTGACCGGTGCAGCAGTCAGAAAATTAATGGAATTAAACGAACCATGGGAGCACCTTGTCCCGCCCTCCACAGCCCGACTCATGAAAATATGGTGCATCCCCGACAGGCTTCGGCGATTTTAAAGATATAAGAACGAGCGATCACCCAACTTGGAGGACCCAGACCTATGAGTAACGAACCCGGGATATTGATCGGTAAAGGGAAGACGCCTCAAATTCTTTTATTAAAATATGCCAACAGACACGGCTTGATTGCGGGAGCGACAGGCACCGGAAAAACAATTTCGTTGCAGGTGTTGGCAGAGGGCTTTTCAAGTCAGGGCGTGCCGGTCTTTATGGCTGATATCAAGGGTGATCTCTCGGGCGTTGGTATGCCCGGAAATCCCAATCCAAAATTGGAGGAAAGGGCCAAAAAGCTCGGTGTCAAAAATTACGGCTCGCGAGGATTTCCAACAATATTCTGGGATCTTTTCGGCCGTCAAGGGCACCCTTTACGTACCACTATTTCCGACATGGGACCGCTGCTCCTTTCTCGTCTGCTGGAACTCAATGATACCCAGGAAGGGGTGCTCAACATCACGTTCAAATTGGCGGACGACCATGGGTTACTCCTGCTTGATCTGAAGGATTTACGCGCCATGCTAACGTTTGTGGCCGAACAAGCGAAAGAACTGAGTACAACGTACGGAAACGTCACCACACCCACAATAGGCTCGATTCAGAGGCGTTTGCTCGTTTTGGAACAACAAGGAGGAGAGAACCTTTTGGGCGAGCCGGCCGTCAATTTGAACGATTTCATGGGCGCTGATCCGAATGGTTATGGCTATGTTAGTGTTCTGATGGCAGACAAACTCATGGAGAACCCTAGGCTATACGCCACATTCATGCTTTGGCTAATGTCCGAACTCTTTGAGGAACTCCCCGAAGTAGGAGACGTGGAAAAGCCCAAGTTGATATTTTTCTTTGATGAAGCCCACTTGCTCTTTCAAGATGCTCCTGCGGCTCTGTTGGAAAAAATAGAGCAAGTGGTGAGATTGATACGATCCAAAGGGGTCGGCATATATTTCATTACCCAAAATCCACTGGACATTCCTGAGAAGATTTTGGGACAGTTGGGGAATCGACTGCAGCATGCTTTACGGGCCTTCACGCCTAAAGATCAGAGAGCGGTCCGCGTTGCCGCGGAAACTTTTAGACCCAATCCTGCATTCGACGCGGCTAAAGCTATCACGGAATTGAGTGTCGGCGAGGCCTTAGTATCGACGCTTCAAGAGGATGGCGTGCCGGGTATTGTCGAACGCGCGCTTGTATGCCCGCCTGAGTCTCGTATAGGTCCTCTTACCGATAGTGAACGACAATCGATAATTCGGCTCAGTCCTGTAATGGGAAAATACGATCAGCTTCTGGATAGGGAATCCGCTTATGAACAGATCAAATCCAGAGCGGCCAAGGCTCAACCTGTCCCTTCACGGACGAACGAGGCGCCTCAACAACCCGGTGGCGAGTCAACGGGATGGGGTTTGCCCGACATACTCGTCGGGAACCGTAGGCGCCAGGGTGTCCTGGAAGCCATGGCAAAAGGAGCTGCCAGAAGCATCGGTAGCACCATCGGACGGGAAATCATTCGAGGCGTACTTGGATCGATATTCAAGGGCAAATAAGAGAATGATGCCGCAGTGTAAGTAAATGACTATGCAAGATCCCTTCGGAGCGTTTATCAAATACGATGATATCAGGATTCCGGGTGCAGCAACCGGTCCCCTCAGAGGTCTCACTTTTGCCGCAAAAGACAATTTCGATATTCAAGGTCATGTGACTGGAGCGGGGAATCCAGATTGGTTTCAAACACATGAAGCAGCGGTATACACCGCGCCTGCCGTCCAAGCGCTTCTGGATGCCGGAGCCAGTCTGGTCGGAAAAACCGTCATGGACGAGCTGGCATTCAGTCTGAGCGGTGAAAACATCCACTATGGGACGCCCACAAATCCTGCTGCTCCGGATCGAATTCCAGGCGGATCTTCCTGCGGTTCTGCCTCGGCAACCGCGGGCCGGCTGGTTGATTTCGCGCTGGGAACTGATACCAGCGGATCGGTGCGTGTTCCGGCAAGTTACTGCGGGTTATTTGGTATTCGCCCCACTTACGGGATTATATCGATTGAGCGAGTCGTCCCCTTGGCGGCCAGCTTTGATACAGTGGGCTGGTTCGCGCGTGATGCCGATCTTCTACATCGAATCGGGGAAGTTCTGCTTCCGGCCTCATCTGTTTCCAAATCACCTGTACGTTTATTAATCGCAGACGATGCCTTTGAGTTGGCAAACGGTCCTATTCAGGAAATCCTGCAAACTGAAATCAAAAAGCTTACCCAATTGATTCCGTCGATCTCACATGCCCTGCTGTCCAACGACGATCTGGATATTTGGACTGAAATCGAGGTGATATGCAAAACCTACGAAGTCTGGCAAGCGCATGGGGAATGGATCGGCAGGGTCAGACCGAAATTCGCGCCCGAAATTCAAAAACGATTTTCCAGCGCGGCAAACATTACTGCCGCTCAGAAAAAGGCAGCCGAGACCCTACGCTCTGAAATCCGATCGCATATATTAGGACTGCTTCGAGATAATACGGTAATTTGCTTACCGACAGCCCCGGGAATTGCGCCTCTCAAGAATGCCCCGCCCGCTGCAACGGCACAGACTCGCAAACGCACCTTGACATTGGCCTGTATTGCTGGACTGGTGGGCGCTCCTCAGATCACTCTGCCCGTTGCTCGTTTTGAGGGATGCCCCATAGGCTTGTCCTTGATAGCCGCGCCCGGGAGAGATATGGATTTGCTCTTGTTTGCAAAACGATTTCGTAAAAAAGGGTAATTTGATCTTTCCCTTAGATGCGGTTCGGGTCTAGATTTTTGATGTAGACGAGCAGTTCAGAACCCTTTTCTGATTTGGTCTTAATCTTTTCGTAATCTATGGGAACATTGTTCAAGTACCTGTAATATTAATGCGTCGCCTATTCTGGTGCCCGGCAATATACCGGCAAAGAAAAACCCCATATTTTCAAACTGTTCGGTATGGTGCGCCGTTTGCGGATCAGAAAGATTCAGATACAAATGAACAATTTCGAATCGTTTAATGCATAATTCTCTCAGCCTGGACTTCACTTCCTGGAAAGTATTTCGGCCGAATCGCTCGACCAGTATTCGAGCTGTTCCACTTGGCCCGACGGTGGCAACATTTACGATCCCGTTTTCATCCGGTTCGGAGAATTTATGATCGTTTATATCCATGCAATCGGGCGTAGCCCCCAAATGGTGGAATAGCGAAACAATCATTTCCTTGTGATTGGATGGGGGATAAATGATAAACGGCCGAGGCTTACGTAGATACATAAAATGCATCAGCACACTTTCTCGTTGCGTCAGCTCTTCAGTGATTCTCCTGAATGACGCGGTTTGCGGTATATAGCCGACGAACAACCCACAATCTCTCAACCCTACTCCCAAACCGACCTGTTGAGAATACGTATGATTCGTGACCGCCTCGCCTAATATTCCCAACAAGCCTTCAGCCCTTGCTCTGCCGACGGCAAATTCGGTTAATCGAGTAAAGATTCCCATTGATCTGAATTCCGGTTTGACTACGGCCCTCCCTAACTCTCCGATCCGCTCTTGGCCGTGACGACTCAAAGCCAAATGTCCGGCAATCTCATTTTCGGGCGTGACAGCAACGATGGAAAACATCTCGCCGCTTTTGTTCAATTCAATAATCCGCTCCGGATAGTAGACGTGCTCAAATGCATAAGTATTTCCATAAGCTTTGTACACGGCTTTGGAGACTTCCAGGGCTTCGGAAGCTTCCATTGGACGAATCATGATTTCAGCAGGGTTTAAAATACGCTTTGAGTCGGTGGGCGGCGGCTCGTACGGTTCGAGTTCGCACGCATCGAAATAATCTGCAATGGTGCGATTTTTAGCATATTTAATGAGTACTATTTCTTTACCTGCCGGCCCGAGGTTATGAAATTCAACTTCGTCCATTAATTCTTTCAGTAGAAGGTCTGCCCTCCCCGGTGAGTCTTCGGTCAATTGCTGAGTCTCGGTATTCGGAAGACCAGTTGGATCGAAAGGGAGCCCCTGGTCTGCAATTACTATTTTCAGTCCCAATGGTACGCGCTCGCAGGATATGTTCAACGAGGACCGTTGAAGAGGTTCGAACGCGTACTTAATAACCGTCGATACCGATTCAGCGACTGCCCTTCCTATTGTCAAGCAGTCCGACTCATCGAAACCCAATTTAGCGGCAATGTTACTTACGTATGTCTGAGCTACGCCTACATATGCATTTTGATTGGGAATCGTGAGGTTTGAATATTCGCATCTGTCTTGTGTGTCGGCCATTATTCCATCTTTCGAAAGCCTGCGGACAATTCCTTTCGCGAGTCCCTGCCGGACAGGAAGAGAAAACTGAGCAGCGAAATGAAAAGGATTATACCGGTAATTATTTTGAGTAACGCTGGTAGCGGCGAAGGAGAAACAAAAGCTTCGATTAGCCCTGCAATTATCAGCAGCGGAATACACCCGGCAAGCAGCTTTACTGCTTGTTTGGCTCGCGATGCAAGGATTTCCGAGCGTTTGTACGGTCCGGGGTCAATAAGAGCGCGTCCTATAATTAAACCTGCGCCACCAGCTAAGAATATAGCCGTTAGTTCAAGACTACCGTGAGGTAGCAGAAAGGACCAGAATTCCAAAGCCAACTTGTGGTTCATACATAGCGCAGCTACTGTTCCTATGAGCAGTCCGTTCAGGGCCAGTAGATAAAGAGTTCCCGCTCCGAAAGTAATGCCGGCCGCAAAGATCAGGAATGTGACAGATATATTATGGGTCATAAGCAGGCTGGAGGCCGCTGGTGCTACGGTATAAAGATCGTTAAACCACACGTTCCCCTTTTCGACTTTCGCAATTATGTTGTCCGGCACGATGAGTTCGATAAACGCGGGTTCACTTAGTCCCAAGAAAAAGCCTGTAAACCCTGCCACGATCAAAACCGCAGCGGCAACAACTGTATAATTCGCCGTCGCTCGAAATGTTTGCGGAAAACCACTTATAAGAAATTCCTTCAGACCGGTCCATGTCAATCTGGGAGTCCTGTAGATCATTCCGTGAACGGTCGCAACCTGATTGTTAAGATAGCTGATAATTTCGTTCCGGGGATCACGGGCCAATTCTGAAGATCTGAGAACCGACAGATCCGAAACCGCGGAAAAATACAATCGCCCTAAATCCCACAAATCCTGCCGGGTCATTCGTTGAAATGTGCCGGGTCGCAATTTGTTCGTTATGCTTTCCAGTCTCTGCCATTCCTCTTTGCGTTCACTGATGAACTCATTTATATTCATTTTGTTTTGCAACTTTTATTCATAATGAAAGATCACCCCGGGTATGGCGCGCTTCAAGGTAAAAATTTGCTGTATTACAAAAGTATAAAGACCCACGAGATCCGCCGCCAATTGACCGTTTTTGATACTATCACGTCAGAGGAACTGCGGTGAACCAAAACCAGCTTATTCTCACAGTTGAAACTCCTGATCACATTGAATTGCAGTTTCACCTGGCCGGTATCGGAAAGAGATTCTTGGCCTATCTCATAGATAGATTGATCCAATTCGGCCTCATTTTGGCTCTTTTTCTCGCAATGGGCTTGATATTATTGGCAGCCTCAAAAATTGTCACGATAGCTAGTGCATTGCATGAAATGCAAAAAGTCTTGGGCCAATGGATTATCGCCATTGCGATTGTTGCATACGGGATAATTTCTCTCGGATATTTCATCTTATTTGAATACGTCTGGAGTGGTTCGACGCCCGGGAAAAGGTCACAAAATATACGGGTGATCAGAAAAGATGGAACACCTATTTCGTTCCTTGAAGCAGCGGTGAGAAATATATTGCGCGCAGTTGATATTTTAGGCGATGTTTATCCACTCGGATTAATAGTAATGTTCATAGATTCTCGTAACAGAAGACTGGGGGATCTGGTTGCCGGGACGTTAGTCATAACTGAATCAGTATCAAAATTACCTTCCGGAGAAAACCCGGCCGGCGGCCCGGGAGAAAATGATCAACAGCTACTATCGATTGTAAATGCTATGACATCAGCAGATTATCAGCTTGTTAGAAAATTTCTCGCCAGACGAGAGGGATTGGAGACTGAATATCGCAAAAACCTGGTTCAGCAAATCGCCGATCGCATCTTCGAAAAATCGATTGTCTTGCCTGCTTCATCAACCGATTTAGAATTGCTTTTGGAGAGAGTCGAAGCACTGTATCGAGAACGCCTCAGAGTTCTTTAACTGTGCAATTTCTCGCATATGCGGGATCCTGCGCTCCGATTTTATTAAAATCCGAGTGCATAGGAAATTGAAAGGGGGCTTTGGTGAACATGGAGACAGATTCTTCTGACACTCCACGGACTGTGACGATTACAGCCATTAAGGACGATGCTGCCAAGCGTACGGTTGCCGAGAATCTATCTCGTATTACCTCCGGCCAACCTCCGGTGGAACGGATTTTGGCCCGGTTAGATACGTTGCCCTGGACGGTAACTCGAAAAGCGAGCCTGAAAAGCGCGAGAAAACTGTTTAGCCTGTTGCAAAATCTGGGCGCTTCCGTAGAAATCAATCCACCGATACCGCCCGACACGATCGTTGGTACTGTAGAGCCTTCGGCAATGGGGTCTCCGATCGCGTCACCGCGAGCCGCGGAATATGAGAATGAGGTGGTTACGCCTAAAGCAACGGTGGATCACCAAGCTTTCCCACTGAAAAGAACTGAAATCGGACCAGAAAAAAATGAAATAGTGGGTTCCGGAGAATTCCTTCTGGAGCCTCTATCCCTAGGCGGTATACTGGACCGCACTTTTCAGATCTGTCGAGCGCATTTCTGGAAGCTCTTGGTAATAGCGGGTATTCCGATATTGCTCATGGGAGGAGTTGCATTAATCGGAGCGTTGATTGTTTTAGTAGCCGGATTGACGTGGCAGGCGCTCGGAAGTTTACCGCAATGGATCATGATCGCGGGAGCTATATTGATTATTCCGTCCCTGATTGTCATTCTCATAGGAATATTTTACTTGTCCCAGGGGGCCATGATTCATGCAGTGTCTTCCATCTATTTGGGGCGCGAGGTCATCGTCAAGGAGGCCTACCGCTTCGTAATGGGCAAACTTGGAAAATTTGTGACTCACCTCGTTTCTTGTCGCGCTTTCTGCATTTGCGTTCACTTTAGTCCCTGTGTTGATTGGTATTGCGGCATATTTTGCCCTTAGCCGTCTCACCCAGATCTCTGGATGGTGGTCGGCGGTGACATGGCCGTTTCTGCTGCTAATACCATTTTACTGCATAACCAAGCTTCTTCTTTTTGACAAGGTTGTCATAATAGAGAATATCGCGTATTTGGGAGCCCTCAAACGCAGCTGGCACCTGATCCAGGGCAAAGCTGACCAAGGTTGGCCCAAAAGCTATTTCATGCGGCTAGTTGTCTTATTAAACCTATTTATCCTAATCAATTTGACGATTCATATGATTTTCCAGGTTCCAGGATCAATTATAGCTGCCATTGCATCACAATATTCCATTACAGTTCAAATATTTGCCCAGCTTTTGAGCACTCTGGCCAGTCTTGTCGCAGGTTTGTTCGGTTCTGTTTGCCTCGTGATTTTTTATTATGATCTGCGCAATCGGAAAGAAGGATTTGATCTTAAAATGCTTGCAACTATGAACGGAAGCTGGTCGGAGGATCGCTAGGAGCGCAAACTGAATAGGTCCCCGGTTCCAGGAGGAACTGGTCTTCGGCTATCCGTCCACTCAAGGCGCGGGACTCTTCGCGAGATATCGGCATTTCGCGCCTCTTACCCGCGTTCGGAGAGACGGAGCCGAAGCTCGTATGTACATAATTAAGAACAACACATATGAGAATAGTTATAATCTTTCCAATAACTTTCGGAGATCTGGGAAAATGCGGTTGAAACTCTCAACCTTTTTGTTCATAATCTCATCCTAAGATTAATTGTCCCCGCAGGAGGAGGAATGGCCGAGAAGAAGAAAAAGGAACAAAAAGAAAAACCTCTCGAGAGATGGACTATTAAGGAATTGCGTGAAGAAGCTCTGAAAATTCCTGGAGTTCAAGGCATACATGGACTTAATAAAGCTGAACTATTGGCTGCACTCAGGGCAGAAAAAGGAATTGTAGATACTGGTGCAGAGAAAAAAGGCGAAGGTGTTCGTGTTGTCAAAGCCAAGCTAAAAGAAGTTCAGAAGCAGTGGGGCGATGAGCGCGCACAGGGAGCAAGCAATACTCGTCTGAATATTCTTCGGAGAAAAATATCAAAGCTAAAGAAGCAAACTCGCCGGCTTGCTTGAGAAGGTGCCACGTCTCAGATATCCTAGGAAATCTTAATTCTCACTTAATTCTTTTATTTAAAGGTGATATGAGGGGTCAGGTCATAGATCGACTCGACACCGGTTGCCTATTCCGGCACAAATTTCGAAATCTGAGATCCGAACTGTCGAGTTTTCCTGGAAATCCAGTGCAATTGATATGTCAAAAAATCAAAATTCATCTGTAGCCTCGCGGTCGCCTTTACTTAGACGAATCCTAAAATGGCTCTTTCTGCTTTTTTTGGCGGCATTTTTTTTGTGCGCCGGTTTGCTACTCTTCATAAGAGTGGCAATGGATGGGAATCTTCTCGCTAAACTGCTCATCCCGCAACTCGAAATCGCTCTGGACACGAAAATTTCACTAGAATCAACCGCGTTATCGTGGCTTTCACTTGGCACTGCGAAGATCTCCGTGAAAAATCTCGAAATGCGAGACCGTTCCGGCGAGGCACTCCTGCTGGTCATTCCAGAAGCCTTTTGCGAGATGGACATGATTTCGGCAATAAGGGGAACTCCGAAGATAAATCGCATTGAAGTAGCGAATCCGGAAACTCTGCTTCCTGCATTGCCGATTTTTAGGAAAGATGTTGAGGCTCCGCGAAAACACCGACCCCATTTCATACGTCCCGTCATCCATAATTTTGTATTACACGGCGGACGTATTTTTTCTGCAGCCGATCTTCAAAGCCCTTCTAAAAAAAATGTCGCTTCTAATATTGAAGTCCTGTGCAAAGAAGCCACTCTCTATGGCGTGGAAAGTTTTTCAGTCAAAGCTGCGACACCCGGAAATGAGCGTGACGGATCAATACGCGTCGATGGTCATCTAACCTCGATGCCCGCCTTTGGAGAGGACTGGCGAGGTGATGTGAGGCTTAAAATTGAAGGATTTCCGGTTTCACCTTTTCGTATACCCGCTGCATATTTCAACATTGATTTTCCCTTCTTGGAAGGTGAATTAAATACAGATGTTAGTATCAAAGGTGAAAGCAAGAACTTTCAAGCCCGCGGAGAACTTACTTTCTCCAACGTTGCTGTAGCACCAGGGCACCCTTTCTTTCGTGATACGCGGATGGATAAAGGTTGGATAAAATTCACCGCGGATCGAAAAGACGAAAATCTTGGGCTGGATTTGGTGGAGGTTGGACTACCGGGGATAAAATTTGGAGCCGAGATTTCTATACGAAAATTTCAGTCACGGGATCCGCAGGTGGAAATATCGTTTCGAAATGCGGATGTAGATTTAAAAAAATTCTTCCCACTATTGCCGTTCAAAATTATGCAAAAAGAGGATCGTGATCGCCTGTTGGAGGCCGGCCTGAATGGACATATACTGATTACCGGGGCTAAGTGGATCGGCAAACCAGTCGATATTTTCCATGGAAAGATTGGAACTGGAAAACTGTTCATGGACGCGTATCTGGACAAAGTCTCAGGCTTTGTTCCGGGGGTGCGGTTGCCGGTCAAGAATGCCACCGGTCGTGTTCGATTAAGCTCAAATGAGATGATTTTTAAAGGTATAAGTCTGACCGTCGGCAATTCTCCCATAGTGCTAAATGGTTGGATATCGGAGCTTCAAACTTCGCCTAAAACAGATCTGTTTGTATCAATGAAGGCGCAGGCCCAGGATTTCAAACCATTATTTGAAAATACGGCTGTAGCTGGATATTTCCAATCATGGGTAGGCTCGGTTAGTGATGCTCACGGCGGGATATCCGTCACCATGGATGTAAAAGGTCTTCTGAAGAGACCTATAATGAAGGGGCGTGTGGATCTGGAAGAATTTCAGTGTCGTTTATCTCAATTCCCGCTGCCAATCCGGAAAATGACTGGCTCATTGAGGTTCAGAGGGTCGGGAGTCAGTTTCAATGGGCTGAAAGGTACATTAGGTGATAGTTCCGGAGAAATCAGCGGTAGCCTCTCCCCGGAAAATTTGGACATAACAGCCGATCTTCATGTATCGCCCGCAGATTTGAAAAAGCTGAATGTCCTTCATTCTGAAATCAATATCTCAGGTACCACACCGGTTTCATTGAGCCTTAAGGGCCGTGGTCCGTCAGTTAATTTTTCGGCACGGGCCGATTTGAAAGGCAATGGCATACGTATTGGCTCTGTAATAAAAAAGAACCCTGGAGTGCCTCTGGAATTGGATGCCTCGGGTATTTCCGACCTCGAAGGCACGACAATGGACCAAGCATATTTAATTCTAGAAGGGTACTCGCATATCTGCCAAAGGTAAGACTGCAAAAGACGGGAAGACTGACGTTTAGCGTAAATCTCCCGCCTAAAGGTATCCCAACGAATGCTCTTATTCATCTGTTGGATCCAAGTTTAGAACTTCAATCCGGAGGCAGAATTGAAGGAGATGTTATGGTCAAGATCTGGGATGAAAAAATCCCGGATCTTCAAATTGAATCGAATCTTCTCCTGAATCACGTTTCGTTGCGCATTCCAGGTTTTCATAAACGAATGGAAGGTACGTCCGGCAATCTTCGTATTCGAGGAAGATCCCTGAATGCCGTGGTCGACCGGGCTAAGATAGGCGGTCCTGAACTTTCAGGGACTGTCGTCGTAACGGATTTTGACAACCCGAAAGTAGAAATAGTTTTAGAATCTCCGTTCGTCGATACCACGGATTTCACGGCTCCGCTTGGATATGTCAGCAACGTCACCTGGGGTGAGTGGATCCGCGCCAACTCTGCGGTAAGGTTCTTGGCACGAAGTCGAGGCGGGGCTAACATCAAAATCGCTAAGGGCAAAACACCAAGTCGAGCTTTTTCGAATTTTCAGGCTTATTTTGAGGGGTCAAATGGGCTGGTCAAGGTGCCAAAATGGCAGATGACCTTTGCTGATGGACTTCTACGCGGGACTGCGATTTTTGATATAAGGGCAAGCACCAGAGTTCCTCTATCGCTGGACATCAGGGGTGATGATCTCAGAATGGAAAGAATTCTGACCTCTGACCCCGACCGGGTACGTATTGAGGGCGAAGTCGCAGTGGAAGGACGTATGGAGTGGAAGACCAGCACTAAACGTGAAAACCAGGGGATCTATAAGATGGGCAAAATTGAAGTGCAAGTTCAGCATGGAATTTTGACCCAGCAATTCGATATTCCCTCCAAAATTTCCGCAGCTCTCAATTTCGGTTCACTGGTGAGAGGACGTTTTCCTGATATTTTTGCCCGAGGCCTTCCCTTTCGGCGGCTGACTTGGGCCATGGAAGCATTCGACAGCAAATGGAAAATCACTGATTTGAAATTACATGCTGATTCCACCAATATAGATGGATTTGGCATGTACTTTGACGATCAAGGTCGAGTGGACCTGAAGCTGGACGTTTCGCCCTTGGTCGGGCTTGATACCATTGTTTCAGGAATTTTAGGCAACTCGCTAATAAAAAATGGTAAGACGCTCACTTTTCCATTCAGGGTAAGAGGACTCTCAAATTCACTTGACGTGCGACTCGAACCCTTTGAAACCGTCAGATCAGCAGAACATTGAGCACTCCCGTTTCAATATGATCCGAGAACAAAAATTCTCATTCGGCGAAAATTGGCAGAGATTTCTAGCAAGTCTTGACCAGGATAGAATCAAAATAGCCGCACAGTCATTAATTGAATTTTTGGATATACCGGATTTGCACGGTAAGAGCTTCATTGATATTGGCTGTGGCAGCGGTCTCTTTTCTTATGCAGCCTTTCAACTCGGGGCAGAAAGAATCGTCAGTTTTGACGTCGATCCCTTCAGCGTGCAGTGTTGTAAACACTTGCACAATTTGGCAGACAGTCCTGCAAAATGGGAAATTTTTCAAGGCTCGGTTCTGGAAAAACCTTTTATCAGCTCACTGGGAAATTTTGACATAGTTTATTCTTGGGGAGTACTGCATCACACGGGGAAGATGTGGGAATCCATCTTGAATTCGTGTGAACTCGTGGCGCCCAATGGTTATTATTACATAGCCCTATACAACAAGATCATTTCGAGAAACGGATCCCCGGCGTGGATCCACAAGTTCTGGCTATCCGTCAAGAAGATGTATAATGCCTATCCCTTGCTGGGCCGGTTCGTGCTGGAACCTGCGGCCATGGGCGCGTATCTGTTAATGGTAATGGCACGATTGGAAAATCCGGTTACGCATGTGAAAAATTACAGATCTCATAGAGGCATGAGATGGCGTACCGACGCGACGGACTGGATTGGTGGTTATCCTTATGAGTTCGCAACCGTAGAAGAGGTCTTCAAATTCGTGAGAAAAAATTTTCCGGATTTTGTTTTAACAAACATAAAGACTACCAGCGGCCGTGGATTAAATTGGTATGCGTTTCTGAAGAAGGTTTAACATCAATTTAAGCTCCCCTGCGGCGTTCGGTTGTTTGCTGCAATAAAACTGGGGCGTACCTTGTTTTGGTCCGCCCCCACCAAAGCGGTCATTTATCAGACATTTGACTGGGAAAACTGTAGCGTAAACCAAGCAGAATTCTTGGGGAGATTATAAGCGAGAAGTACCTCCAGGGACAGCCAGCGCATCCAGCCCCGCTTCCGACCCGCGGCCCGGCACATCCACCTGATCCCATACCTGTCCCAGGACCTAGTTTTTGTCGCTGTTCCGGGGTGAGAATCGCTCTGAATTTAGTATCAAAGGTTCTGGCCTCGTTGCGCATAGCATCCTGGAGAGACCAGATCTCCTGCCTCTTTTTTTCAATGGATTGTTCGTCAGGACTGTCCTTTTGGGCCAATTCCATTAAGTCGATCCTCTTATTGCCCAGCTCGGACCGGAGTTGTTCCTGTTTTTTGAAGAACTCGGTCCTAAGATCGGCAACCTGTTTCTGTTGTTCTTTGGTCAGGTCTCCAAGTACCGCGCCGGACTGAGGCACTGCCATTCCCCCACAGCATCCGGCTGCATAGACATTTGCCGTCACGAACAGCCCGAGCAGCACAGTCACAGCAATTGCGATTCTAGCCATTTTCATTCAAATCTCCTTTTCTCGACTAATTGCAAATCTTATAATTGAATTACATCGCTGCACGGAATTCCCCGCGGAAAACTTATTTTTGATTGGAGTCAATTTGAGCGGGGTCGGCACAACGGCAAGGACCACGGTGCATGCCTGGACCGAAGCCCATAGCAGTTCGATTTTTTAAGAAATTCAAGAAAGCGTCTCGTTTTTCTACAGGAAGTGCAGCCATTACCTTGCTTATTCTCTTGGCGGCCTCTCCTTCCATTTGCCCTGAAAGCGCTGTTAATTCCCCGAGTTTTTTCTCGGCCACCCCAGGTTCGCCAGGATTCTTCGCCAATAATTCCAGGACCTCTAGTTTCTTCTCAATAATTTTCTGCCTGAGGTCCATTACCATTTTCGGTGGACCGTTTTGCATGCAACAGCGCCCAATAAGCTTGAAATCGTCATCTGTGAGGCGAGATTCCGTAGCCTGCATATCCAACGGCCTATGTTTATTGCCGAAAAAATGCCAGCCCAAAGTAGCTGCAACAGCCAGGTTCAAAATGAGAGAAAATATAAAAATTGTGAAAAAAAGAATTCTTTTCATTGACTGTTCCCCTCTGGGATAACATCCATCAGTAAATCCCCCAGAGATTCTCCGGTATCAGGTATCATTGACTGGACAACGGTGTTATGCCTATCTGACAAAAGGATATCACTTACAGAGTTCCCCGCTAGGTTCCCTAGCCCAATAGCTAAGAGCGCTATCATTGCCATGATGGGCAACCGCCGCCATATGATGGCAAGACCCTTATCAAATTCTCTGTTCCTTGCAGCCGAGATCCGCTCTTTGATTCTTGCCGGTAAATTTGACGGCATCGCCACATCTTTAGTACTGACCTTCAAATCAACATTCAGGGCAAGCATACCGTCATAAACCATCCGGCAGATTTTACATGTTGCGACATGTCTAACCAATTCTTCCGAAGCAGACGGCTGCAACTCGCCATCCATCAACATCGAAATCTGGTTTTCACGTTCACGGCAATCCATCGAAAACCCTCCGTATACTGATACAACGCAAGAATCGAAATCCCGCGAAGAAAGCGCGATTTCTCGATTTTAAGGTTACTATGCAAATGGACTCGGCCTTGACTGCTTTTATGGCCATTTTGAGCGCTAATCCTTAACAATTTCCAAGATGGTTTTCCGAGCCCTGAAGATCAGTGACTCCACGGCGGAGGCCGAAGTTTGCATTACTATGGCAATTTCTTCATAGCTCATATTTTCCTGGGCTTTTAAAAGCAATGCCGTCCTCTGCCTCTCCGGAATCTTCTTTAATGCGGCTGTTACACGGCTGAATTCCTGTTTAATTGAAAGCAGGCTTTCAGCATCTGTTGTCGCCACACGATTCGTCGGAGATCCCCAATCGCCGCTCTCCATTTCTTCTTCAGTGAACAGCCTTACCGCCTTTCTTTTCAGAGAACTGAAGACATTGATACTCTGATTACGGGCTATAGTGAGCAGCCATGTTTTGAACGAGGCTTTTGAGGGAGAAAATCGATCAATATATTTGAAAACTTTCAAAAAGGTTTCTTGGACAATATCTTCAGCCTCGTGCGCAGATCCGCTGATAGCCCGAGCCTGGCGATAGACCATGTCTGAATGGCGATCCACCAATTCATTAAAAGCGAATTCGGAGCCGTTTTGGACTCTCTGAACGAGATCCTCATCAGTTAAGTTGCGTGAGTCAGGCATTTTGTTAGCTGAAATCTCTAAGGGGCGCATAGCCGATGATTAAGAATGTTCCACGGCCAAATATTTCGGCGGCACCACGAAACGGATAAAAAGAGCCGAGCACAAACAGAACAATCCAAGATAAGTAAAGATGGCATGAAAATTTCCGTTTGTCGCGTCCAGCACGTACCCGCTCACCGACGGGCCAATGAACCCGGCTACAAAACCATAGGCTGTAAAGACAAGACCGAAAATAGCTCCAAAATGCTTCCCTCCGAAGCAATCCATAGCTAATGGAGCGGAAACCGCAAAGAGGGCTCCGAAGCCGAATCCGATAATCGCGGCCAAAATCGCCAAACTGGTCAAACCGCCCATAAAAGGTAAGCACAAGTATGCCGCGCCTGCCGCGAAAAAAGTAAAGCTCATTGTGGAATTACGGCCTATTATGTCGGAAAGGTACCCTGTGATCAGCCTACTGAAGCCATTTGTAAGATTAAAGGCAGTCAGGATAACTACTGCAGATTCCAGATCGAATCCTCGTGACAGCCCGAATGTGGTTGATAGCGTCACCATCGCGATGCCTGCAGCGCCTTGCAATGCCCACGTCAACCAAAGAAACCAAAAACTGCTTGTGCGCAAGCTCTGCTTGACCGTCAACGAATTATCCATATTCGGGATGGCACTCACTGTTTGACCGGTTGATAAGGACTGAATCGTAGCTACTCTTTCCGGAACCTCAGTGAATTGCGCAGCTATCAATCCAACCACGAGGCCGATTACGCCCAGGTAAATGTTCATGTCCACGTAACCTACCGCGTGCAGCATAAAGCCGAATATGGGAGCCATGATCGCCGCGGATATACCGAAGGTCAAGTTCACGATCCCGGAAACAAGACCTCTTCGCATCGGAAACCACCGTTGCACCGTCGTTAATGCGGGGATATAAACGAAAGCCGACGCCATACCAACCAAGAAAGCCCAAGCGTAGACCATCCAAAGACTGGAAGCATACGCCACGAATATCACGTCCAGGCCACATATTATCGCGCCAATGGACACCATGGCCCGAGTCCCGAACTTTTCCTGCCAGCGACCGACGAAAAACATGAAAATTCCGACAGCCGCAAGCACAAAAAAAAGAATGTTCCCGATGGCTCCTCGTCCCACATGTAAGTTGTTTTGCCAGTATGAGGCCATGACTCCGGGAAAACCGAAAATAAATGCTCCAGGCCAAAAAATTGCCAATGAACTCCCCGCCAGCGCCAGAATTCCTCGTTTGGTGTTCGTCATGAGCATCTCCTGATTGGATATGTGGTCTAATTCAGAGCGAAAGCGCTTCAGCGGCTGGGCGGATCATAAGCTATTCCCTTGATTTTTAAGGTATGTCCATCCACTTCTGATCTTGCGCCAAGAATTTTTTTCACGAGCCACAGATTTGCCTTCACATGTTTTGAAATATGAGGAACTGTGTATTCGGTTAAACCTTTGGCTAAAGCTGCAAAGAGGATTAACTGATCGGACAGATGTCTATCCGTGCAAGCCCCGCTATCCAGGTCCTCAATGAGTGAGGCCGCGACAAAATCGCCTATCGCTTCGGATCTCCGGCCGGGCTTGCCTGCCCGATCTGCGCCTAAAATGCAAGCGGCTTCTGATTTTGCCCAAATAGTCAGTGCGGCCCCTTTCTGATCTGCCGTGAAATCTTCCATCACTTCCAAATCGGAATGGTAACCCCGTCTGCGCAACACATGAGCACATCGATCAGCCAATCTTTGGGCAACTCGTTGATCGCTGAGGTTAGAAGCTAATGCAATCCCTTGGATGTTAGCCACCTTACCCAGGTGTGTCATAGTTAGCGGTTTCAAGGACCCAGCCAGAGGGGCAATTTCCGCTATCATGATGCCCCCGCCTTTCGGAACGTATCCAGGCCTCTCCAGGGATAGATTTATATCAGCTCCCATTCGTCTAAGAAGTGGGACAAGGACCTGTTGCAAGTGAAAAAAACTCGGAGCAAAATCCTGAAACAAGCCTCCGGTAATTGTAAATCGACTGGGCCTCGTGCCAAAGAGAGCAGGCGCAATCAGCGCAAATGCCAACATCGTGGCGGAACCGGCCGTTCCAATATCAAAATGAAAATCTCCACCATTAAGATTTTTTCCGGGAAAATAAATTATCTCCCGCGAATCCAGGTTGGCACCTTCAACGCTTCCCTCGGAAAACGTGCAGCAAGCCTTCACTGCAAGAAGATGTTGGGGTCTAAGTCCTGGTTTGGGACGTTTGGCCCGAATATTAATCATATGGATAGGTTCACTCCTTACCGTGGCGAGGGCTACAGCGTACCTCAGTAGTGTGCCGCTTCCGGACAGGGTTGAGCCGTCAATTTCAATCATGAACATGCCCGTTTCGTTTCAGCCATAAATTCTTCTACGCCACTATCGATCATTTCCTGTTGTCGCTTCCACACAACTAACTGCAGCGTGGCTTGATTGGCTAACTTCATTACATCTATGCTCCTGGCGGCATTTCGGTTGGTTATTGGGCGCATTCCTTTCATAAAAGCATTTTTTTTTTCGCGGACCGGGTGAGATTGACTTTGATTTTGACGCTTATAATGCGATTTTGATATGTCCATTTTTGCCGTAAGTCAATGAGATTGAAAATGGGACGATCAACCATGCTGAGTAGATCAGTCAAAGAAGTAGTTGATAACTCCGGTTTATGTCGATGAAGCTTGAGAGATCGAAGAGGATCGTAAAGATCCTTAACTGACACATAGCTGGAAAATCAGTAAAATTATGCCGGGTCCAAAACCTCTCGATTCTATTCAATACTATTGAAGGAGCCTGTTATCATCTATGACATTCACAACCCCTATAGAAGACCGATATTTTGAGGATTACGTCCCTGGTGATATCCATGAATTCGGCAGTATTATTGCTGAGGAAGGTGAGATGATTGCCTTTGCTCGGCGCTTCGATCCCCAGCCGTTTCACACCGATCCGGTAGGGGCTAAACAATCGATATTCGGCGGCCTAATCGCAAGCGGTTGGTATACGGCTAGTTTGATGATGCGTCTTTACGTTGAGCATTACCTTTCGCACATCGCTAGTTTGAGTTCTCCTGGTGTGGATGAGCTACGTTGGCTAAAACCTGTGCGCCCTGGCGATTCCATTTCTATCCGAATCGCAGTTACCGATACTAAACGCTCCAGCTCGAAACCCGATCGGGGCAT
The DNA here is from genome assembly GCA_963741425.1 of uncultured delta proteobacterium. GTDB lineage: Bacteria > Desulfobacterota > Desulfomonilia > Desulfomonilales > Desulfomonilaceae > DATJPW01. Next base: position 385,309 of record CAVUHP010000018.1, read on the forward strand.
TGTTCATTCATACATTGAGGTGCTGAATCAGCATCGTGAGATAATAATGAGCATGAAAGCGACTAATTTTTTAGCCTGTAGGGAAATGCCCTAATGGTTGTCGGCCGCGACAGAACCATTAGGGCAACATTCCAGTCAACCTATTTTGGACAAAATAAGCCCGTGCCATAATCCCCTGCGGTCATTTTTAACCATGTGTGCAGATCTGGCGGATTTCAAACCACGACTGGTTTGCAAATTATTTCTTTCACAAACAGGCTCAGGAAATCGCTGCTATTAGCCGGTCGTAGCACAAGGGCCGTATCTGCTCCCTTGGACGTTCCCGCCACAGTGATGACGTCTTGGTCAGTCCTGATTAGTCCGGCATCAGCAGCCATAAGAGCCAATTCCACTCCAACCTTGGTCCCATTGCCGAAAAGTCGCAGGGTGTAGGCGATTATTTCATCCACCTGATAAGTATTGAGTTTTTTCCTGATTCCTCGACCGACACCACCGAGAGCATGTTGAGCTGTAAGCACAGGCACTCCTTTGGAGATTAAGTCCTGTCGCACTTCCGGGGGCATCTCCTGATTATTTGGCTCTTTGAAACCCGAGACATGGCTTACTGCAATTATCTTTGTTTCAGGTTTCAAGATTTCGCGAGCTTTGAGAGCAGTTTGACCACTGACGGATGCCACCAACACAGCTTGGACATTGAGCTGTTCTAATCTCCGGCGCACACATTCAAGGACCTTCCCCGTATTGGAAGGTCCGGGTTTGGTGAAATAGACAGCCGGAATCTCATGAAAAGCCGAGGCGTCCGCCGAGACCTCTCCCTTGGGTTTTTCCACAACTTTCCCACCCGGACGATCCTGAGCCAGGTACCGAATCCAGGGTTCACTAGTGGACTGGCGGCCACGGTTGCAACTGTGGCAACCAGGCCGGACTTGAGGAATTCTCTTCTGTCTGCTTTTCGAGACATAAATCACTCCAAATCTGATTTTACGCGGAATTTGCTCAAAATTCCGCGACTGCCGCTCACCCTAATTTGATGTACCCCGATTATCTTATGGTTGGTACTATAAGGCAGTGTATAACGGTCCAAAAGGCAGACGGCAGTAACCCATACTTCCCGACGGCTATCACCTTTTCTAAGCGTAGTCAACATCATGTACTCAGTCAAACACAATCCGCCCGCTACAGGCCTACAAATTAAAATTTGATACCACTACACCTCGCTTGTTCCTGATTTTTTCCTTTAGCGAATAGCCGCGTGGCAAAACTCTTTATACTGCGCCGTTCGATCTATCACGATTCTGGGAGTCTCGGTGTAGGGACAGCCGTCGGTGGTTCGCGGACCAGGCCCGGCATAAGTGAAGCCAGCGTATCCGGCTGTTCCAAAGCTTGGCCCGGATCGGCAAAGCTCGTTCGGAGCATGTCCCACCATTCCAGCAAGTGTACACGGATCATCCTCGGAAAAGCATCGCGTACGATTTGTCGTTTAATCCCATCGCCACCGAGCAGTTCTTCAAGAAACCACGAAGGGCGCAAATAAAATAATAGCTCGGTCAACTTAACTGCCATCGCCAGCATACGAGGGGAAAAATAAGTGGGTTGAATGACAGGTTGGCGAAAATCCCATTTGCGCTGGCCGAGTTGCACAATGCGAACTGGGTCTAAACGCCGACCTTCGTACGTCCAACTGAGCGGTGTCATGTGTAGCGCATTGTAAAAATCCGGAGATATGCGCTGTAGTTGTCTCAAAGTCTTCCATACGGAACTCCAAGTTTCATCCTGGAGTCCGTACATTATATTCACAATACTCAGAATACTGTTGTCTCGTAGAAGATGCACAGCTTGAGATGTAATTTCGAACCCGTTGTTCTTGCCAAGGCGTTTGAGCACTGTTTCATCGAGAGACTCCACTCCCATCCCAACACAAACGATCCCCGCCCGGCGATACAGCTCGATTCGGTCGGCATCCCTTACTATGTGTTCAGCACACATAGTGCACACGATCTGGATGCCTGTGTGGCGAGCTGCAATGCTCTCAAGCAGAGTGAAAAGAATCTGCTGATCGCATCCCCAGTTCTCATCAGCGATCCAGACCATACGAACATCGTGTTGCTCCTGAAGATACTGAAGCTCATCTACGAACTCTTCAATGCTACGATGGCGCCAGCGTTTCCAAAACGCCCATTGACCGCAATACGCGCAAGTATGTGGACATCCACGAGAAAACCCAACAACCGCCGAACGACCTCCAATATGATTGTTGGGATAAAGCGACCAGTTAACCAGGTCCCATGCGGTACGGAACTTGTCTAATTCTTGAATCGGCTCGCGAGGAGGGTTTATGACAACATCATCCTTTGAGCGCCAAGCAAGCCCTGCCACCAAACCAAGATCTCGTTTACCGTCTCGTAGTGACATCAGCAGCTCACGGGTTGTCACCTCACCTTCGCCGTAAACTATAAAATCCACAGCCGGCTGACTGTGCATAAGTTCCATACACGCATACGTGGGATACACACCTCCGTACACAGTAATCAGCCGTGGCACTGCTGCTTTGATGGCCGCTATCATCTCTATAGCCGCCGGATTAGCAGGCATAGAGCCGGAATGTCCCACAAGCACAATGTCTGCACTGACCTCCCGTAGTCGAGCAATGATATCTTGGTAGGACAGGTGACCGGCATCAGCATCGAGCAATTCAACGTTGAACCCCGCATCCAATAAAGGGCCTGCCACTCTTAATAAGCCAAGCGGCGGCAGGTAACCGTGACCGATCTCGTTGACCAAGAAATGAACAGGTGGAACAACACAGACGATTTTCATGGTATTGCTTCTGTTTCATCACCCCATTTGGGTCCGCAGACTCCGGTGATTTTATCAAAGTCATTTAATGCTGGCCAATGCCAAGGATTATTACTCTATATGCTTGTCATGCCGATGTTGTCCCACATCGTCACGCGGAACCTTTTTGAGCGTTCATCTGTCTGTGAACTAGAAGGATCGGGGACCGTTATTACACGTATTCATCAATCTCTTTTCGATTCCCCGTCATCGTTTCCTCATCACTACATTGTAGCAGTGGGGGTTTCAATATAGCGAGCTTGGAGTGCTCCGGTGGCACTCTAAATGCCAAATGTTAAGAGGACCGCATCATGTCCGTAAAAAACGATCTAAGTGATAGAGAAATGTTTGACCAAAAAAGACGAGTTCCCCTCAATGGTATTGTAAATGACATCTTTGTTGGAATGACGGATGTCGAATTGATGACAAAGTATGAAATAGTCTGGGCTTCCGACCTCTACAAGGTTTTCAAAAAATTAATTAAAAGAGGTGTTGTAAAAAAGGACGAGATAAAAAATAGGCGTCCTGAAAAACGCAAATCTAAATGGAAAGGAGAAGAACCGGATCTGCATCTGCTTATACAAGAGAAAGCCACAAATTTTGATGTTAGAGTTGCCCCCAGAAATAAACTTTTTGGAAGCGTTGAGATATTTGACATGACTACTCACCTCTGTTCGTATGGTGTAGAGATAAAGGACGTTTCTGAATTTGGACTTATGATAGCTCCAATTAAAATGATCAAAAATGACATTCGAGAATTTTTGATTAAACCAACTCACCTGGAAGATGTTAAGACAATTTCATTCCTTGCGGAGTGTCGTTGGACAGACGGAATCAGGGCAGGATTAAAAATATCAAGTATTTCTCCTCTCAATATGAGGGAACTTCAAGAGCTCATTAGACTGTTCTCATTTGAGTCTTAGCACCGGATCTGAGAAACTCTGAACACACCGATTATGTGCGGAATAGCCATATAAATTGACCTCGACGAATTTCTCCGTCATCATTGCTGCTGATGTAAAATTATTTTCTCTGCGATCTCCGCTTGCTTTGCGGTGAATGTCTCTCTGGTTCGAATGAGGTATTCCCCATGAAGACCCGACGTATTCACATGATTACAAGGCAATGGCTGGCGGTGTTGCCGGTCTTCGCACTGTTGACTCTGATTGGCATAGCACAGGCCGCAGCTACGCTCGACGAGCAACTTATAGAAGCAGCAGCGCATGGAGATCTGGCGCTGGTCAAAAGCAGTTTGGAAAAAGGCGCCAACATCAATGCCGCGGAAACACATGGTAAGACATCCCTGATAGTGGCCTTAGAGAAAGGTCACATGGCGGTAGCGAAATTGCTTGTAGAAAAGGGTGCTGACGTCAATGTGAAGAACTGGGGGGGATGGTCTCCTCTAATGCTTGCTGCTTTCTGGCGTGATCCTGAACTAGTGAGACTGATTCTGGAGAGGGGTGCTGATGTCAACATAATTAGACCTGGGGGGACCCCCTTGACGATAGCTGCTTTGTCAGGGCACCCCGAAATCTTAAAGCTGCTTCTGGATAGGGGAGCTGACATAAGTGTGATCGGCGGGAGAGCCCTGGCGGGTGCTGCCTCGCTAGGCCACTTGCAGGCAGTAGAGTTGCTTCTGGATAAGGGGGTCCGTATCAATGCGAGGGACATGTTCGGAGAGACACCTCTGATGCAGGCTGCCAAAGCAGGCAAAATGAACGTAGTAAGGCTCCTGATAGACAGAGGGGCAGACGTCAACGACAAAACAGATCGCGGTGTGACAGTTCTGATGGATGCCATCAAAGGGGAGAATCCGGAAGCGGTCCCTACGCTTATACACAAAGGTGCGGATGTCAATGCTAAGTCGGAGGACGGCTCCACACCTCTGATGTTCGCTGGGGGGCTAGGTCTCCATGGAGTAGTGGAACTGCTTCTGGAAAAGGGTGCTGACGTCAATGCGAAGGACAAGGACTGCCAGACAGCTCTTATGGAAGCTGCCTGGAAACGTCATCCCGATATAGTGAAAGCTCTCTTGGCAAAGGGCGCGGACGTCAATGCAAGGACCGCGAATGGATGGAGGCCACTAAACAGTGCTGCTGCGGGAGGTAACTCAGAGGTGCTGATGCTGCTCCTGGACAAGGGCGCCGACATTAATGCCAAAACCGATACTGGCGAGACAGCTCTTCAGACAGCTAAGGCGAATCGCCACAAGGATGGAATGGAGCTCCTCAAAGCGCACGGAGCCAGGGAATAAGGTCTCCACAATGGGACGAATGAACCCAACAAGAATACCAATCTGACAATAGTTAAGATCTTTCGGAAGGTACAACGCAATGGATTATTTTGCGAGCCGTGAGAAAGCCCTCCAAGGAATGTCTGGCAAGGTACCTATCATCGTGGCTGTTGCCATTATCGCAGTAGAGCTTCTTTTGTGTACCGGCTTCTGTGAGCGACTGGAGGCCGAGGATGGAACTGACCTTCTCCTAACGATCCAGGTGAAGGCTGACCAGCCTGTGACCGCAGTGATGGAAGGAATAAGTAGGCGTGCAGCAGCACTGGGAGCTTCTAATAATGATGTGGTCCAGATAGATCGTAAGACGGTTTCTGTACGGCTGCCCGGGTACAACGAGGACATCGAGAAGGCAGTGCGCATTATGGAGAAGCAGGCAGTCTTGGGGTTCAAGCTTGTGGACAGTAAAGTTGACGCCGCTGCAGCCGAAAAAGGTGACATTCCAGTTGGGGACGAGATCCTGTACCAGATGGAGCGAAACCCAAGGACCGGTCAGATTTCACGGAAGGCTTATGTAGTCAAGAAGCAGATTCTCATGACTGGTGACGTAATCACCGACGCACGAATCGAGCCCACTTTAGGCGAACGAATGATCGGTACGAATGGAATTCAATAGCACCGGCGCTCGCGAATTTGAATGGATCACAAGTAGGCTTCTCAATGAGAGGCTGGCGATTATTCTTGATGACAGAGTGTATTCCGCACCGTTGATAAAGGATCGGATTTCGGGGGGGACGGCAGTAATAGAGGGTGTGTTCACCCCTGTGGAAGCCGAAGAGTTGGTTTTGGTACTGAGATGCGGTCCTATTACCGCCCCTGTGGAAGTTGTAAAATCCGAATGGGTGAAACCCACTCCCGGCGCGGCACTTATTAGTGCGGCGACACGTGGAGATTTGGCCGAAGTCGAAACGCTTTTGCAAAAAGGGGCGGATATTGAGGCAGAGGACAAGGAAGGCAAGACGGCACTCTTATCAGCTGCTTATGAGGGTCATTTGCCGGTAGTCAAAGTTCTTCTAGATAGCGGTGCGGGCATCGATGCAAAAAATAAGGAGGGTTACACGGCACTTATGACGGCTGCCGCGGGAGGCTTCGCGGAGGTCGCAAAATTGCTGATAGAGAGAGGCGCCGATGTCAATGCAAGGAACAACGATGGTCTGACAGCACTCATTAGCGCTTGCCATAAAGGTCATCCGGAAATGGCAACATTGCTTCTGGACAAGGGCGCAGATGTCAACGCAATGGACTCAAGAAATCAGACGCCACTCATGTGGACCTTTGACAAAGGGTTCATTGATGAAGCGAAAATGCTTCTGGACAGGGGCGCTGACGTCAATGCAAAAGACAATAAGGGTCAGACCGCTCTGATGTTCGTATCCGGGGCCGGTAATTTGGAACTTGCGAAGCTGCTTCTTGGGAAGGGAGCTGACGTGAATGCCAAGGACAACAAGGGTTACACGGCACTGATGTGGGCGGCTGCAAAAGGTCACGAGGACGTTACAAGTCTCCTCCTCGAAAAGGGGGCTGCCGTCGATGCAAAAGACAATCTCGGCTGTACAGCGCTTATGGGGGCAGCCGGAGGAGGTCACCAGAAAGTGGCAAAACTGCTTCTGGAAAGGGGCGCTGATATTAACGGGAGGGACAACTTCGGCACGACAGCGCTGAAACGCTCGATGATCGGAGTCCACGGGGAAATTATGGAATTCCTCAAAGCCCAAGGAGGGAAAGAATAGAGGGTCAGGGGTCACCCATATTCGCACGAGGAGCATTCAACCGAAGCCCTGAGACCATGCCGTTGAGTCTGCGCCTTTGACACAATTTCTCTGGACAATGCGACCCGGTATTTAATAAGATCCGCTTTCAAGTTCATTTCATTAAATCTTCATGCTTTTAGGAGGTATGGATTATGACGAAAGCCGAACTGGTCAACTTGATGGCCAAGGAAGCAGGTATTACTAAGAAAGCCGCCGCTGCGGCTCTCGGTGCGTTCGTGAAGTCCATTCACGATTCATTGAAGAAAAAGACCGGCAAAATCCGCGTTGCTGATCTCGGGACATTCCTTGTTGTCCACAAAAAGGCTCGTGCCGGGGTAAATCCTCAGACCAAGAAAAAGATTAAGATCGCCGCAGGCAATGTTCCCCGCTTTAGAGCATCCAGTGCCCTCAAGCAGGTGGTACACAAAACAAAATGAAAAAACAGGGGCTGAAATTTGCCATGAACAAATCAGATCTTTTTGTGGACCTCGCCAAGGAGGCGAACCTTCCTCTGCGCAAATCAGAGGAAATTGTAAATTTAGTTTTTGAAACAATGTCCAGGTCTCTAATCAAGGGTGACCGTATCGAGGTTCGGGGCTTTGGATCTTTCGTGGTGAAAAAATACAAGGACTACACCGGTCGCAATCCAAAGACGGGAGAAAAGATAGCGGTCAGCAAGAAGAAACTTCCTTTCTTTAAGCTCGGGAAAGAGCTCAAAGAAAAGGTGGACGGCAGAGAATAATTCCGAAAGCTCGTGCATGTTCGATCTGAACTCAAGAAAAATCGGAGAGCAGATTTTTCGAGGAGGTAAATCGATTCATTAATCTACTCTGGTTATCGGAGATTTATACTCTGCGGAACTGGTCTTGATCGGAAGGATCGACGCTGGCAACACGTGGTGGAGGTAGCAAAACTCACACCCGAAGCGAATAGTTGATCATTAGTATGATTTGGCCCGTCAATCGGCGTGTATGCCGGAAGGCCGCTTAAATCTAGATCTGAACGTTTGCCTCTCACATCCGAGGTCCTCGCATCGAATTACGTATATTGAGTACCCCAAGCACGTCATCGTCGCAACGTGTATTGGCCTCTCCATCGTTAACCCGTCCAGTGAGCAATTTCTCGACAGCCACCAGCCGTTTGGTGTTATCAGTTCTTGTTCTGGTAAAACTGTACCTCAAACGAACCCGCATTGGAATTGACGGGGTTGACCATTTTGAATTCACCCAAGCTATTATGAACCGTGTTGCCTTGATGCACCCATTCGTCGAAGCCGCCTTCGAGGCTGACTACATTTCCATAACCCGCTTTTATTAAGGCTTTTACCACCAACCCCGCTCGATGGCCCTTCTTGCAATATACGACGATTTCAGCATTTGGATCCGGCAATGTCCGGACAAGCACAAATTCCGCGATGCCGCGCTCAACCCACGCAGAGCCTTTTATGTGAGCAGCATCATATTCTGTCTTTGTTCGGACATCCAACAAGACAAGCTTGTTGTTTTTCTTGATTCTCTGTTTCATTTCGTCAATGCCTATACAACTCACGTTTTCATGCGCGTCTTTGATAAGCTGTTCAATCGTCTTAAGTCCGTTACCTTCATCTGCTTTAACAGTTTGCATCACTGCACCCTGAAAGCACAATAGCATCACGACGACGCTTATGATTGCCCACTTTTCCATAGAACCCTCCTGCCGGCTGAAAAAGCCGATCTTTTCTCTACGAGGTTCAAGTGGCCTTCGAATCCTGCGAAGGCCGACAAGAATAACTCCATCTCGAAATTGGAATTGATTTTTAATCGATCACCAAAATCGAGTCAAACGAATAAAACGCATCGTTGCAATCGAAAATTGCGAACACAAAGTTCGGAACAATGCAAAGTGGGCTTCCTGCACGGATGAACGAAAAGGCAAGATTTAAAGTGCGTTGATGGGCACCGCTCCGTTTGCACCAGAACAGGCACGGGTCACTAGCTTTGATTCTCACAAGGCACAACCGGGAGGCAAATCGGGTTTACAACGGCCGAAAGGCAGGTATCACTTGACATGCTTGAGGCGGCCTGAGTTTGTCGCCGGGGAAATACCAAACCAGTCCGAGACACTACGTTCTCAAAATATCCGGAGAAACAGCGAGCAACAACGTCTTTCATGGTCTTACTCTCCCCGCATCATCTCCGATCAAGGCTCTTGCAATATCCATGAATGCCCGCAACGCGGGCGAGAGCCATTTCTTTTTGTGCCATATCATCAGGACGGCCGTTTCCATATGCGGGTCCTCCCACGGCAAAATCGACAGCTCTCCTCGATCGATTTCTACCCGCACGGTAATTTCCGGAATCATTGCAACTCCGCTGCTTCTTTTAAGACATGCCTTCAGCATTTCAATGCTGCTGAATTCCAGCAGAGCCTGCGGCTTCACCCTGGCTTCCGTCAACATCTGTTCGAACATCATTCGGTAGCCGCAATCCGCTTTAGGAACAAAGATAGGCTCACCCGCGAGTTCCCCAATGGAAACCTTCGACTTTTGCGCAAGATGATGCCCCACATTAGATACCATGAGAAGGCGTGGGAAGCTCAGCGACTCCGCTTGAAGACTGGCTGAATTAATAGACTCAGCCAACAAGAAAGCCAGATCGGTGACACCGGTCTGAAGTTCATGCTCCAGGCTGTGAAAAGCACAAGTGTCGAAATTGAGACTCACGCCTGGAAAACGACGCCGATACTCGGCCAAAACTTCGGGGAGATAGCTGTTGCCGATGCTCTGCGGGGCCCTAATGGTCAAGGATCCCTGAGATTGAGTTCTACCTTTAACCTCTGACAAGGTTTCCGCTTCAATATCGAGCATCTTCCGGGCATATTGGACAAGATGTTCTCCAGCCTCCGTGAGAATCACGCGTTTTCCCAATCTATCGAACAACTTGACGTCAAGATCTTCTTCCAGGCCCCTTATCTGGGCCGATATGGTTGATTGGGCGTAGTTGAGCACTTCCGCTGCCCGGTTGAAACTCAAGAGTGTGGCCACGGTTTGAAAAGTCTTCAATTGACGAAATTCCACGTTATTCCCCTCTGAAGTCTGCTTACGCCATTCCGGCCCAGGATTATGTGCCACATGTTACGTGAGAGGTAAAGCCTCTTTTCGTCCGTACAAAGGCAGGAGGTCGCCTGGTGTAGTATGCACGATCCACATTGTGAGTATGGCCTCAGTGGTGGATGAATCGGCGTTGGGGTTTTCGCTGAGAGCAGACAAAATCCAGGGCCCCCAAAGGGCCCCTTTGCCTGGCCAACTCCTCCGCCGGATTTCATTCTTGGACCTATATCTTTGTCTCTGCCATCGGGAATTCCGACAGTCTCCCTCTTGAAGGCGAAAAACATGGTATACCTCCAATCCAACGCGTGCCGCATGACCTTGGGCCGCGTCATTTATTCTTGACGGCACTTGCCAGGTCTGTTATCGAACTTAATTACCATTCATTAATATTAATTAATGGTCATTCATAAATTGTCGCCTGCTCGCTCGACGCTGTAGCAGCGAGAGAGTGTCCACTTGCCAGGTGAATGCTTGAATGCAGGTATCGCCACGGCTTAGTTGGGAATGCAGGCGCTCGGTAGCTTACTCCGTCGCTTAAAATTGGTGCCTCGTCCGTATGGAGACTGAAAATGGGTACTCCCTGGACCACCAGCCGCAACCGCAGAAAGAAGATTCTGGAGAGTGCCAGAGTGCTTTTCTGGAAGAAAGGCTACCCCGGCACCAGCATGGTGGATCTTGCTGATGCCTGTGCCTGCAAACCTGCCAACCTTTACAACTACTTCAAGACCAAAGAGGAAATTCTGTTCGAAGTACTCTTGGAAGAGATGGAACAGATAATCCGGCCGATCGAGCGTCTTGAAGACGACGAAGCTGGTAACCCGGCCGACCAACTTCGTGACATCATAACGGCTCATCTCAAAGTTACTTTGAGTCGCCGAAGATCTGCAAAGACACTGTTTGATGTCGCCCTGGACAGCCTGTCTCCCCCTAACCGGAAAGTCATAGTATCCATGCGGGACACCTATGACCGGATAATTCGTAAGGTGATCCGAAGGGGACAGAAAAAAGGAATATTCTTGCCCCAAGATGTGAAGCTGGCCGGCTTTATGATCTCCTCGATGATTACTCGCACCAGGATTTGGTTCCAGCCTAAGAAGGGTGTCACAATAGACGGACTGGCTGATTTCATCTTTCGGTTTGCATTGAATGGTATTCAGAAAAAGGACGCAGTCCGAAAGGAACTTCCGTCGTCCTGTACGACAAAGATATCAGGGAAACGAGCCACCAAGTAGCACGTGCTACAGTTACTTACCATTTTACGGGAGGGTGAGAGATGAGAAACCTGCTGAAATCGGTGACCTTTTTGGCTTGTGCCGTTGTTCTGGCTGCTGCTCTCAGCGCCGGAGTCCCGACTCTAGCCGTGGCTGACCAAAAACCAATCAAGATAGGGTTCATTCACAGCATGAGCGGCGCCATGTCGATGTACGGCATAAGCGCGGAGGCCGGAGCCAAAATCGCTATAAAAGAAGTCAACGCTGCCGGAGGTGTCCTGGGACGTGAGATCAAACTGCTGACCCGGGACGACAAACTCAACGCCGAGACAGGGCTCCGCGAGGCCAAAGACCTCGTACTGACCGAAGAGGTTGATTTTCTCACGGGCACTATAAGTAGTGCAGTGGCTCTAGCCATTTCCAGTTACGTAGAAAAGGCAAAAAAGATATTCATCGTCAACATCGCTCAGTCCTCACAGATCACCGAAGAGAAATGGAACCCTTATGTGTTTCGCATCAACACGAACGCTGTGCCCTACTGGGGATACGCGCCGGCCATAGCTGCGGCCAAGACTTGGAAGCCGAAGAAAATAATCAGCTTGGGATTTGATTATGAGTGCGGCAAGAACTCCTTGGCAGCCTTCAAGGAGAAGTACCTGGAGCTGGTGCCGGACGCCAAGGTCATAGATGAATTGTGGGCGCCCTTGGGGACCACGGACTTTACTGCTCACATCTCGAAAATCGCCAACTCCGGAGCGGATGCTCTCTTCCTGGCCTGCATCTACGGTGGCGGTGAAATCGCCTTTACAAAACAGGCCTTTGCCTTTGGTATGTATGACAAAATGAAGATGATCCAGCCCTGCGCGGGAGACGTGGAAACGTGGAGTGATGTGAAGCAGGGCGATCCCTACCCCAAAGGAGCTCAAGCCACTTGCCGCTATCCGTTTTGGGCGATTGACGATCCCCGTAGCAAGGCCTTCGTAGAAGAGCATAAGAAAATGGTGGGTTTCTGGCCGTCTTACGGCGCAATGAACTCGTATGTGACTATCTATGCTTTGAAAAAGGTGATCGAAAAGACAAACTCTGTGGACCCGCAGAAGCTGATTAAGGCATTGGAAGGAATGGAGCTGGATACTTTCATCGGCAAGATTCTCCTTCGCGCCGAAGACCATCAGGCCATGATGCCCAACTGGTACGGCACCATAGCTTTCACGCCCGATCTCACGTTCCCGCATCTCACCGACGTGCAACTAATCGGTCAAGAAGGATATCACACCATCGAACAGATCAAAAAGTTGCGGAAATAAGGTGACCACGGTCTAGCAATATCCGGGGGGACTACGTCCCCCCAAACCTGGAATGAGGTAAGCGCCATGAGTCTGGAGGCGGCTCTCGGACAAATGCTAAGCGGCATCAGCCTCGGAATGGTCTGGTTCCTTATCGCCGCGGGACTGTCAATCATATTCGGGACCCTGAAAGTGCTCAACCTGGCCCACGGCTCCATCTACATGCTCGGGGGGTTCCTCTGCTACCACATTACTTCGACTCTTGCCTCTACGCCGGGAGTCTTCTGGATTGCCCTGATAGTTGCACCGCTCCTGACAGCGATGGTGGGCGGCCTCGTCGAAATTTTTCTTCTCAGACGTATCTATGGTCAGGATATGATTTACCAGTACATACTGACTTTCGGGCTCATCTTAATCATAGGGGAAGTCTGTAAGCTTGTCTGGGGAGTTGGTTACAACACTGTTGCGGTGCCCTGGCCTCTTCACGGTGCCGTAAGTCTGTTCGGACTGTCGTTCCCCGTATACAACCTCTTTTTAATCGGCATGGGGATCCTGGTTTTCGTGGGGCTCCGCGTTCTGATAGGGGGAACCGGCTTGGGAGGGATTATTCGAGCCGTTACCCACAACCGCGAAATCGCTAGCGCCCTGGGCATAAACGTCCCGGTGGTCTACACCGGTGTCTTCATGTTGGGGTGCTGGTTGGCGGGCTTGGCGGGCGCGCTGATGCCCCCCATGTCCGTGGTTGCACTGGGAACGGACCTATCTGTCATTATCGACTGCTTCATCATCGTTGTGATAGGCGGGCTCGGGAGCCTGCCGGGCGCTTTCTTGGGAGCCATCATCCTGGGCCTGACCACCGCCTTTGGGCTGTACATCATCCCTAAGCTGGCAGTGGCGTTTGGGTTCATTCTCATGATCATCGTGCTCATTATTCGTCCTTGGGGACTGATGGGAGAGCCTGATTGATGGAAGAGATCAAGGGCAAATTAGAGCTGCTGCAGGGCAGGATCCCTAGAGCGATTTTGGCGGTCGTCTTTTGCGCTTTCATGATCGCCTTGCCCGCACTGATCAGCAAGAGCTGGCTGAATATTACGGTTGAGATGCTCATCATGGCGCTGGCAGCATGCTCTTTAAATCTTATGCTCGGCTATACCGGCATGGTGTCATTCGGTCCTGCCGGGTTGTATGCGGTGGGAGCCTACGCCACAGCCATCTTGTTGACCAAGCTGGAGATAAACATCTTGCCCGCCCTGATCGCAGGCCCGATCATGGCTGCAATCGTCGGATTGGGGGTCGGATGGATTTGCGTCCGCCGCACGCAGGTTTACTTCGCTCTCTTGACCCTGGCCTTTGCCCAGATTATCTGGACGATAATCTTCGAGTGGTATGCCGTAACAGGAGGAGATGACGGACTCGTGTCCATCCCCACTCCGGATTTCTTTTCTTCCATTACCAATTCCTATTACTTCTGCCTGGTATCGGTCGCCTGCTGCATTTACGCGATATGGAGGATCGTCAACTCTCCTTTCGGGAGCACCTTGCAGGCGATCCGGGAGAATCCCGGCCGCGTGGAATTCATAGGGGTTAATGTGAAGAGATACCAGCTGGCGGCCTTCGTTCTCTCCAGCCTCTTCCTGGGCGTGGCCGGTAGCCTCTACTCCGTCTTCAGCGGAAGCGCTTTTCCCGATTATGCCCACTGGACAAAGTCCACGGACATGCTCGTCATATGTCTTTTGGGCGGCATATACAACTTCTCAGGACCCATAGTGGGAACCGCTATATACACCATACTTATCAAGACCATATCCAAGCACACCATGCAGTGGAATTTAATCCTTGGAGTGATCGTGGTGCTGCTGGTGTTGTTGATGAGAAATGGCGTCGTCGGTTTCTTGTCCCAGAAGCTTTCCCGGCGTCGATAGACCGGACTCTGTGAGCAGGATGAGAAAATGCTGTTGCAGGCCAAAGACCTTTGGAAATCATTCGGCGGATTAATAGCCGTATGCGAAGTCGGCATTGAGGTCAACACCGACGAGATCGTGTCAATCATCGGGCCGAACGGGGCAGGAAAATCCACGCTCTTCAATCTCATTACAGGTCACATTCGTTTGGATAAGGGCGAGGTTTTTTTCAAGAATAGGGACATAACGAGCATGCCCCCTCACGAGATTTCCAGCCTAGGCATAGGACGCTCGTTCCAGAAGCTCAACATTTTCCCGCGACTCACGAGTTTCCAGAAACGTCCAAGTGGCCCTGTTCTCTGCCACGGGCCTGAACCGGAATCTCTTCTCCAAGGCAAAGCTGATGCTCTCCGATAAGGTTCAAGATATTCTGAAAAGTGTTGGGTTGGCCGACCATGCCCAAACCCGCGGCGGGCTCCTGGCCCATGGGGATCAGAAACGACTGGAAATAGGTATAGCGCTCGCACTCAATCCGGAGCTTCTGCTTTTGGACGAACCAACACAGGGCATGAGCGCTGCGGAGACTGCCCAGACAACGGAGCTGATCTACCGGCTGAGCAAGGATAGGGGTATTGGACTGGCTTTTGTCGAACACGACATGAAAGTGGTTTTCAGCATCTCGGATAAGATCTACGTAATGCATCAAGGCGCTGTGATTTTCTGCGGGAAGCCCGATGAAGTCAGATGCAACGACGAGGTTCAGAGGGTTTATCTCGGAAAGGAAAAGGATAGTGCTGCTAAGAGTTGAAGGCATAGATACTTACTATGAGACCACCCACATCCTTTTCGGCGTGACGCTTGAGATCAATCAGGGTGAGACCGTGTGCGTCCTGGGACGCAACGGAGTGGGCAAAACCACACTCATGCGGAGCATCATCGGTCTGACTCCACCACGAAAGGGAACAATCTCGTTCCAAGGGAATAAAATCAACGGGAAACAGCCTTTTCATATTGCTCGACTCGGAGTGGGATTCGTCCCTGAGAACCGGGATATATTTCCGAATTTGACTGTAGAGGAAAACCTCGAGATAGCCACCATCAAAAGGAAAAATGAGGGTGCCTGGAACCTGGACACAGTTTATGCCCTGTTCCCTTTGCTAAAACAACGGCGGAAGCAGTGGGGCGGCACTCTGTCCGGTGGCGAACAGCAGATGCTGACGATCGCCAGAACTCTGATGGGGAATCCCGTACTGTTGTTGCTCGATGAGCCGTCCGAGGGTCTGGCGCCGCTGGTAGTCGAGATGATAAAGGAACAAATTTTGCGGATTCAGCAAGAAGGAATGACCATCTTGCTTTCCGAGCAAAACTCGGCAACAGCACTCGAAGTGTCCCAACGGGCTTACATTCTGGAGAAAGGGCAGGTCAGTTGGCAGGGCGCCACATCGGAACTTTCAGACAACCCGAAAATTATGGAGAAATACTTGGGAGTTTGAGCCCGCTTTCTTCCATAAACGCCCCGAGGAATTTGTCCGGCTGCGGCAGTTGGGGCGCTCACCCCGGTCAAGGAAGGGGCGTGATGCTTCAGGATCGTTTGTCAAAGCCCGTACCTCTTTGTGGATACAACTCAGGAGTAAGACATGAACCTGGCGGACTTTCTTAACGAGACCTCAGCCAAGGTCTCTGACCGACCGGCTATTCGCTTTGAGAACACAGTCGTGACTTTTTCGGAACTGAATGCGCGTGTCGACGCACTGGCTCACGGCCTCAGGGACTCCGGAGTGAAACCGGGGGATGTGTGCGTGCTGATGATGCCCAACTCACTCAACTGGGCTGTCAGTTACTATGCCCTGGCCAAATTGGGGGCGTTGGTAGTTCCACTGAATCCTTTGTTCAAGCGAGGTGAACTGGATCACATATTCAAGGATTCCGGGGCCCGGTGCTTTCTGGGACATTCGGACTATTTAACCGAGCCCGGCGTGGTCATGGACCAGCTTCCCCGGATCCGGATTCGTGTGGCGGCAGGAGCAGACCGCGAGTCAGGTTACATTCCGCTGGAGACTTTGTCCCAACCTGCAGGACCCTTTGTGACGCATGCGACAGAAGCGGATGATCCCTTTGCCATAATCTACACCAGTGGCACTACCGGCCGGCCGAAGGGAGTGGTGCTCACCCACCACAATCTGACCAGTGACGCTGTCGCTGTTTCCAGCCTGCGGCATACCGAGCCGAACGATGTCGTCTTATGCGTGCTCCCACTCTTCCACATTTACGGCCAGACCCATGCGCTCAACATTTCGATGTATCGCGGACTCACTATACGCATGTGGGAGCGTTTCGATTCTGATGAGGTGATGAAGGCCATCGAAACGGAGGATTCCACCATTCTCTATGCGGTGCCCACGATGGTAAATCGGTTGGTTGAATTGGCTTCAGCCTCTCCTCCCAAGAGGAAAAGCCTTCGCTTCGTGATTTCCGGAGGTGCGTCACTGCCCGTGGAGGTCTTGCACAAATTCGAAAAGCTCTTCGACGCCACCATCTACGAAAGCTATGGCCTGACCGAGTGCGCGCCCACTTGCGTGGAGAACCCCTATGGCCGGCCCACAAAACCGGGTTCCATCGGGTTGCCGGTGCCGGGTTTCAAGGCCCGGATAGTCGATGAGGATGACAACGACGTGCCGGTGGGCGGAGTTGGCGAGCTGGTCATCTCCGGTCCGGCTGTCATGAAAGAGTATCTCAATCAGCCAGAGGCCACTGAACAGACCCTCCGAGGAGGGTGGCTTCATACCGGAGACTTGGCCCGCAAAGACGAAGAAGGCTACATCTACATCGTGGATCGCAAGAAGGAGCTGATAATAAGGGGCGGGTACAACGTATACCCTCGCGAGATCGAGGAAGTGCTGTACACTCATCCCAGCGTGGCAGAAGCTGCAGTGATAGGGGTACCCGACGCGGATCTCGGAGAGGAGGTGGCTGCCGTAGTGGTTCTGCGCCCGGAGACCAAAGCCACCGAAGATGAGTTACGTCGGTACGTGAAGGAGAGAGTAGCCCCGTACAAATACCCCCGTCGCATCAAATTTATAGATGAACTACCAAAAACGGCTGCGGGAAAGATATTTAAGCGGGGAATCCAGTTCGAGCCGTGACCAGGGATCCGGTGGGATGGCCCGGTTCGTAGCCCCGTCGCATATGCTTTATTGACTGATCGAAGATCATAAGGAGGGTGCCGGAATGACCGAGGAATTCAAAGTAGGAGTTCTTGGAGCAGGAATGATGGGCGCGGAGATTGCCCTCTCCTTTGCCATTTCGGGTTATCCGGTGGTCATGAAGGAAGTCAGCCTGGAATTGGCCGAAAAAGGCAAAGCTCGCCTTCAAGGGGTCCTTGACAGAGCAATCAAGAAAGGGAGATTTACCGCGGAAGAGAAGGAACCGGCACTTGCCCGTATTACACCTGTCGATCAGTACGGAATGTTCGCGGATGCCAACTTCGTGATCGAGGCCATAGTAGAAGATTTCGAAGTGAAGAAGCAGGCCTTGGGCGAATTGGACACCGTGTGCAACCCGGCCTGCGTGTTTGCCACCAACACGTCCAGCATTTCGATAACGCGGTTGGCCACTTGTGTTGGATCGGGCAGACGGGCCAACTTTGCTGGTGCGCATTTCTTTTCGCCTGCCTCGGTAATGAAGCTCGTTGAGGTTATCCCAGGGCTGGAGACAAGCGAAGAAACCGTGGCTTTCGTCATGGATTGCTGTAGGAAGATCGGGAAAACACCTATTCGTGTAAAGGATGTCACAGGCTTCGTGGTAAACCGCGTCCTTCACGCCATGTGGATAGAAGCGATGCGGCTGCTGGACGAAGGCGTAGCCACTGCGGAAGACATTGACACCGGATGCAAACTCGGGCTTGGTCATCCTATCGGACCGTTTGCTTTGATGGATCTGACGAGCAATGATCTGAATTTGAAAGTCCAGGAGATTCTTTTTGAATCGTACGGGGAGCGGTTCCGGCCCCCGCCGATTCTCAAGCAAAAAGTATTTGCCAACCATCTTGGCCGTAAAACGGGCCAGGGATGGTTTGATTACAAGGCATAGCAATTCCCGCCCGCTGAGGTGTATCTCATGACGCGACGGTGGCTTTGGAACACTTGTGCTGTACTCGACCGGCTAGAAAAGGATTCATCAAGGATCCCACCTGACAGCTAGAAGGCGGATGACTTAATGGAGTCAAGGGTTACGTGCCATCAGGACCATCCATTGTAGCGTCTCTTACGCTTGAGGACACCTCGAGCGACTTTTAAGAATCACCGCTGACATTTGGCCTATTATTCATAGATTTTCTCATCCGCAGCGTCAGCCGATTCTGCGTCGGATTCGTAATCCCTAGGCCTCCGGGCCTCCGGAACCTTTGCATGTTCCTTGTACCACTCATTAGCTACGATGGCCGACATTACCTCATTCGTTCCAGTCCAGATGGACGAGAGGCGCAGATCCCTGAAAATTCGTTCGATGGGATAGACGTTGGTGTACCCGATCCCGCCCATGACCTGCATGGCATTGTGAGCAACCTTCTGACAAGATTCGGTCACAAATTTCTTTGTTTCCGAAACCATGCGCCTGATGAGGGAAGACGCCGCTCCCGAATCAACGGCCTTCGCTGTCGCATAGACCAGGGCTCCGGACGCGTCTAGGAGCGTGGCTGCTTCCGCGACCTGAAAACTCACTCCCTGGAACTGGTTGATAACTTGCCCGAAGGCCTTTCGCTTGGTGGTGTAGCCGGTGGCGACTTCCAAGGCCGGTCGGGCCGCCCCTATGGTCATTGCTGCGGTCCCCAAGCGTTCCGGGATCATCATGGTGTTGAACACCGCATACGCGTTATTCACCGCGCCGACGACGTTTTCCTTCGGGACCTCCACGTCTTTGAACACGATCCGACCTGCCCCGCCTCCTCGGCATCCCATGAGCCCGTACAGGTATTTTGTGTCAACGCCGGGACCTCGATCCACTATGAAACACGTGAGGGACTTGTGCGGCTCAGCATTAGGATCGGTGCGAGCATAAACCAGAAAGAAGTCAGCGCCGTCTGCTCCCACGATGAAGCGTTTCTGGCCGTTGAGCAGAAAGTATCCGTCTTTCTCGACCGCAGTGGTGGTGGTCCCGAAAAAATCCGATCCGCCCCTGGGCTCGGTGAGACATTCCGCTGCAAACAGCTCGCCTTTGAGTAACGGTTTGACGTATTTTTCCTTTTGCTCGTCGGTCCCGTGCAGAATTATTGCGTCACAGACGAGTTCCGCTCCGATGCCGAACGTGCATGAAAAGATGTACCCCAGCGTGCCCACCTCTTCCATGATCATGCATGTGGTGACCCAATCCATGTCCCTGCCGCCCCATCTCTTGGGATAGCGGCATCCGAATAGGTTGCGGCGACCGGCTTCTTGCAGGAATTCCTTTGGAAACGTGATCTTGTCCGCATCCATGTCAAGAATCATTCGTCTCGGGACCCATTTTACAAAGTCCCGTGCTTCTTCCCGTATCTTGGTCTGTTCTTCGCTCAGCAGAAAATCGAACATGCTCTTTTCCTCCGTCCAAATCGAGGCTGTCCTAGACTTTTCGCAGCGCCTGATTCGGCACAATTCGAATTATTCCAGCAGTAGAAGTCTCCATAACCTTCCCGCTCAGTGGGTGAGGCAGTGGTCAAGAATATGGAAAACCTTCATCTTGTATTTTGCCACCCCTACGATACGGCTACTATAACCAGGCAGTATTTGGGGACGCTTCGGTAGTCGATTCGAGGCGTTCCCTCACAGTCCTGAGGGCTTGCAAATAACCTCCCTCACTTTCAGGCTGAGGAAGTCAGCGCTGTTGGAAGGCTGGAGAACAAGAGCCGTGTCAGCCCCTTTGCTGGTTCCTGCGACCGAAATAACATCCTGGTCAGTCCTGACCAAGCCGGCGTCGGCAGCCATAAGAGCCAGTTCGATTGCGACTTTGGTCCCATTGCCGAAAATTCGTAACGTGTAGGCAATTATTTCATCCACCTGATAGCTACCAAGTTTCTTCCTTAGGCCCCTACCCACACCGCCAAAAGCATGCTGGGCCGTGAGTACCGCCACTCCTTTGGAAATTAATTCCTGGCGCACTTCTGCCGGCATCTCCTGCTGATTAGGCTCGGTGAAACCCGTTACATGACTGACTGCAATGATGTTAGTCGCTGGATCCAAAACCCCGCGTGCTTTAAGAGCCGTTTGTCCACTGACTGACGCAACTAGTACGGTCTTGATGTTGAGCTGCCGAGCACGCCGACGCACAGAGTCGAGGACCAGGCCGGTGTTGCGAGAGCCAGGTTTGGTGAAATAGACAACTGGAGTTTCATAATGCCCAGATTCCTTCTCGTCCGCTCTTGCCAGATTATCCAGACCTGCCACAAGACCAACGGCGCCGGCTCCTCCCAATTTGAAAAATTCTCGCCTCTTCATTTCCTCACTTCTCCTTCCTACTTTTTGCCTCGTAACTTCGGATGTCTTAGCTGACGCAATTCATGGAACTTGCCGGCCTCCTCTTGCGCTTTTTTTGCGGCGGGCACGGCTCAGAAAGAAAATAGTAATGCCTAGTACGACCTGGATGACCGTGGCTAGGCCCAGAATGATTCGGTAAATACTCCCCACTGGGTCCCAGCCGGTGTGGACGATTTCCAAAACGTGAAACCATTTGGCTCCCGATGCTGCAGTGAGGGTTCCTAAACTGAGTAGCAGACCAGCCAGCACTTGTACCAGCAAGAAACAGGCAATAATGATCCCCAACTGATAATGGACGCTTCTGACTGACCGTTCATTCATCCCTGATTCTCCTTTCGCTTGAATCCTGACTTTGCTGCTAGTGAGCACGTTTTGTCCAGGCGAGCAAATCATGGACCTCAAACTACTGTTTTGTCATCGGATACGAGCTGATCCGATGTTGGTGCGCCGCCAGCAGATTTCTCGAACACTTGTCTGGCGATGGTGAGTCCCTCAATACAAACCGGCATTCCGCCGTACGTGGACATTTGCAGGATAACTTCAGCTATCTCAGCTTTGCTGGCCCCAGTGCGAATCGCAGCGATGATGTGGCTTTTTAATTCATTGGTGCGGTTCAGCGCACACAATGCCGCCACCGCGCAGAGTTTCTCGCTCCCGCTGGGTCAACACGTCACGCGCATAAAGATTGCCGAACACGTGATTGATGAAATCCGACGGTATATTAAAATATCCGAACAGCTCTGTAAGCAATTGAGTTCTTGTGTGGCCAACGAGTTTGTGGGAGATCTCGACGGGGTCGTCCTCAGGGCGGATATCCGCAGCAATCGCTGATTTCGTCTGGTCGTTTGGCATTACCATACCTGTCTCCTCTAAATATAATCAGGATGTTTTTTGTGAAATATGTTCAGACCGGCTCATCTGAGATTTCATATCGGATCAAAAGCCTGCATCTTCTCCAAGCTGTCAAGCAACTTGAGATACTGTTTGTCTCGCTTGATGAGGATTTCTTCCTCAGTGCGGCCTCCATAATCGTAAATACCTTTAGATGTCTTTGCGCCAAGTTGGCCTTGTTTAACTTTTTCCGCCACGAGAGGGTTGACACGATCGTGGACTCTCATGATATCAGCCAACAAATCGAGGCCCGTGAAATCCATAGATTGCGCCACCCCTACGATGGGAAGCCTAATCCCGAGGCTGGCCTTGACGGCAAAATCAACCTGTTCAGGCGTCGCCCACTCATTCTCCAATATCTCCCATACGGCTTTTCCGATACTGTGTTGAATCCGGTTGACGATGAAGGACGGAACAAATTTTTTCAACGTCAGGGGCTTTTTCCCGAGCCTTTTCATCAGTTCCGTGGTGAACGTGACGACTCTTGCGTCCGTTTCCGGTCCAGGGGCCACCTCCACCAAAGGGATGATATGCGGCGGTGCGAACCAGTGGGCTACAATGAGGCGTTCCGGTGATTTTACCCGGGCGATCTCGAAGATGTTCAGTGAGGAAGTATTGCTGGCCAGGACCGTATCTTGACGACAGACTACGTCAAGTCGACTAAACACGTCTCTCTTAATTTCAGGCGTCTCGCTCACGGCCTCCAGGACAAACTCTGCTTTTCGCGCCGAGGCTGTCAGATCGGTTGATGGTCTTATGCGGGCCATAATCTGCGGTATGTCGTTTTCCGGCGCGCGGCCGAACTCGGCCAAGGTATGCAAATTAGTCCTTATGAGCTTCATAGCGCGCGTAAGCGCCTGTTCATTCAGGTCCGCAAGATCCACTTCAATACCGGCCTGGGCAAAGACCTGGGCGATGGAATGCCCCATGACTCCGGCCCCGACTACGAGGACGGTCCCGACTTTACCAGCGTCCATAAAAACCACTCCTTCCCGTTGAGATCTCCCCTATTTTTGTTATTCAACCTTCGCTTATGCTGGGCTGAGCAACACGACTCGTTCGCCGACGGACCGGATGGGGTAACGCCTATCCCTGTTCGGCTATCCCTCTGTCAGCTGGTTGTCTTTTGGGAAATCATCTCGCACAGTTCTATTTGAATCGGCTCCGCTAGCAAGTCCACCGCTTTTGCTCGGAGGTCCAGCATGTAAGGCATCTTGCTGTGTTTCCCTAATGCGTCACGGTCAGCCCAATTTTCATAAAATATGAACACGCCCGGTTTGCTAAGGCTCCGATGCAGATCATAACTGACGCAGCCAGCCTCTTGGCGAGTTTGCGGAACGAGCGCCAACAGAGTCTCTTCCAGGGCCTTTTCTTTGCCTGGTTTAGCTTTTGCGATCGCCACTAATGCTATCATTCCAACCTCCTGATTCTTCTAGTAAGTGAGGGACTTCTGAAGCGAATTATAAAGCCGCCGCTTCGTCCTCTGACTTGTCCGAGAACTGGTCCCGGAAGCAAGTTAGCACAGGATAAGACTCGAATTAAATAGTGATATCCACTTGTGCGAGCGCAAGGGGCTATATCTTTGAGTTAACAGGTGATAAATATTTTGGGGACAGGTCAAGGACCAAAATCAAGACCACGTGACCGCCTATTCGCGATGTCGGCAAGCCTACCCATTTGAAAAGTCATGCAAAAAGGGAACCGCCAAGCCTGGAGAATCGCATGGCGCAATTGTGACTTCGGCCCAATGGACGATCCGGCGGCTGCTCGGTAGTCCGAGACCTGCCGTATTGGAGAGACGGCATAATTAAAGGTAGAATAGGGGTCGATTTTCCAAAACGAGAGTTCGGGGACTCTGCGGTCAAAAAGGAGTTGAAAATGGACACCACCGCGACGGGGATGATCGAAGTCGCAGCGGAAACTACGGCGCAGGCTTTACTGGATTTGCTCGCGCTCCGTGGAGTGGAGTATTTTTTTGCCAATTCAGGCACTGATTTCGCCAGCATCTGTGACGCGTTTGCCCTGCGTCAGAAGCTTGGCAAAGAATTGCCTCGACCGGTTTTAGCGCCGCACGAGATCCCTTTGATGAGCATGGCCCATGGTTACTACCTTGCTACGGGCAAGCCGCAGGTAGCCATGGTTCACGTGGGGGTGGGAACCGCCAACTGTCTGGGGTCAATAATCAATGCAAGCAAGGGCAGGGTCCCCATACTTTTCTTCGCCGGTCGGACTTCGATTACCGAGGAGGGTCAGCCGTCGTCCAGGTCAGCCTTCATTCACTGGGGACAGGAATCATTCGACCAAGCCGCGGCGGTGAGAGAATACGTGAAATGGGACTATGAGCTAAGAAATCCCGACCAGCTTGAGACGGTCATCGACAGGGCCCTGGTCATGGCCATGTCAGAGCCCCGGGGGCCGATCTATCTGACCATGCCACCCGAAATACTCGCCGCGGCGCCTGGCAAGGCGTCCTTTCGTAAACAGCCGCGATACGATCTACCAACTTTCTATCCGGACCCGGCCAAAATAGAGCTTGCCGCGGACCGTCTAGCTCGGGCGCGATCCCCGTTAATCATAACTTCTGCGGTCGGACGATCCCACAGGGCGGCGCTGGCGCTGGTAACGCTCGCGGAAGCTGAAGGTATCGGCGTTGTCCCGATCAGCCCGGAATACATGAACTTCCCGCGTAACCATTTCTGCCACCTCGGGTTCACGCCGGCGCCTCATTTGAGAGAAGCCGATGTGATCCTTGTGATCGATTGCGATGTTCCCTGGTTCCCGAACATCTTCGCGCCCGCAGCTTCCGCGACCATAATTCAGGCCGGGATCGACCCGCTGTACGCAACTTATCCCATTCGTTCGTTCCCTTCGGATATCACCATTCAAGGCGAGCCCGCTGTGATCCTGGAAGAGCTGGCCGAGGACTATGGCTAACCTGCCGACACGGGATGTTTCCTTGATCGACGCTCGACAGCGATCGCTCCGTTCCAAACATGAAGAAATGGTAAACAAGTGGAAGACCGAGGCGGAGAAAGCAGCCCAGGCTAAACCCCTCGATGTCAGATGGGTATCCCACTGCGTAGGGGAGGTCCTGGGAAAAGACGCCGTATTGGTGAACGAATACGATAACGGAATGCGAGAGAATATGGGGCTTTCCCCCGGTAGTTACTTCGGAGTGCCCCACAGCGGCTACCTGGGATGGGGCGTAGGAACCGCGTCTGGGGCTCAAGCTCGCTAAGCCGGATTCAACAGTCGTAGCCACGGTTGGTGACGGGTCCTACATATTTGCGGTCCCGAGCGCGTGCCACATGTTGTCAGCGTCACTGGATCTGCCGATACTTGTGATCATCTTTAACAACCAGGGTTATGCGGCGGTCAAACAGGCTACCCTCGGCACGCATCCGGATGGCTGGGCAAACAGGACCAACAAC
The DNA here is from genome assembly GCA_963741425.1 of uncultured delta proteobacterium. Lineage (GTDB taxonomy): Bacteria > Desulfobacterota > Desulfomonilia > Desulfomonilales > Desulfomonilaceae > DATJPW01. The sequence goes on from CAVUHP010000018.1 coordinate 410,499, forward strand.
TTTCCCTTGAGCCAACTTCCCCCGGCGCCCGGATACGGGAAGATCTGTGAAGTCTTCGGGGGATACGGCGAGGACGTGACAGACCCGGATCAGGTACGTCCTGCGCTGGAGCGAGCGATGAACGTTATTTTGAAAGAGAAACGCCAGGCTGTCTTAAATATGGTGTGCGCCGCCCCGTGATCGGTCGTCGCCTACAGTTGACGAAGCCAAATCCTGTGATGGTGAGCCGGTTCAAATACAGGATCAAGCATGCCTGACGCTTTTTCAAGCTAATCGTTATTGCTCAGGATTCCAGCTGAGCGAGTGAAAGCGCCTCAGTTTTCTTCCAATGCCGGATCAGATATGGGACCTCTCCGTCGCTGAGACAGGAGACCGTCCATGGTTATGGACCGTTTTGCGGCGAGAATTGTGTCGACGACCTCTGGCAATCCACGGCGGTCCTTGACGCAGGTGAATAAGGTCTTGCCTTCCGCCCGCATTCTGACCGCGTCCCTTGCCATGACATCCAAATCCGCGCCTACCATCTGCGCAAGGTCGATCTTGTTTATGACCAGGAGATCGGACTGCGTAATTCCCGGCCCTCCCTTTCGCGGAATCTTGTCGCCACCCGCGACGTCGATGACGTAAACCGAGTAATCCACCAACTCTCTGCTAAAATGCGCGGCCAGGTTATCTCCCCCGCTTTCCACGAACAAAATGTCGATGGCGCCTCGGTAACGAACCATGAGGTCCTCCAGAGCCGCCAAGTTCATGCTGATATCATCTCTGATGGCGGCATGGGGACATCCCCCGGTTTCAACCGCGAGGATTCGTGCAGGCTCCAGGGCCTTGCTCCTGGTGAGGAATTCCGCGTCTTCTCGAGTGAAAATGTCGTTTGTGACAACCCCCAAGCTGTACTCGTCCCGAAGGTCCGAACAGAGGGCGTGCAGCAGCGCTGTCTTTCCACTCCCGACCGGACCGCCTATTCCGACGGTGAAAGCTCTTTCGGAGAAGCGTCGCGAAGGCGAGATGGGCTCCCTGATCGAGAATTCTCCCGGTCCCTTCATTCGTGAATGAACATGAAATATCCCGTCATGATAGTGGGCTTGTTCGCCATAGCCGTGATCGTGCCCGTGGGGCCCGTCGCTTCCTGCTCTGATTTTCATAGGTCACCTTCGGAGGAAATTTGTCCCTAGCTCCGAAACATTCTGGAATAAAGCCGCGAATGACTCGCCTGAGCAATGTCCAGGCTAACGCATGTCCTGACCGCCTGATGATAGCTCAGGCCCTCAACGGCTGAGAGAGCCTCCGGCGCTTCATCAAGCACTTTCCATAATAAACGTTGCCCTTCGTGAGGCCCCGAGAGGCCCAGGCGTACCGCCGCGCTGATCTGGTCTCTCAACGCCATGTAGCAATAACCGAAAAGAGCGTCTTTGATCGGCAGGCCGGCGAGTTTCGTACACACTCCAAAAGTCGGAACAAAATGGGGAGTGAGTTTTCGTTCTTGCAGCCAGCTCGTGAAATCATCGACGCAAACGTCAGTATACGCCGCCCGGAAGACCAAGAGAAGGCTTCGTCCCTGGGTAACGCTCGCCTGGCGCATAGTTGGAATCGTGACAAATGCATTGAACCGTTTGTACAAGGGTTCAAGGTCCTGATATCCGACGCCCGTCAGCTCAAACGCGCTTTTGACAAAAGGTATTTCGCTGCGAGCAGTCTGATGCAGGTAGTTCTTCAGGTACTTCCGGAAGGCGCCAAGATCTGCGATCAATCCGAGTTTCGCCGCGCTTTCCAGTCCCGATGAGAATGCGAATCCTCCGAGAGGAAAGGCCGAGTCGGCTATTTGGAGCAGGCGCAAATCAGTCATGTTTCTTTATAGTCCGGTCTCTAGAATAGGAAATAGCGCTGAGCGAGCGGCAGCTTCGTTGCGGCTTCGCATCGCAGATGAGCGCCGTCAGCGAAAACTTTGTAGGTTTCCGGATCCACTTCTATGACCGGGGCGCAATCGTTGAGGGCCATGTCTTTTTTGGCCAGACCCCGGCAATTCGCCACGCCTACCGCTCGCTTCATGAGACCATATTGAGCGCTGACACGATCCAGCGAGGCTGCCGAGACAAAGGCAAGTGAATGGTTGGCGGGAGAGGAACCGAACGCCCCGAACATCGGCCTGGAAAAATATGGTTGGGGAGTTGGTATCGACGCGTTGGGGTCGCCCATTTGCGCTTGCACGATAACGCCGCCTTTGATTGTCATCTCAGGCTTTACTCCGAAAAAGGCCGGCTTCCACAAAACAAGGTCAGCCAGCTTTCCCTTTTCCACCGAACCAATGTGGCTTGAAACGCCTGCCGCCACAGCCGGATTGATCGTATACTTCGCGATATACCTCTTGACCCTGAAATTGTCGCTGCTCGAAGTGTCTTGCGGCAAGGAGCCTCGTTGAGTCTTCATTTTGTGCGCGGTTTGCCACGTTCGGGTAATCACCTCGCCCACCCTTCCCATGGCCTGGGAATCCGAAGACATCATGGAGATGGCCCCCATGTCATGAAGGATGTCTTCCGCCGCTATGGTCTCTCCTCGGATTCGACTTTCCGCGAAGGCCACGTCTTCGGGAATGTTCTTGTCCAGATGATGGCATACCATCAGCATGTCCAGGTGCTCATCAAGCGTGTTCACGGTTAACGGGCGAGTGGGATTGGTCGAGCTGGGCAAGCAATAAGATACGCCACAGAGACGAATGATGTCCGGCGCATGGCCCCCTCCCGCTCCCTCGGTGTGGAAGGTGTGAATTGTTCTGCCCTTAAACGCCTCTATGGTCTGTTCCACGAAACCGGCCTCATTGAGCGTATCCGTATGTATGGCCACCTGAACGTCATAATCGTCGGCCACGGAGAGGCAGGCGTCTATAGCCGAGGGAGTTGTTCCCCAATCTTCGTGGAGCTTCAAACCCATTGCCCCTGCGAGGACCTGCTCGACAAGCCCTTCTCGGGCCGATGAGTTTCCCTTCCCGAGGAACCCGAAATTCAAGGGAAATGTATCCGTGGCTCTCAGCATCATCTCTATGTTGAATCCGCCCGGCGTACACGTGGTCGCGTTGGTTCCCGTGGCCGGGCCTGTGCCGCCTCCGATCATGGTGGTCACGCCTGAAGCAAGCGCCTCATGGATCTGCTGAGGGACAGATGAAATGTATGTGAGAGTCAATGCCGCCTGCGGTCAGAATGAGCCCTTCTCCGGCGATGACTTCCGTAGTCGCGGCCACGATCATTGTGGGATCGACTCCGTCCATAACATGAGGATTGCCCGCCTTGCCGACGCCGGCGATCAGGCCGTCCTTCAACCCTACATCCGCCTTGTATACTCCGGTATAGTCGATGACGAGAGCGTTGGTTATGACGGTGTCGAGAGCTTCCGCCTCCGGTACTCCGACCGCTTGACCCATTCCGTCTCGAAGGACCTTTCCGCCCCCAAATTTGCATTCGTCGCCGTATACTGTGTAATCTTTTTCCACTTCCACTATAAGCGCCGTGTCCGCCAGCCGAATACGGTCCCCGGTCGTGGGGCCGTAGATCTCCGCGTAAGCGGTTCGCGTCAATTTTCTACTCATGATCCGCTCCCAAAAAGCCCTTTTCCTTGGCCCGCGCCAGGGCCGCTATCTTGTTCGAGTCCGAGACGGCGCCGGAAATCAAGCTGTGCGCTCCATACACCTTTTTCTGGCCCCCAATTTCCACCAGTTCGACTATCTTTGATTCTCCTGGTTCAAAGCGCACAGCCGCGCCGGATGGGACGTTCAGCCTGAAGCCGAAAGTTCTTGCGCGATCGAAATCCAGGGCCGGATTGGTCTCGAAAAACGGGTAATGGGACCCCACCTGAACAGGCCGGTCTCCCCGGTTGACAACCTCGACCGTGAGCGTCTTACGACCTTCGTTCAGAAGAATGGCGCCATCAGCGCAAAAGATTTCTCCCGGCTTGTATTCGGTGGAATTGTCGAGAGCCCGGGATGAGAGGTCACGCTTCAATCCGCTGCCGTACAGCGCCAGAGACTCTTCTCCGGACTCCCGACAAATCGGATCGTGCACGGTGACCAGCTTGGTTCCGTCCGGAAAGGTGCCTTCGACCTGCACTTCATGAACCATATCCGGAACGTTCGGCATCACATCCGAGAGGCCCAGGATCTGTTTGCCCAGGTTCATTAGCGAGGACACGGTATACCCTTCACGAATGAATTCCTGGAGTTGTGACGCAATAAGTGAGACGGCTTCAACATAATTGAGCTTGAGCCCACGCGCATAGCGTTTCTGAGCCAGGAACCCTGCATTATGGAGAATGAGCTTTTCCACTTCTCTTGGCGCCAATCGCATATTCAGCTCTCCAATTAATATTTTCTCTTCCGAGGATTGAACCCGAGAAATTCCGGGTCTTCCAAGAAATCGCACATGCAGTCAAGGAACTCGGCCAGGTCCCTCGGTCTATCGGCGATTGCTCGCAGAATGTAACCACTTCTTTCCAGCGGATGTATCGCCGCCAGGACTGTGTCTTTTAACGACGAAGTCGAGGGTCCCGGCAATTCAGCAAGGCGGTCCGCGAGAGGCGCCCACCTTGGCCCCACCATGTACGTGCAAAGGAGACAGGACCGCCCGGCAAAAAACGCGGGATCGGTGTAATTGAAAGTCGAAGGTCGAAAAACGAAGTTATCGTAAACTACGAGTTCCTCAGCTACATATATTGACATGTCCGCGGCGTATTCATCGAAAGTGAACCGTTCGCCGGTTTCCAGACGTCCGCCTACCATGAGTTCCGCTATGAGCAGATCCGCGTCCGGGGCTACGCGCCATTCCTGCTTCTGTCCGTATACGGCTTCGGAATGCAACACCACCGGATCGGGGATGACCACGGCCAGTGCCTCGGATTCCACTATCCCGCGAACTCTCTGAAGGACTCCATGCACGGGACTGCTGTAGACTTGCAAACTGCCCACAGAGCTTACGCTCAACCGGGCCCCTTTTCTGCACAGGATTTCGAGCGAAACAGTGTCCCCGTCCACCAGTCCGCCGCCGTAGTTTGCGAGGAGAGCATGACAACTCGAGCCTGGAACTCTGGGATTGTGGACACACAAGGGCGCCAGGCTCTCATTTACCACCATTCGCGAGGTCCCACCGGTCCGGAGCGCCTCGATACGGCTCCAACTCGGCTCCTCGTAAGAAATGTCAAGTCTATTTAGTTGTGATGCGATCATACGTTTAGATATGTGGCGATCAGGTTGTCGTCGAGCGCATCTGTCGGACCCTCGGCCACAACCGCGCCGCGATTCATAATGTAAAAAGAGTGACCGAATTCCCTCACGAAATCCAAGTACTGTTCCACGATGACCACGGCTATGTTTTTTTCCTGCACCAACGTTTTGAGCACTTGTCCGATTTTCTCGATGATGTTGGGCTGAATGCCCTCCGTGGGCTCATCCAGGAGCAAGACCTTCGGGTCCCCGACCAGGGCGCGCGCTATGGCTAACTGCTGCTGCTGCCCCCCGGAGAGGTCCCCCCCCTTGCGTTTACCCATGCTCCTGATGACCGGAAACAGTTCGTATACCTCCTCGGGGATACTTCTTCGGCCATCTGTCCGCGCTTCAAGAGCGACCCGCAAGTTCTCTTCAACGGTCAGCTTGGGGAAAATGTGTCTGCCTTGGGGAACCAGAGCCACTCCCGCCTTGGCGCGGAGATTCGCCGGAAGGGGGCTCGCGTCTTGACCATTCACGAACATTCTGCCTGAATGGAAGCGCAGTATCCCCATGATGTTCTTCATAAGGGTCGTCTTTCCCACACCGTTGCGACCCATGACACATGTCACCCTCTTCGGTTCAGCGATCATGCTGACGTCGTTGAGGGTTTTCACCTCGCCATATGAAAAAGATATTCGCTCAAGTTTAAGCATGGTTCCTCATCGTCCCAGGTAGGCTTTTACCACTCCCTCGTTCTCTCTCAATTCCGCTAATCGTCCGTGAGCGAGGATTTTTCCTTCATTCATCACTGTGACCAGTGAATTGAGCATACCGACGAATTCCATGTCGTGTTCGATCACGATGATCGTCCGTTCGCCCTTTAATCTGAGCAGAAGTTCGGCGGTCAATTCCGTCTCTTTGTCCGTCAGTCCGGCGGCCGGCTCATCCACGAGCAGCAACTTCGGTTCCGCGGCGATGAGCATGCTCAGGGCCACCCATTGGCGCTGTCCGTGGCTCAGGAACTTTGCTGGAGTGTCGACGTGTTCCTCAAGGTTCACGTCTTCAAGGATACTGAGAATTTTGTCTTTCTCTTCAGACGCCTGTCGATGCCATAGGTTGCTGAGCGCGGATTTGCTCCGGGGTAGCGCCAAGTCCATGTTTTCGAATACGGTGAGACTGTCGAACACAGTGGGTGTCTGGAATTTTCTTCCCACGCGCATGGCGGCGATGTCCACGTCGCTGGCTCGTCTGATATCCGTGTGGTCAATGTATACTCGGCCAGTGGTTAGAGATGTGCGACCGCTGACGACGTCGCAGAGGGTGGTCTTGCCCGCGCCGTTTGGTCCTATGATTACCCGAAGCTCATTGTAGTAAACCCCGAATTCGTCTATGTCGAGGGCTTTGAATCCGTCGAACTCAACGGTAACCCCTTCCAGGAACACGTGATATGACCCGATCTTATCCGTGGGGACAATCCGATCAACGTCGAGCGTCATGCCCATTGAATCCTCCAAACGTAGCCCGGAACGAGCCGCAAGCGAGCTACCAGAGCAGCGCCTCCAAGCACGGCGAAAAGAGCGTAGTACTTGAACGGCGCCCCGAACCACAGGGCTTGGAGAGACTCCGGAACCAACCCAAGGGCTTCGGAGACGAAGAAAAAGGCAATGGAGGCGACGGCCGCAGTCACAAGACTCCGAGCGCTAAGAATGAGGGCCGCAACCACGGCGCCTAACGCCCACCAACCATAACCGGGAAGCCACCAGAGCCAGCCGCTCCGATACGCGATCAGCCCGAGCAAGCCCAGAAGCCAGTCCGGCTACAACCCATCGGAGTCGTGCGCCGGCGCGGACCTCACGCTCGAATTGCTCCCATAACCCAACCAGTCCGGACGGAAAGAGCATGACGACAGCGAGAAACATGCCACCTTCAAAAAAGGGCCAAGCGCTCGGCATATCAGACGTAAGCACCGAATATCCGTAATTCACCAGCAGCGCTCCCACTGCCGCTCCCCAGAGATAGCCGCGACCCCCCAGCGCCACCCATATGATCATCCAGATCGAGTCCTCCACCCGCATGATGTTAGGAGTGATGATCCCGTTCTGCGGCACATAGAGCATGCCGCCCACCGCAGCGAAAACAGCGGCCGCTACGAAAGCAAACAGCTTTATCGATTCCGGCCTGTACGCCAGAAAGTTCAAAAGCATTTCCTTGTCACGGACAGCCACGAGCAAGCGTCCAAGCCTGCTTTTCGTTATCCACCGCGCCACCAGAAAGAGGCCGGTCAAAACCGCCACGGTGAGAAGATAGAGGCAGAGCACCCATCCCTGATTCCTGTTCAGCGCCGGATTGAAGTTCGTAAGACCATTCGTGCCGCCCAGAAGCATCTCATTCCTGCAAAACAAAAGGAACGCTCCCCAGGCTACGGCTTGAGTTATGATCGCAAAATAGACTCCTCTCACTCGACTGCGGAAAACGGTGAACCCCAGCGCCAGAGAAAAGAGCGCAGGTATAGCCAAGGCTGCGATTAACGTGAATGGCAGTGACGCAAACGGCGCCCACCATCCAGGCAAGGTGTCCACGTTGTTGAAAAAGAAGAACTGTGGGATGTTGTGATACTCGGGGCGGACGTTTCCCCCTCCCCCGGGAAGACTCAGATGCATTGCCATGGCGTATCCGCCGACGCAAAAGAAAAGGGCCTGACATAGACCAAGCAATCCCGTGTAACCCCACAACAAATCTATGCCCAGCGCCACAATGGCAAAGCAGAGGTATCGGCCGAGCTTATTGACGTGAGTGTTGTCCACCACGCCCAGCACGTTTAGCGCCGGCACGGCAACGAAGAGAAAGCACAAGACGCCAAGAATGATGCGCTTTCGAAATTGGTCTAGGGACTCATCACGGATGGATCCGTTGATCTGCATATCCATAAACTCCGCTACTCGTCGTCCAGCCTGGCCTTCGAAGGAAAAAGGCCTGCGGGCCGCCATTGAAGAAACAGTATGATCATCGCAAGAACCGCGGCCTTGCCATAGATGGCCTGGAGAAAGGGCTCAACGAATTTGGTCAGGAACCCGAGTCCCACCCCGCCTATGACTACGCCGGCCAGTTTGCCCAGCCCCCCGAGGACCACCACCATAAAGCTGTCAACTACGTACCCTTGTCCCATGCCTGGATTGATCTTGTCGTACAGTGGGATGACACATCCGGCAAGCCCTGCCAGACCCGTGCCGAGGGCAAAGGTCAAGCCATCCACTCGACGGGTCGGGACCCCGAAGCTGGACGCTGTGTCACGATCCTGCACGGTCGCTCGCAGCAACAGGCCGAGCTTGGTTCTCCGAATCACAAGATAGAACAGGAGGGTGCAACAGGCGCTGAACACAATGATGAACAGCCGGTTCAAAGGCAAGACGAGATCCTCAGCCAACTGCCAACTCCCTGTGAACCAATCGGGAGGCGTCAATGCCAGAGTGTCTCCGAAAATCACTCGCACCAACTGTATCAACACCAGGCTGAGTCCCCAGGTCGCCAAGAGCGTTTCCAGGGGGCGACCGTAAAGGTGTCTTATAATGGCCCATTCGCACGCCAACCCCGCCAGGGCCGTGACCGTAAAGGCCGCAGGAACAGCGCACACGAAGTAATAGTTGAACGCCGCGGCCGGCACAAACCTCTTGAACAACTCACACACAACGTACGCCGTAAAGGCTCCCAGCATCATGAATTCGCCGTGAGCCATGTTTATGACCCCCATCAGCCCAAAGATCACCGCCAAGCCCAGCGCCATCAGAATGAGAATGGAACCCAATGACAGGCCGGAGAACAAATTCTGGGCAAACTTGACGAGCCACTGATACTGCTGCGCCTGCTGCAAAGCGGTCTCCAGGGCGACCTTCAATTCCGCATCGTCCCCTGCTTTCTCCTGCGCTTTGCTTAGAGCTGCAGCGGCGCGAGAGGAGCCACTCCGGGCGAGCGCTTCTGCGGCGCGAATTTTTTGGTTTGTATCCCCTTGAGCTATTTCGATGAGCGCAATGGATTCCTCAAGAGCTTTTGCGAACCGTTGTTCCGGACCCTCTATGAGCTGTTGTTTCATGGCAGGCAGCATTGCCACGTCAGCCCTGTCACCGGCCGCCACGATCGCGGCCATTCTCTTTTCGGGATCCGAAAGCCTGATTGAAAGCGCCTTTACAAGCGAAGCGATTATCCTACGATCCTGACGGTCAGCGCGCATCATACTACCGAGACTTTCAGAGAACGCCTGGTTTCCCTTTTCATCCAGCAGCGGCCGCATAGTGAGAGCATCAAGGAGAGGGTACAGTCTCCGTTGGTCCTTGCCCTGAACGCGTGGTCCGTAGATGACAAGTTTCCCGTCGCGGTTCTCAAGCAACCCGGCCTGATATGCCTCGAGTATGGGAACAAGTCGCTCATCTCCTCCCTTTTGCAGGCTCTCATAGATACGCTCTCGCTCGGCCTTGTCCGCCTTCGGAAGCTCCAGCATAGCCTGAGCGAAAGAAGGTTCATCCGCGAGCGAACCGGTCGGGAGGGCCGCCAACAAGAGCAAGAGAATGAAACGAATTGTCAAAAGTTTTCCCGTTTTCATGGATACGCCGTCGTGGCGGAGAGCGACCCAAGCATTCCAATTCGACGTTGATGGCAGGATTGCCAATTCAATCTTGGCTCGGGTCACTCCCGACTCGAAGAGAAGTTATTTCTTTAGATAGCTGCTGAACGCTTCCGGTTTGACAAGCCCTTTGGACTTGGAAATGACGTCGAATTGGCCATCAGCCCGGATTTCTCCGATGAACACAGGCTTGTACGTGTGATGATTCACATCGTCCATCTTCTTGGGACCTCCGGGGGCATCGAATTCCAGGCCCAACACCGCTTTGGTGACCTTGTCGCCGTCAAACGACTTGCACTTCTCAACAGCCGCCTTCCACACGTAAACTCCGAAGTAAGCCGCCTCGATCGGGTCGTCTGTGACCCTTTTGTCTCCGCCCGGCAGGTTATTCTTCTTGCAATAGTCCTTGAAATTCTTAACAAACACCTTGTTTTCCGGCAAATCGAGGCTCTGGTAGTAGTTCCAGGCAGCGAGGTGACCGACGAGAAACTCGGTATCCATAGACCGCAATTCATCTTCAGCCACCGAGAAGGCCATGATAGGGCATTTATCCGAGGTCAGTTTCTGGTTGGCGAATTCCTTATAAAAGGGAACATTGGAATCGCCATTGATCGTCGAGAGCACGCATGCATCACCGTCTTCCGAGAACTTCTTTATCTTGCCCACTATGGTTTGATAATCCGCATGACCAAACGGGGTATATTCCTCGATTATGTTCTTTTCCGGCACGCCCTTGGCTAACAGAAACGCTTTGAGGATCTTGTTTGCAGTCCGTGGAAAGACATAGTCTGTGCCTAGAAGGTAAAACTTCTTCTTTGACCCCCCTTCGGAACTCATCATATACTCGGCTGCCGGAATCAATTGCTGGTTCGGCGTGGCGCCTGTGTAGAAGATATTCGGACTTTGCTCCTCTCCCTCGTATTGCACCGGATAAAAGAGCAGACCCTTGTTGGCCTCGAAGACGGGTAGGACGGACTTTCGGCTCACCGACGTCCAGCAGCCGAACACCACGGCCACTTTGTCCTTTAGGATCAGTTCCTTGGCTTTCTCGGCGAAAAGGTCCCAGTTGGACGCCGGGTCGACAACAATTGGCTTGATCTTCTTGCCCAAGACCCCGCCCTTGGCGTTAATCTCGTCAACGGCCATAAGGACTGTGTCCTTGAGTGATGTTTCGGATATTGCCATGGTTCCCGTGAGGGAGTGCAAAACACCTACCTTGACCTCTCCTTGAGCCCAGGCGGCGCCTTTTCCTAATAGCAGAGAACAACCGAGCGCCGCGATCAAACACGATGCCAGAAGTGGCCTGCGCATCTCAAAAACTCTATGCATAGCTTACCTCCAGGTCCAGACTTGACTGTTCAGACTCGCTAGGGAATGGGTCGCGACGGGAAAACGCTCGGGGAACGGACAGACCGGAGTGCGCCGGATGCCAAAAATTCGGTCCGGTTGGCGCACAATCACTGCTCCGTTGTTAAGACTGTGGAACGCTCCCCTTGGGAACCTTTGCTCACCGAGGAGTCTGCTAAGCATTGAAGCAAGGACTGTGCCACACCACCTTTGCAGATGAGTTATCCGGCTTTGGAAGCCTGTTCCAACAATGAGGACAACGAGAAGGGGAGATCAAGTACCGTGGCGCATTAGTACATTCGTGTAGGCATACTTACCATAAGAGACAATTATGTAGTAATTCATCGCGGCGCTTCTGAATATGCGCCCAGGACTCATATTTACAGCGGGGCTCTTGATCCTTGGGGGCTTTGTTTGCCGGCAAAAGAAGGGCGCCAAAGGATTCAGGGTAGGTTGGGCATGTTTGTCACACCGGACAGACGCGCCTGCATTCGTGACAGAAATAGAAGGAGGGCCTGGATCGACACTTAAATGAAAGTAAGGAGGAGTCGGTATCCGACCTTTCCTGGAGTTACGGTCGGTTAGGTTGTGCTAATCCTCTGTTTCTGAAACTCGTTTTCTGCAACGTCGCTTGAATTCTTCCTTCTTGCGATCAACAAACGCCGCGGCTTTGCGACCAAGTCGCATGATAGGCACCAGATAATTTCTGGGTTTGATTCTTTTTTTCTTCGTTTTCACCGACCATAACCCATACGAATTATTAAGATCGAACGGTTCCGCCAATTTCCGTCCCTGTGTCATCGACACCAATCGTCCCCACATTTCGAGTCGCCTCTTACAGAATTCTTTTCCAACCACAACATATGTATTATAAAAAGACTTTGCAATCATAGAAGCTGTCCGTGACAGTCACATAAATCCGTATATTCAACATATTCAACAAATAGGTAATGACTGCGGATTCATGAAAAATTAGGCGGCGAACCCTCAGATAAACTTGCGGACGCGCTTCACGGCCCCGACCAGTTGAGAGTCCGAGGCGCAGCTGGAGAAAGTGACTTTCTAAATCAACCACGTGCGCAATGCTGCCATTCCGAAATTACGGGAATTAGGAGGTAGTGATGAGAATCAATAAGATGGACCACATCTGCGTTGCAGTCAAAAACCTTGATGAGGCCCGCAAGGCGTGGGAACCGCTTTTGGGCAAGGACAAGCCGGACGACGAATATGTGGATGAGCGGGAGAAGATCAGGGTGGCCCGCTATATGGTAGGAGAGGTCGGCTTCGAACTCATGGAATCGACCACCCCCGATGGCGATGTTGCCAAGTTCATTGAGAAACGAGGCGAGGGAATAATGCTTATCAGCCTGAACGTGGATAATACACGTGAGGCTGTCAAAGACCTCCAGGGCAAAGGCTATCCGTTCATACCGGACGCTCGTGGCGAAATCGCGCGTCCGTTTCGTGAATGCGAGTTCGCGTTTGTTCATCCGAAGAAGCTGAATGGTGTCCTGACTGAAATAATCGATTATAAATGGGACGAGGTTAAATAAAAGCGGAGAGAAGACAGGACATTAAAGGTTGGCAACGACCGCCTCCGTGCCGGTCGAATTTCGCAAAAGCGAATTGGCATTATTCAAGCAAGGAATGATGAGAACAGATGACGCTTCTGTAGGGGCGACTGGCGAGTCGTCCAGGCGTTACGAACCGAATTCCTTTACTGGTAAGCCCACTGATCCGTGTGTATACTTTCGGGCAGAAGGGCGGTGAATCATGACTACCATTACAATCGAACTCCCGGTGGTATAAAATGGAATCGAGGTGAGTCTCGCACGCACATCATGATTGTTCCTCCCCGGAGAGGGCCATTGATAGCGACCCGGCGATCCCGCGGAAAGCGGAAAATCAGGCGTGATCCTGGATTCGGCTTTCCCACAAGACCATAATATCATGACCGGCAAGATGCCGGTCCTACCAACAGCCGGGCGACTCGCCAGTCGCCCCTACATACGCGTATTGCTCATCCTCTACAAAGACCTTGATGGGATACCCACGGATTTCCAGGTTTCACCGCAGCCATTTAAGAGTTTTCTGAAAAGGGGTCCAGGGGAAAAACTCTTTTGCAAAAGAGTTTTTCCCCTGCAACTCCTTCTTCTGCGATCTTTCTTCTTTCCTCGTCCCGGATTTCTCTTCTCAGGAGTTTGCCGACTTTCGACTTGGGGAGCATGTCGCGGAATTCTATGTATTGCGGGACCTTGTATGCAGCCAAGCGGTCTCGGCACCAGCGGACCAACTCGGTCCCGCTAACACCGCGGGCGTCTTCCTTCAAGACGACGATGGCTTTAATGCGTTCACCGAGCTTTGGATCAGGAACTCCTACGACGCATGAGCCGGTCACCGCAGGATGGTCCTGCAAAACAGCCTCTATTTCCGAACAAGAAACCCGGTAACCTTTATGCTTGATGACATCCGCCCGGCGGTCCACGTATGATAATTCGCCATTTTCCTCGAGCCTGACAAAATCGTTCATGCGATACCAGACTTCGCCGTCTATTTTTACGTAAGCCCTGGCGGTTTCTTCCGGTTTATTCCAGTATTCCTTGGAGATGAATGCCGAAGTTACCAGCAGCTCGCCAGGCTCGCCTTGCGGTACTGGTTCAACGTCTCCGGATCCACGACCTTGGTTTTTCTTGACGCGAAGGGCATTCCTACCCTTAATGGGGATGGTTCACGGTCAAGTGGGCTCATAGCGGTGAAGCCGACTTCCGTGGAGCCGTAGACTTGGTAGATCGGTTGATGAAACAGTTTTTTCCATCGATTGAAGATCTCTACAGGCAGCACATCGCCGCCGCTCCAGCAGAACCTCAAGGAATTCAGGTCGAACAAATCCAGACGGTCATTTTCGAGAATCATCCTGTATAGCGTTGGAGCGCCGAGAAAAAGAGTGACTTTGTGCCTTTGGATCGAATCCAGAATAGAATCAACCTCAGGAATGGGCATCAGGACAGCGGTATTGCCCTTATAGAGGACCATTCCGAGCATCATTCCCTGCGCCAATTGATGAAACAAGGGATTGACCATGATCAGAGTGTCCTGGCCTTCTCGGATGTGCCCTGCTCCAACTTCTCTGATTTCATTAATAAAAGAGACCATGCCGGAATGAGTCGCTATGCACCCTTTTGGAAATCCAGTAGTGCCACCGGTGTACAGTATGTAACAGAGCTGCTTGTCAGGATCGATTTCGACCTTTGGGGGATTAGGTGGGTATTGCCTCAGCAGCTTTCCAAACCAATAAACATTGGGGCCTGTTTCGATGGCTCCGGTGGGGACTTTGTCCAAAAGAAAGCCAAACATTCTCTTGTAAAATGGCAGCATTTCGACGTAAGTCGTGACGATAATTCTTTCGAGGCCGGTTTCCTGAAAAATCTCCTTTACATATCTGAAATTCGTGTTCATGCAAAGGACGGTCTTAGCGCCGCAATCCTTGATCAGATATCGCATCTCGGTCGGCGTATAGATAGGCGAGACCGGGACCGGAACTGCGCCGATTAGCTGTGCTCCCAAATAGGCTATCAGGAACTGAGGCGTATTCGGAATATAAAGCATTACCTTGTCATCCTGGCGGACTCCCAGGTCATGCAAGGCCGTGGCGAACCTCTGTATAAGCTCCTTCAGCTCCAGATAAGTGAATTCCCGACCCAGATAGATTATGGCTTTGTTATCGGGGAATTTCACACACGCCCGATAAATACCGTCAATGACCTGTCCAGTGCCCTCAGTCATATCATTGCCTCTAGAACCGGCTGCAACACTGTAGGAGATTTGTCAAGAGTTTGCGGGGGGCCCTTTTTGCAAAAAGGGCCTCCCCGGACCCCTCCCCAAAAACTCCTATCAATTGCAGACCTTGCCTCTTAGGGGCAAGGTCTGAGACGCTGGCAAACCGGCCATCCTGTCGCTTTTCGCACTCAGCTACAGGCATTGCGCAGAAGCATGAACTTGTTAGCATAATTAGGAGTTTTTGAAGGGGGCGCTGGGGGAAACTTTTTGCAAAAAGTTTCCCCCAGCATGTCTTCAACTACTTCTTCGCCCCCTATTCATCGGCCATGCCGAAGTAGGCGGATTTCACGTCTTCGTTCGACATTAGCTCGTCTGCTGTGCCCTCTACCACCACTCCGCCGTTTTCCAGGACATAGCCATAAGTTATGATCGGAAATATGGGCCGAGCATATTGCTCGGCAATCATTATGCTTAGGCCCATTTCACGGTTGATGTCTTTGACGGCATCGACCAGCGTTTCCTCCATGACCGGGCTGAGCCCGAGCAGGGGCTCGTCAAGTAACAGTAACTTTGGTTGGGCCATCAAGGCCCGGCCAATGGCCAACATCTGCTGTTCGCCTCCACTGAGAAATCCGGCTTCTCTCTTGCGGAGCCTGACCAGCGCAGGGAACAGTGTGAAGACATAATCGAGAGTCTTTTTGGCTTCGCTCTTATTGGCGATTATCCCACCGATCTTCAGATTTTCGATGACCGAGCTTTCTTTGAAGATCCTTCTTCTTTCCGGGCATAAGATCAATCCCTTGCGGGCCCTTTGACTCGGCTCTGTCTTGGTTACGTCCTGTCCGTCGAAAAGGACCTCGCCCAGGACGGTGATTCGTATTCCGCCCCTCATTCTCTCTTTTTTTGCAGTATCCAGGATTATTCCCGAGACTGTGAACATCAGTGTGGTTTTACCCGCGCTATTCGACCCGAAAACACCTGTGATTTCCCCTTTGCCGCACTGAACACTGATATTGTTCACGCCGATGGCATTTTCGTAGAAAACCATCAGGTTCCTCATTTCCAGGAGGTTCATTTGGACCTTTCTCCACCAATGTACGCGGCTTTGACATTATCCTGTTTCATGACCTCCTGGGGCGGGCCTTCCGAAATCTTCACGCCGAAATTCATCACCAGGAGTTTGTTTGCGACCCGGAACAGTTCCCGTAATCGGTGCTCAATCATAATCAGAGTCATGCCCTCCATGACGAACTTTTCTACCAGCGGAATCATGCTGCTGATTTCGGACATGCTCAGCCCCGAGAAGACCTCGTCGCACAGAATTATCTCAGGCCTCAGAGCAATGCAGCGGGCGAGTTCGAGCCTCTTCTGGTATCCCAGTGGGAGCGAACCGGCGGTCTTGTACGGCACCCGCGCGTCCCGTTCAAATCCTATTTCTTCGAGAATGTCGATGGCCACCGAGTCTAGGTTTCCCAGCTTGCCGCCGGCTGCCTTTTTGATGCGTGGCGAATTCAGCGGGACGATAAGGTTCTTGTACGTGGGCAGGCTGTGGACGGCCTCATGACCTGGAACGTCCGGGCCAAGCCGAGGTTGGCGATCTTGTCGGGCGCCATCCCGATGATGTTTCTACCCTTGTAGAAGGCTTGTCCGTGATCCGGCTTGATGAACCCGGTCAGAATATTCACCAGGGTAGTCTTGCCCGCGCCATTGGGCCCGATCACCCCCAGGACTTCCCCTTGATTAAGCTTAAAGCTTATGTCCACGATCGCCCGAACGCCGCCGAACGACTTGCTTAGATTTCGGACATCAAGCAGAGTCACATCTCCTCATGATTAAACCTTTTCCACACGTTCAAACTGATGATATTTGCGTTCCAGGAAATTCATCAGACCTTCGGGTTTGTACAGGATGAAAATCAGAAGAATGAAACAATAAAGGACTACCCGCAACTGTCCCATGCCTCTCAATGCCTCGGAAAGCGGTGAAAGCATCAAAGCGCCGATCACGGGCCCGACAAGTGTGCCCATGCCCCCCATAACTGTGGCCGCTATGGGCAGAATGGAAAAGTCCATGGCAAATAGTGACAGACCTAACCATCCGTATAGGTGCGACAAATAGGCCCCTGCAAAGCAGCCGATGAGAGCGGCAATAAAAACGGCCAGGACCCGGTAGCGAAATATGCTGATCCCAGCAGCCAACACTGCCTGATCATTGTCCTTGATGCCCATCATGATTAAGCCGACGTCCTCGCTCACAAATCGCCTTAGAGCAAACAGGATGATCAGGACCCCAATCAGGATGACATACTGTTCCACCCAAATGTTGGGAAGGGTGTCGAGGCCGGTAATCCCTTCTGTGCTCCCGAAAAGTCCTAATGCCACGATCACATTCCGAGCGAATAAAGGTAACATAAAGGTAATGATGGCAAAGTAGATGCCCCGTAGCCTGAGACAGGGCATGATCACTATAGTGCTTACGAACGCGCCGATAACAGCCGCCAGCGGGATGGAGGCCCAAGGCGGCAGGCCGAATTCGGAATTCAGTAGGCCTGCTCCGTATCCGCCAAAGCCGATGAATAGCGCGCCGCCAAGACATACCAGCCCAACGTATTCGGCAAGAAAATCAAAGCTCAGGGCCAGAATGGCGAAGACACCGGCTGTGCAAAATACCCTCTGCCAGTACTGGTCCAGAAAGAGGGGTAGCGCCAATAGACCTAGGATCAATAATAGTCTCGGCGCGAGCAGATAGGTCATTTCCCGATAGGAATTTAACGCATACAGACCTGCGCTACGAACCTTGATACTCCTGTCCAGCCTTTTTTTCCGAACATCTTCGGCAACCATTAAACGCGCTCCTCAAGCTCTTTCTGTTTGCCTAACAGTCCTGAGGGCCTTATGAGCAAGACAACGATGATTGTCCCGATTAAAACGACGGATTCCCATACTGCTCCCAACATAAAAGTACCTGAATTTCATGGCAAACCCTACCAGGAAAGAGGCTAAGATGGTCCCCGCCCAGCTGCCCAATCCGCCAATAATACAAACGGCAAGCGCATAGATAAGGACATGGTAACCGGCTTCGGCGGTAATGTTGCCCAGGGGAAGGATTATCACCGCGGCCAATCCGGCCAGAGCGGATCCAATGGCCATCGCAGTCATGCCTGCTCTATCGGAATTGATGCCCAACATTAGGGCGGCCTGTTCGTCCTGTGCGATGGCCCTTAACGACAGTCCCATTTTGGTATAATGAGTGAACAACCATAAGATGGCAGCCAGCGTCACTCCTGCGACGACGACGATCAAGCGCTGGTAATCGACGAACACGCCGGAGATCTCAATTTTGCCGTCAAAAAAGGGTTTCAACACATAATTGGGGCCGATAAAGCCTTTGAAACCGCCAATCCCTTGAAGTCGCAGGCCTTCCAATATGATGAGGCTTACTGCGAAAGATGCGATTATTTCTGAGGTCGGCATCCCTCTCAAGCGGATGAGCACGAACTGGTAAATGCCCAGGCCGATAAGTGATGCGATAGCCAGAGAAATGATAATGGACAAACCATAGTTGAGGTTCAGATCATTGACCAATGACCAAGTGATAAAACCTACAAGTACGTATATTGCCCCATGAGCGAAATTCGGAACGCGACTGACCCCATAAACCAGGCTGAATCCTATGGCTGTAAGCGCGAAAGTGATGCTGTTAATAACGCCGTATACGAGGACGGACTCCATCCGGGCTCGCCTCCTTGATCATCTATTATTGTGCCGAAGCTTCAAGCTTCGGCACAATAAAATCAATTAGCGCTTAATCCACGGCGGTAGCTTGACCTCGGCCATAGCGGCCACCTCGGGAAAGATCTGAACACGTTCGCCGTTTTGCCATTGGACCCAACAACCCAGCACGCTGTTCTTTGGGTCATATCCATAAATAACTTGATGGTTTTCATCAAAGCGGATCGTGCCGCGAACGGCTTCCAAATTAGTCTTCTCCAGTGCGGCGATCAGGTCTTCCTCTTTCAGGCTGTTGGCTCGTTCAATAGCGTCCTTGAGCACGTACATAGCCTCATAAGCGCTAACACAGCCCGTGCTACGAGGAGGGACACCCCAACGTTGCTTGAATGCCTCATAAAATTGCATAGCTTTGGGAGTGGCCTTGCTGGGCACGTTTCCGGTTTCGGAAAGCGTCACAATACTGTAAGCGCATTTGCCATCCGTTGCTTGCCAGAACCCGGGATCTTCCGCAGCGCCGATGAAGCCTATGGGCAACGCCGGCACTTCCATAGAAGCCCATTGTTTCATAAGGATGGATGTTTCAGGCGCATATGCCCAAACGAAAAGGATCTGAGCGCCGGAATTCTTGCATTCCGTTAGCGCCGCTGAATAGTCGGTTGATCCAATAGGATGCTTGTCCTTGCCTACTATCTTCCAGCCGTCCTTTGCAGCCAGCTTTTCGACGATTTCAGAGGCGCGGCGGCACATAGCGCTGTCATCAATGGATACGTAAATCTTGTCAAAACCAAACTTGGTCTTCATCTGCCGAAGAAGATCCAGCGCTTCTTTTACGTACCATTTTACGCTGCCGCTCTCTCGAAACGAGTATTTGTACTTCTGCCTATCTTTGGAAACTTTTTCGTCCCATCCAGGCGTGTAGCAGCCAATACTGACCATATCCAATTTTTTATAACGAGCAAAAGTATCCAGAGCAGCCATTCCGCATTCAGACATACACGGCCCCCCGGCCACAAGATCCACTTTGGTCTGCAGGATCAATTTTTCAATTGCTAATAGAACTTCACTTGTGGGAACGCCGGGTTCTTCATCTCGACTATCAATGATTTCCAGCTTGATCGGCCTCATGATCCCACCTAATTTAACCCCGCCGGCTTTGTTGATCTCCTCGGTGGCCAGGATCATCCCCCGTTCTCCGTTCTGACCATAGTTGCTGGCCCTCGGAACCGGCGCGCCTATAACGATAGGATCACCCGCTTTTTGCGCGAAAACTTCAGTCCCTGCCAGACCGATTGCAAACGCGATCAGAATTACGAATACGGTCAATAAGCGAACTGAGCCGTTAGTCATCACAAAACTCCTTTCTCGTTTTATTGTCCTGCACTCGATTTGTGGTTCGGCGATGGGGGTTGGGACGTTACAAAGATAGTGCGATGGCTTCCGTACAGTAGGTCCCTTATCGACCTGAACCGGATAACCACCCAGACCTTAAGATATATTGAACTGCCCTTAGTTCGAGGACAGCATCTACATTGGATAGGTTATATCGTAAGTATTTTGGAATTTCCGACCGTTATGATGAAATCACCAAGTGAGGAGGACTATATCATGAATCCGGGAATTTTTTGCAAGAAATCTGCGGGCAGATTGAATCTGTCTCAAGACCATTAGGGATTCCTGAAAATGTCCACGAGAAGCATCAGATACTCTGGTTTCCCGGACTTTCGCTGGGAGCCCCTCATCCCTTTCGGGCTCTGTCTGGAGAAGCGTTATTTCAAATGGTGTAGGACGCCTACGGCTCAAACGATCGCAGGACCGGTTTCTTCCTCCCGGCCGGACGCTGGTAATGTTCAGCCGAATAGCCCAGAGCGATTATCGAGTAGACGATCTCATCACCAGGAATCCCTATAGCTTTTTGAACGTTGCGGTCGTTCTTCATGGCTTCTACCGCCATTCCGATCAAACAGCTTCCAAGGCCCATGCTGTGAGCAGCCAGTAGAATATTCTGCGAAGCCAGCATAGCGTCTTCTTTGGGCAATGTGGCCCCCGGCCTGCTCCCGACTACTATGGCAGCGGGCGCGCCATGAAACAGCCGGTCAACGCCCGTTTGCTCAAATTCGGCTAGGCCTTCTTTCACCGTTTCATAATAGCCCTGATAGTAGCCTTCCAGTTCCGGCTTTCCGACCAGCCTCAGACCCAGACGCAACCATTTTTTCTCAGCCATGGAATTCAATTTCGCATAAAAATTCCGAACCTTCTTGCCCAAGGTCAAAACCGCTTCTCGATTCGGCAATATTGTAAACGTCCAGAGCTGGCAGTTAGTGCCGGATGGGGCTGTACACCCGATCTTTACGAGATCGTCAAGAATCGAGCGATCCACGGGCTTATCCAGGAAATTCCGGCAGGAACGCCTGGAGGCCATTAGCCTCACCAGTTGCACGGTATCGAATTCGCCGTACGGGAGCCACTTTTCATCGGCCTGGAAATTGGCGAATCTCGACATCTCGTCGTGGATCGAGGCCACCGTAATCGCTCCTGCAGGGCAAACCGCCTGACAATGCCCACAGTTTAAGGAGCGATCACCAGTCACAACAGCTTTGCCGTCCTGCAAAGAAAGAGTCCGAGCGGGACATACTTCGAGGCATAATCCGCAACCTGTGCACAGATCGTGATCAATTTTGGTGGTTATTTGTTCAAACATTTACTTTCTTCTCGGGGGATTAATAAAATCCGGACGCAGAAATTCCGGATCCGGATAGGTGTAAAATCCTTTGCCCGATTTTACCCCCAGCTCACCGCGCTTGATCTTCTCCAGCAAGCGCGTCCGGCGGCTTATCCTTCGGGTCTTTTGATTCGTTATAGTAAACCATCTCAATATCATAAACTACATCCAGTCCGACCTTATCCATTAGAGCGAACGGACCTTCTTTCATCTTGGTAAAAATCATCCAGCCGCGATCTGAGTCCCGGAAGTCCACAAAACCGTTGCCCCAACTATACAGAACGTCCTTTTTGATGGCCCTCCAAACGCGGTTGAAGCAAAAACCCAGGATCTCCTTGTTGACTTTGAGAGGAACACAGCCGATGGAATAAATCCAGTCCACACCTGTTTGCATGACCTCCGGAAGAGTCTTCGTGCCCCCCATGATATCGACCATATTCACGCCTTGAAGGGGGAAATAAAAATGTATGTTAAGACATCGCTCCGGCCGCCCACTACTCTGCTCCATTCTCGAGACAGGGATAGACGAGCTGTTGGTGGCCAAGATAGCGCTCGGTTTCGCTTTCATTCCAAGCTCTTTGAAAACCTTGTTTTTGAGGTCAACGTTCTCAGGGGCCGCCTCAATTACCAAATCCGCGTCTCCGACCGCCTGGTCCAGAATAGTTGTGTTTTGAACGGCCTCTTTGCATTTGGGCCAATCCGCCCAGGGTATGAGAGGAGACGCCTTCTTTGCCTCCAAGTCGCTCTTGATTTTTTCATAGGTTTCATCAAACGCATTTTCAAGCGGATCGTAGGCGCTCACTTGATAACCGGAATGGGCAGCCAGCATGGCAATCTGGGCTCCGAGTATCCCCGCGCCGACAATGGCGACCTTTTCCAACGGATTAGTCATGACTTAGCCTCCTTTTTCGCGTGAGTTTGGCAGCGCGCAGCGGTCTCTTTTTTTGGATAGGCATGTAAGATATTGCCTAATGACCCGTTCAGTCAATCAAGATTGAGGAAGATTTGGAGGGGAACATCCCCGTCAAGGGGTCGCGCAGTCATTCTATAGTTGTTTAACTCATTTTTTCATCCATGATTTCCTAAGTCGCGGGTGATACAAGGAAGATTTCCATTTATTCGCCATCCTGAAACTGAGTCGGACCTTATACAATTGAAGTGTAGCGATCAGACCCGAATTCCACGCATTTTTGACAAACCTCTTCGGAGTCAGGTCGGTGTCGGACCAGGCTACAATTCGGTCAAGATTGGAACGAATTGCGGATGCGCCCGACCATCGTATTCCCGTTGGGACCCACCCGTCATGCGAACTGATGTTGTCCAGCAAAACCAAACTCGACCCGCGCCGGGCAAGAATAACTAGGCTATCATGAGGAGCCGGATGCTCCAGCCGCATGCCCCTGCTTATAAAACCGTTTTGGGTAACAATTGCCTGATTAAACAGTTTGTTTGGCCACCGCCATGAATAAGGGTAAATATACCATGCCCCGAGGCTGTTATCGTCATAAAGCATACGAATCAATTCCTTAAGTCCTCCCCAGCCTCGAAAGATTGGGGCGCGTCCATAAAAGGATTCCAAATCAAGAAATACGAAATTGGTCCCCGATTTAACATCCGGGACCTGACTTATTAAACTTGACAACACCTCGTTTCTTATACGCGCGGCTTCTTTCCAGTCGGAGCTGAGACCGGCGTGAAAAATTGTCATGATACCAAGAGCGGCTACTGCGGTCGCCTTCGTTGCTATTTTCATCGTCACGGAGCGCCAGCCTGTGAGAACGGCGGCAATGACAATGGCAAGGCCGAAAGATCCAGCCGAATAGATCCTACTTGACCAATTGAAATTAAACCATGAGGTATTCCCGTGCGGGATCATTCCCCATTTGGCCATAACGGTATTCGCAATTTTTGGGGGAACTGACCCATAGCCGGCCAATTGATAAGGCAGCAACCCCAAAATCAGGATAGCTATCCCCAGTAGAATCAAATATGACCTATCGTCCTTTAAGAAAGGCCTCCTTATCGGGCTCTTTTCATCCTCCATAGAACGCAAGCGTGCTATCAAAAGGGTGGACCAGACCATTACACCAATGCCAAAACAAGTTGTCAGCGGATCCCAAGATATGGAAGTGAAGGGAGCAGAAAGATAAAAGGGTATTAGAGCTATGTATGACCACATCAATTCCCAAGAAGGAAGAAGACTCTGATGACTGACAGCGCCCCCATTGAGAAGCAGAAAACGTATGGAAACAGAGATCGTGAAAGCCGCGGCCACAGCCGATCCCAGCCCAATTAGGAAATCTCGGTCCGACGATTCGGCTCGATGGCGCAGCCATACCGGCCACACAAGAAACGGAACAGTGAATATCAGAAAACTGGAGGCTTCATACGTGAGGAACGCCAAAACGTACAGTATGACAGGAGCAAAGAGATCGAGCCATGACAAACCTTTAGCGGACCACCGCTGAAAACCGGCCACACATGCCCAAAATAGGAGCATACTTAGTCGTGAATTGTCCGTACAAATCACGTATGTTAGGCAGGAAACCGTGGGTAAGAAGAAAGCGAACAATATCGCCAAAACCGCAAATGAGCGTTTCTGGGGGAAAGCTGTCAGGAGACACCAGCCCATCATCAGGCAGGCTCCGGACAAGAGCAGCAGAGAGGAGAGATTAAAGGCTATTTTGTTAAATCCGAAAATCTCGAATAAGGTGATCCAGTAGATTCCCTCTATTGGTCGCAGCGACGCCTCGGCGTAGGCCAGCAGGGAAGCGGGAAAGCTGTTGTGATATGGCCAACTGAATATCCACCAATCATCCCCCTCGAAACCAATGTCTCCGGTGAGCGCTGCAACAGCTAGAGAATAGAGGGCCAGTCCTACCGCTACGGGCCAAAGAACCGACCCGACCCCTTGCCAGTTTCTCATTTTAGATCCGAGGAAGAATCACTCAACAGACTTTATAACACCGCCACATGCGGTTCACTCAAGACGCATAACATTTATAAATATCAAATTCGTATACAAACACCAAATTCTTTTTACTACAATTATCTCCTCGATTGGATTCTTTAGACAGGCAAATGGTAGGTAATGTTCTTGACCTGGAGGCACGCTATGTGTAAACGTAATAAATTTCAACATGCTGAGCTGATTGTAGGCAGAATGTGGAGGTTACAATATGATTCCTGTTTGCGAACCCGTATTGGATGGACGAGAAACCAAATATGTTATGGATTGCCTGGAGACCAACTGGATATCTTCAGCCGGAAAATATATTTCTCTTTTTGAAGAAAAGTTCAGCGCATATTGCGGCGCGCCTTACGGGGTCGCGTGCACGAGTTGCACTGCCGGCATTCACATGGCATTCCTGGCCCTGGGGATCGGCCCCGGAGATGAAGTAATCATTCCTGATTTTACTCTCATAGTGTCCGCCAATACCGTAATATTGTCAGGAGCAAAACCGGTCCTGGTTGATGTGGATCCCAGGACTTGGTGCATCGACCCTAATCTTATCGAGGCTAAAATCACTTCCCGGACCAAGGCGATCATGCCTGTGCACATGTATGGACATCCTTGCGACATGGAGGCCATCGGCAATATCGCAAAAAAACATGGCCTTTTTGTGGTAGAAGATTGCGCGCAGGCCCACGGAGCCGAAGTGAACGGACGGAAATGCGGGAGTTTCGGCGATGCTGCTTGCTTCAGCTTTTATGGGAACAAGATACTTACCACCGGTGAAGGCGGAATGGTCTTATGTCGGGAGAAAGAAATAGCTGAGCGATTGCAGCTGTTGCGGAATCAAGGATTTCAGGAGCCGAGATTTGTGCACGAGCAGATGGGTTTTAATTACCGATTGACGAACATTCAGGCCGCCATCGGAGTGGCTCAAACTGAAATGGTCGATGAAAAAGTGGCAAAGAAACGCTGGATAGGCCAGACCTATAATGAGCTTTTGGCCGGCCGGTCCGATCTGACCTTACCTTATGAAGAACCTTGGGCCAAAAACGTATATTGGATGTACGGCATCCTCTTGGAGAAAAGTTTTGGTGTGGGAAAAGATGATTTGATGAAGAAACTCAAGAGCATGGGAGTGGAAACACGTTCTTTCTTTTGCCCCATGCACATGCAGCCTCTGTTCAAGAATTCTGACCCCCGTTTCCCGGATATCTCGGGAGATTATCCTGTTTCCACTGATCTATGGAATCGAGGACTTTACTTACCGTCAGGCGTCGGGTTGACTCGCGGCTCAAATGGAGGAAGTCGTTGAAAAGCTCATGGAATGTCGCGCGATGATACGGCGACTTCGTTCAGATTGAATGAGTAGGTCGTTTAATCATTTCAAAGAGGCAGCAAGGTCAGGCTGCTGTGATTTGTGGAGGTGATACAGTGCAGGGAGATCCACGGGTCTCTATAGTTCTTGCAACCTATAATGAGCGTGAGAACATTCTGGACACGATCCAAAGTATCTTTGAGTATGTAAAAGATCCGGTCGAAGTCATCGTCGTTGACGATGATTCAGAAGACGAGACCTGGAAACTCGTGGAGAAGCTCAATGACCCGCGGGCGATCGTAATCAGGCGTGTGGACACCAGAGGTCTTGCGTCTGCGTTTAACAGAGGGATAATTGAATCGCGAGGCGAGATAGTAGGGTGGATGGACGCCGACATGTGCATGCCGCCGTCTATGCTTCCCGACATGATCAAGAAACTTGACGAATATGATATCGTAGTAGGGTCTCGTTATGCTCCGGGAGGCCAAGACGACCGGGCCTTCTTGAGAGTCGCTTCGAGCCGGCTCATAAACGGGCTCGCGCAGTTAGTATTAGGGTTCGGGATAAAAGATTATGACAGCGGGTTTGTTGTTTTGCGTAGATCGGTTTTTAATAAAGTTTCCATAATACCTACCGGTTACGGCGCATATTTCATGGAATTTATCTACACTTGTAGGAAGAAGGGTCTTACCGTTTTTGAAATGCCATACGTCTTTCGTGACCGAGCTAAGGGTATATCGAAATCAGCGCCCAGCCTCTTCAGATTTTTTAAAACGGGGATGCAATACGTTATCAGGATCTTCACTGCGCGGCTGCGGAGGATTGATTGATGTCTCACGAGATCATCGTCCCTTCATTTGAACGATGCGATGAACGAGGCGCCTTTCAGGAGGTTCTCAACGATGGGCGATGGGAAGCTCTCATCCGCGGCAGCATGAAACCCGGCGCAGTGATGGGAAATCATTATCACAAACACACAGTGATTTTCTTTTATTTAACGGCTGGGGCGGCAACGGTCAAAACCGCGCATGTGGAGACCGGCGAGACCGATGAGTTCCAACTGAAGTCAGGAGAGGGCGCAATACTTAGAATTAATGAATCGCATGCTATTCGCTTTTTGAAAGAATCGGAATTTATAATGCTCAAATCTCAGAAATATGACTCGGACGATCCGGATACGTATCGTTTCCCAGTAGAGGACTAACCGGTTGGAACCATACGAATACCAGACCTTATTCGAATTTGAATCATTTTATTGGTGGTTCAAAGCTCTCCATTTAATACTGCTTGACACTCTGACCTCCTTGGGTCTCTCATCTGATTCGAGAATTCTTGACGCTGGATGCGGGACCGGCCAAAACCTGGCTAACATATCCAGCGCTATTACTTCCGGGGCTTTCGGCTTCGATGTTTCCAAACACGCAGCGGCTTTTTGGAATCAAAGAGATCTTGAGAAGAACTGTGTAGCGTCCATTAATGAGATACCGTTCGCATCAGGATCTTTTCAGGCCGTGGTTTCTGTGGATGTGTTGGAATGTGAGCAGGTAGATGAAGACAGAGCGTTGAGTGAAATCGCTCGAGTTCTCAGCCCCGGTGGTTACATGATTCTTGTTGTGCCGGCATATGACTGGCTAATCGATAAGGAGCACCATAAGGCCGTTGGCGCGGTACGACGCTACTCAAGAAGCCGGCTTTTGCCAATTCTTTCAAGACATCCAATGGAACTTGTAAGAATGACACATCTTTTCGGATCGGTCCTACCTGCGGTCGCCGGATATCGCTGTGCCGGCAATTTATTGTCCCGAAACAAGACTGGTCAACCCCGATCCGATCTGAAGCCTCTTAATCCTATTCTCAACCGGCTCCTGTTGAGTCTGGTCAACATGGAACGCACGTTGCTGCGGAAACTGGATATCCCGTTCGGGAGTTCCATACTGGCAGTGGCGCGGAAAATCGTTAAATAATGGAAAGTAAGGCTTGGCAACTAGGGCGCCCGGCACCCTACTCTATCAATTTTATGATCGCCTCCGGGAGCGGCTCAACCGTAAGCTCGTCAAATTCCTGTTAGGAAATGCCATTACGCAAGGCGATTGCAGAATCCTGGAAGCAGGATCCGGGCCGGCATTTGCTTCTTCGATTTTTAACGCTGAAGATCGAGTTTGTCTTAGCATAGCAGTTGATATTGATATAGAAGCGCTTCATGAGGCGCGACGACGTGATTCCGGATTGGCTCTTGTAGTAGGAGACGTACAGCGACTGCCGTTCCGCGACGGAAGTATTGACCTTTGCTGGAACAGCAGCACGATTGAACATCTGGAGACTCCTGAGCGCGCGTTAGATGAGATGAAGATTGCGACTAAGCCCGGCGGAATGATTTTTGTAGGCGTGCCTAATTCGTACGGGCCGTTGGGGTTTCAGCGCTTGATAAGCGGGACCCCTGTCGGAATTTGGATCGGAAAGACTTTCAGTCACAGGCAGTTAGCGGAAATGTTATCAGCCATAGGACTTCAGCCTGTTCATAACATTTTCTACTTCTTTCGATTTTTTGTCGGAGTGCTGGCGCGAAAGAACTCATGATATCGTCACGTGTGGCGAAAAATTTATGATACATGGCTGGCTTCTTATCGGCTCTATTCAGGGAATCGGACCCATGTCACTCTGCTCGAACCAATAATTAAGGTGAAAAATTTTTCCGTTGCATGGGGGCTAGGTTCGACCTATATCCATTACTGAAGGCCGCGGTCCGGATCGGATGGATGATCTGGATGCAACGACCTGAGCGCTCCGGATACTCCGGCTTGAAGACTTTTTGACAAAGCGCTTTGAAAAGGCCCTTTGCCATTGGGAGATTACAATGACTTTCCCCGTGTCAGGCGTGGAAACGGCCATATGGATTCCGCCACTGGTGGGTTTGACTATTTCCTTTTTTACTTCTATGGGCGGAATCTCAGGCGCTTTTCTGATCTTGCCATTCCAAGTCAGCGTGCTCGGCTTTACTTCGCCCGCGGTATCACCCACAAATTTGGTTTTCAACATCGTCGGAATCCCCAGCGCCGTATATCGCTATTTCCGCGAAGGCAGGATGAATTGGCCGCTCGCGTGGAACATCATCGCGGGAACGTTTCCAGGTTTGTTTTTAGGAATGATCATACGAATAGTCTATTTGCCCGATCCGCGCCTGTTTAAGCTTTTTGCAGGGTCGTGCTTTTATATATCGGCGGGCAGAATGGTTTACCAAGTCATTGCGGAGAGGGGAGCCGCCGAATCTGCGGCAAAAATCGCGGAAGACAAAATGAGAAAGGAAGCCGTCCTACGCCCCGGAAAGGACGGGGTCAGCCAACCAAAATCTTCGGCCATATGCACGATTAGCTGGTCTCTCACTCGGACCGAGTATGAATTTTTTGGGCAATGCTTTAGTTTCCATACCACCGGCCTATTTATTCTGTCTCTGGTGGTCGGATTAATCGGAGGAATATATGGCATCGGTGGCGGAGCGATCATTGCGCCGTTCATTGTTTCTTTCTTTCATCTTCCCATTCATACGATTGCCGGCGCGACTCTGATGGGAACATGCGTTACTTCTATAGGAGGTGTGATCTTTTATCCGTTGGTCGGACCACATTTCGCGGCTGCCGGTGAGGCTGTTTCACCGGATTGGCTGCTCGGTTTTCTCTTTGGCATAGGCGGGTTCGTGGGGATGTACCTGGGAGCCAGGACCCAAAAGTACGTCCCCGCCGCGATTATCCGGCCGGCTTTAGCGATTTTGATTTCCGCCGTCGGATTGCAATATGTGGTCGGCTATTTCTTGTGAGGCTTCACGATTTCTTTTGAATTTCCCGACCCACCGAAAATGCGTCCCCAAGGTACGGTCCCAGCCCATAATATCCGCTGGACTCGACGGCAAACAGAAAGGGCTTGATTTTCTCTATGTCGGGATGCCCTTTTTCGGTCAGGAATTCTTCATCTACTTTTACATCCATGATTTGACCAATGAATTGCGTATGCAAGCCTATTTCTATGGTGTGAATTACTTTGCATTCGAGGATCAGTGGGAATTCTTTCACATATGGAGCATTGACAGTATCCGCTTTCACCGGAGTAAGCCCTGCTTGAGCGAATTTATTTTGCGATTTTCCGGATACTAGGCCGAAGTAATCCGCCTCCTTGACGTGCGACTCTGAAGGAATGCTGATTGTGAATTCCTGCTGGACAACGATACTGCCATAAGTGTAGCGTGGCTTTCCGCGAGAGCAACAGCGACACAGGGTGGGCTGGAACAACAAATTCCTCCCCAGGCGGCGGTCATGACATTGGATTTGCCTTCACGATCGTACGTGCCGATTACAAGGATCGGGGCAGGGTATACTATGGTCCTGGCGCCGATAGATTTTTTCATAACCCACCTCCAACTAATCAGAATTTTTTAAGGATGATGACTCCAATAACCAGCAAAGCAGCGCCGATAATTCGTGGAACGTTGATTGGGTGAACAGGATAGCCGACAAGCCCCCAGTGATCCAGAAATAGGCTAGTGACCATTTGGCCTGCGACCATCACTCCAATCATAGTGGCTGCTCCTAAAATCGGAGCAACTTCAACAGAGGAGGCCACCAAGAAGGCTCCCATGAGTCCGCCGGTCCATAGCCACCAAGGCAGATGCGCGGCTTTTCCAATACCGGGCCACGGAATCCGGAGCACGAGCACAGCGATCAAGAGCGCCAGCGTGCCGACCGCAAATGAAATCAAAGCCGCCAGAATGACGTTCCCGGCCCACAGGCGCAACAACAAGGAATTTATGCCGGCCTGCGCCGGCGCGCAAGCGCCCGCCACCAGGATCAGCAGAACGTAGAATGCGTCCATTTTGAACTGCTCCTTCGGTCATAGACTATAGTTCATCGCGGCGGCCGCGGAAAGGTTTCAGCGCTTTTTTGTGAACGCATTATATCCGCCCCCAGATGTTTGACAGTGGAACTCTTCATTCCGACCCCACTCGACGACGGTCGGCCTTCCTTAGAAAATACTGTTTCTTTCTGCCTCCTCCGCGCATCCGGCATACTCCGGGACCGTGAACTCTTAGCCGTCAATGGCAGGCTGCTGAAAAGCTAATGCGCAGACGCTCCGGATAATGGCGCCTTGCGCCCGGTCTTAATTGACAGATTCTTTCCATCGGTCTCAATGATTACTGCTCCATCTCTTCCAGTCCAGAAAATACGTACTCCTGCTGATTCAAGCCGAGCCAGCGTCTCCCGACTCGGGCTGCCGCGTGCCACAGGATAATCAGCGGGAATGACAGCTATCTCCGGGCGAACAGCTTCGAGGAACCGCCTTGAGGTCGAAGTTTTTCCGCCATGATGTCCTATTTTCAGCACCGAAGCGGCCAGCGGAAGCCCCGCGTCCAGAAGCTCATCCTCGCCATCACGTTCAAGGTCTCCTGTGAACAGGAAGGATAAGTCGCGGCATTCGAGTCTGCACACGACTGAAGCATTATTGACGTTTCGGTGCTGCCGATTATCGGTACCCGCCGGCTGCGGTCGATTTAAGAAGCGCAAGGTGGAAGACCCTAGTTTCAGTGGTTCATGCGTGCGATCTGCCGGATGTATGGATAGCTCTGCGCTTTTGCGGCCTCGGCCAAAATTTTGTCGAGATATGTTGATTGAACTTCAACAGGGTTCCACCAAAACTTTGCCGGGGAAATCTGGGACATGGTGACAAGTAAGCCGCCCATGTGGTCCATGTCAGGGTGAGTCATCACCATTCCGTCCAGTGAGCGAATACCGCTCCATTGCAGAAAAGGAATTAATATTGCTGCGGCCTGAATCAAAGTACTGATTGGCCAGACCGCCGTCGATGATCACGCCGTTTGCCCCCTTGGGTTGCAAAAATATTGCGTCAGCTTTCCCGACATTCAAGAATGTGACCCTGAGATCTGTTCGGTGCCTGTCAATCCATGAATAGAACACTATCGTACCGACTGATACACGCGCCAGCCATGCACGCGACAATAACATTATAACGGGAAATTCTTTGCATGGAGCGGAATATCAGAACAACGCAACCGCACATGAAAATGAAGCCTAATGTTCCCAAATATCCGATCCTAATAGTGCTTAGGGGAAGATTTGAAAACAGTTCGGCGATTTTCACGATCAAATAAGTTAGCAATTCGGCCGGGAACAGAATCAACGCCGCTGGATCCGGCCAGAACGGCCCGATAATTGAGGCCAAAAGACCTAGACCCAGACTTCCTGTCATCATTGCGTCAGTCAAGAGATTCGCAGGAATTGTATATACCGGAAATGAGTGGAATGTATGCAAGAGAAAAGGTGTTATCGCCAAAGTGGCGGCGAAAGAAGTGACGCCAACCACTACCAATGAAAGCAGGACTTTGTTCGGGAATGTAAAATGCCCTGTCTTCGTGGTTTGCATATCCGGATTCGTTGCCTCATCGCGAGATCTTTCATGGATATATTTCGTGATGGGAGCCGCTAGGAACAAAATTCCCGCAACCGCGACAAACGAGAGCTGAAAACTGATGGTGAAGAACGAGAGCGGATAGAGAAACAGAATTATTATGGCTGCCACGGCCAATGAATTGAGAGAATGCCATTTTCTGTCCATCAGAATTGCGGCAGCCACGACCAGCCCCATTATGGTAGATCTTATTGCCGGAACCCTGGATCCCACCAGCAGACAGTAGACGATCATTACCGGGACAGATGCGAGAGCGCCTATTTTCTTGAAGGGTAACCATAGGACAATCGTTGGGACGGCCCACGTAATTGCTCGCACCACGACAAAAACGAGCATAACTACAATGGCCACATGTAATCCGGAGGCGGACAGCGCATGAACCAAGCCTGAGTCGGTAAAACTCTTGTACACATGAGGACTGATTTCACCTAGATCCCCCAACACTAGTCCCTTAATTATTGCTCGCACATCGGAAACCGATTGTTTGTCCAGAAAATAACTGGAATATCGCCCAGCGTGGTCGTCAAGGAAGCGAGACATGTCTTGTCGCACCTGGAACAGAATCGCACTTGGCGCTAAACTGTTCCCTTGTCGTAAAACCACAATGGCATCCGATCCGAAGGCCGAGACAATCCATAATATTTCATTATGTTTACAATCAATTTCCCAATCGTATTCACCAGGGTTCCCTCTGTTTAAGGGTTTTCTGATGCGAGCCCGAAACTCAATTCGATCTCCGGCGACCAAAGGCAAATGATTCTCACGAAGAACCAGCCGGCCTTTACCTGGTAGAGCGGTCGCGTGCGTGTCGTCATATCCGTCCTCCAGGAGCAGGGTGCGAAAATTGGGGCCGGTACCCAGAGTCTTCGCAACCGTGGCATGAACGACACACTTAGATACGGGTGGCTGAAAATTCTGTCCCCAGAGTAGCGCCCGTGAACCTAGGCTCAAGCCGAGAAATAAGAACAACGCTCCCACCGAGAAAAAAATAAGCCGACCGCTCTGTTTTCTGTAAAAACAGAGAGAGAGGGAAAACGCAGCGATCAGCAATGCCGGCCACCATCCAACTCCGGGCATTTCGACGAATCCGGAAATAAATATTCCGGCGCAGAGGAAAATCGCTGCAAATACAGCTGGATATGTTTTAAATGATTCTTGAAAACCAGGAATTACAAATGACTTGCGAAGCCTTGAAATAAACTCTATCATCCCGTTCCGGAGTCGGGATTCGTTCGTACACTTGGCAGTTGAACAGGCTCGAAACCGCAACTATGGCCATACCTCACGGCTGACATGGAGACGCTTTGATTCAACAGACGGAAAAGACTGTCACACAGAATTGCGCTTCTAACAAGGTGAAATATTCTTTCTGATTTTGACAAGGATATTGAAATCAATGGAATCCTTTGGAGCATACCTCAAGGGTCTTCGAGAGGAACAGGGAAAAGCTCTCGAAGAAATTGCCGAGAATACAAAAATTGCTGTCGCGAACCTTGACCTCTTGGAAAGAGACCGTTACGAGCTACTTCCTCCACGAGTATTTGTAAAGGGTTTTATTCGATCTTACGTGCAGGAACTCGGCTTGGCGCCTGAAGAACCGCTGAGACGTTTTGAAGAATTTACAAAAGAAGGAGAATTGCCGGATTACGGCCTACAGGAGCCTCCGGTTTTTTCGCAAAACAAAAGTTTCTTGTCTTTTATCCACAGATCGTGGTTCACGATGATACTTACTGCGGCTGGCTTGATATCTTTGGGCATTCTCATCTTAACGGCGACGACGAGGCTCTTTTTTGAGGACAATTCCGGGAAAACTACCCAACCGGTGGTAAGAACAATCCAACCAGCAAATTACGGATCAGCCTCCTCACGGACAGGTGACGTTAGCGGTCGGCCACAATCCGCTGCGCCCGAGTCGCGTCGTACGTTTGGAGGACGGAAAGTGCTTGAAATCAGGGCAGTTGCCAACGCGTGGATACGAGTTGAAGCTGACAAAGGACCTGCGGAAGAACTAATGATGTCTCCTGGTGATGTGCAGGTCTTCACAGCCAACGACGGCTTCACCTTGCAGACCGGAAACGCAGGTGGTTTGAGGATACGGTTTGACGGTAAAGAGTTGCCGTCCCTCGGGAAGATGAATCAGACACTTTCGCTGACTCTGCCCTGAATCGGATCCACCCGAAATTAATGCTAATTGGAGAATAAGTCTTGAGGCACAATAATCCGAGATTCCGTATGGCTACCAGAAAAGCCGCGGTGAAACGGCGTAGAAAAGGGGTGGAATTCATGGCCGGCCTGGGGAACGGCTCTCCCTTTTTCTTGTTCAAAAAGAGAGATCCCGCAGGCTTTTCCCCGGAGCAGACTCGAGATGGCCGCAGCCCGGACCTCAATTTGGAACATTCCCATGATTGAGCCTAGTGCTATTAGATAGAAAATATACGCCTTGATTTCTGATCAAGTCACCCCGATTTGTCTCGCCGCTGCGCTGCTAAGTAAGAAGCAGGGGCTGGATTATCGCGCACGGTCGCGAATCCTGTCTCAAATCCACTCATTTGACTTCTCGGCGCCACAGAGCGCCTCCGAGGCCATAAGAAACGCCGCTCTGAAAGCCGGATACGACCTGCCCGACTGGAAATGCCCGCAACCACCAATGTTTCAGCGGATGTCCCGGATAGCAAAAGAATGGTCGAAACTTGGAGTGCGGGTCATCGCAACTGAAAATCTCGCTGCTCCGCTAGCCTGGATGCACGATTTAGCGACCTCTTCTGTTTGCGTCCGGAAATCTTGAGATATTGAATCAACCAGCGGCGGCAATATTGAATTCACGCAAACCCCGGCAGGTAAATCCCGACGACAGATGGTTGAAGCTCACAAAACTCATGGCGTATTCAGCAATCGAGAGGGGATTTAGCATAGCGTCCAGTTACGGCCAATTGACATATTGTATTACTAGTCTGCTTGCGAAGGGATCGCCCACGCTTGTTGTTTGTGACGGGCCCCTCCCTTTCATGCAACCGCAGCAGCGACTACAGCAATTCCTGACCGAATATGGTGATCTCTTTGATACGAGAACTACCCTTTTTCTTTCGCCCTTTCCCCCCGGCCATGTTCCACAACGGGTATTTCGGTATAGGGAAAGGGACCACCTGATTGGAGCGTTAGCCTCTCTTGTCTTGGTGGGGGAAGTTAGTGATCACGGGAACATGAGATCTGTTCTCGACATAGTCATTAAGAGAGGAGTTCCAGTAGAGTACGCGAATGATCGGCTTCCATACCGCACTGATGGACCTCTTGATATTGATTCCAAGAAAGGTATTCATCTTGAGAGACAGTCGCTGACAGGCCGGTCCGGTTCAAACAGGAGATCTTCCTCTAAACCAAGTGTCCGCAAGACCGCCATTTATAGTGGATCACCCGATCAAAACTCTCATTTGTTCCATTATACTCGCTCCTGTCCCGGACCTTGGCCCGGGCAATCGTGGGCGGAATATTGCGAATCGCTTGTGAAGAATCTTCCCGGCGCTTCTCATACCGGCTTTGACAGCCTTGTACGCATCCTTCAGGAAAAGCGGATTCGCGGTAGCCGAAAATTAATCCGAGGAGCCGGAGCGGTTGTGTGCTTCAGTGAATGCGGACCTCAGGAAATCGAAAAACTCATCGAATGGAGAAAAGGTCTTCTACGCTGGAATTTTGAACCGTATGGACTGGCGTTTGCTCGCGAAGCTTTATTCAAGCTTGGCGCCAGACCTACTATTTATGGCATAGAAGAAGCCTTCGACGACTTGTCAGACGAGTTGAAGCATCTGTTTCAATTCCAACGGTCCTATGGCAAACAGTGGGCCGCCGAGAAAGAATGGAGAATAAAAGGGGATCTTCGCTTTGCCGATTTGGATGATAGGGATATAGTGGTAATAGTTCCGACTTCCCGCGAAGCTGAAATGGTTCGAAAATGCTTCAAGCGCAGAGTCGCTCTCGCGGGTATTCAAATTCCTAATACCACCTAGGATTTAATCCATGGAAATATATTTGGCGTTGTTTTGGGCTATCGGTTTCTTTTGATTCGGAGCTGTATTGGGAAGTTTTCTCAATGTGGTGATACTTCGTGTTCCTCTGGGAGAATCCATCGTGTCTCCAGGCTCAAGATGTCCAAAATGCCGGCAGCCGATTCGTTTTTATGACAACGTTCCGATCTTGAGCTTCATAATTCTAGGGGGGCGATGCCGCGATTGCGGCGCTCGAATCTCCTGGCGCTACCCGTTGATAGAGTTCATTTCCGCTTGTTTATCTCTGGGTCTTTACTACAAATTTGGTTTTACCCCGGCGTATTTGATTTTCTTTGCCTTCTGCGCGTCAATGTTGGTCATATTTTGGATCGACCTGGACCACATGATTATTCCTGATACGATTTCGCTGGGCGGTCTGATTGTAGGAGTCATAGCCACGGTTTTCGGGATTATCCCCGGGATGACATGGAAGATGTCGGTCATTGGCCTTATATTTGGAGCGCTGGTCTTGTATATTCCCGCTGTGATTTATGAAAAACTTCGAGGAATTGAGGGCCTTGGTGGAGGAGACGTCAAGCTTTTGGCTATGATCGGCGCGTTCTGCGGGCCATACGGAGCGCTATTCGTCCTGATTGTTTCTTCCCTGGTCGGATCTCTGGCTGGAATACTTAATATGGCTTTCAGAGGCGGCAGTTCGACCACTCCTATCCCCTTTGGTCCTTTCTTGGCTTTTGCAGCCGTCTTTTATGTCTTCGCAGGCCAAATAATCATTC
Source organism: uncultured delta proteobacterium (assembly GCA_963741425.1). Lineage (GTDB taxonomy): Bacteria > Desulfobacterota > Desulfomonilia > Desulfomonilales > Desulfomonilaceae > DATJPW01. The sequence goes on from CAVUHP010000018.1 coordinate 447,392, forward strand.
AGCAATTCTTGGCATCCGGTTTGTCCGCTTTCATGTGAGCCGTATTTATAAATCGAGCATAATGAGACAGTTGATCTTAGGTAATAATCCCAAAACCTTCAGGGAGGTAGACTAAAATGAGTGTATTGATTCTTTACAGATTGTGATCACGACAAAAGCGCGTACGCTGGATGTTAGAGAGGGATATTCTTCATGAAAGTTTTGAGAACACCGGACGAGCGATTCAAGAATCTGAAAGATTTTCCGTTTGAGCCGAAATACGCCGAAGTTCCCGATGGAGAAGGCGGCTGTCTGAGAATCCATTATGTTGATGAAGGCCCCCGAAATGGCGCCCCGATTCTATTGATGCACGGAGAGCCGTCCTGGTCATTCCTATACCGTAAAATGATCCCAATTTTTCTTGGGGCCGGGTACCGAGCCGTAGCCCCGGACCTGATCGGGTTCGGTCGTTCGGATAAACCGGCTCACCGGAGCGACTACACGTACAACCGACACGTGGAGTGGATGACGGCCTGGATCAAACAGGTCGATCTGAAGGGGGTCACCCTGGTATGCCAGGATTGGGGAGGACTGATCGGGCTACGGCTCTTGGCGGCTCACCCGGAACGATTCGCCCGGGTGGTGACAGCCAACACGGGCCTGCCTACCGGAGATTTTCCGCTCAGTGAGGCATTTTCCCAGTGGCGTAAATTCTCCGTAGAGGCTCCGGAATTCAACGTGGCCGCGATCATGAATATGGGCACACTCTCTGATCTTCCGGAGGAGATACTGGCAGCCTACAACGCTCCATTCCCTGATGAAGCCTACAAGGCGGGCGCCCGCATTTTCCCTTCACTGGTGCCCATTTCCCCGGACGACCCGGCGGCCCAAGCGAATCGCCAGGCTTGGGAGGTCCTGTCCGGGTTCGAAAAACCGTTCCTAACTGCTTTCAGTGACGGAGATCCCATTACCCGAGGTGGCGAACAGATCTTTCAGAAAAGAGTGCCTGGCGCCAAGGATCAGCCGCACGTGGTCATCAGGGGCGGGGGTCACTTCCTCCAAGAAGACCGGGGAGAAGAGTTCGCTCGGGTTGTAATTGACTTCATGACTAAAACAGGCTGCGACACTTAATCGAGACCTCAGGGCCGGATTTATTGATACATTTCTTTACAGTAATTCACCCCGGCGATGGCGTCTTTCGCATAAAAATCCGCGCCTGTAAATTCTCTTACTTGCTCGTTGCATGGGGCCCCACCTATGACGATCTTCACTTGATCCCGAAGCCCGGCTCTTTCAACCTCCTCCACCACCGACTTCATTTCCGGATACGTGAAGTTCAGCAAGGCGCTCAATCCAAGCACTTTCGCTCCGGTTTCTTTCAGGGCTTCCACAAATTTTTCTGATGAAACATCAACCCCCAGGTCGGTCACGTCGAACCCTGACCCGTTCAGCAATGTGGTCACAATGTTCTTTCCAATGTCATGAATGTCACCCTTGACAGTCCCGATGACCACCTTGCCGGAGGACTGGCCCGCCTCCACTTTGCGCAGGAGTGGCTCCAATTTTGTCATCACATGTTTGAGTATTTCCGCGGAGAAAATGAGCTGGCTGATGAAGTACTCCCCGGATGAAAAACGTTCTCCAACATTTACCATCCCTTCATTCAATTCCGAGATGATCTTTAGGACGTTTTCCCCTTCAGTTATCTTCTGTTCTACTAGCTCGTATACTTTCTGTTCTTCCAGATCGGTCAATGCCTGCGCCAGAGATCCCATTATCATGTCCTCCACAGCCTACAAGGTCCATTGCCACATGAACGTGTGAGCCATAGCTTCAAGTTGTTCCCAATTCTTCATGATGAGATTTTCATCGCCCATTATCTGTCCAAGTTCAGCCTTTTTAACTTCCCACGGCGTAAATAGTCTGCGCGGTTTTAATGCCTCTACCTTGCCCGCAGGAGGAGCAGGCTTCGGCTTTGCTTTGATGTCGGCGTCATGCCATCCATACTCCATAACCGCGTCGATCATGGCCCGAAAGTTTTCCGGTTTAGTATCGTACGGAAAAGAACATCCCGCGCTGACGATGTAACCGCCCCCTTTGCCGACCCGCTGGCATAACTCTCTGACGTGTTCCCGCACCTGGTCGGGAGTACCCAGGATCAGCATGGAATCCTGGACCCCTCCTGCTATGCATTGGTAGCCTTCCAGGTCCTTTTTTGCCTGAAAAATGTCTCCTTGAGTATCAATGTCGCAAAGGACCTTTCCTTTTGGCATTTCACGCATATGGCCCCAATATTTCCCCCAATCGCCCTCCAGGTACGCCCGAATCGTATGACCGGACTCGATCAGGATGTTCATGACTTTTTTGAATGAAGGCCAGTAAAACTTGTCAAATTGCTCAGGGGACATAAAAATCGCCTTGTGCGTGGGGACGAAAATCGGATACCGCTTCAACGGGTCTGCCGTTGAGAGCGCTACGTGGGCCATTTCCTGAACAAGCGCGTCGCACGCGGCCAAGACTTTGTCCGGCTGCCGAAATACATCCAACAGCGCGCCGGTCATACCTCGCATCGAGTCGGCTAACGCGTCAAAGGGCGCAAGAAAGAATCCGCTCATCGGTTGCGGCATGCTGCACTGCTGCTCAAGAACCATTCCTCGGTTGCGCATGATTCCGCCAAACATCATCTGGGCCATGCCGGCCTTGAGCATCGCAACGTATGAACGACCTGTGCCGCGTCTGGCCAATTCCCCCAAAATGCGCGGCAACCAGACTTCCATCAAGAAACCTGAAGGATCGTCAATCAAGGCGCTATATTCGTCAGCCTTCATGTATTCCTGTTCAACAAACTGGAATTGGGTGTTCGGTGGGAGATCACGACCAGGGAGCTTGTAAGTCTTCACGTCAAGAGCATCGAACAGCGGGCCGTAAATACGATTGTCCCTCAAGACGTCGACTTCGGGAAAATCCTGACAGAATTTGATCTCCGCCTGTAGCCATTTTTCCGGATCGTAAATGGTCTCCTGCTTGGTGTTCCCGGAATAAATTTCCGCGAAATAATTGGTCCCGGTCGCGATCGGAATGCGGTCATGAGGTTCGAGCGCAATTGCCGCCTGATAGCGACCCAGTCTTTCTTCAAACAGTCGTTTCACGTCATCTGACATTTCAGAGACTCCAATCAAAAAGCGCTTGCAAAGAGAAAGCGCCGGCCTAGACATTGTCCTGCCCAAAACGACGCGGGACATTCGCCGCAACCGAGGCATTCCATCCCTCTGCGCCGATGGTTCATCGAAAATTCAATGTCCAGGCCGGGGCCGTTGCGCTTGCTGTTGTAACCTTTACGGTTACATCCGAATTGGGATACTTATTCAGCCCGAATTATTTTGGATTTTTCTTCAGCCATTCTTGGCAAAATTTGAGCGCCTCTTCGCCGGGAAGACCTTTCTCCTTCATAGACTTGACGTACTCGTCCAACACGGGCTTCACGGCCGCGGCCCATTTCGCGTTCTCTTCTTTGGAAAGAGGGATAATTTTATTCCCTTTGGAGAGGGTGAATTCCCTTCCCTCTTTGTCGATCCTGTCCCACAACTCGGCCGACTTCTCAATCCATTCCTTGTTTATCTTCTCGATGGTCTCCTGAACATCTTTAGGTAACGACTCCCATTTCTTCTTGTTCATGGTAACGAAGAAAAGGAGGCTATAAGCCGCGCCGTAATCCTCTGTGGTCGATTTGATCACCTCAGCCAATTTCCACCCCTTGAGGGCTTCAATAGGCGCGACCACACCGTCCGCTACGCCCTTACTCAGCGCATCGTACGTCTCCGGCATCGGCATGGCCACCGGTACAGCCCCAAGCGCTGCTATCACCCTAGCGGACGTCCCGGTGCCTCGTATCTTCACTCCTTTCAGGTCCTCCAGCTTTTCAACGGGTTTCTTGGTGTGCACAATCCCCGGTCCGTGGGCCATCAGGTACATGATCTTAGTGTCATCAAATTCTTTTGGCTTAAACTTCTCAAAATAGGCATTGGCAAGGTGAGTGGCCTGACTGCCACTCGCGTACCCCAGAGGAAGGTCGATCACTTCACTGAGCGGGAAACGACCCTTTAACGTAGCTGACCACGGACATGCCGATATCCGATATCCCCTTGAGAACTCCGTCATAGCACTGATCAGCCGGCGTGAGGGTCCCGCCGGGGAACATCTGGATTTTGACGGCTCCGTTTGTTCTCTTCTCAATCTCTTTACACCATTCGTCCGCTAGGATCAGGTTGGCATGGGTGGCTGGGTACACATTGGAGTACGTCAGTTACCACGGACTTGCCGTACCCGGTACCCGCGGCCATGATAATGAACGCACATGCCAACATGCACCCAAGGAGTAGACCCGACAACTTCTTACTGGCCATAATCACCTCCGAAATGGATTTGTGAAGTTGGTTGAAAGTACGAGAATGACGTGCGATCATTTCTCGGAATTATGCGGCAGTCTTGCCATTTCGGCGCCTTTTGCCCCAGAATCCCTCCACCGGCAGAGTTCCGCTGACACCTATGAGACCCCGGATGGTCCCTCAACAGCACAAGAGTTCGCAAAACCATCGCCACGTTGATGAAAACAACTTGCCAACTAAATTTTTTTCCTTCTGAATATTCCGCGGTCTCCTTTCTGATTTTTCGGGGGGATGCTAAAGCCCGCAATACGGGCTTATCTTGAGCTATGTAGCCGCCTGCTCGATAATAAGTTCTAATCTTCGCTTCTAAGCGCATTAGATGTCCGCCAGAAAAATGGTTTGATTTCGTGTGCCCGCCGACAGTAGGCTCGTTACAAAAGCCCGGGCGATTAATCCTACTGGTTCCCTTTCAAAAAGTCGGTCTATTATAAAATTAAAACAACGTAAGCTTTGAGATATGACGTCGTGGCGCGGTAGCTTCCGAAGCCTGTGTGTGGATCCACCAAGAGAAATGACGCCATTCTGAGGCTATGTTGCAGGAATAATGCCACCCGGCTGATTCGATAGCTATTGGACAATAAAAACGCTGTTATATTAAATGATTAGACATCACAAGACAAATCAAAGTCATTGATGAACTTTCGGCTCGTGCGCTGCTGAGAGTGGACCGATTCCGCACACTTTTGCATTGTTATTGGTAACACTCCGAAATTGTGCGCATCATGATGTGCTACTTCAGCACTGTCGAGTCAGTGATTCTTGTGCGGCTTCGGCACATACATGCCAAGAGTCTTCATCTGCCGCCTCAAAACAAAGCGAGAAATGCCGAGCAAGCGGGATGCCTCCTGTTTATTGCCTCTGGCCCTCGACAAGGCTTCCTGAATCAAGCTGCGCCGCATCTCTTTGATTACATTATCAAATGAAGGCCGCGGCGGAAAAGACACGGTCCAAGAATTCACAGCGCTATCCGAGACGTCACATCCCAAAAAGTCGAATTTGAGCTGTGGACCCTCCGACACGATGACCGCTCGCTCCAGAACATTCCTCAATTCGCGTATGTTGCCGGGCCACCTGTAAGCGCATAGCCTCGCCATGTCGCTATCCGCAATAAAAGGCCTATTGGCGAGTTGAAGCTCCTGTTCCAACTCCGAAATTATTTGTCTGGCTAGAGCGGGAATGTCTTCGATTCGTTCTCTCAACGGGGGGACCTTGATGGATAGCACGTTGAGACGATAAAACAGATCCAGCCGGAAACGGTTTTTCGCAACCTCTTCTTCCAAATTCCGATTTGTGGCTGCTATCAATCTGGCGTTAACGGTAACCAAATTTTCTCCACCTACCCGTGTGAATGACCGACTATCCAGAAATGTCAGCAATTTCGCTTGCAAATGATGAGGCAACTCTCCAATCTCATTCAGCAGGAGCGTGCCTCCTTCAGCCAGTTCAAGCAGACCTCTTTTTTTCCGTTTGGCGCCGGTGAAGGCTCCGAGCTCGTGACCGAACAATTCTGACTCAGCAAGTTCAGAAGGGATAGCCGCACAATTTATGGAATAGAACGGTCCACTGGAACGACCCGAATTTTCGTGGATAAACCGTGCCAGGTGGTCTTTTCCTGAACCACTTTCCCCCGTAAGCAATATGATAATATCGGTCTTGGCCGCCATACGAGCCTCGGCCAACGTCAAGCGCATGATTGTCGAGGGTCCGTCTTCTATGGCGACTTCTTTGGAGAGGCCTGTCTTGGTTCGTTCGGTAATATTCCTGGAAATACCGCAGACTCCCACGATTTGACCATGCTCGTTGCGCATCGGCGCACGAATATCCAGAAACGTCATAAAGATTCCCTTGACGGGCCTAGTGTGCTCGGCCTCGATAATTTCTCCCGCCAATACTCGCAAGTCCAATTGATGCAGGTGATTGCCCGCTTCCGAGCCGAACAGTTCCTCATCGCGACACTTCATAATTTCCGAAGCCGACAGCTCCAGCAGATTCTCCATCGACGGATTGACGAGCGTATATCGGAGATCTTGATTTTTTATGAAAATACAATCTTTGGCCGTCTCAAAAATTGCTCTGAAGCGCTCTTCGCTATGCCTTAGCGCCTCCTGGGCCTTGGTTCTTTCGGCTATTTCCTTGTGAAGTTCTCGATTCGCTCCGGCCAGTTGTTCCGTACGCTTGGCAACGCGGAGTTCAAGTTCATCACGGGCTTTCTTGAGAGCTTCTTCGGCTTCTTTTCTGTCTGAGATGTCCACAATAATGGCCGCCGACTGCACGCGATTGTCCGGCGTATGGACCGCGGCCACAGAGACATCGCCCCAAAAAACAGAGCCGTTTTTTCGAAGATATAACTTCTCCAATCTGTACGATTCTATCTCTCGTCGAAAGAGAGCTTGGGCCTTTTCTTTTGAGATTTGCCTATATTCAGGGGCCGTTATGTCCAAATGTGTGAGTTTTAGCGCTTCGGTTCGGGTATAGCCGAACATATGCCTGAACGCCGGATTTACTTCTATGAATTTCCCATTATCGTCTGTGGAGGCTATTGCTTGAGCGGCTTTATTGTAAAGTGCCCTGACATGCGCCCCCGTATCCTCTGAAATCTGTTGTGCGCCTTCACAAGTGATGAAGGGGTATTCAAGTTTTGAATCTTGTTCGCACAATGCTTGGGGTTTCATAAACGCTTTGGTTCGGCTTGCTCGGCGTTTTACATGATCGGACCCCTTTTCCATGATAATACTCCTGTGTCATCAGTTCGAGGTCTGAAGCCGATTTCAAAATTCACTTATTGTAATTACGTGTATTTTCACGGCCCCTAAGGATGTCCTTGACCGTTTGAATCAGCAGATAGACAAAACCCAACAGAACTAAAGCGCGAACTAGGGTCAAATAATCGTATGGACCTCCGGATCCGACTTGGGGAATGAGGAGGTATGCCATACAGGCTATGCCTATCGAACAAAGGGTCGCCTTTAAAACAGGGTTCAGAAACTTCTTTCCCGCCATTGGATTCTCCGATGAGCATTGAGACGATTACGATGAGGAGTCGGAACCTCGCTTAAAGAACCGTCCAGTGATGCCAAGCCGGACAAGAATTTTCAATTGATCGGAAATCGATCAAAATTCTTGGATTATCACATCAACGCGCGTTTCAATGGGTATCGCGATAAGCCGGCCGACATATCCCGTGAACGCCCACCCACGGCGTTACGCAAGATTGCGAAAACCGATTTCTTACAGTCCGGATAACAGCCACCGCATCTTACCACAGGATTGGCCCTAGGGGCACAAGTCTCTCTTTTGTCCGAATTCTCAAGTGTTTGATTGATTTTATCGTGCAAGACTGGTATATTATGCGCTAACGAAAATTGCGGAATCAGTTTTGCATTTTCATAACCGTATTTTGATCTCGGAGTAGGTCGGGGCGAAAACGGGCTAAAGTGCTCTTTGCCTGAGGCTGCATCGGTTAGCCCGCTTGCCTGGACGCATGTTCGATGAATTTTGACACAAAACGGTCGCTTTGGGCCGATCAAGTGATATGAGAATTGACAGCCATTCCAAATCGACCGGATTCAGTGGAACGGTTACGAACATAAGCCTCCCTGATCTCATTCAGCTTTTATGCATCGGCCGTAATAGTTGCCGAATGAAAATCAGGACCGGCTCGCAAAAAGGTTTAATTTACTTCCGGGATGGAGAAATAGTTCACGCCGAAACCGGAGAGCTGGAAGGAGAGGAAGCTTTTTATCGGATTCTTTCATGGGAAGTGGGAATTTTTGAAGGAGATCGAATCGAGCCGGAGAAAGAGACGATTCACGAGAATTGGGATTTTCTCCTGATGGAGAGCGTGCGAAGACGGGAAAAGGCGCGTGGTTTTTGAATGATGAGATTGGCCGTATGTCGGATCGACATCCATATCGCGGGATGAGCGTCAAAGAGAGGCCAAACCTGTTTGGGTTTTGGAAGGACAACGGCTAATTCATCGACATCTTATTTGTTTCTAATATTTCAGGTGCAGAAATGGCGGATCTAGTTCTGACGAAGCAATCCCTTGATCGTATTGATTCAATATTGGCTAGTCTGCTGGCTCGAAGCGCTGCGCATACTGTGCTCTTGGTCGATAAGGCGGGGCAATTAATAAGTTTTCAAGGAAGTATGAATGAGGAAAAGGTAGCCTCTCTGGCAGCCTTGACTGCTGCAAATTACGGAGCGACCACAGCCATTGCCCGACTATTCGGAGAGGAAGAATTCTCACTTTTGTTCCATAAAGGGAACAATGAGAACATCCATTTTTCCAATGTCGGTGAAGAATGCCTAATGGTGACCATCTTCAGCAATAATACTCATCTAGGGCTTGTCCGTCTCGAGGTTAGGAAAACAGTCGCAATGATAGAAGCCATGTTCGCAGAAAATTTAAGACAGTGGTTTAATACTTAACTCAGAGCTATTCCGCAGGGTTTATTTATGGCTATAATCAGCTTTAGATCGGACGAGATTCATTGTAAGGTTGTTTACTACGGTCCGGGAAGAGGAGGTAAAACTACCAATCTCATAAGCATACATAAAGCTTTGGGGGAACAAGTGCGGGGCGAGCTTTTATCTATAGATACTGCGGGAGATCGAACGCTTTTTTTTGATTTCTTGCCAATGGATTTGGGGCATATTGGAAAATTCCGGATAAAAATCTCACTATATACAGTCCCCGGGCAAGTGCGCTATAACGATACCCGGAAGCTGGTGCTAAAAGGAGTCGATGGAATAGTATTTGTCGCCGACTCTCTCGAAGCCAGAAGAGTAAATAATGTCGAGAGCCTACAGAATCTTCAGGAGAACCTGGCGGAGCAGGCAAAGGCGATCAACTCTTTACCGTTGGTCCTTCAGTACAATAAGAGAGATTTGGAAGAAAGCAGAGTTGCAGTTCTGCCGGTCGAACAGATGGACAACGACCTCAATCCAGGAGGCCGGCTTCCTTCGTTTCCGGCGAGCGCTCTGAGGGGAGACGGAGTCAAGGAGACATTTAAAAAGATCTGTATGATGACTGTTATTGACGTAAGCTCACGATTGCTAAAAGACAAGGGCGTAAGCATGGCCCATTGATTAATCCTTTGGAATTTTGGAGACCGCCAGTGGCGGAAGAGCCAAAACATAAGACTCCCACGGAACTTGGCGAAGCAGTAGGAAGAAAAATAGAGGAACTGTTTGGCGATCTTTTGGGCGAAAACTCTATTGCTGAGCCGGATCACGCCATCGAGACACGCGCGCAAGACGCCACCAGAGAACCCGCGCTGCCTACGGGCCCGAGTGTACCTACAGTGGCGCCCACAGCCGGAGCGCAATCATCTATTTCCGGAATAGACGGACCCACAAGAACTGTCCTTAAGTCATCACAAAACGTGAACAAACCAACAGGCGCTCCCGCTCCAGGGAATCCACAGGGAGGCAAAGTGTCCTTTGATAAGATCGTCGAAAGGATTGAGGTGCTGATCCTAAACGTGGAATGGGAAGTCAGTCCGGAAGCGAGTGCGGAACTGGTGGAGCGATTGAGAGCTTTGAGCAGTTATTTCCCTGGAGACGAAAGGGCTCGCACCATCTTGGCCATGAACAATCGGGTATTGAGGCGCTTCAGCGGCTCTGATGTGACCCCGCATCCGTTGATGGTGAAATTGCTGGAAGACAGCCTAGCAGTTCTCAAATCAATGCGTCTCGCTCCGGAAAAGAATTCACACGCTGAAGCATCGGCGCCGGTATTAAACGATATTTACAAGAAAATCATGGCGGCGCCATTACCTGATGTTTCCATGGTTGGAGGCGCGCCGGGGACCGGGGAGAAAGCCTCAATTGGGGAATCTGAATCGATTCTTAACAGAGTGAGCATCACTATTCAATCCCTTGAAGAAGTAACTCGACGCCTATCCAGGATCGGTGGGGCCTTAACGCAGGGGGCGGCGATCTCCGGCCCTGAGACCGCCCGCCGACTGGGAACGCTGGAGCATCTAGTCTCCCAACAAGTCGGGCAGCTTTCATTGCTTCACAGAGAATTAGCCCAGGTTGGTCCTACCAGCGGCTTTCAGGGAAAATCGACTGGATCGCCAGGTAGTGTAGGCCGTCCCGACGGTTTGTTGACAGTATTGTGGGCCGGCGCCCCTCTAGCTATTTCATCGTCCATTGTCGCGGCCTTATATCCGCTCACGCGGACACAGGCCGAGCAGTTTAAGGACAAGCAGTCGATTACCTTGGGATCAAGAGTATTGCAGAAGCTACCTCTCAGGAGACCACCGGAAAATAAACAACAGGCCCCGATGTTACCGAGTTGGCTGGTCCATCTCAATTGGCGACAAAAGGATCACTTTTTGTTGGTGGAGCGATCATTGGGGTTTCGGCGGGTACCGGCTGGCACGGACATAAGCGCTCAAACTAGAATCAAATTCGGACCTGTCTCCTATTCAATTTTGAGCGAATCGACCTTGCGCTAGGAGTCTGATGTCAATGCGCATTCATGTAATCACGGAAGCTCAGTAGCAGGAGCATCGTCAGGCACAATGAGCCAAGCCCCGGCGCGGCGTTTGATGGTAATAGAGGTATCAGAGCTTAATATCAGTTACTTAAATGCGCAACGGTGTGAAACAGAAAACGGATGAAAGATCCTACTGCCCAAGACCAATCATCTCCCGGTGATCGTAAGCCATCCTTTAAGCCGATTATTTTCGGTCGCTACTGCCTCATTGATCGTGTATCCCAAGGCGGAATGTCTGACGTGTATCTGGCAAAGAACTCCGGTCTTGGCGGATTTCAAAAACCGTTAGTCATCAAAAAGCTTCTGCCTCGATATGCCACAAAAGCGCGTTATGTGAAAAGATTTATTAATGAAGCGAAGACGCTGACACGTCTTAGCCATTCAAATATCGTTCAAGTCTTTGATATGGGTCAGACGGACGGGGATTACTATATCGCCCTCGAATACATTGAGGGGCGAAATGTGGCCTACCTTTTGGCAAAGGCGAGGAGAACCGGCCAACCGCTCTCGATGGATTTTGCCGTATACGTCGCTCTGGAAGTGGCTCGCGGCCTAGGTTATGCCCATCGGAGAAAAGGAATTGACGGGGCTAACCTTATGCTGGTTCACCAGGATGTGAATTCGTTTAATGTCATGGTGTCCTACGAGGCCGAAGTAAAGATCATCGATTTCGGTATTGCCAGGGTCTTTTTGAATCGCAATCCGGTAGAAGGTCTTCCGGTAGCCGGCAAGCTCCTCTACTTTTCCCCAGAGCAGCTGCAGAACAAACAGGTCGACAGACGAGTCGATATTTATGGAATTGGCATTCTGCTATACGAGCTTTTGACCGGGGAGCGATTGATAGAACATCAGAGCACTGTCGGTCAGACAGTCAGGTCAATTCTCGAAATGGACATACGCGAGAAGGTCCATCAAAACCAAATGATCCCTTCCGAACTCAAGCCGGTGTTGATCAAGGCCATAGCGTTTAATCCTGACGACAGATATTCATGGATGGAAGACTTCACAGGCGATGTTAGTCAAGCGGCGCAACAACTTAAACTTGATTTGAACCGTTCTAATTTTTCCGATTATCTGAACAAGCATTTGCACCGAGAAATGATAATGGATAGTCGGCGCGTCAGAAAATTGCTCACATTTCGACCGCCTGAAAGCGAATCGACCTCTGTTCGCGAGATAGAAGAAGCAACCACCGTGATTAGTGTGGAGTCTCTTTCCATACGCAGACTCCTCGATACGGCCTTGTCCGGCGAAGAACCACAGAGCGATTCAATAGGATCGAACGACTTGGTTCTGGAGACCGTCACATTCCCCGCCGGGAAAGCGGTCTACGTAAAAGGCGATCCCGCCAACTATATCTACATGATTCAGAAAGGAAAAGTCAGACTTTCGCTTGAAGTCGGTCAAACCCGAAAAGCTTTGGGGTTACTGGGGGCTGGGGATTTCTTCGGCGAGGGGGTTCTGTTAGGTGATCAACACAGAACCGAATCGGCTGAAGCCGAAGACGACAGCACCTTAATTCCCTTGGACCGCAAGACTTTCGAAAAACTCATCGGTGATAAAACGTCTCTCGGTATAATCCTCAATATCATAGCCAGGCTTAGGGAAGCCGAGTCAGTCATAGAAGGTGACTTGCTTGGAGATTCTCTCTCCAGACTCATTCATGGTCTTTTGTTTTTCCACAACCGATCGTTGTTCATGAACGGTAAGGACATAAAGTTAAATGAATTGGCCGAGTTGCTACAATTAAAGGACAAGAAACAGGTAATGAAGTACTTAAGTAAATTAGAAGAAATAGGCATCATCCGTATCGAGGATAATATCGCGCATATCGATGATCCCCAGAAACTGGGAAACATTCTTAAGGCGCTTTCAGGGAGAGGGAAATTGATACTGAAAGTATGAATCTATTTGACACATATAAATTACGATGCAATGGAAAAAACGGCGCGCTCAAAAGAATGAATGGTCAGTATTAATACTATCGGCCTGCTTTCAACTAAGGAGATATGTCTGTTCGTATTACTGCTCTTATCAGTGTTTTAGCGATTCTTCAGATAGTCCCCGCCCCAAGCCATGGTGGGGGGATCCTGCACACATTTTCGCCCACACTCAAGGACGAGGTCTTTGCCGTGGCCCGTCCAAGTGTTATGGTATCTAAGACCCTCGTTACCGTCTCCGAATTTTGCATCGAATATAAATTTGACCAAACATTCGTTAATGATAATGACTTGCCTCTTGACGGCGCGTACCTCTATCCTTTGCATGGCGGCGCTTCGCTTTCCGAACTGGACGTTCGTGTGGACGGGGCCGGCGCCAAGGCCAAGATAGTAACCGCGGACCAATTCTTTCCCCTTTTGAAGAGTTGGATTGAGACCGTCAAGGACCCAGCGCTCCTTGAATTGGCCGGCAAAGATATACTGATCATACAACCGATCCGTTTGGGGCCACATCAACAAAAGTCATTTCACATACACTTCAAAACGCCAATTATTATCGAAAATGATCAACTTGATCTGTTCCTGACTTTGGCCGGCGAACGTTATTCACTTGGACCGATCGGGGCCCTTGAGATCATCGTGCGTTCAAAGATGGCCCGCCCTATCCGCACAGTATTTTCTCCGACTCACCATATTACAACCTTGAAAGAGGCGCCCCATCGCTGTCTCGTCACGGTCAAGAGCGGGCAAATTCGTGTTCAGAGCGATTTTCGGCTTTTGATGACCTATTCGCGAGAGGACCCGGACTTCAAAGTGTTCACCCATCGATCCGGGAACCAAAAAGGGTCTTTTGCTGTTTTTGTCGAGCCGACACTGACCCAATGCGAAACCGAAAAACAGGAAACCGACATGGTATTCGTGCTGGACCGTTCCGGCAGCATTGGAGCCGGCGCTCTGGAACAAGCAAAACGCGCGATCATTTTTGGACTGGAGAAGCTGCGCGGAAGTGATCGATTCAACGTAATCACCATTGGCTCTCGCGTAGGAAAATTGGCAGATCGCCTTATGGCGGTTACCAGCGACAACATAACGAAGGCCGTACGTTTCGTAAATTTGAGCGAAAGCGAAGGCGGCACTGATTTATACAACGGGATTATGACAGCGCTGGAGCAGTTTACCTCGCGGAAACGCCCCGGAATCATTATATTTGCAGGCGACGGCCGGCCTACTATCGGCGTTACCGACCCGGAAGTCATTCTCGAGGACACAAGGCGCAATAATCTATTCAAAGCTAGAATCTATGTTCTGGCATCGGGGAAAGGAGCCGATATCGCATTACTGGATAAAATGGCAATTTCCAGCAGAGGCGCTTTGTCCCATTTTTCAACCAAGAACAATTTTCCCACGATGATAAAGGACTTTTTCGCGAGGATTTCTCCTCCAATAATCTCTCAATTGGCGCTGACATTTCCGAATCTAGCAGTCGAAGATGTTGCGCCGGAAAGCGTTCCCGATTTAGGTCAAGAAGGGACGATTGTTTTGGGAAGGTACGGAGGCAAAGATGACGCTTTCTCAACGGTTCGCCTTGAAGGAAAAATAGGAGGGCGGATAAAAACCGTAAGCCGAAATTGTCTGTTCCCTCGGCAGTCTGCCGCGCACGCTTATATCCAGCGGCTCTGGGCCATGAGGCGCGTCGCTGCGCTATCGGAAAAAGAATTACTAAGAATTGGTGATCCGAAAGAAAGAGAACAATTGGGCGCGCTCGCCAAAGAGTATGGATTCAAGCTTCCTGGGCGCATTGCCTCGGAAATTCTTCCTGTTGCGGTTGACGCCCGCCAAAAGGACTCGGGAGAACTGCTGTGGCGCTTAAAAACATCAAATGTGGCCACGGACGCGTTATCTGATTTGATTAAAGAAGTGAATGAAAAGTCCTTCCGCATTGAGAAAGGCGCATGGGTGGATACTCTGTATCAGTCATCCATGCCTACGCGGACAGTCGATTTTCTGAGCGACCAATATTTTGACCTCATGAAAACAAAGCCCGACTTGGGCGCCTATTTCTCGCTCGGGCCCCAAGTGACGGTGGTCCTGGACCAAACTGCGATCAAAGTTGTTTCAAAGCCCCAAGTGACCCCATAGATGATGCGAAGCGCCTCTACACGACTGGGCTTCTCATCAACAGTTTAAGACCAATCCGAGCGGATTGAGCCAAGGCCGGTTCTTCATTCTCGAGGGACGCAATCTGACGCAGATGGTCTGCAGTGCGCAGAATCAACATAGCCAAGTCGCCCTCGTCTGCTTCTACGTGCTCTGTTAATTCGTCCCAGTCGACTTCTTGAGACCATAGAAGAACCGCGGCCGCGGGCCAGAACATTGTCACAGGAACGCTAAAGCCCCTGGAGATCATTAATTCCATCAAAGGTTTCAGACGTCTCATCATTTTTCTGAATTTCTTCCAGAGAGGTCGCGCCCGTGCCCACAGCTCTTTGCTTATGAAAGTCTCCTTATCCTTGTCCATCACGAACGGAGCGACCAGGGCGGCCAATTCTTCGGGGTTCAACCGGCTGAATTCGCCGGACCTTATCAGTTCCGCTATCAATAGAGGGTGATCCAGCCTCAGTTTTGCTGCCCATTGGCCGTCATATGTAGGAACTGCATTCTCGTCCAAATAGCCCAATTCGACCAGCAAGTCCAAATGCTGGTAAAATTCCTTAATAAGTCTCTTCGTTTCTCTTTCCGCACGGCGGCGACTTTCATGAAATGCAGCGAAGGATAATCCAAGAAGCCTAGTCACGCCTGCCGGATCGTGGGAAAGCAGGAGATTCAGCGCCATAGAGAAATTGACTGCAATTCTTGATTGCAGCGGTTCCGGCGGAGACAGCAGAAGTTCGCTTAAGAGAGGGATATTCAAGAACTTTCCAGGCACTACCAATGTGAAACCGGCGTTATCCATTCCTCTACGCCCGGCGCGGCCAGTCATCTGGTGTAGATCGGTGGATGTCATATCGACGAAACTGCGTCCGTTGAACCGATCACTCTGCAAAATTACTACGCTGCGGGCCGGAAAATTGACTCCCGCGGCGACGGTCGAGGTTGAGAATATGACGTCCAGATGCCCCTGGACCATCATTCTTTCTACCATCAGACGCCAGCCCGGTAACTGACCCGCATGATGCGAACCCGCTCGAGCAGCAAGCAAACGCGTCAACTGGCGTTGATTCCTCAGCTCAGGATATTCCGAGAGCTGCTCGTTCACTGCTTCTTCAAATCCATCCTCATGAGGAGGGACTGGCGAAGGCAAGAGTGAGTTCAAGGCTTTGTCACAATCGGATCTGGATTTCAGAAATACTATAGCAGGCAAAAGATTGGAGTGCCGCAGTGTCTCCACAATGGCGCTGGCGTCAGGAGTCTCTGCTCCGGAGAACTTTTTTCGACCCTTTTGCTCCTTTGCGTAAGACGCTACCTCCGGATGCAGCCGTTTACCCAAAAAGAAGGGTAGCACATGACCATCCGGGGCCCTGAACAGGACATACAACGGCACCGGCCTAGTGCCGGAATAGACTACGCGGCACGGAGTTCCTCTAATATGCGTGAGCCACGCGGCGACAGTCGTCGCATTCGAAATTGTAGCCGACAAGAGAAGAAGACGCACTCGGGCCGGTAAGTAGATCGAGACTTCCTCCCACACTACCCCCCTGTCCGGATCGCCAAGATAGTGAGCTTCGTCAAGTATCACCAAATCCAAATTCAAGTCGAAACCAGCCTGCATCGAATCATAAAGCTGGTTGCGGAGGATTTCGGTTGTTCCCACGATTACGGGAGCGTTCGCGTTCTCCTTTCTATCTCCCGTAAGAATCCCCACTCTTTCGGGACCGAAGATTTGACCGAATTCCTCGGTACTTGGCATTGGAAAGAGCTTTCAGAGGAGTCGCATACCAGATGCCGCAACCACGGGCAAGGTAATCCTTAGTGGCTTCCAACGCTATCCAGGTCTTACCGGAACCGGTTGGCGCGCTCACCAGGACATCCTCTGTCAAGACTTTTTCCAATGATTCGATTTGAAACGGGTCCGGGACAAAAGGTGTGCGTTCAGGTGTGCCTATCTGCGCCAGTAGCCGCAAAGCGTCTTTATTAATTCTCGTCGGCCGTGGTTCCACCGGTTCGGCTTCGCGGAACCTTTTCTTGCCATGGTTGTAACGACGGCCCTTGAAAGAAGATAGTTTTCTGCCAGGTTTGAACGATCGCATTCCTTTCTCAGAGATTATGCTCGATTCGGAGTTATGGCAAGCCCTGATTCATTAGTCCTACTTAGTGCGGCGATTGAGCGCCTTTTCATAACCGCAATGAAAACGACTAGAAGCTATTTGCAGCCGTTTATGCCTCAAACGAGTCTAACATATTTCTCACGCGTCTTTTGCGCTTATCTTAACAAACGGTCCCCAGAGTGGACCCGCCGATACAACAATGACTTTTGTCGGAAATCTTTTCGTCGCGTCGCGGGTCAGCCGAGACTGCGAAGCGTGTTCATGCTGTCTTCAATCTGTCTCGATGTTCAAAATTGTTCAGAAAGATCCGGCAAATATTGTCCCGCGAAAAAGGAAGGGGCCGTAGTGATCAAATTAAACGAACTGTGCATGTGTTATCCGAGTGGTGTAACAGCGCTGCAACCGACGTCAATCACATTCCGTGAGGGCGACTTGACAGTCTTACTCGGGTCGTCCGGGGCCGGCAAATCAACACTCCTGCGCTGCTTGAATTTCTTGAACCGACCGACTTCGGGAGAAATAGTTATGAAGGGCCTCGGGGTACTGAATGGCGACAGGAATCAGCTCAGAGAGCATCGCTGCCGGACCGCCATGATTTTCCAACAGCATCAGCTCATACCCAGGTTTTCCGCTCTCAAGAACGTCCTCATTGGGAGGATACCCAAGTACGGAACGCTGCGAAGTCTTTTTCCTCTACCCAAACACGAGCAAGCATTCGCACTCGAGTGTCTTGATCGCGTTGGTCTACTTGATAAAGCGCTCGAACGAGTAGCCAACCTCAGCGGAGGGCAGCAGCAGCGTGTCGGCATTGCTCGGGCGCTTGCGCAAAAACCGTGCTTGATCCTGGCTGACGAGCCGGTAGCCAGCCTTGATCCTGCTACCGCAAACCACGTGCTTTCTCTTCTGCAGGCGAATTATCAAGGAAGATGAGCTATCCGGTATCCTCAGTCTTCATCAAGTTGAGTAACGCAATCCGTTATGCTGACCGCATAATTGGTCTGGCTCACGGATACGTGGTGTTTGACGGCGCTCCGCAAGGTGTTACTTCAGACGTACTTAAACAGATTTACGGTGACGATAGCAGCCAAGGGGCTCTAGCCGCCTAACGAATCCAGGCGAGCTAGACGATCCCCTCTCTGTTCTCACCCTCAATCACCATAATAGCAGTAAGGAGGATTGACGATGAAAAAGACTGTAACGATTCTTGTTGGGCTCTTGATCATACTTTGCGGTTTGCATTCCGCTTTTGCAGCGGGAAAACCGGATCCTGAAGTGATAAGGCTCGCTCTGCTACCCGATGAAAATGCTTCGACCGTCATAAAGAATAATCAGGGCTTGAAGAAGTATCTCGAAGACAAATTGAACAAGAAAGTTGAGCTGGTTGTTACAACAGATTATTCGTCGATGGTTGAGGCCATGCGTCATGGTCGTCTTGAGATAGCATACTTTGGCCCTCTTACTTATGTGATGGCGAAAAGTAAGAGTGACATTGAGCCGTTTGTGGCCGTCAGCCGGGACGGAAGCACGACCTATCAAGGCGTGATCATCGCCGGAGCGAAGTCGGGCATTGAATCAATCAAGGACATAAAGGGCAAGAATATGGCTTACGGGGATCCTGCATCCACGTCGAGCCATCTCATTCCCAAATCTATATTGGCGGAACAAGGTCTCCGGCACAAAGAGGATTACAACGAGCACTTTCTCGGCGCCCACGATGCCGTCGCTCTCAGTGTGCAGACAGCGAAAGCCGACGCCGGCGGACTTAGCAAAACCATCTTTAGATCACTCGTCGAGCGGGGCGTGATCAGCTTGGACAAAGTCAAAGTCATCACGGAGTCTAAACCCTTCCCTGAATATCCCTGGACCATGCGTAGTGACCTGAGTCAGGAGTTGAAAGATAAGATCCGTACAGCGTTCCTCGCTATCAAAGACAAAGATATCCTCAAAACTTTCAAAGCAGAGGCTTTCGCGGAGATAACTGACAAAGACTATGACGTGGTTCGAGATCTGGCAAAAGTGCTGAACCTGGACCTCGCCAAGAACTGATTTTCCAGCTCAAATTTCGCCATGAATGAAACCTACGCACAATTGATATCTGAGGAGCGCCGGCGGTGGATGCGTTCCGCCACGCACGTGGCGGCTGTGATCCCCGTGATTATACTCTGTTTCTACTATGTCGGTCTTCTGGACCGACAACGGCTGGCTGAAGGCGTTCCGTCAATTTTAATGCTCATGCGCGAGAGCTTTCCCCCGGATTTCGGCAATGCTCTGAGCTGGGCCAGACCGTTAATGGACACACTCGCAATGAGCGTTGCCGGAACGGCCATCGCCGTTTTCATGTCGCTACCGCTGGCCTTCCTGGGCGCGCGCAACACAGCGCCTCACGTCGCAGTCTATCAACTTGCACGGGGGCTGCTCAACGGAATGCGGTCGGTTCCCGAACTCATCATGGGCATACTGTTCGTGGCTGCAGTGGGATTCGGCGCACTGCCCGGGGTTTTGGCCTTGGGTCTTCACTCGGTGGGGATGGTGGGAAAGTTCTTCGCCGAGTCCATTGAGCACGTGGCCGAGGAACCCATTGAGGCGGTCAAAGCTGTCGGAGCCAGCCCCATGCAGGTGATAGTGCATGGCTATATCCCGCAGGTCGTATCACAGATCGCGGATGTCTCCATCTATCGATGGGAGTACAACTTCAGGGCGTCTACCGTGATGGGGATGGTGGGGGCTGGCGGAATCGGTTCTGAACTCATTGGTTCCCTCCGACTGATGCAATACCAGGAAGTTCTCGCGTTACTAATCGTGATTTTGCTCATGGTCACATTGGTGGATGGGTTCGGCGCAAATCTCAGACAGCGTTTCAGATGATTTTTGGCGAGGAATTCATGAAGCCCCGTGTCGTAATAACTAACTGGGTACATCAAGAGGTGGTGGATTTCTTGAATTGTTCCTGTGACGTGATCCTCAACCAAACCCGGGAGACGCTTCCCAAGAAAGAGATCCTGAAGCGAGCCGAAAAAGCCCAAGCAATCATGGTCTTCATGCCAGACAGCATAGATGATGACTTCCTCGCGTGGTGCCCGAAACTGAGAATCATTGCTGGCGCTCTAAAAGGCTACGACAATTTTGATGTTGAAAGCTGCACTCGCCGCGGTGTTTGGTTCACTATCGTCCCGGACGGTCTGACGGTACCGACAGCCGAACTTGCTATCGGTCTACTCATTGGCCTCTCCAGGAAAATGCTTGAAGGGGATAGCCTTGTCAGATCCGGATCATTCATGGGCTGGCGACCTAAGTTGTACGGAACAGGACTGCAAGGCGCGCACCTCGGAATACTTGGCATGGGAGCTTTGGGCAAAGCGATAGCGAAACGTCTGACCGGATTTGGAGTGGAAATGGCATATGCTGACCCGATAACTCTCTCGAGCGAAATAGAGGAGTCTTTGGGGATAAAAAGGCAATCAATAGACGATCTTCTCGGATGGAGCGATTTCGTGATTCTCGCTGTCCCACTGAAGAATGACACATTTCATCTGATAGACGAAGAAGCCTTAAGCCGCATGAGATCGGGCGGGTTTTTGATTAACCCCGCTCGAGGATCTGTTGTGGACGAGGATGCTGTGGTGAACGCATTGACAACGGGACGTCTTGCGGGGTATGCGGCGGATGTTTTCCAGATGGAAGACTGGGCTAGGCAGGACCGACTGCGGACGATCCCGCAGAAGCTTTTGGATATGCAAGATCGAACATTGTTCACGCCCCACCTGGGGTCGGCGGTTAATGACTTCAGACTCCAAATCGAGCTTGAAGCAGCTCACAACATTGTACAAGCGCTAGCCGGCGGTAGACCCGGCGGCGCTGTTAACGATCCAATCAAGTCACAACCGGCGAAGATGGCTTTTTGATGCATGCGCTCCACGCAGTCCATCCTACTATTTTTAGAACAATTTCCTGTTCATCACAATTACAGTGCAGCGCATTATGTTTGCTCAACGACGAATTCGCGGAATGTTCCTTCATGCAGAGTTTCACGACCACAAATTCCATGCTTTGGCGATATTATTGAAGATGGAAAAAACATTTCCCGGTCGTCCGTTTCTGGTTGATGAAGTCAGCTTCTAACCGGTTTCTAATTCTGATCTAACTGAGAGTTCATAAATTTAATGGAGAGTCATGTTATTTCGTAAAATAATAGCTGTCCATAACTTGACTTTTGATTGTGTCAGTGTAAAGCCTTTTTAGAGTGGATATGGTACGATGTCACGCAAGAGAGTCGGTGTTTTTAAGGTCCCATTTATAGCAGTGAAAGACCATGGCGAAAGAACAAATTCTCGTAGTGGATGATGAGGAAGATATACTCGAACTCATCACCTATAATTTGATGAAGGAAGGTTATCATGTGATAACCGCGGTTTCCGGAGAAACGGCCATATCCAAGGCCCAAAAAGAAAAGCCTGACCTAATCTTGCTTGATTTGATGCTGCCGGGTGTTGATGGACTCGATGTTTACAGAGAATTGAAGAAAAAGCAGGACACGAGTCAAATTCCCATAATAATGGTTACCGCCAAGACCGAAGACACCGACATAATCACAGGGCTTGAACTGGGATCGGATGATTATGTTACCAAGCCTTTTAGTCCGAAGGTATTGTTGGCACGCATTAAAGCAGTCCTGCGCCGAAAGAAGTTCGAAGAGGTCGAAGACACCCCGATTCTAAGAATTCACGAACTAACCATAAATCCTGCTCGCCATGAAGTCTTGGTCAAGGACGAGCCTAAATCGCTTACGGCAAGTGAGTTCAAGATACTCTACTTCTTGGCCCGGCGACCCGGCTGGGTCTTTACCAGGGATCAGATAATTAGTTCAGTCAGAGGTGACGATTACCCCGTTACGGATCGTTCCGTAGATGTCCAAATCGTCGGTTTGAGGAAGAAACTTGGGGAATCCGGCGCTTACATCCAAACCGTAAGAGGGGTTGGGTATAGGTTCAAGGAATAACTGATGCAAAAAGGGCGAAAGCTGCTGTGGCGCCTTTATTTTCCGTACGTCATGACAAGCCTCGTCTGTCTTGTGGCTCTTTCCTGGTACGCAATAGATCTACTAAAGGAAATAAATCGCCAGAGAGACCTTGCGGCTCTAAAAGCTCAAGCGGTGATGCTTGAGAAACTCGTTGAGGAAAGGTTCTCGAAAGAGCAATTTAGCAAGATTGACGACACCCTGAGGGAAATAGCCGCTAAGACACAGGCTCGTTTAACTGTCGTGCTCCCCTCCGGAACAGTCGTAGCCGATTCACAGGAAGAACTCTCTCGTTTGGGGGATCTCTCCGGCCGACCGGAAATCAGGGAAGCTCTGAAAGGTAATGAGGCGTCGGTCACGAGACACGATCTACATCCGGATGCCCAATGGTCCTATGTGGCTGTTCCCTTAATAATTGATGGCCGGATCGTGGGAGCAGTCAGAAGCGCGATGCCTGCCACCTATACACCCACCGGCATTCCGACAATGGGCGCGATCATGCTCGCAGGGGCCCTCGCGATAGCCATTTTGTTTGGCGCATTAAGCTTTTACATGTCTCGGGGAATAACGAAGCCCGTATTGGAACTTAGGCGAGTTGTCGCAAGATTTTCCGACGGAGACTTAAAGCAAAAGACGGATGTGGACGACTGGGCGGAATTCAACGCGTTGGCTGATGCCACATATTCAATGGCCGCCAGCCTGCAAGACCGACTGAACGCCGTAACCGAGCAGCGCAACGAGCTGGAAGCAGTCCTTTCCGGCATGGTGGAAGCGGTATTGGTGTTTGACACCAAAGAGCGAATCATTCGAGTCAACAGAGCAGCCGAAAGGCTTTTTCAGATTGCCGAGCCGAAGGTTAAGGGCAGGAGCGTGCAAGAGACGGTTCGAAACACTGAACTCCATCGATTTGTGGGCCATACTCTCTCCAAAGATGATCCCGGTGAACGGGAAATTGTAATTCTGAGCGATCCGGACATATTTCTTCAAGCCCACGGCGCAAAACTCATGGATGCGCAAGGACAAAAAATAGGCGGTCTTATAGTGCTGAACGATGTCACTCGTTTGAAGGCGCTGGAAAATATCCGACGCGACTTTGTGGCGAATGTTTCGCACGAACTGAAGACGCCCATAACATCCATAAAGGGATTTCTCGAAACTCTGAAAGAAGGAGCCATTAAAGATCCGGAGAATGCGGAACGTTTCTTGGATATTATTATTAGACACACGGAACGTCTCGACACTATTATTGAAGATCTCCTTAGCCTGTCCAGAATCGAACGAGAAAGTGAGCGAGGAGAAATCACTCTTGAAAAAGGATCAGTGAGAGAAGTAATCGATGCTGTGGGGCGGGCTTGCTTCAGAGCCGCTCGGAAGAAAAATATCAGTCTGGAATGTGACGTGGAGGAAGATCTTTCTGCGAAGTTCAATAGCCACATTGCTGGAACAAGCTTTAGTTAACTTGGTTGATAACGCAATAAAATATAGCGAACCGGAAAAGAAAGTGGAACTCGAAGCCAAAAAAACAGACGGACGAAATTGTTATTACAGTGCGCGATCAAGGATGTCGGTATTCCCAAAGAACATCTTCAAAGAATTTTTGAGAGATTCTATCGAGTAGATAAAGGCCGTAGCCGCAAAGAAGGGGGAACTGGTCTAGGCCTTTCCATTGTCAAACACATAGTCAATTCACACCGAGGTCGTATCGACGTGGAGAGTTCCCCGGGCAGCGGGAGCGCTTTCTCGATTCATCTTCCCGCGGAAGGCTGAACCGAGGTCGCTATTCATATTTATGATAGGCCCACGCTTTCCAACAGAAAGGGGCTGAGGCACAATGCGAATAAGACTCCGAGGCGATATTGACAAATTAAAGAAACGAGTGGCAGCCTTGGCCGCGTTGGTGGAAGAGCGATTTCGTATGGCCATCAGGGCGCTGGAAGTAAATGATCCGTGGATGGCGGAGCAGGTTATTGCAGGTGACTTGGTGATAGATCGTGAAGAAGTGGACGTGGAGGAGGAATGTCTGAAAATACTCGCACTGCATCAGCCTGTGGCAGATGATCTGCGGTTAATCATTTGCGTGCTGAAAATGAACAATGACTTGGAGAGGATCGGTGACCTGGCCGTAAATATCGCCCAGCATGCTCGATTTATAGCTTCTCAATGATGATCGCATTGCAGTCCCCTTTGAATATTTTACTATGGCCCAGAAAACCCAAGAGATGTTGAAGAAGAGCCTCGATTCTTTGGTCAATGTGGATGTCAATCTAGCCTATGAAGTTTGCGCGGCGGATGACGAAGTCGACAAACTAAAGTATGCGATGCAGGCCAGTTTTGCAGAAGAGATAACAAAGAGCAAGGAACATATAGAATCGGCAATCAACCTTTTCCTGATATCCCGGCATTTGGAACGTATTGCCGATCACACAACGAATATAGCGGAAGATGTTATCTACTTGATAACAGGTCGGATTCATCGGCATGGCAGACGCGGGGCCGAGGACGCTGTGTTGAAATCGGCTGAGCGTAAATAGGCACGGCCTACCCGAACCGGCCGGTCACGTACTCCATAGTTTTGGGGACTTTGGGATTAGTAAAGATCCTGGAAGTCTCTCCGTATTCGATCAATTTTCCCAGGTACATGAACGCAGTATTGTCGGACACTCTTGCAGCTTGCTGCATATTGTGAGTTACTATCATTATAGTATATTGTCCTCGCAATTCATCGATCAGGTCTTCTATCTTGGCCGTAGCTACCGGATCTAGAGCGGAACAGGGCTCATCCATTAGCAGCACTTCAGGATTGGCCGCTATAGCGCGAGCGATACAGAGTCGTTGCTGTTGGCCTCCGGATAGACCCAGAGCATTGTCGTGAAGTCGGTCACTTACCTCATCCCAGAGCGCAGCGGATTTTAGAGCGCTTTCAAGCGTGCGCTCCAAAATTCTTTTGTCTCGGATTCCATCCACTCGCAGCGGATAACAAACATTATCAGCGATCGACATGGGAAAGGGATTCGGCTTCTGAAACACCATGCCCATGGCCTTTCGCAGCCCGATCACGTCCACTTCCGGGCTGTATATGTCAGTGCCGTCCAGGAACATCCTCCCGGTGGTCGTGAGACCGTCAATAAGGTCGTTCATACGATTGATAGATCGCAAAAGTGTGGATTTGCCACATCCCGAAGGACCGATAAGGGCTGTGACGAGGCCTTTCTCCACAGTCATAGTCACATCGAATAGCGCTTGAGTCGGGCCATACCAGAGATTGAAATTTTCTATCGTTAGCAGCGCTCCCTGGCGGCCCTGTCTTTACGTGGTAGACGGTGCTGTTCAGTTCATCAGAAATTCGGTTCATGAACAGCTCCTGTTAGAAATGGCCGGCAAAGAATTTGCGCCTCAATCGATTTCGGAGCATTACGGAGGCGATGTTCATGACAAAAACAAGTGTAATGAGCAAAAGCGTCGTCACATAGACCATCGGCTTGGCTGCCTCAGCGTTACGAGATTGAAAGCCCAGGTCGTAGATATGAAATCCCAGATGCATAAAACTTCGTTCCAGGTGCAAATATGGGAAAAGACTGTCTATCGGTAATTCAGGAGCCATTTTTACCACGCCGACCAACATTAACGGGGCCACTTCTCCCGCTCCTCTCGCCATTGCGAGAATGAGTCCTGTCATAATCCCCGGCATTGCACGGGGCAGTACAATGTATTTTATCGTCTGCCATTTGGACGCGCCGCACGCGAGCGAACCTTCCCGCATGGATTGAGGGACGGCTGCCAATGCCTCTTCCGTCGCCACTATGACAACTGGCACCGTCAAGAGCGCCAGCGTCAAAGAGGCCCAGAGCATACCGCCGGTCCCGTAGGTCGGCGTAGGGAGTCTTTCCGGAAAAAATAGGCTATCAATGCTCGTTCCAACCATGTAAGCAAAAAAGCCTAGTCCAAAAACACCATAGACTATGGATGGAACTCCGGCAAGATTGTTAACGCAAATTCTGACAAGGGAAACCAGCCGTCCCTGTTTGGCGTATTCTCTCAAGTACAGAGCGCCCACCACTCCAAACGGCGCTACGGCTATTGCCATAAGAATCGTCATACAGAATGTGCCGAAGATGGCCGGTAGAACCCCGCCTTCGGTGTTCGCTTCTCTCGGTTCCTGCGTAAGAAACTCTCTCCATCGCGAGAAATATACACCCAGCCTCTCCGGGACAGTAATAGCATTCGCCGGGTACAAACGTACAATTTCCGATAATTTCACAGTTTTTTCACGACCAGCGGCATCAGCCAGCGTTATTGTATATCTTGCGTCGTTGTCTCTAATACCTGCCGCTTCCTTCGACAGATCCTGATATCGAGCTTCCAGGGTTTCCGAACTGGTTTTTATCTCTCTTGCGGCCTGTCGATACTGGGGCGAATCAATTCCATTCTTTAGCTCCACCTTCCGCAGTTCCAGACGTCCCTTCTCGAGATAGTAATTGATTGCTCCGATCTCATTTCTTTCTACCTGATGTAGGAGATTCCGCCGTCGGGCAGCCTCTTCCTGCTCTCGACGGAGCCTTCCCTGTGTCAGGTCTTCTTTGGGCATTATTTGGCCATTTAGATCGAGGGACCGGATTGTTCCTATGAATGGCCCCCACTCCATCCGTTCCAGAAAATAAATATCCTTGGGCAGGATGACTTTAATTATGTCGAAATCCGATACCCAGCGATAGTCCTCGTTATATAGATCGAAATTTCCTATGTGATAGAGCTGTCTCTTAGCGAAGCCTTTATGCTCCGCAATTTGTTTTTGGGTTTCCTGGGGTAATTTTTCAAGCTCCTGAACGGTCGGCCTGAAGCTCTCCGAACGTGTGGGTTCGCCTGCAATCACCGATCCATCACGAAGTGTCAAAACTTCGATTCGATCCGGATAGAAAGTCAGAGCCCCGTTGTACAAGATCAAAATTAGGAACCCTATAATCATGAAGATTCCCACTATGAGGGCTCCGCCGAAGGACCAAAGGAATGGTTCCCCTCTGGCTTTGAAATCCCAAACCATGGATTTCCTGATTTGGGTTTTTCCCCCTGGGGCTTTGGCCGCATCTGCATGCGACATTTCAATCACCGCTTCAGATACGGATTCGCCTGTTAAATCCGGGTCGGCGCCAAACTGCGCGGCCTTGCGGATGTCGGGGTCTTCACCGGTTTGAGCTTCAATTTTGAACCCTTTATGCTCGTCGTTCATCAGCGCCTCTACAACTGCATGGCTCGCTTGCGAAAGCGTAACCGCACCAATTCAGCAACTGTGTTGATTACAAACGTCATCGAGAAGAGCACCAGACCCGTCATGAACAACACACGATATAAAGTGCCGTCTTTAGGCGCTTCCGGTAGCTCTACTGCGATATTCGCGGACAACGCCCGAAGGCCGTTAAAAATATTCAGATCTATAAGTGGAGTATTGCCTGTGGCCATGACCACGATCATTGTCTCACCGACAGCGCGTCCCATGCCGATCATAACGGCTGAAAACACTCCACTTATGGCCGTAGGCAGGACGATCCATAAAGCAGTCTGCCAGGGCGTTGCTCCACACGCGAGACTCGCGGAGCGAAGATGTTCCGGCACCGAGTTCAGGGCGTCCTCCGCGAGCGTATATATGATTGGAATAACGGCAAACCCCATGGCGAACCCGACAACAAGAGTGTTACGTTGGGTGTAAGTATCTACAAAGGTCCCGCGGGGGTCAAAACCCATGACTGTCAGGAGCAGAGACACGCCAAACGCCGCGCAAACCGAGGCTGCTGCTACCCCAAACCAGCGCGTTAGGTCCATCAACGCGGAATAGGGCATTGGCAGCTCGCGAATGTACAAAGTTGTCCGGCGACCAAACAGCCGGGCGTTAATCCAACTCACCAGTACGGCCATTGCCGGTAGCGCCAGGAGAAATGTGGCAGGCGCAGGTCCACCTACATCGCGGTTTAGCCATGCCTTGAAGTTTCCGGCAAAAAATACCTGTTCGAAGAGCGGGCCGCCAAGGTATGCGAAATACATCGCCGAGCCCACTACTATGCTGATTATGAAAAACTTCGGAATCCCATCGAGGCGCAGGGCCCATCGCTGAGGTAACAATTGCCAGAGGTACGCGGCAAGAATCAGAAAGAGAGGTAGGAGACCGAATATCAGAATGACCGCGGACACCCACGTTTCGACTATAGGCGCGATTACCAGGGCAGCCACGAAACCCAGGACCACTGAGGGAAGCGAGGCCATGATCTCGACAACCGGTTTTACCTTGGCTCGAACACCGAAGTGCAAGAATTCGGAAGTGTAGATAGCGCCTAACAACGCTATCGGAATCGCAATCAGCAGAGAATACAATGTAGCCTTAAGGGTGCCGAAGATCAGAGGGACCAAGGAAATTTTAGGCTCGAACCCCTCCGTTGCCCCTGTAGACTGCCACGTGTATGTGGGTTCGGGATAGCCCTCGTACCAGACTTTTCCGAAAAGCGTGTGGAGCGATGTTTCCGGGTGGGATATGCTCGAGGTCCCAAAAAGCGCCTCGCCAATCATTTCTCACAACAAGCATTCCGTCAAGGCGGGGAGCCAACGCAATGCCACGAGGCGGCAATTTGTCTTCCTTCGAGCCCAATCGAAGGAGGGTCTTTTCGCTCGTGCCATGACGTATCCAAACCTCACCCGTTGCGTCCGCAGTAGCGAAAGTCTTGCCCCTCTGGCTGGGGCTGATTGCCGTAATGGCGGCACGTCTGAGGCCTGAACTGTCGGGTCTTGACTAAAGAAAAACCGTCAGCTGTTTGAGCGCCTTTCGTTTGCAGGACGAAGTAGATATTGACAGAACCGTCCGATCCTCCCACAACGAGAGACTTCTCGCCCAGAAGATAGCTGAACGCCGTCAGATTCTATGCCCGCCGGCAACAGATCCACGGTTTCAGCCAGGACCGGGCTATCCGGATCGCGGGTATTGTAACGATATACCCTGCCGCTCTTTTCGGCGAAAAGCACCGTATCGGCCAAATCGTTTACGAGGGCGTAGGCGATTTTGGCCCCTTGAGGCAGAGACGGAAGATCAGTGCGGTTCGTGGTGGTGGTCAGTTTTCTTGTGAACATGTTGAGTTTAGACTCCGCCACGGTCAAGCTGGGTAGCCCCCGGCTGTTCACCGCGGCGACAATCTTTTTCGGTCTGTCTCCAAAAGTGGCGACACGGTAGTCTATTGCCGCTATCGGGTCTTCCAAAACCGAAGACCTAACAGGCTCTTCCAGTTGCAGATGCACCGAACTTTTGCGGATCTGTCCACCGGGGATAAAGGAAAAAACCTCGGCGCCGTTAGATCTGTCGTGTTCATCAAGCGCCTTTAGCCCCTGCGGGGCCTGATCGGCCGAGATGATCTCCGTGGGAATAGTAATACGTCCGAAACGCACGGTCCCGTCATCAAACGCAAAGGCCATATCAGTGTCTTCAATGGTCCGAGCGAAGGCTACAGCAGTCTTCCCGTTGAAATCGAACGATGGGGCGTCAAGATAGGCGCCGGTCCTGGTATGCCATGCCGTCACGCTGCCGTCACTGCTGATAGATGCGGCAATTGTTTTGTATTCGTCCGTTATGATCCCAAGGACGGGTTTGGACTCGGAATCGAGAACATAGTCCCAGCGAGCCTCGATTGACCCCCCCTTGAAAAGCGGCACAACTTCGTACACAAGAAAAACCATCATGCCTAGGACTGCTCCGATAACTAACACACCGCCGATCTTGATTACGTGGTCGGCTATCTTGTCGGCAATCAATACCCAGCGACGGGTTTTTCTCGGTCCTGCGGCCGGTTGGGCAGGCATAGCGCTATTTCCTTCGAGGCACTGTTCTGATCTTGGGGGACCCAATCGCTAGTTTTTATCAAAAAAGGGTGTCCAAGGAAAGCCGTTCGAGCGATGGCGGTAAATTGTGAAACCTCGCCATCGCTCGCCGGTGTCGACATGTCAGGAAGTCCGAAGATTATTATTTTATACCCACAGCCTTAAGGTCCTCATCGGCCAACGCCTTGGAAACAGGATAAAAGCCGTCTTTAAGGACTACTTGCTGACCTTCCTTGGAGTAAACATACTTGATGAACTCGGCTCTCACGGGATCAAGCGGATCCTTAGGATTCTTGTTGAAGTAGATGTAAAGGAATCTTGCAAGAGGATAGTCACCGGAATAAGCGTTTTCCGCTGTTGCCTCGTAACACTTCCCTTCCTTGACAGCGAGCGGAACCGTCTTGACGTCCGCAGTTTTGTAGCCCACACCTGAATAACCGATAGCATACTTGTCCGAAGCTATGCCTTGCACTACCGCTGATGAACCGGGCTGTTCCTTGACACCGTCTTTGTAGTCGCCATGAAAGAGCGCCACTTCCTTGAAGTATGCGTACGTTCCGGAGGCCGAGTTTCTGCCGTAAAGAGAAATGGGCTTGTCCGCCCATTCGCCGGTAAGGCCCAGGTCACCCCATGTCTTGATTTCTTTGCCTCCACCCTTTCTGTTTTTTGAAAAGATCCCGTCCAACTGTTTCAGCGTTAGGCATTTTATCGGATTATCTTTATTTACAAAAACGGCCAGCGAATCTACCGCAACTCGGGCGCGGGAAGGCTTGTACCCGAATTTCTTTTCAAAATCGTCAATCTCTTTGGATTTCATTTCCCTGGACATCGGCCCGAATTGCGCTGTGCCTTCGATTAAGGCGGGGGGCGCTGTAGAAGATCCTTTGCCCTCGATGGATATCTTGACACCTGGATATTTGGCCCTGAAACCTTCAGACCAGAGCGCCTCAAGGTTGTTCAAGGTGTCCGATCCCACTGATTTGATACTGCCGGATACCCCGCTAACGGTTTTGTATGCCTCTAAAGCCGGGTCTAAATCAACCGCAAAACAGGCGTTAGTTATAGTCAGCAGGCCCATAATCATGATGAAAGCGATTCTCGTGTACAATTCTATCCTCCTTCAGGTGGCGTTACTCTACGGTCAAACAAGGTCGTCCAGACGATTTAAGCTCTACGATGAGTTTCTTTTGTTAGGATAATGTTAAGACCAAGATAGAAAATTATGAGGGGAAAGACAGATAGGACTGTGCCTATTGTCTGGACAACGGCACAGATCTAACGGACTTCTAATACTATCCTGAAATGGCGCCAACGATGAAGCTCTAATAAGAATTTGAGGTAACAAAATGAAATACCAGATGATTGAAATGGGTGAAAAAAAGAAAATCGCATTGGTAGCTCACGATAACAAGAAACGCGATCTGCTCGAATGGGCCCTGTTCAACCGTGACCTTCTCGCGCGACACGAGCTGTATGCCACCGGTACAACAGGAAAATTCCTGGAGGAAGCTTTGGGCGCTCAGATTATCAAACTCCAGAGCGGCCCATTAGGCGGCGATCAACAGATCGGGGCAAAAATTGCCGAGGGACAAATCGATTTTGTCATTTTTTTTCTGGGACCCGCTGGACCCGCAGCCGCATGATCCGGACGTCAAAGCTTTGTTGAGGATCGCAGTTGTCTGGAATATTCCGGTCGCGTGTAACCGAGCCTCCGCGGATTTTATGATTTCGTCATCGTTGATGTCCTCGGAATATCAGCGCATTTTGCCGGATTACAGGAGTTACCGGGAACAGCTAAGAAAGCACGCGGCCGAGGAGGCCTCGCAATCAAGGCAATAGTATCCGCAAAGCCTACCTTCACAAGTAGCGTCAAATACCCTTCGTTCAATGATGGGCTATTTGGTATTCATCTGCCCCCGTCCAACGATGGTGGCCGCAAGGCGAGTCCGACGAAATATTCTTCTGAGCTACCTCGACTCATCAACCCGTAGCCTTCGGAATCCGTACACCCCAGCAGATGGCATATCAACCGTGAAGTAGGCACGATATATGGTATTCTCAACCGACTCGGAAACGCAACGTCACAGTTGTTGCCCGAAAGGTGGTGTCAGCGCTTACACATCGCTCGGATAATGGCGTAGAATTGCAGCAATATTTCAACAAGGGATTATGTGCCGATAGTAGCATTCTCATGGGCGACCAGTGAAGGATAAAATGCTTAAACTTGTTTTTCCCTCAGTGTAACACTCCTCGCGCCGGACGCATCAATACCCATTGCAGGCCGGTCCCCACATTGGAGACGCGGGACGGAGCACAGGTCTTATCAACAAATAGTCTCTGTGAGTCGTGGAGCATTGTGACGAAGGTTCGTTTCGTGATAGCGCTGGAATCGACTCTCAGTTCTTTCAGGCCTAACTGCCTGCATTGCTTTTCCCTGATGATGCGGTCATAATTTTTTGTGTGGCGGAACTTACAAGACGTAGTGACGGAAGCCATTTCAGAGGCGGATACTGGATCGCATTAGGATGAATGAAGTCTGGCGTAAGAAAAGCATTCAAGAGCTTCAACAAGAAGCGGGCGCGGATATTGGCCTCAAAAGAGTCTTAAGCGCTACCGATCTCGTGGCCATCGGGATAGGAGCGATAGTCGGGGCTGGCATATTCGTCCTCACGGGTCAGGCTGCCGCAAACTATGCGGGGCCGGCCATAGTCTTTTCCTTTATATTTGCTGCATTGGTGTGCACATTAGCCGGGCTGTGTTATGCCGAATTTGCATCAATGATTCCCGTATCAGGCAGCGCCTATACGTATGCATACGCAACCTTGGGACAGCTGTTCGCTTGGCTCATCGGATGGGATTTGCTTATCGAATACTCGATAGGGGCCGCTGCAGTGGCCGTCGGTTGGTCCGGGTACCTTGTGAGCCTGCTGAATCAAATAGGCATACATCTTCCTCCTCAACTTACTGCGCCGCTTGGAACGCAACTCGTATATTTGCCCATGGAACTCCTTAAGAAACTCCAACTCTCGGAACCGGTGGGATGGTATCAACTCAGTTCCTACGCGGAGATCCTGAAACAGGGTGGCATTTCGCCGGAACACTTGCATCTGGCGACGGCCGTGTTTAATTTACCGGCTTTCTTTGTCGTGTCGATTCTCACGGCCCTCTTAGTCAAAGGAATTCGCGAATCAGCTGTCGTCAACTCTTTCATCGTAGCTTTGAAAGTCGCAGTGATTCTTGTCGTGATCGGGGCCGGGGCGGCGTACGTCAATACGTCCAATTGGAGCCCATTTGTTCCGCCCAATTTGGGGAAATTCGGGGAGTTTGGCTGGTCGGGAGTGATGCGGGGGGCGGCCGTTGTGTTCTTCGCATACATCGGATTTGACGCTGTTTCCACGGCCGCACAAGAATCGCGCAATCCCTCACGTGACATGCCTATTGGTATTTTGGGCTCGTTGATCGTTTGCTCTGTGCTGTACGTTTTGATGGCTCTCGTCGTTACGGGCATTGTGCCCTATACAAGGCTCAACGTGGCAGATCCCGTGGCCGTGGCCATCGATGCAACCGGCATTCACTGGTTGGCTATTATGGTTAAGTTGGGGGCGATTGCCGGTCTAACTTCCGTAATTCTGGTTTTGTTGCTCGGGCAGCCACGAATTCTGTTTAGTATGGCCCGTGACGGGCTATTGCCACCACTTTTTGCCAGGATTAATCATCGCTTTGGTACGCCCGCAAATACAACCCTTATTACAGGCGGAACCGTTGCGATAGTGGCTGCTCTCCTTCCTATCGAACTTTTGGGCCAACTCGTTTCAATCGGCACTCTTGCAGCATTCATCGTGGTATGCTCGGCCGTTTGGGCGCTTCGCCATAAGCAGCCCGACCTGCCAAGACCTTTCAGAACTCCCTGGGTCCCGTGGGTCCCTCTGTCGGGTATAGCCTGCTGCCTGTATTTGATCCTGAGCTTACCCTTTGATGCGTGGCTGCGTCTACTGGTATGGCTCGTTGTCGGTTTGGTTGTATATTTTCTCTACGGGGTCAGGCATAGCCGTCTCAAAAGGATAAGTCAAAACACATCTCCGCCTCAATGACCGGGCCGTCTCAGTGACTGAGCGGCCGGATTTTCGATTCCGTCGAAGATGCGAACCCTGCTATTCTTGCTCCCACTCAGTGTGAAATGTCCCCTTTTCATCTATTCGCTCATACGTGTGCGAGCCAAAAAAATCGCGTTGCGCCTGAATGAGGTTTGCAGGTAACCAGCCACTGCGGAACGCATCAAAGTAAGCGAGAGAAGCCATAAAGCCGGGAATCGGAATACCTGATACAACTCCCAGCTGAATCACCTGGCGCAGATCTTCCTCTCTCTCCATTAATGCTCTCGAGAGAGTCGCATCCATCATCAGGTTTGGAAGTCCGGAGAGGATCGAAGAGCCGAGCGTATCTGTTCCAACAGCCCGGCTCGAATAATGCAGCCGCCTCGCCAGATCCGAGCCACTTCATCGAGCGACAGTTCGTAATGGTATGCATCCGAGGCGGCTTTCAGCAACGCCATCCCCTGAGCGTAAGTCGTTATCATAGAAAAATACAATGCGTTGCGGAGTTTTCCCGGAAAGCTCTTTTTCTCACCGGCATTGATCGGAGCCGGTCTCGCCAAGATTTTCGCCAGCGCCTCCCTTTGATCCTTATACGTTGACAAGTTCCGCATGGCGACTGCCATGTCGATGGTTGGCATAGGCGTCTGCAAATCCATGGCGTCTTGGGATGTCCACATGCCGGTACCCTTCTGTCTGGCGCTGTCCAGAATCATATCGATGAGCGGCCGGCCCGTCTTCTCGTCAATGCGACGAAAAATCTCAGCGGTGATTTCCACCAGAAAGGACTGCAGCTCCCCCTCATTCCATTCGTGATAAACACCGGCGAGTTCCTCGTTATTCATGCCTAAGTCGCTCTTCATCAGGTGGTATGTCTCGGAAATCAACTGCATCAACCCGTACTCAATTCCATTGTGCGCCATTTTTACATAATGGCCTGCCGAACCGGGCCCGAGGTAAGTGACGCACGGGGTCCCATCCACTTTGGCCGCCGCCGCCTCGAAAATGGGCCGCACTCGCTCATACGCTTCCTTTTCGCCGCCAGGCATAATGCTAGGTCCGAACCTGGCCCCTTTTTCGCCTCCGGAAATACCTACCCCTAGAAAATGTATGCCTTTGTCGGACAATGCATCAGCACGAGTATCGGTATCTTTATAGTGCGAGTTCCCACCGTCTATTATTACATCCCCCGGCTCCAAATAAGGCAGAAGATCACGTATCACTTGATCCACAGCCTTGCCTGCGGGAACCATCATCATGATCGCGCGTGGCTTTCGTAAAACTTTCGTAAGCTCCTCCTCGGACCTGGCGCCGAGGACGGTCCGTCCCTCTGCTTCCTGTTCCAAGAGATCAACCTTGTCGAGATGCCTGTTGTAGCCAGCCACCGCAAAACCATGATCCGCAATGTTCAGCGCAAGGTTGCGGCCCATTACTCCCAGACCGATCATACCGATGTCGCATGAGCTGTTCATCTTGTAGCCCCTACTGCTCCACTTACGTTAATCAGCTGCCGTGTCAATGCGCGGCGCCGTTCATCCCTTCAGTGCCTCTTTAAACGACTGGCGCAAGGCCGCCAATCCCATGCCGACATCTTGTCCCAAATCGATCCTTATGGTCCGACGGCCGTGCCGTTCGAGCGCCTCCAGGTCCCCCTTGGCCTGCGCTCTTTTCAAGGCCCCGAAGGTGTAGTTTTTGCCGGGTATAGGGACATCTTCCGTATCCGTCGCAGTGAATTGCACGAATAGGCCGGTGTTGGGTCCGCCTTTGTGAAACTGTCCTGTCGAATGAAGATAGCGGGGTCCGTAGCCTACGGTTGTGGCCACATGTAATGCGTCTCGGGCCTGTAGTCGTATTTCCTGTAAAATCTGATCGGTTGAGGAGCTTTCAGTCAGGTACGCCTGAAACGCGACGTAATCGCCCGGAGAGCATTGATCGAAGAATTCACGCAAGAGAGAAGACGCGGACGAGCGTTTTGTCCTGTAATAAAATGACAGAGGCCCATCTTTGAGAACCGGCGGAAGTTCTTCCAATTTCCCCTTTTCTTCGATTTCCTTGAGCAAGCGGTTCGTATTATCTTTGCTCTCCTTGACGTTGGGCTGGTCAAATGGATCGATCCCGAGGACAGCTCCGGCTGTCGCCGTGGCAATTTCCCATCGGAAGAATTCTTGTCCGATATCCAACTTGTCTCCCATCTCGATGGTGGTAACAGGATGGCCCGCATCAAGGACGCGTTTGATATTCCTGCTCATAGTGTCGTCGTCGCTCCCGTTCATCCGGAAATACGCGAAATTTCGGTCCGGTCCGTAGACCGCCGGTTCGCCCAAGTTTTCGCCCGCCACGGGGAGAATCCCGGTGTCTTCCTTGCCTGTGCTTTCCGCGATCAGCTGTTCGATCCACATGCCAAAAGTAGCGAGGCTCGGGGGCAGGACCAATGTGAGTTTGTTTCTGCCCAGATTTGCCAGCTCACCCATGGCCGCTCCGAGCGCTACTCCGGATTCCTCTGAGATGTGGGATGTGGTGTTGCAGCAGTGCATCATTACGAGCGCTCGCTCCAGCAGCTCACCGATGTCTATGCCCATGAGAGCGGCGGGAACTAGACCAAAGTACGACAAGGCGGAATACCTTCCGCCAATATCCGAGAAATTCAAAAATGTTCGGAAAAATTTCCGATCCTTCGCCAAGTCCACCAACGGAGTCCCGGGGTCGGTTATCGCCACAAAATTCTCGCCCGCTGAAGACCCTTTGATAGATTTGAGTCGTTCATAGAAATACTCTCCGAAGGCCCGCGTTTCCGCCGTGGTTCCGGACTTGGTGGCGACAATGAACAGGGTTTCCGCTAGAGGCACGGATCGCTCGATCCGGAGGATCGTGCCGGGGTCGGTTGTGTCCAGAACAGAAAGAGGCAAGTGGTTCTTGGCGGTAGGAAAAGACCGCGTAAAAGTCAGCGGCGCGAGACTGCTTCCACCCATCCCCATATGAACGACATGCTTAAAGCCTCGCTGAGCAACCTCGGTTGCAAACTGCTGAAGGTGCGGCGCCACGTGTACCATCTTGTCGGCTACATGGAGCCATCCCAGAGCGCCGGAAATCGTCTGTTGCTCTGATGGATCGCTTTTCCAAGCAGCCGCGTCCTTGCGCCACATGCGTTTCACGAAATCTGCCTTTTCGAGGGCTCTTAGACGCTCCTTTATTTTGGCTTCATGGGGACCGGCTTCGATTCGCTGCTTTCCCGGTCGTTCCTCAAGGGCCTCTTTGCGTTTTCCCTTCAGTTCCTCAATCAATTTGTCATAAGGCGTATTGAATTTTTCGATGCCTTCATTGGTTAATTGCTGAGTTATCTGATTCAGGTCAATGCCGATCTGACTCAGCCGGTCGAGCGTCTCCTTCGCGTGGCCAAGGTTTTCTTCCAGGCGAGCGGCAGGGCGCCCGTGATCGCGATACGCGTTCAAAGTCTCCTTAGGCAGAGTATTGATCGTATCGGGGCCGATGAGAGCTTCGACATACTTGACATCGCTGTAGTCCGGATTTTTCGTGCTGGTGCTGGCCCACAGGACTTGCTGAGGACGGGCGCCCTGAGTGGCAAGCTTCCGGAAACGGTCACTCGAGAAAAGCTCTTTGTAAATCTGATAGGCAATCTTGGCGGAAGCTATGGCTACCTCCCCGCGAAGGGAGGCCGCTATTTTTCCCTTTTCTCCTTCATCATTCGCCGCCTTCTCCAGCATAGGATCGACCAGGATGTCAATTCGGCTGAGGAAAAAACTAGCCACTGAAGCGACTCGAACAATCGACTGCCCGCGGCCGAGTCTGTCCTCCAGGCCGGCGATGTACGCTTCAGCGACTTCACGATACCGGTCCAGACCGAACAGGAGCGTGACATTCACGTTTATGCCTTCGCTGATCAGTCGCCGAATGGCCGGAAGGCCCTCCTTGGTAGCAGGCACCTTTATGAAGGCATTTGGTCGTTCCAAAGCCTTCCAATAAGTGCGAGCCTGCTCGATCGTCTCCTCCGTCCGACGAGCGAGATGGGGGGAGACTTCGAGACTCACGAATCCATATTTGCCGTCGGAACTGTCGTAAACAGGCCTGAACACATCGGCAGTCTGTTGAATATCCTCGAATGCCAGGGCTTCGTAGATGTCGATCTCAGTTTTTCCTTCCAGAGCCAGCGAATTGATCGCGCTGGTATAATCGTCGCTTCCGGCTATCGCTTTATAGAAAATGCTTGGATTGGATGTGACGCCCCTGAGACCATCTTCATCTACGAGTTGCTGCAATTCTCCCGACACGAGCATGTCGCGACGAATGTAATCCAGCCAGATGCTCTGCCCGAATTCTTGAATCTTACGGAGGGGATTTTGTGTTGATTCCATTAACCTTTCCTTTCCAGCGCGTCTATGGCGGCCAGGCGCCTCACGTGCCGCTCCGCTCCCGAGAATCGCGCGCCAAGAAATGTGCGTACAAGATCTGCCGCCAGGGCATTCCCGATCACTCTGCCGCCGAGGCACATAATGTTCATATTGTCGTCCTCAACCCCTTGGTGAGCGGAAAACACGTCGTGGACGAGAGCTGCTCGCACTCCGGAAACTTTGTTCGCGACAATGCTCGCGCCAACCCCTGATCCGCAGACCGCGATTCCTCTCTCCAACTCGCCGGAAGCCACAGCATTGGCTAGAGGCACTATGAAGTCAGGGTAGTCGTCATCTTTGTCAAAACTGTCGGCGCCAAAATCTTTCACTCTGTAACCGTCAGCTCTAAGAGCGGCCCCCAACTCCTCTTTGAGATAAAAACCTCCATGATCCGCTGCGATTCCAATTGACAGCACGGCGTCACTTTCCTTTCTCCAACATCTGCAG
The DNA here is from genome assembly GCA_963741425.1 of uncultured delta proteobacterium. Taxonomy (GTDB): domain Bacteria; phylum Desulfobacterota; class Desulfomonilia; order Desulfomonilales; family Desulfomonilaceae; genus DATJPW01. The sequence continues at coordinate 486,335 of CAVUHP010000018.1, forward strand.
CGCCTGTTTGCAGATATTGTCGGTATTGAAGCCAAGTTTGTCGAGTGCGACCGAGCCCGGAGCGGATGCCCCGAATCTCTCCAGTCCTATAACCCCAATTCTCGGTCCGACGTACGGCCTCCATCCCAATGTGGCGCCCGCTTCTACAGAGAGAATGGGCACACCGGGCGTGAATACGCTTTTCGTGTAATCCGCATCTTGTTTGTCGAATAGATTCCAAGACGGCAAGCTCACGGCCCGCGCCTGAACGCCCTTGGAAAGAAGCTTCTCCTGGGCCTCGAGTATGAGTTGAACCTCAGATCCGGAGGCGACCAGTATGATGTCGGGGGCGCCGCCTCCTTTGACATCCGAAATGACGTATCCGCCCCGTTCAACACCGGACGCGATGTTCGGGTATTTGGACAGGTCTAAAATGGGCAAATTTTGACGAGTGAGCGCCAAGGCCACGGGACCTCCGCGATGCTTCAGGGCCACTTGCCAGGCTCTCGCAGTTTCGTTCGCGTCAGCGGGTCTTATCAGAATGAAGTTGGGGATCGCCCTCAAACCAACCAGTTGCTCGACAGGCTGATGCGTAGGGCCGTCTTCCCCGAGCCCCACGCTGTCGTGCGTAAATACATAGATTACGTGCAATTGCGTCATAGCTGCCAGCCGCATTGGCGGCCTCATGTAATCGCTGAAGATAAGAAAAGTGGCGCCGTAGGGAATAAATCCTCCGTGGAGCGCTATGCCGTTGGCTGCTGCGCCCATAATGTGCTCACGGACACCGAAATGCATATTCCTGCCGCTGTAGTCCCCTGCCTCGAAGTCGCTCGAATCATCGACCAGAGTTTTTGTGCTCGGAGCAAGATCTGCCGATCCTCCTATCAGTTCGGGCAGCTTTGGCGCAACGGCATTAAGGACCTTGCCGGAAGCTACGCGCGTCGCAATAGGTTTGTCGTCGGGGTTAAAGGTAGGCAGATCTTTGTCCCATCCCTCGGGAAATGTGCCCGACAACCGCCTTTTAAAATCTGCCGCGAGATTGGCGTGTTCCCTCTCGTAAGCCTCTAAACGCGATTTCCACTCCGATTCCCATGATTCTCCCCTGTCCACCGCTTTGCGAAAATGCTTGAGGGCTTCCTCCGGAATATAGAACGTAGGTTCCAGCGGCCAGCCGAGGTTTTCTTTGGTGAGCCGAGTCTCCTTTTCGCCCAACGGTTCCCCATGCGCTGAAGCCGTGTCTTGTTTGTTGGGGCTGCCGTATCCGATATGCGAATGAATCTCAATGAATGAAGGCCTGTCTTTCTCCTCGCGGGCTTTCTCGATGGCCGTCTGAATTGCTTCGAGGTCGTTCGCGTCCTCCACGACTTGGGTGTGCCATCCGAAGGCGGCGAAGCGGGCGTGACGGTTTTCAGTGAACGCCAGCGCCGTCTCCCCCTCGATGCTGATCTCATTATTGTCATAGCAAACGATCAGTTTATTCAGGCGCAGGTGACCGGCGAGTGATCCGGCTTCGGACGAAATTCCCTCCATGAGATCGCCGTCGCTGGCCAACACGTAGGTGTAATGGTCTACTATTCTGTGGTCGCCGCGATTGAACTGAGCAGCGAGGGCGGCTTCAGCAATGGCCATGCCGACAGCATTGCCGAATCCCTGCCCTAAAGGGCCTGTGGTGGCTTCAACGCCCAGGGCCTTGAGATGCTCGGGATGTCCCGGAGTTTGACTTCCCCACTGGCGAAACTGTTTGATCTGTTCCAATGGAAGATCAAAACCCGTGACATGGAGCAATGCATACAGCAATGCGCAGCCGTGCCCGGCGGAAAGCACGAAGCGGTCCCGGTCAGGCCATGAAGGGTTCCTCGGGTTGTATTTCAAAAAACGATCCCAAATCACGTACGCGATGGGCGCAGCGCCCAGAGGCAATCCAGGGTGTCCTGACGCCGCCTTTTCTACTGCGTCTACAGCCAGAAATCGTAGAGTGTTTATGCAAAGCGCATCCAGTTGCTTATTATTCAAGATTTCCCCCCTTCGTTAGGCCAATTTTACAGGATTAACGGCCGCTGTTCGGATAATTCCAAGCGATTACCAAATTGCGAATACAGTGGATAGTGTCTGTCTTGCCAGCCTTCCTAATCCTGTTTGATTTTAGTTACATCCGGCCCCCAGCTTCCGGCGGAGTACGACAAGAGACGCTCACCTCTATCCGCGCAGGTTTCGCAATCCTGGAGTATAGGATCAAGGAAGGCCCAACAAAGTTCCACAGCGTCCTCTCTCCAAAAGAGCATATGATCGCCCTGCATGCAGTCAATAAGCGCCTTTTCATATGCGTCCAGAATCGGTCCTTCATAGTTCTGGCGATAATTAAAATCCATGGTCACCGAGCGAAGACAAACCTTGGCGCCCGGATTCTTTGTCTCGAAAGTGAGGTTTATCTTTTCCTCAGGCTGGATTCCTAATGTCAAAAGATTGGGGGTTATTGTCTCGTCAAGCACATTCTGGAAGAGCAAATGAGGCACTTTCTTAAAACTAATGACGATTTCCGTCAATTTCTTTGCAAGCCTTTTTCCTGATGTCAGATGGAAAGGAACGTCCTGCCATCGCCAGTTGTCAATGAAGACCGTCATCATCCCGAATGTCGGAGTGAGTGAATTCTTGCTGACTCCAGGTTCCTCTCGATAACCAGGAACCTGCTTCCCGTCCACCGTGCCCGGACCGTATTGCCCCAGCACGAGGTTTCCGGATGGATCATCACGCGGGATCGGTCTAAGAGCCTGGAACACCTTGACATGCTCATCTCTGACTTGCTCCGCCTCGAAGATAGCGGGCGGTTCCATTGCCGTAACTGCAAGAAGTTGCATCATGTGATTTTGAAACATATCTCGTAAGACTCCCGCGTCTTCATAGTACGCGGCCCTCTTTCCCACCCCAATGGATTCAGCGGCATTTATGTGCACGTGGTCTATGAACATTCTGTTCCAAATCGGCTCAAAGATGGCGTTCGCAAAGCGAAATATCGAAACGTTCTGGACGGTTTCTTTGGCAAGGTAATGATCGATGCGGAAAACCTGGCGTTCGCTAAAATGTTCGTGAATTTGTCTATCTAACTCTCGCGCTGATTTCAGGTCGTGTCCAAAAGGCTTTTCCACAACGATCCGGCTCCACCCGGCGCCTTCTTCATGCTCTCTGGCGAGCCCTGCCTTGCCGAGCATGGCAGCCACGCTTCCGTAAGCGGAAGGCGGTATCGCCAGATAAAAGATTCTGTTGGCGCCGGTATCATGCTTGCCTTCAAGCTTCTTAAGAGTTTTGGAAAGCGCCTCGAACGACTCTAGGGAACCGAGATCCACACGATAGTAATATAGGTGCGACGCGAAATCGTCCCACTTAGCCAAATCCATTCCTTCCAGGGCCTGTTTTATCTCATCGTGGAACTGTTCACGGGACATTTCCGAGCGGGATGCGCCTAATACCACAAAGGACTCCGGTAATCCCTCCGACAAATACAGATTGTACAGAGAGGGGGCCAACTTGCGTCTCGTCAAGTCTCCCGTGGCGCCGAAGATCACTATGGAACACGGGTCCGCGGGCCGGTCCGCCACGCAGGCATGTGACGGGACTTTCAAGTCAGAGGCTTGGCCTTTGACAGTTAAATCCACGTACGCGTCGATGCTTTCACTGTCCGACCCCATCTTTGCACCCCCCCAAGGCGGACCAGGCCGCCCCTATCAGGGCTGCCTTGTCATTGAGAATTACATTTACGGGAATTTTGGAAAGAAGATCGTTAAACCTTCCTTTGTCGGTAAAGGCTTTCATGAAGTTCGACTTTTCAAGAATAGGGAGAATTCGCGGGACGATCCCTCCCCCTATGTACATGCCGCCGGTGGTCATTCCTGTGAGGGCCAAATTGCCTGCAACGGCCCCAAGTATTGACGCGAACAACTCCAAGGTCTTAATGCACGGCTCCAGCCTCTCAACGAGCGCGGCCTCTGATATAACGACAGGCGGATCGTTGAGCTTCATTTTTTCAATGAACCATGCCGGTTCCTCATGGCCATCGCGCTCCTTGAGCCACGAATAGATAGCCGGGATGCCGGGTCCGGATACGAGGCGCTCGACGCTGACGTGATCCTGGCCGCCCCGAAGGCTGCGCCAGAGATCCACCTCATCCTCATTCCTAGGGGCAAAATCGACATGGCCACCTTCTGAAGCCAGTGGATGAAATTTCCCGTCTACAAGCGCGAGGAGAGAGACACCCAGGCCCGTTCCAGGCGCTACGAGTCCGATATTACCCGGTTCCGCTGGCCTTGCGTTCAACGCGTGCAACTCGTGGTCTTGAAGAAGAGGGACTGCCACAGCCGTGGCTGCCAAATCATTAATTAGCCGGACTTCTTCCCAGTTAAACTTCCGTTTTATTTCGGCTTCGGAAAGCTCCCAGGGAAGATTAGTGGCTTTGGAACGGCCGTCAATAACGGGGCCCGCAATGCCAAAGCACGCCGAGGAAATCGAATGGGGATGCGCCTCCAGAAATCGTGAGATTAATTCCGACAGACCTGTAGCGTGAGCGCTGGAATAGGATTCCATCAGTAGCATTGCGGGTCTACCTTCACCTCGAACGAACAGTCCAAGATTGGTCTTGGTTCCCCCAATGTCACCGGCTAAAGCGATTCTTTGGTCCGAGCAGTTCATGACATTTTTGGACAGCATACCTCTAAGAACAGTTCCAAAATTGGAGCCGCTCACCTGACATTTGACGCCCGGCACGGACATGGAGCGCCTCTATGGATTCGGACGAGCGTACGTCGCGCCGCCGTACGGGAATATCCACGCCTTAGCGTGGCGGGGAACCTTGGCCGTTATCCATGACAGCATCTTTCCAATATCAGTGAAGCTCCGGGCAAGGCCCATCTTGCGACCCAGGTTTTGGGGCAACTTCTCACTGTCGCTGAATATCGCCAGATGATTGCGTCTTAACATCTGGAGGCCGAAATGGCCTATAAACACTTCTTCAATAGGCTCCCCCGCTTTCGCCTTTTCGACCAATGGAAGCACCCGTTTTTTGCCTAGCGCCTTTAACAGCGTCCGCATCACCGAATACGGCAGCGTTTTCTTTGCCAACGGCATCTCGCCGAGCCCGTGGTCGCACCGGAGGAACCCCATCATGACTCCGCCCGGCTTACATGCATAGAGCGTATTCCCCAGACATTTGGCCGACTGACGTAAGTCCAGATCCATAGGGAAAGAGTTGGTTACGACGACATCAGCCTGCTCGGCAATATCCAGACGGAGCAGGTCCTCAACAAAGGATTCACCTGAGCGGTGGGCCTGGATCGGGTCGCCGCAGAAAAAACGTACAGGCCTCCCCTGTTCGTTCATTGCGGCATTGACGACAAAAATCTCCTTTCCGAGGAGACCCACTCCCTCCTCCAAATCCAGTCGCATCGGGGAATTATCGCCGTGAATGCCCACATAGTTGAAGCGCTCGGTGTCAATCCCTTGAAGGTGGTTCCTTCCAACCGTTTCGGCGGCGGCGCATCCGGGCATAAGCATCTTAAGCCCGCCCCCGAACCCGAGCAGCAAATGAGGCTCCAGAGATCCAACACATATAATGAGGTCCGCTTCGGTCAGCAATTTGTTAAGTAGGACCCGAGTGCCACGTGAAGTAGAGCCCACGTAAGCCAGCGCATCCGGATCGTAGGCATTATGACAACGGCAGCGGAACCGCGATAGGATTTCCGGGCCGAGTTTCCATTCGATTTCCTCGGGCCGACTGGCCCGGTGTACTCCTGTCGCCACCAGGAACTCCACCTGTTCGTCCCGAACGCCTGCCGATCCCAGTCCTTCCATGACCGGACGAATGAACTCCCGTACGGGCGTGGGCCGTGAATGGTCATCCACCACAATGACCACCTTCTGGCTCGCCAGTTGTCTGACATCGAGGGATTTGGCGCCTATCGGGTCCCGCAGGGCCTCGGCGCAAGCTTGGGCTACGTCCGCCGGCGCCGGGACACTCCGAGGCTTGAGTTCGCCGAGCACTGTCCATCCTTCAGGCAAGGGAAGCTCCAGGGAGCCTCCACCCCAGGGAAGAGCAACCGTCCTGTTCATCTTACGCTCCTTCGAGTAAAGTCCGAGGTATTGTATAATACCGGGCGCCACACAGGGAAGCGGGAATAACTCTAATGCCTGAGTTTGCTTCACAGAGCCGATAGACGCCAGTTCAAATCGTTAATACGGTGGCTGTCAAATCAGAGATTCAGAGGGTCTGTTTAACCGTCCCTCATATGAGCGACAATGATTTTTTCCGCCCAGCGGTCTCTTCTGTTTGGTAGGGCAAGCGCCGGCACGCGGCCTGATTGACTTGCCCGCTCCCAAATGCTATTCGAGACAATGCGTTCTTTTCACCTGGAGAAGTGTTCAGTTTGGCTAACCGGTAGAGAATTCCCGGTTTGCTTGATGATCGGGCGTTTTGCTGGACAGCAAGGTTGAAGGAGACGAAATAGTTTAGACGCTGAGCCTCATTTGCAAAGATGTACAGAGGCTCAAGAAAATTATCTAAATTCGCGACGGAGAAGACATGGATTCAAGAAAGATAGGGCGTCGAAAATTCATAAAAGGAGCCTCATCCGCGGTTCTCGGATTGGCGGCGGCTCCATTTTGGAACGTAAATGTTTCTGCCGCGGGCACGGAGAAGGCGGGAACGACTCAGCTCCGGCCCCTGGGCAAGACCGGATTGAAAGTGACAGCCGTCAGCATGGGAGTCATGAATTGCAGCGATCCTGCTGTCCTCCGTCGCGCCTTGGACCTGGGCATAAATTTCTACGACACGGCGAACTCATATATGGCCGGCAGAAATGAGGAATTGGTCGGAAAGGTATTTCGAGGGAAGCGGGACAAGGTATTAATACAGACAAAGATCCGCTTCCATAATTCAGAAAAGGAGAACAGGAGTTCTCTTGAGACAAGTCTTCGTAGACTCCAAACCGATTATGTGGATGTGCTGTTGGCCCACAATCTCAAAGACCCCCAGGAAGTTTCCGATCCTGCGCTTGTTGAGTTCCTCCGGATGATGAAAAAGGAAGGCAAGGCTCGTTTTACAGGCTTCTCGTCACACTCCTATATGGCCTCTCTTTTGAGAGAGGCGGCGAAATCCAATTTCCACGATGTAGCTCTCGTTTCCTACAATTTCACCCATTCCAGCGAGTTAAAGGAGGCGGTCGCGTCAGCCGCAAAATCCGGGATAGGCATTGTGGCGATGAAGACCCAGGCAGGAGGTTACGAGGCAAAGGATATGGGTGGACTCAACCCTCATCAAGCTGCCCTCAGATACGTGCTGATGGATCAGAATGTCTCCGCGGCCATTCCGGGCGTTACCACGATTGAACAGATCGAGCAATGCGCCGCTGTGATGGGAACAGCCTTGTCGCGGAAGGATGTTGATGAGTTAAGGCAATATCAGTCCCACCTTCAAGGAAGGATATGCACCATGTGCGATGGCTGTATCGGCGAATGCCCTCACGGGGTGGCTCATACTGATATCCTAAGGGCAATTATGTACCACGATGGGTACAAGAACGACATGCTCGCCAAAGAAGCACTGAGCACGGGAGACGCTTTACAGAAGATCAAGAAGTGCTCCGAGTGTGTGTCCTGCGCCATCACTTGCAAAAGGGAACTCAATATTCAGGCCAAAATTAAAGCCGTGTATCAAATGTTCGCGTGATAATTAAGCGTCGGCGGAGGAACGGTGTGGCGCCCAGTCGTGTAGCTCTAATTATTTTCTTGTTCTTAGTGGTCTTGGTCGCTTCTCAAAATGCCTTTTCGGAAACGAAGACTATGGAATCGCTCGTTCCGAAAAACGCCCCGGATGGGTGGGCTCTGAGAAGCGCCCCCGAAACATTTACGAAAGAGACTTTGTTTGAGCATATTGACGGTCAAGCGGATCTTTTTCTCCAGTACGGATTTGAGGGGTCTGTCTTCGCAGTTTACCGGAACGCTGAATTCCTCCGAGGACAAAATAGACGTGGACATTTATGACATGGGGAATTCACTCCAGGCCTTTGGCGTCTTCTCAAGGTTCAGGCAGGAAGAAAGTTCCGCGGGGATCGGGCTGGATTCCTACCTGGAGGATCGGTACGCGTTTTTCTACAAGGGCAAGTATTTTGTGGCGCTCCAGGCGACAGATTCAAATCCTTCGATCCTGAAGCAATTGGCCCAGGAGATAGAATCCCGGATTTCGGACAATTCATCCCCGCCGAAGGAGATCGAGTATTTCCCCAAAAGCGGACTCAAACCCGGTTCCATAGAATACTTTCCCAACGGGCTTCTCGGCCGCGAATTTTTGAAAAGAGGCTTCAAAGCGTCTTACGTAAAGAAGGGCGAGACCAAGACGGATGCGAAGACATTTCGGAAGACCGGGAGTTTAGTCTTTTCTTGTCCGTTTTTGAAAATTCTCAGGACGCATTGAACGCTATGAAACGCTTCAAAGAGCATTTGTCCAAGGAAGGGAGACTGGCAGAGGGAATTTCGACGGAATTCGGACCTGATGTTTTGTCCGGAGTGGATCCTTACCAGGGCAAGATCATCGTTGCGCACAAGGGACGCTATCTTGTGGGCGCCGTCGGTTTTGAACAAGATAGTGACGGCGAGCAACGATTGGCTGAATTGATGAAAAACGTAAAGTGAGAACGCTGTCCGGACCAAAAGAAACCAAACAGGCTCTCGATTAGACTCAAAAATCATACGAAAGAAGGTACCATGAAAGTAGTGGCTTTCAGCGGAAGCGCTCGCAAGATGCAATCTGGCGTTGTGGTATGGGAAAGTGATATCCTCGGTACCGACTATTGAATTGCCATAAAGTGCATTGCCCCATGGCATTGTTTTCTCATAAGTCAAAACTCTGTTTAAATCAGTCACGGTAATTTCCCATCTGTTAAGGTCAAACCACCTGTGTCCCTCCTGTCCCAACTCAAGTTTTCGCTCCATGCGCAAAGCGTTCCGGGCATAAGTCTGATCAGGGAAGGACGGATAAGGCTTTACATCGTAATTTGCGGCAGGTGTAATCCCATCTGATTCCTTAACAAATCCATCAGGATTCGCAGCCCTGTTACGAACAAGGTTAATATTCGTTAATGCGCCTGGCAGATCACCTGTCTCAATCTGGCATTCTGCAATCATTAACAGCACATCAGCAAAACGTATCATGCGGTATCCGTTTGCAGTAATTCCTGATGTCCAGAATCCAACTTCAGTATACTTCCCTTCCTCAGATTTTTTATATACTTGTTTTTTAGGACTATAGGGCCCGGCATAGGTTTGATCACGGATCCAGTCCGAACCGGTATGTACACCCCAATCCCAATATGGGATACCTCTTCTTCCCACACTCCAGTCAAGGCGGGGATCAACAGGCTTTGAATTGTCTTCGGTCCATCTTAGAGCCCACCAATCAGGGCTTGTTCTGGGGTCGTGACCTCTATTATTTGCTTTAAGTGATACATAACCAAGATCGGTAAAAGGGTGAGAGGGATCATAAATAGTACAACCATCTGTCTCAATATAAGAATAATATTGACCATTAGCCGAATAAGTCGTAGTGGAATCCCATTCACCTCCACCAGCAATACCCTCATCCCTTAATATTGCATTTTCCGTTGAATTGTAACTAAAATCCAGCAAAGGGAGTCCTCCGACAGTTCTGAAAGAATTCACAAATTCCTGGGTTGGCTGAAAAAATCCGCAGCAGCCTCCGGGAGAGCCACCTGTCTTATAGGGAAAATTCAGAATTTCACCAAAACCTCCATTATACCCGCCTGATCCATCATTTACCGTGTATTGAACAGTATAAACAGATTCAATTCCATTCCTGTTTACAATATCAAATATTTCACCATAAGTTGGAGCCAAACCTATCGGAGAACCATCAGGCTTTGTGCCACCACTTGCGTCCTGAAGAACTGGCAGCGCACCCGCATAGTCTCCGTTCATTTGCATCATTGCTTTTGCGAGAAGCACTTTTGAAACCGTGCCATTAAATCTGCCAATTGCTCCCATATTATCAGGTAACAGAGTTCCTTCTGTGAGATCAGCAATTATTTTCGACGTTATATCATCCTTATTTGTTACAGACATAGCGTCAACTTTCTCATCAATATATGGAATCATTTTCCACATCCTCCATGCCTCGAAATGATACCACCCACGGAGACTTTTAGCCTGCCTCAGATACGCATCAGCCTTTGTCTGATCGATTTTGCCTAATTCCAGAGCTTTATTTATTACCCTGATTGTACTGTTGCACCTTGCAATTGCCTCATAGACTTCCCTCCATTTAAAATTCAACCATGGATTTAATGAAGTCTCACCATAATTTTGAATCTGGGTAATGTCCGAAGGATTTCCTGCGTCTGTTCCTTTGTTTGCTTCCAGACCTCTTATAGAGCCATACACCCAATTGGAAGATGCGGACTCCCATCCAAACGGATTAGATATACCATCGAGCATAGAATAATCACCTACCAGAAGACTTTCTATTCCCTGTTCGGTGGCCATAGTATAATCATCAAGGCCCCCACTTGTAGTGATAGTAAGAAAATCCTTTTTGCAGGAACTATAAAAGACAAAGAGCTCCAGGATAAAAACCAATAAAATAAACCTGAGTTTCATAATATGGTGTACTTAGTCTTAAAGCAGTACAATACACGAATACAGGTACACTAAGTTACTAATTATTGCACTGAATGTAAAATCAATAATATTTAAGATCATGAGAGTGTCTCAAAAGTTTTCTCTTAGGTATTTACCCCAAAATCCCATAGAAGTCAACCTAATGAGTTGAATATAGTAAAATATGAGATAGTTTAGCCCAATTGTGAATGTAATGTATTGGATTTATGCCTGATACAGATCCTCTCCTTTTGAAGGCTAATCTTTATACACATCTTTTTTAACGTAGAGATCCCTCACTCATCCACGTTAAACCCATAGCTTACGAAAAGTATTGAGGGTGGATTCGTTCGGGATGACAGGTTTTTTGGGTTCATTGGGGGAAGGAAGCAGCGGCGATTCAATAATTGTTTCTATCGAAAATCGAAATTCATGTGAATCGCCGCTGCTTCCTTCCCCTCTACTCCTCTAAATTCACTGTCATCCCGAATTCTTCCACAAATACAATTCTAAATCTTGCAGCAAAAAGCTTGTGTGTGGAAGAATGAGGGATCTTCAACTCCCATATTATGAGGCATATAACATTCATTTTCAATATCTAGTATGAAAATGTGATAAGAGATTAGCTTCAAAAGGAGGGGAAACTTTTTTATGCAGTATCTCATTCATCCCTAAAGCTTAAGAGGAGGTGTCTTAGGTTGACGTCTATGCCCTAAATCCTCCAGACTTGCTCCGCCGAAGCGGCTACGCGAAAGCGAGGGAGGACTTATTGAATATCAGATAGTTTCACATCTTAGAATTACCTTAACGGAGTTTCAATATGT
>CAVUHP010000019.1:0-165399 GCA_963741425.1 uncultured delta proteobacterium
CACCACTTCACCGCAGAGGTAGTCACTGATCTGAAGCATCGGCGGAAGGAATACGAGTCAAGCATCGAGTCAAAACAAACACCATAAAGATTTACGATAAACAGGGGAGCGTCCTCAGAGTAGAGACTACCCTTAACGATCCTTCCGATTTCAAGGTCTACAGAAAAAAGGAGTCTGCCCAGGCCACCAAACCCGAATGGTTACCACTCAGGAAAGGAGTGGCAGACTTCCACCGACGTGCACAGGTGTGCCAAAATGCTAATGAGCGTTATCTTGAGGCTTTGGCCTGTGCACATGATTCTACTCCCCTCAAGAATTGGACTGACAAACTCTGCCGTCCCGTTACATGGAAGGCAAAGCGTTTCAGGGCTCTGAATCCCCTATGCGCCTGACGACGCTAGACTCTTCAGCGCAGTCGCTCGAGGGGAATTCTTCATCAATGGCTTCACCAACAAAGAGATCAGGATCCTTATCTATGGCGCCCAAACTGACACCACGGAAGAACGCCGCACCTCAGCAGTCATCACCCGACAAATACGCCTATTGAGGGCCCATCGTCTGTTGCGGAAACTTCCTAAACACAACCGCTACCACCTCACCGAAAAAGGCAAACTCGTTATCGCCGCCTTGCTCACCGCACGGGAGGCTGACACTATTTCACTTACAAAACTGGCAGCTTAGACAACTCCCTCAAGAATTTCTTTTCTGGAAAACAAGAGATCAAATGTTATTAATAAAAAGTGGTTTTCCGGAACCTTTCCCCAAAAACTCTTATATGGCTGGCGGCGAACCGGCCTATAGCAGTTAATCAAAAGTTTTGCACCCGTAACGGATAGGATCGGAGGGTAATACAAGATGGTTGGACAGGCTCCCAGCCTGTAATCCCGGTAGGATGGGCTTCCAGTCCGTCCATTAAATGGGACGAGCTAGATGCCGATTTTACCAAGAAATGACGGTCAATCCCACGTTCTGCGCGGGACGTCGCCACCAAATCCTGCTTAATTTCTCTGTTACTTTTGAGAAGCCTTATACGTCCTTGGTCTGGACCCAATAGCTACGATTTCCACCGGTAAAGCTAACAGGCGTAGTCCTTCAGCTACCCAACGGCCAAGTATTGTCATTGCGAGCGGAGCGAAGCAATCTCAGAGATTGCCACTACATTTCATTCCTCGCAATGACAGGGGATTGCCTCGGCCTGAAAATCTACGCACCCTAAATTAGGGGTTACGACCGCCAAGATTGGGTTTGACTGGGGACCGTACGAGCAGTATGCTTAAAATAAGATAAAGGAGGCTGTTTCGTCAAAATAACGACGGTTTTGCCGCCATCGGCGGTTTGACTACCATACAGGGCGCCTTTTCGAGTCGGTGGAACCAATCCACCTCCGTTCAGTGGCCCCAAGATCGCCCAAATGGCAGAATCGCCGCTCAATTCCGGAAAAGGAGGGAGTTATGTCTGTCAGAGTCGTGATTACAAGACAGTTCCGGAAAGGGAAGTTGTACGAACCGGACAGGCTTCTCATGGAACTTAGGTCGTTGGCCGCATTGCAGGAAGGTTATATGTCCGGAGAAACTCTCATCAATGCCGACTCCCCCGGCGAGGTGGTGGTCGTCAGCAACTGGCACAGCCGGCACAACTGGGAAGGATGGCACGAAAACCCAAAAAGGAAGCAGCTCGCGACCGAGTTGGAGAAGTTCCTGGAATCCCCGGAACAGGTGGACTATTACCTGACCGGCAAAAAGCTGGCCGAATGGGTGGACATGGCTTAGGCGGTTTCGGATTGGCCGCTAAATACCGTCCTGGTCCCGAGTTGATAAGAGAGAGGCTCGGCTGAATGGAGAGGATCTTGTGCTCCAGGGTTAGTAACTTGCGTACGTCTCCCTCTTGCCGTCCCTCAGGTCCACCATGTAGAGCAGCTTGGCCGTGTCGGCCAATTCCGTTTTGAGATCGGGCAATGTTGCTCGATCCACCCTGTAGGCCCTTATGTACACGTATCGGAACCCTTCAGGTGCCCTCGCATAGGTGGCCATTACGCTCAAGAGACGTGCATTATATTTCCGAAGGACGTCGGTAACCTCCTTGATCGAGCCTGGCCGATCTTCCAGCAGGAAGCCCAAGAGCACCCCCCTTTTCGGAAAACCTGTGACCGAGATCAATGCCCTAAAGAGGTCGTTCTTCGTTATCATACCGATCAGTTCACCGTCATAAGTCACAACAGGACAACCTGAAATACTCTTCTGAAGCAGTACTTCTCCGGTTTCTTCCAGAGTGTAATCAGGAGGTACAGTGACTGGATCGCGGCTCATGACGCTATCTACCTTCAACCGTGCCATGTGGAAAATGATATCTTTGATATCCGGCATGCTGATGTGTGAGGGCGCGGCTCGCTTGAGATCGCGATCCGTTATGATACCGACCAGTTTACTTTCAGAGGTGACAGGCAAGACGCTGATTTTGTTTTTTAACATCAGGTCCGCGGCTCGCGCCAAGCTGTCCGTTGCATCAATCGTGATCACAGGTGTGTTCATCCAATCGTTGACCAACATTTCCCCACCTCCTTTTTATCGTGCCGGTTTAACTCGACCATACAGTATCGAAAATCCTGTGCTCAACAAGAAAAATGACGGCTTCCTGATAACGGTGCTACAGCCTTTGGCTTAGAATGACCCGGCGGCAACCTTGCTTCGACTTGCCGGTCCGGTAAAATCGAACTGAATCGGTTGGGGTCGAATCCACCCCCTATGAACGGCACAAAGTGGAGCCACTCTCCTAAATTTAGCGCCAACGGGAACACATTTCCTGCTCTTTGCCCACGCCAAACTCCCCCTGTCTGCTCGGGGGTATCAAGTTTAGCATGACGGGCCGACTGCGTCACCGATTATTAATGAGGGAATGCACCGGGAGGAAATAATGGCTCAAAAACTCAGTACCTTAGCGCCCAGTTGTTGATGTAAGTTGCAAATGATTGTAGTTGCGCCCTTCGGGAACCCACGAATAATCTTGTTTTCTGAAATGAATCCGAGGACGTAGGACGCCGAGATTCAGCAATATGCGACCACGCATAAGTTGGGCGAATCAGTGGGGGCAAGAAATGAAACAGACGAGGCAGCCGGTTTTCTTTCATTGATTCTTACTCTCCATCATTCGGCTGGAATCAGGGAGCCGGACAGTCTCTTGCATCTTCCGCCGCAGGCACCGCACATCGTCGACATCGGATCCGGGTCTATTCAAGAGGCCGTGTGCGTCTTCAGGGTCGTACCTCCGTAGATCTTATCTCCCGAACACATCGACCAACGCGTCGCTGATCCGGTAGCCAGCAAGCACAACCTGCATTTCGGCTGCTTTTTTTGCCGGAGCTTTATAATCCGCAGGGAGCACTACACCGTTATTCTTGTCCTTACTCCCCTGCAAGTTCCCCTTGTTATAGACTTTATCTATAGCAACATTGTGGGAGGCAAGTGCCCAATCATTGTATTGCTTGACCGCTATTTGCTCCGCAAACGTGGCACGTGTCAGGTCAGGCCTGTTGCGCAACAAAGTCGCTACATTCCGGACGGCCTGGAATTTGTCGGACCCAAGAATTAGATCATCCCAAAACTCGTGCAAGCTGATAGTAGAGCGGCCAGGCGATACCCGAATGTAGAACCTGGTACCTCCACGATCTCCTTCTGGTTCCGGAAATTGCTTGGTGATCAGCGTGGTCGAGTGAAGCGGTTGATGAATGTCGCCCATAAGATGAAGTATCCAGCATAAAGCCATGGCAGGAGCCTTTAAATTTGCATCGGAAGAATTTGCGGTCGAGACGTTGTCCGGTAAAGCTTTTAATATTCCTGCATTTGGCGGATTCTCCGCGGGGGCCTCTCCGGGCCGATAGGGAATGTCAAAATAGTGCCATTCGGGTTTGTCGTAATTGGTGTCCCCGCGAATGTCGTCAGACCATCTTGCGGCGAGCATAATCAGGTACAAGTCTCGATCCTGCGCGGATGCCTGCTTCAATTTTGGAGCCCATTTAGACTCGAACTGAGGGTGCCGCTTCAAGACTTCAACGACTTTCGTTATGACTGCAGGGTTTCGCTCATTCAGGTCGGCATAAGCGATTGCAGCCGATATCATGTGTGTGGGCTTATTCCATGCCTGAACGGTTAGAGTTGCCGCTACAAAACAAATTCCGCTTAAAAGAGCAATTTGAGTTCTCATGTTAGTACCTCCTCATTTTAACAAATACCTGAGTATACGGCGTTTTTTGAGTTCACGGTTTTACTGATTTCGGGGAACAGGAATTTATCGTTTCTCTTCTCTGTAACATCCTAACATCATTTAACAATAATGTTATGCTACGTAACGCCAACTAGAGCGCTTCGAGACACCAGCTTGGGAATCAGTCTGTAGGCTATGGATTTCAATTTTCTCTCCTCCGTCAAGAGGTTCATCCCATGTCATACTGAGGAATAGGTTTCTCTAAGATCTTGCGTGATAGATGATGGTTCCCCTATGTTCAGGATACTGAATTGTCAGCCGTTCCGTCAATGAATACTATCATGCAATGTGATCCGCTTTCCGTCATCGTATCCGCCGGTAATTGGCTTGTTTGTTCAGCGCATGTAGACTTCCGGCTGAGGGAAAATGCCTAAAATTGTAATTATTGGTTAAACGTGTTCCACCTCGGAACAGCAGAAGTGTTCGTCCATCAAATGCCTAACCCTGGGATGCAACGACAAGCTATTGACGACCTCGACTCAGTTTTTCAGAATTGGGTTGCTCGGGTTCGGAGGCCCTACTATAGTGAATGACTACCGCAGTCCCTCTCCATATAAGCCATATGGAGACAATGTAACGCCTGGCGGAAGCCTCCCACATCGTCTGGAAGGAAGATAAGATCCGCGACGGCTGGAAGTACGGCCCGGTCACAGATAAAGAAAAGAAGATCCACAACTGCCTCCTGCCGTACAACCAGCTCAGCGAACCGGACAAGGAATCAGACCGCGACCTGGTGCGAGACATCCCAAAAATACTGGCCGCGGCGGGTTACAAGATCACTGAAATTGACAAGACAGAAGTAGACAATTAGAATCTGTCCGATCCTGTGAAAACGCCGTCTTGCTGCAGCTTGGTCTTTGCCAGAAGTTCCGGCCTGTATTCGAAATGCATGAGATCGTGGTGCGCCCACTTTCCTCCCCAAATGAATCCGTTGCGTTCAAAGGTTTGTATAATCTCCAGAGGGTACTTGAGCCTCACGGCCGTTATGTCCTGACCGTCCTTTTTCCACTGCCAGTATGCTCCTTGCTTGGTATTCAGATCGATTGCTATCCCGAATGCGTGCGGACTGAGTCTTTCCGTGGCTGCGATCTCCCGGCGATTGTAAGTACCTCCCAGCGGGAGCACGTATTTGGAAAGATCGGGCTTCTCCTTGAAGAGGGCTGTCAATTCGTCGCCTACGGCTTCCAAAGCTTTTGCAGCGATGTTCTGCGAATTGAACAGCACACTCTTGCCGCAAAAATTCACCCGAACCAAATTCGCTTTGACCTCTTTTTCATTAGCCCCGTACACTGACTCAAGCAACGGCATGACTCGGAACCGGCCAGGATCATAGTTCTCGGGAATCCGGGCTGCGATTGTCCCCGGGGAGTAGGGAAGGGACAACATGTCTTTCAAATCAGGATTTTCCAGCTTCTCCGCGAATTCTTTTAGCTTGCCATCATCGTATACGATCCGAGTGTCATTCTTCGTCACAAGATAGATCTTGTCGTCGGAGAATTCCAAACCTTTCAGGTAAGCGCCGTAACCCAGAACCAAAGAGGTCATGTCCAGCCGAAACGTGTGTTCTTGCGGCTTCTGGAGCGGTAGCTTGTGCAGGAATAGGCTTCTGAGAAGCGGTAAGGGGCAGGCTTCCGCCAGCTCAGGTGCGGATGAAGAACCCGCAGAGTTGCAGCTCGATAGCAGAACCAGAAACGCTCCAGTTAGCATCGCAAGGATCAAACTGCACTGGCGTTGTCCCGATCTTAGTGCCAGGTCACTCATGGATCACCGCTTCCCGGCCCTGCTTTGGGGCAGATTTCGCTCAGCCAAAGGCCTCAATGACCGAGAAGACTAGTCCCGTCTTTTCGGCAAGTCAAGACAAGGTTATAGCTCCCGAATGTGCATACTCTTTGCTGGGTGTTTATCGAAACCAGACGATGTGCAACAGTCTATGACTTTGGCCGGTTCTTCTAATGAAGAATTCGCTGCGGCTATGTTTCTCATCTTTTCAGGTGACGAACAGTTTCACATAATGTTAATATTGAATTCTTATCCGTAGCGGCATCCTTGGTAGGGGGATGATGTGGCTCATGACGTATTCATAAGCTATTCCCAGCACGATAAGGCAATTGCCGATGCGGTCCATGCCATTTTGGATTCGGCAGACATACACTGCTGGATGGCTCCGCGGGACCCCTCGCCTAGTCGGGACTGGGCAGCCGAAATCGTGCAAGCCATCGATACGTCCAGGGTATTAGTTTTCGTATTTTCCGGACATTGCAACGGTTCCGTCCACGTCAGGAATGAGCCTCTCAGAGCATTCAATCAAGGGATTACAATCATACCGTTTCGCGTTGAAGACGTATCGCTGCTGGCGGCTTACGTGGTGGTCTTTGGAGTTCTTTAGATACAATGGATGAGTGTTTCGTGTCAGTGATGTAATTTTCATGGCTGACTCTTGAGCGGTGGATCTTGCCGGCCATAGCCGGGTAACCGCCTAACAACGTGAGTGAAATCGTCTTTGCAGCAGACCATTGACGGTCTTTATAATCTATTAGAGGAGCCGTCGACGGAGGCGTTGACCGGTAACTGATGAACGATGCCGCACCGAAATCTTGAGTGCCTGGACCGGAAGGCGGAACGGGCATTCTCCCTTGAGTTGACACGTCCTGAAGAGGCTTAGCAACACGGGTTTAGTTATGAGCAAAATGCGGGACAAGACATGTCGTTTGGTACACGAGACGATTTTGGCTTTGTCGGGTTTTGTTCGAGGCTCCGCTGCGGGTTTTACGGGTGTCCAGGGGAACTATGCGCGGACCGGTCAGGTCCCCTGAAAACTCCGAAATGGCAAGAGCGGCGCACATTTGCGGTTTAAATCGTTCTGTAGCCAAAGTGATCGTGCATTGCTAAGGCAGTACTCCGGCGTTTGAAAGATCAGGTCTATCATAACAATGATTTACAAAGGAGGCGAAACATGACCAAGATCCAGATAGCCGTGATCAGTGAAAGCGATCTCGTTAAGCCTGAGGCAATCAAACGAGATTTACCGGCGCTTCAGAAGCAGATCCACGAGGACTTTGCGCCAGTGTGGGGAATAGATGCTGAGTTGTGCATTGTTCCGAAAGGAAAAAAAGAGGATGCCACGCAAACGTGGCGGCTTATCATCACGGATGAACCAGAACCGGATGCTGTTGGTTATCATTACTCAAGCGGTACCCCTCAAAATAATCCCTCGGCAAAAGTCTTTGCTAAAAAGCTTATAGACGAAGACTGCGGCTGGACGACCTGTGCGAGTCACGAATTATTGGAGATGCTAGTGAACCCTCGTGATAACCGTGTGGTCGAGCAATGTGAGAACGGTCTTAACCGATTTTGGTACCAAGAAATCTGCGATCCCTGCGAAACGGACCCATATCTTATAATATTGGACGATGATCCTAATCATGAGGTCTACGTGTCGAACTTTGTCTATCCGTCGTGGTTTGGACTGTTTTATAATCCAAACGACCCAAGATTCCACAGGCGTGGAAAGGGCATCCTGTACGATCATAAAGGTAATATAAACAAACCGTTCCAGGTCGTGCCGGGAGGACATGCCAGGACTTATATCATCGGAGGATGGGGAGATCAGCTCGCCGGACCGTCTGACAAGAGATGAGCGGCAGCCTGTTGCGGCGTGCTAAACATGGTCCGGGGAATCACCTCAGAAAATTCTTTGTTTCAGAGATCTCTCGGCTGACAAAATTCCGGAGGACACACCCGCCTCCTGAAAGTGGACCATAAAGCTTTAGGATCGATTTCGGCGGTGAATAGTTTTGCTCGAGCGCTTCAGGCTCCGAAGAGAAAGCGATGGCAACCTATCAAGTATGGCCTCGCCGGAACTATGTCCACAGATCTGGACAGTGTGGCATCCCCGGGACCTGGCAGTGCGCTTGTTTCCGCAACCGGACGATGTGGTATCCCGAGAAACGGACAGTGTAGTGTCCTCGAAATTGGACAGTCGTGATACTTCGTGTGCAGGAAGACGTCGAAATCCGGAAGAGCCTCTTTGCAGGTGCCCCGCACACGGCGAGCTATGCTGTTGAGGGGAATTTAAGAGGAGTATCCAGAGATCTCCGGAACACCACTTTCTATTAATAACATTTGATTTCTTGTCTTCCAGAAAAGAAATGGTTGAGGGATCTCCCTAAGCTGCTAATGTTGGGAGTCAAAAAAGTTTTAATGATCTCGACCAATCTGCGAATCCTGGCGGCCACGAGCCACTGTACCGTCTCATAATATCTACACGGCCATAATATACCGCTAGCCATTTAGGAGTTTTTCCCAGAGGGAGTGCGGTCTACTCCGCGTGGAGCCATAATGCACCTTGATACTGAGAGCCTTCGATATACCATGATGTCCGCTGATGCATGATCGCCGTGAGCGGAGCACCTTTCTCGCAAAAAAAGCGGGTTCCCCCGCATTTTGTCATTCTCTTCCCCTCCTGATTTAGGCAAGCGCATTCCCGGACTTTCTTTCTCACTTCCGGATCTTATGCGATGCGTGATGCCGGTTGTGGGTCGTAAAGGTTCAATGAGGATCAGAGCGGGTCAATTCGCCTCCGCACTTGTACTTGTCATGGAGACCAACGACAACTCTGTGCCACAATGAAATTTCCGCTGAAGCACGCACTTATGGAACGCGATAATCAACATACCGGCAATACTCCAATCCTTCGTTGCGCAATCTGCGATCTCCTTAAAAAAAGGGCTATCCGCCCAATAACGATCAGATTCAGCGTGCTTTCGTTTGCATGTGCATAATAATAATGGTACATGTTTTGCTATCTAAAAGAACAAGCCAGCGGGGGGACGGATACTTCTAATCCGGAGGATATTTCATATGATTGTACCAGGAGAAGCAGATGGTAAGAAAAAGGGTCGTACCGAGAAAGATAATACCCGAAACTGAGGATCGGCCGAGCTCGGAGGTCGCTCGCACGCAGTCCAAAACGGCCCCCTCAGCAGTCAGAAGGCATGCCGTCGTGAGCAAGAGCCCTACGGTCGTGAGCAAGAGCGCTACGGTCGTGGGCAAGAGTCCTACTGACCTGGACAAGAGTCCTGCCCGTGTGGACAGGAGTCTGGTTAACGAGGCGGTCAGATTCATCAACGAGAAAGCCAACGAAACGCTGTACCGTGGCTCCGAAGAGATTGGTGCATACCTCTTGAAGAAGTTCTTTCATGACGATATCAAGTTGGCATCGTCCAGGAGACCGAATAAATCAGCCAGTTACACAGCGCTCTGCCAAAGGGAAGATCTGGCGGTGCATCCGGCTACACTATCGCTGATGGTGCGAGTAGCGGCTCAGGAGATCTTCTTCAAAAAAAGCAATTTCAATTCCGCCGGACTTTCCTATACCCACAAGGCTGAATTGGTGAAATTGCCGAACACAGCCGATAAAATCCGATTGGCCCAAAAGGCCCTCAAGGGTAACATCAGCACGCGACTGCTATCGGAAGAGGTCAGGAAAGCTCAGGCAAAATTGGGCCACAAAGAGGAAGTTCCATCAGTGGAAAGGTATGTGATGGACCCGGTTCGGCTGTTTGAGAATCCGCGCTCGCGTGATTTCATCTCCAGAGCCGAGAATCTCAAGAAGATGGGCACGGCAACTCGCCGAAAGCTCCATGAGAAAGCCCTCAAGATGGTAGATAAGACCAAGGATTGGGTCAAGAGATACCAGATGCTCGCGGATGAACTCAAAAAACTCATTTAAGGTGAAACCCCGGCAAGTGTTGTGGCGCCACAAGACGCGTGCCGGAGTGCTATTAAGCCTTATAAAAACAGGATATTCTCAATCAGCCTCACGAGTTTTCGTGTCTAATCGATTGTTTCTCCTGGTCCGTAGGCTCCGCGAGGCTTTTGTAGCAGAAAACCGTCCCCCGGCTCCGATAAGGCACCTTAAATATTATTCTTTAGCGCGTGTCCGCGCAATGATCTGTCGCCAAACCGGGCTTGTCCGGAAAGATGTAGAGTCCACATGAAAATCGTCCATCGATCTTGTAGGAAATTAACTTTATGAGTTTGCATAATATTCTCCGGTGTTCTCGGCCGACTTTCATCGTCGATTGTGCCGTCAAGACATGACAGTTTTTCGGAGGAAGGGAGGGGGAAGACCATTTCTGCAAAGAATTTTCGCTCTAGCATTCCGCTTTGTTAAAATCTTTCTCATCACGAAAACGAGCTAATGCAGTAATCCATTTGCAAAAACGCCTTCCTTGCTCACGAAAAATTCATAAATCGTGAGTTACATTGGAAAGACCGGTTCAAGCTTCAAGACAAAGCATGGTAAGTGTGGCGTTTCCCGAATTCCGGTAAAATCTAGCTCATCTTCGACAGTTTGAAAAATTAAGTTAAGTGATATAGGCGGGATACATTGGTCGCGCATATTCCTTGGCACTACAATGGTTGTCTCTTTTGGATCTTGAGAGGATCAGGATTCGGGAGACAGAGGTGTAATGGAGGCAGGCGGCCGTACTCCTGCGGCGTGGAAGGCGTGAAGGCTTGCGCCTTGCATGGTGGTACGGAGCTGATAGCGGGTCCCTTCGAGTTCCACGAGGACTGATTGGACGCGGCCCAGGTCTCGCATGAGATCCGGCCATGAGACGCACAGCCCTTTCTCATCCAAACGCCGCTGCAGATCCACTTCCAAGCGTAGAGCAAGGAAGCTGGCCACGATGTGGCCGATTGAGGTGTCGTCACGCTGATGATAGATGGGCCTCACTTCAAGGGTGGTTTTCTGTTCCCGGAAGGTGCGCTCCACCCGCCAGAGGCTCTTGTAGGTCAAGGCTACGTCAGGGGCAGGCATGTCCGTGTTGGTGGTGAGGACAAACTTGCCATCCAAGCGTGCGTCTGACTCCACTGCCTCCTCGTTGATCGTGACACTCCCTTTGGCGATGTGCACGAAGCGAGCATATCCCCGGTTGCCGATGACCGCTTTGGGACCCTTCTTGGAGATGGTGCGCCGGAGTTGTTCCAAGAGTGTCTCCCGTGCGGCCTTGTCCTTCCTGGCCTCCACGGGGTTGCGACACACCACGTAGCGCCTGTCCCCCACACGGACGTCTTTCACTTCCAGGTTGTCGTCGACTTTCTGATATCGACCTGCGCGGGAGAGGACCTCCTCGGTCACCTCCTTCTGTTTGCGCATGCGGCAACCGAGCACGTAGTCGAAAGGCGCCTTCTTGTCGGTCCTGAGCAGCTTGATTGTATCAGCCGAGATCATCCCGCGATCTCCCACGAGGACCACATCGTGGATGTGCAGACGCTTGCGCAGCCGACTCACCATCATCTCCAGAGCGCGGCAGTCGGCAGTGTTGCCGGGGAAGATCTCCCAGGCTACGGGCCACCCGTCACGGTTGACCACCACACACAGCACGTACTGCGGCAGATCCGGCCGCCTGTCCCGGGAGTATCCTCGTTTACGCAGATCGGTTTCCATGTCCGTGTACACGTAGAGGCTGGTGGTGTCGATGAAGATGAGGTCCAGCTCGAGGCTGAACAGATCGCGGTCACGCCAGGAGAGTTCAGCTTCCAGCTCGTCTCTGACCTCAGACAAGAACGAAGTAGTGCGGTAGAAGTGTTGGAGTCCCAGCTCGGCAAAGCCCGGACACTCCACGCCTGAGATCCACAGTGATCCCGCAAGATCTGATCCCGGAGCGCACAGCCTCTGCAACGCCATGGCGAACGAGGTCCGCTCCACATCGAACTCGAACCTACGGGACTGGGCCAAGCGCCTCATAAGATCCGGCATACCCTGCTTGTCCCAGAGACTGCCAAAGACCAGCGCCGGTCCCCACTCTCGCGAGGACAGGGCTTCCATATCCGGCGTGCGAGATGCCTCCACAACTTTGAGGTGAACAGCAAATTGAGCGAGACTCCGAATGAGTGCATCGATCTTTCCCGACGCCAGTACCTTATCGGCTCTCCCCAGTGTGCCTATGATCTTCTGGCGGACCTTATCACCGTCTCTGATCGATTCGACGATCTGGAGGTACTCGTATTCACCGCTCTTCTGGACACTACGTTTTCTGCGGATGAACATACCAATCGAATCGCATGATGCAGCTATTTATGTCAAGAGAAATCGCGATATACTTTCCTACTTCTAGGCACTACATTTCGAAATGCCGTCAGAAATCACGCCCCGTGATTACAGGACGTTATGAACATCCAAAAAATCACATCCAATAATTACAGCCACTTATTCAGTGCCCCCAAATGGGGCACTGTCGAAGATGAGTCTAGGACTCCGGCGGACTGGCTTTTGTCTTGATTCTTTTGTCTGCTCGTAGTTCATGCATTTTTTTTAGTAGCGCTTCGGGTGGTTCTTTGGCGATAGTCTGCTCGTTCGCCTTCACGTACTCAACGCAATCCCTGGCACCAGAGGCAATCAAAAGCCTTTTCATTCCAAGATGTGACAGTTCCGGCAGATGCGAACCGAACCGATCGTAGACTCGTAGATAATTGTATGCGGTCTTTCGAGGTATACCAATGTAGCGCATCCAGGTCAGGAAAAGTTTTTGAGGTTTTAGCGTCTGACGCACCTCGGAAAGCAGGCGTCCACCTTCGTCCAGTGCCGTCGTCATCCTGTTCATTACCGGATAGGCGCTCTGGAACAAGCTGATGAAATTTTCCTTTGCTGTGCCATTGAAATCGACCTCCCGCCCGTTGTCATTGGCGATTCTCGTCGCTCGTTTCAAATCTTCAATCTGCGCCTGGAACTTGTCGGCGGGCATGAGTTTCACTTCCGCTTTAGCTATTTCTTCACCCCTCCACGACTTAAATAATGGGGACATGCTTTCAATGATAGCCCCAAGTTCTTGACCTCTTCTTTTCTGATTCTCAGGGTTGTCACGAAAACCTCTATATCGATATTCAAGCTGGACGGCTTCAAGATAAATTCCCAGTCTGCTCCTTATCATGTAAAGATGGTGAGGGAGTTTTTCTCTGCCCGAATATCCCGGCACATCGTCTCGGACAACGCACATGGTTTTCAAACCGTTGAGAAGCCTTTCAAAAAAGCGTTCAGATGCCGATGTGTCCTTCGCATCATACCTTCCGATATATGGATCCTCTTTTGGGGGTATGAAACCTCTACCAACTACGATGTCGGGCGCCGGATCCACGGCATCCGCTTTTTTGTCGCTCATCCCGTGAATAAAGAACAAGAGCGCTCTCCGACCATGTTCATTATTAATTTTCTTGATGAAGTTTATAATTGGATTCCAATAGTCCTTCTCACATTCCCTTGCCTGACTGGGAACATTCAAGTCCATCAGGTGATCCTTCAGACTCCACGGCTTTCCTTTCGCTGGTCTCCTGTATAACCGGTTAATTACAGCGAATGAATCTAAGTACTCCGCAATGTGGGCGCCTAATTTCCCTGCATTTAAGTCATTGTGCGGGTGACCGTGCGGTACTATCACTACCACATTGCACGTTCCGTCTGATTTGTGGCACATTGAGCCTTGAACCATCCAAGGAAATGGGACATCGGTTTTCACGATCCTGCCCTGAATCCTAGTGGACATTTTATTATCCGCAGGCGGTCGGGTATCCGTTAATGTCATCGTTGTGCTTCCTCCCTAGCGAACTAAGGTGAATTACTCTGTTTAGATTCAAGCTTCCCGCGAGAATTATACCAAAGAGGATTGAAGAACAACAAAAAAAAGCTGAGGCTTCTTGTAATGAATCGTCAGCCGCCGGGACGAGGGAAAGGTAACCGGGGAGAAACGGATTGTTTCTCTTGTTTCGCAGGCAGCCAGGCGAGAGGACGTTTCTCGCAAAAATCTGCCAGGCGGCCACAATACACCCCAATCTCCATTGTCAGCAGTTAAACCTATGCTTGCCCAAAGCCATTGCCCGAGGTGCGAGCAGCGCTTTTTGTCAAAGATTTAGAGGTGGAATTCTGTTCGAGTCGTTCTCCTCGTTGAACGGAGCTTACGAAATAGACCGAAATCGATATCAACCGCAATAATTACTCTTGACAACTTTCACACGCTATGCCACCGTGATGTGCACAATAAAAACATCAATGAGCAACTCGCAAACAACAGACGGTTAAGAAACCGTTCCTCATGACCAGGGTGGTCCTCTTCATCGATTGAGGGCCAATGAATTCAAAGTCACATTATTTAACATTAATTCGTGAAGAAAAGGTTTGTTTTAGGTTTTATAGCACTATCAAGATTCGAGGGGGGGAGTCACACACCAAGCGTACCGCAACACAAATTAGAAGAGAGGGACTGACAAAAAGCGTGTGTCGTTCTCCCCAGTGATCGGGGGCGCAGCAAACGACGATGCCGAACCACAGATCGTAAGCGCCGGATATCGGATCAGCGATGCGGTGGCTGATTGTTTGGAGATTATTCGGACGCGGTTTTGCATGCATCAGATAACTCAATTTGCAGATCCGTTTACATCTCGATCAGGAAAATATGTCTTACAGGGGGGTTACCTTGATCAGAATATTGCGCAAAGGATATTTATGGCTACTACTATCAGTTGGGTTCCTGCTAGCGGTGACTTCCGTGAGCGCTCAGGACCAACAACAGGAATCTTCTCTCAAGGTGGTACAGGCTTGGTTAATCTCGATTGATAAAAGACTGCTCACTACGATCAAGAAAAGTGTTAAGTAAATCACTGAATTCATGGCATGTAAAAACGTGTCGTTTGGCGAAAAAATTACGGAGTTCCATTCCAGAGCGTCATTTGCCACTATGCTGAATTACCCCCAAAATTGTTAGGGGTGAATCAGCATATTGTCAACCTTTCCGGTAGTATGTATAAAATGCGGTTTTATGGATTCTGAGATAGCGGTGCTTCGTAAATTGCCCATGAAATATGACTTCTATCTCGATTATCAAATCGCCGAGACCTTCAGCTTGCCTCGGATCACCATTCGGGAGGAATAAAACCGTGCCCGGTCAGGCCCGAAATGACCATGGTAGTAATTGACTGGGCGCCTTCCGAAAGAATGAGCAACCCGAGAGCGTACATGATGCTCCTGACGCTTTGTCGCAGCCCTCGGGTGCGAATGATGTACCATGGCAACGCTATGACCGTAAGGACCACCACCATGAACTTAAGAAACCAGGAGGGGTTATAGTTCCTGATTGTTGAGTCCACAATGAACCAGTAGAAAAGAATGAAGTTAAAAACGAAAATTTCTGAAACCTGCAACAGAGCGGGAGTTCGCGCGCCTACACCAATTGTCCCTTCAATAGCTCCAAAAACAACAGCAGCGCCCAACGAGTTCAATACCAGGCATTTATTGTTTGATTTTGATGATTCGGGAATGTCGTTCATTTGGGCCGTACGCCTTGTTTGCGATGCTGTAGAATATAACTCGGATCATTCGGCGGGTAAACAAAGAAATGTATGTTCTGCCCATTAACCATTTGATATGGTGACTCAAATCAATTGATGTTGCGGGCAATCGGATGCGCGGGAGTGGTGAGGAGCAAAGAGAGACAATTCGACCCGAATTCAATCCTGAATTCCTTTGTTTTGTAGCTATTTTCCCGTCATTGCTACCATCTGGAATTCGGAACAGCATAGTCAGCGCCCCGAACAGCTATGTAATACTCCTGAGATGGAGTGTCATCCATGACTACCGGACATGGCGCAGTCCCAACCACGCGGGTAGCTATAAATCTCGAGTCGGATTTCTTGAATCACCGCCAGCCATATAATCCCGGGGTTTCGCTACTCTGCGTGGCCAACAGGCACGTTCCGTCCGAGAATCCTTGGTACATCCCGCTCCATGCCCCCACGCTCTTTACTTCTTCGCCAATGTTTTTACTTGACCAGGACTTCCCCCAAAAAATTTAGGGATGGAGGGTTTTTTCTGTTTGATGGTGGGATGTTATGGCTTTTGGGAAGTGAAAATGGGGAAACTTCTTGCCATGGGAGGTAGGACCTCACAAGGTAGGACTCTGTGAAAGACGAGGGAATTCGTCAGTTCTACCAAGGAGGTCCATGGTGAGGGTACATCAGATCGGGGTGAAATTGCGAACCCAGATGCATCATTTTTCGGGGAAACTTTGTGCCGGGATGGGCAAGGTTAGCCGCAGGTTTGTTGAAGAGATGATCTACGGGATACAAGCGTGTGGATCAGTGCGTTTGAGCGAGATTGCCCGTTTCCTGGCGGAGAAGGCTTCTTTGAAGAAGAAGGATGGATCGTCTCTCGCGGAATTTGGGGCGCAGTGGGTTAACCGACGAGATCAGCGAGGCAGTGCTTGCCGATGGGTAGTCTCGTATCGATACCGACACACTGCTGATCGTCGATCCGACAGACATTACGAAGAAATACGCAAAGAAGATGGAATGCTTGGCCAAGGTGCGAGATGCCAGCGAGAAAGAGGTCGGCCTGGGATACTGGATAGATACGGTGGTTGGAGTTCAAAACGGGTCTTCGGAGATTATCCCGCTGGTTCACCGGCTCTATTCCCAGAATTCGGACGATTTTGTCAGCGAGAATAATGAGCTTTTGGATGCGATGAGAAAGGTAGATTGTGCAACTGAGGGTCGAGGCATTTTTGTTCTTGATCGGGGAGGTGACCGGAGGTCCCTTTACAAGGAGCTTCTCAAGGAGGGGAGCCGGTTTCGTTTCATCATTCGGCAGCGTGGAGATCGTCATATTCTTTGTGGAGGGAAGCTTCGAGAGACCCTGCAATTGGCTGAGAAGTGCAAGACACCTTATGCGGAGACCGTGATAAAGGAGAAAGACGGCCGCGAGAAGGCTTACTTCATCCGGTTTGGGTTTCTCCCTGTACAGGCTAGTCGAGCATCAGCAGCGGCAGTTGTGGTTAGTGGTGGTCAAGGGTTTTGGCCAAACCCCTCTCATGCTTCTCACCACCGAGCCCATGCGGCGTCACCGTAAGGTTTCTCTGGTGGGTAGTGCAAGGGTATCTGACCCGCTGGCGGGTGGAGGACACGATTCGGTTCATCAAGCAGAGCTACAACTTGGAAGACATCAGGGTTATGACCTATCAGCGGCTGAAAAACATGGCTGCACTCGTCTTGGCCGCCTCCTTCTTCGCAGCAGTTCATGTCGGTTACAAGCCCCGGCTTGAGATATTGGCACTTCACGCTCTCAACGCAGCCCAACGGATCTTCGACATCCCGAATTTCCACTATTATGCCTTGGCGGACGGTATCAAAGAGATCTAGCAAAGCAGGACGTGGGATAATGACGAAAAACATAGAAGAGGGGGGCGCTTCCCCCCAACTCTCCCTCTTGTGGACCTGATTTTTTTGGGGAAACTCCAGTTTACTTGACCAGGACTTCCCCCAAAAAATTTAGGGATGGAGGGTTTTTTCTGTTTGATGGTGGGATGTTATGGCTTTTGGGAAGTGAAAATGGGGAAACTTCTTGCCATGGGAGGTAGGACCTCACAAGGTAGGACTCTGTCAAAGACGAGGGAATTCGTCAGTTCTACCAAGGAGGTCCATGGTGAGGGTACATCAGATCGGGGTGAAATTGCGAACCCAGATGCATCATTTTTCGGGGAAACTTTGTGCCGGGATGGGCAAGGTTAGCCGCAGGTTTGTTGAAGAGATGATCTACGGGATTCAGGCGCGTGGATCAGTGCGTTTGAGCGAGATTGCCCGTTCCCTGGCGGAGAAGGCTTCTTTGAAGAAGAGGATCGATCGTCTCTCGCGCAATTTGGGGCGCAGTGGGTTAGCCGACGAGATCAGCGAGGCAGTGCTTGCCGATGGGTCGTCTCGTATCGATACCGACACACTGCTGATCGTCGATCCGACAGACATTACGAAGAAATACGCAAAGAAGATGGAATGCTTGGCCAAGGTCCGAGATGCCAGCGAGAAAGAGGTCGGCCTGGGATACTGGATAGATACGGTGGTTGGAGTTCAAAACGGGTCTTCGGAGATTATCCCGCTGGTTCACCGGCTCTATTCCCAGAATTCGGACGATTTTGTCAGCGAGAATAATGAGCTTTTGGATGCGATGAGAAGGGTACATTGTGCCACTCAGGGTCGAGGCATTTTTGTTCTTGATCGGGGAGGTGACCGGAGGTCCCTTTACAAGGAGCTTCTCAAGGAGGGGAGCCGGTTTCGTTTCATCATTCGGCAGCGTGGAGATCGTCATATTCTTTGTGGAGGGAAGCTTCGAGAGACCCTGCAATTGGCTGAGAAGTGCAAGACACCTTATGCGGAGACCGTGATAAAGGAGAAAGACGGCCGCGAGAAGGCTTACTTCATCCGGTTTGGGTTTCTCCCTGTACGGCTAGTCGAGCATCAGCAGCGGCAGTTGTGGTTAGTGGTGGTCAAGGGTTTTGGCCAAACCCCTCTCATGCTTCTCACCACCGAGCCCATGCGGCGTCACCGTAAGGTTCTCTGGTGGGTAGTGCAAGGGTATCTGACCCGCTGGCGGGTGGAGGACACGATTCGGTTCATCAAGCAGAGCTACAACTTGGAAGACATCAGGGTCATGACCTATCAGCGGCTGAAAAACATGGCTGCACTCGTCTTGGCCGCCTCCTTCTTCGCAGCAGTTCATGTCGGTTACAAGCCCCGGCTTGAGATATTGGCTCTTCACGCTCTCAACGCAGCCCAACGGATCTTCGGCATCCCGAATTTCCGCTATTATGCCTTGGCGGACGGTATCAAAGAGATCCTCAGCAAAGCAGGACGTGGGATAATGACGAAAAACATAGAAGAGGGGGGCGCTTCCCCCCAACTCTCCCTCTTGTGGACCTGATTTTTTTGGGGAAACTCCAGTTACTTGACAAATGGACTTCTCTAATTTAGCGTGTATCATTCAGAAAAATGTAGTGTGTAATGAATTCGCCTTTCGGGCAATAGGATTATTTTGTGGTGTAGGAGGATTTGGGTATGAGAAAAGCCGCTGGACTATTTGTGATCCTTTTTATACTCCTGGCCCCTGTTTTTGTTTCCGCTCAAAGCTTTTTTGGTTTGGGGTTGCCGTTTCTAGGCTCGAGCGGATACGGGTGCGACGTGCCCAGGGGATTTCTTAATTCCATTTTTTATATTGGATGGGGAGAAGATCAGAGGCCAACCTCGGTCGACATCGAGCCGACCGGAGCGGCGATATTAGGAGGAATTACACAACCTCGTCGCTTTGAGTTTCGGAACCATGGCCTGTGGCTTGGCCTTTCGGAAGAACTATGGCTTTTTGATAGATGTGGTGTGTTGCTCAGTGGATGGTGGTTGATTCCGACATTCGGCAATACACGAGAAAGTCTTGGCAGCGATGCCGGCAAAAAAGACTGGGATGATACGAACAGATGGTGGTACGTCGACGGTGCGCTGGCACTAAATTTTGGCGGCTGTGGAAGCTTATTGGGCGGTTTCCGATATGATTATAACACCGCGACTTTTACCAATCCCCATGATGTCATCGGTGGTTTTAATCCTACTTCGCTCCTTCAGGCGGATGTTATTACCAGTAATTTGATCCCCTACATTGGCATGCAAACCGCATTGCGCGGTTCCAAGTCAAGTGTGACTGCAAGAATAATAGGTTTTCCTACAGTGGCGGGATGGCTCAAGTATTCCGAAACCACCGTAGCTGGCGGCAACGCAGGCCTCCAGGCGAGGATCGAGGGTTCACGAACCTACAGCAGCGGCTATTTTCTGGAAACTTTGCTGGAAGCTTCGTGCAAGCCTTTTGGGGACGCTGAAATAGGAGGTTTCTTCAAGTGGACCGGATTGCACACAAGGGGTACTTTTAACGCCACCGGCGCGTTAGCTCCTGCTCTTGGTCCTAATGCAGACTTTGATTATAATTTTTATCGCCAAATCTGGGTTGTTGGCGGCAAGATCGCTTTGGCGTTTTGACGAAAGATTATGAATAAGCGCAGCACGTACTTGACTGCGTGCTGCCATACATCAACGACTTTCGTCCCAGCTTACGCTGTGGCGAAGTAACGAGACGCTAGTCCGTTTCGGACGAATTTTATTCATCCCAACCTGGCCCCCAACTATTTAACCTATTTTGTTGGGGGCTTTTTATTGTGCGTCCATAGTTCGTGATCTCGTCGCACAACAAAAACAAGCGCCGACACGGACACCTTGGCCTGTGTTGGCGGTGGACCGATCGACGGAAGCCCGTATGCTGGAGAACCGATCCCCGCTACCCCTCCGTTACAGTCGGATCGCTTCCTGGTTCCGGGAAGCCCGGCAATCCTTCCAATTCGGGTATCATCGGTACACACGCAAATTGCTTCCCCGGAATTCAGGAGGTGCAAGGCTGACTACCAATCATCAGGCGGGGAAAACGCGTGATACGCACTGCAATGTGCTGCTATCAGTCTACGTGCTCACAGCGAAAGTCGTTCGCCGCTTCTTATAATTCATCCGGAGGGATTTTCTTACGTCATAGATAATATGAAAGCGCAAGGATGTAGATCTCAGGACACGATCGAAATGGTTAAGCCTGAACGGCTGATCTTCAAAGATCCCCCATGGGTACCATTCAGGGTAGGGCGGCCTGTGGCCACCGTGGTATTTCATCAGCATCGCCTGGGTTCAATAAAAGACGTCGGGCACAGCCGGACCTACCTGAAGCCTGCATTCAACCCTTGATACACCGCCAGCAATATTAGTCCCGCGCAGAACGCGGGATTGCCGGAAGGGTGCGAGCCACTCGGCGTGGGGCCAACATGCATGGTGAGACTGTGAGTGCTCGATACACAGCGCTGTCACGTTAATGCATGCTCGCAGCGCTCTGAGGACCTTTTTGCAGAAAAAGCGGGTTCCCCCACATTCTCTTCTTCTCTTCACTTCCCCGCTGGTTCCCGGATCTTTTTCCGTTCCCTCTTCTCTTCGGACGCGGCTCTCGGTTGACTGGCAAAAGTAGGTGTATATACTCCTATTAGATCGTCAGCTCGATCAATGTGCGGACGATCCGGAGACAATAGATGACCCCGAAAACGAAACAAAAAAAATCAGGTAACTCGGAGATACTCGCGCTGGATAATGCTCTTGAAATCGGAAAGAGCTGTACCTGCTTCAATCTCCGAAAAGCCACCAGACGTGTCACCAGGTTTTACGATGCAGCGTTGAAAGATTCCGGGCTGAAAGTAACCCAACTGACTCTTCTCACGGCCATAAGGATCAGCGAACAAGTGACTATCAAGCGGCTCGCGAAGATTATGGCCATGGATCGCACAACTCTCAGCCGGAACGTTTCCGTGCTGCACAGGAAATGCATGATTGACATAGAGGCGGGAGACGATCTTCGCACTCGAAAGCTTTCCCTCACCGAACAGGGCCACGCGGCGCTTGCTGCGGCTTTCCCTCTCTGGCAAAAGGCGCAGCTTGAGCTGGTCGGCAAATTGGGAGAGCAGCGCTGGGCCGACCTGCTGAAGGGAATCTCCAATCTGGTGGCGCTCACCTGATTTCATTTAGAGAGGAGCACATCATGGACACAACAGCCACAAGTGAGAATATGATACCCAGAAGCGAGGATTCGAAGGAAAGACGGACAAAACTTATTACGGCAGGAGTGCTTGCCGTCTGGCTAGCCCTGGTTTTTGAACTTGGTGCGGCCGGATCATTCGTCAGGCGGCCCGGTAGTATTCCGGTCCCGATCATAATCGGAGTGATAGCGCCACTCATCGTGTTTCTCGCTGCCTTTAGATTATCAGAATCGTTCCATCATCTGGTCATGACTGCGGACCTTCTCCTCATGGCTGGGATACAGGCCTGGCGGTTTGCCGGTCTGGGATTTTTGGCGCTATATGCCAATGGGGTATTGCCGGGCTTCTTTGCCTGGCCTGCAGGGGTAGGCGATATGGTAATCGGGCTTACAGCGCCCTGGGTAATAATGGCGCTGATACATCGGCCTGACTTCAAAGACAGCCCTTTATTTATCGGTTGGAACCTCTTTGGGATGCTGGACCTTGTTAGCGCCATCGCTACCGGGGCGATGAGTTCCGGACTGGCTCCAGGGATTGTCGGCTCAGCCACGACAGCTCCAATGGCTCTTTTGCCTCTCGTGCTTATCCCGGCGTACCTGGTGCCGTTATTTTTCATGCTCCATGTCGCAACGCTGCTCCAGGTCTCAGCCAGGTCGAGCACGAGCGGGAGTCGGGCATCCGGCTGATACTGCCGGCGGAACGGGAAGAAGGACGGTATGCGGAGAAACCAGGAGACGAAGAAGAACCGGGAGCCCGCTTTTTATGCAAAAGCCTGTTCCCAGGCCCTCCGGCAAAGACTTTAATTGGCTGGCGGCAGGGTAACTAGGGTTTCCAATTTGGGGCGGGCGTGGCAGCCTGCCGGAATTCGTGCTTTACGCCGTTATGCTAGAAACCCTACGCCACAAACACAGATTATAAAGGCATACGCGCTGAAGACGATGTTAACCATTTAGGAGTTTTTGAGGTGGGGCTCGGGGAGGGACTTTTTGCAAAAAGTCCCTCCCCGAAAGACATCCCCAGTGGTAGGGCGGCATGTGGCCGCCGTGATATCGTGATAGCGGCCGCTTTCCGTGACGATCTTATTGATCCTCATGCTGAGAGCCGGCATTCTCCGGCGATCCCGCGCAGTCGCAGGCGGGGTCTGTGAAATGTCATTGCGAGCGTAGCGAAGCAATCTCTATTCTTGCGGAAGGAATAAATCCGAGATTGCCACCCGAGTGCTAGTGGCCGCTGAGATCCTACAGTAGCGACTGGGCCGGCGGGGTTCAAAGTTGTGGCGTCGCATGTCAGTCAGGGGGGATGGGGGTTAGGATCTTGGTGATTTCGGGTCACGACCTGCGACGCCACACTGGGATGTCAGAGCAATATGTATGCCAAGTTGATGGCCTTAGGAAAACCCCGTTAAATACAGTAATACCTGTCGAACCACAGGATGACCCGTGGGCCGAAGTGACTCACGAGAAAGTCCGTCTTGTCTAAGTCCCTAGTAAAATAGCAAATATCCACGAGTCTAAAAGGCTCCCGCGGACAAACATGACCCCTGACTGCGGGGGAACCCGCCTCGGAACGAAAGAAGATCCGGGGGATCCGGCTTCTTTCAAACGCTGCCTTCATCCGCAACCAAAATCAGGATGACACTATTTCACCTGCAGAATTGGCAGTTTAGAGAACGCCCTCAACCATTTCTTTTTTAGAAAACAAGAGACCAATTGCTATTAATAAGAAGCGGGTTCCCCCGAGTTCTTTTCCGTTCTTCCCGTTCGGCCTAGATTTCACGGCCGTGTTCGGAAAGTTCGAAGTACCAGAGTAGCGCCTGTTCCAAACATTGGGTGTTGGACCATTTCTTGCCGGTAGTTTCGGTCCTGTAATCGGATTCTTGTTGCAGACGTTCCAGGACATTGACCGGCAATCGCGCACTCAGCGGTGCAGTATTCATCCTCTTGCCGGTGCTACACCTGCCCGTAGGGTTACGCTCTGCAGGCATTATGTTCACCAGATGGACCAACACACTTCTTAAAGCTTTCGGATACGTGATCATGCCAAATACTCCTGTGAAATTGCTGGGGTGTGGGATCTTTTGGGAAGTTCCTGGATTCCTTGGGAAAACCGCTTTTGCAATCCCGCGTTCTGCGCGGGACCCAAACCCTTTCCCAAATCCCGCGAAACGCACGACTACATAGTTGCCATGGGCTTCAGCACATCTGCCATTATCACTCGCCTTTGTGCGTTAGGCTTCCACATGCATCTTGAAACAGAGAGGACACGATATCACATGCCACCAGTCGCAATATTCTGTGATCTAACACTAGCCATTTAAGAGTTTTGTTCCGCACCTTCTCTTCCGAAAACCGGATTTACCCTCATTCTTTGCCTCTCCTCTCCTTCCGGTATTCCGGCAACCGGCTCCCGCATTCTGTCTTCTCTTCGCCTCCTGGCTGGTTCCCGATTCTTCTTCTCCCGGTAGCGGCCAGCGTTCCTGCTGATCGATTGCGTATTTCGTGTAGGTAATACGAAGTACTTACAGCGACATAGGCACCTCATCGCTGAGGCAGCATACTGCACACGGCATGGCGTTGTCAAGCAAAAAATGAGGCCCAGGTTCCGGGATAGCTTCAGCCGGTTACCTCACTTATTGATTGTCTTACGGCCCATGGGATTATGGGAGAAGTCAAATTTCAGTCTGGATCGGGACGAAGGGTAATCGTTCGATCACGTGTGAGGGAGACTGAAAATGTATGTGGATTGCCATCCCGCGGAACGCTGGACCAAGGCTCCTTGCAATCACACGCAAGGTGAGGATCATGGAATTGCAAGCGTAGCCGGCAATCTCTATTCCCGGACAATGGCAGGAGCGGATGCGGGATTGCGTCGTGACTTCGTTCCCCGCTGTAAGAAGTTGGAGCTACCCCTAGACATCATATCCCGCGTTCTGCGCATGACTTGCCGGATGGGTGCGGTGGAATCCGGTCCCGCGATTCACGTGGGACGGGTACGCCCCCAGTCGTTCGTTTCATTTGCCTTACCTCATCCAGGGATGCGGGTTTCCGGACCTCTACTCTTCACGATTATTTCTTGACAAATAGTACGTATGCGGAATATTTAACTACATCATATCGGGATACGTGATATTTGGTTGCAGGTAATCTGTATTGCTAGGAAAGTCAGTGCCCCTGAGGAGCAAGAAGTGATCGATCAGCGAAACTGTCCGTATTATCTCCTATCAAGGGTTACGCTCGTGGCCACATCGGCTCTCAAGAAGGGATTCGCTGCAGCCGGCATCGGGGACGTAAAACCAGCCTATATCGGCGCTCTGATGCCATTGTGGCAGGAAGACGGCCTCAAGCTCGTTGAGCTGAGTAGACGGTCCGGGCTCGAGACCTCGACCATGACCGGGCTGATTGACCGGATGGAGCGTGATGGCCTGGTGGAACGATGTGATGACGCCAATGACAGGCGAGTCCAGCTTGTATACCTTACTGAAAAAGGCAGGCAGGCGATGAGTCCTGCGCTAGCCGTAGTGGACAGCGTTCTGGACAATGTCTTTGAAGGTATTTCCCAGAAAGACTTGTCAAAGACCACCGACGTGCTGAAGCGAGTGCTCGCTAATGCGCACGAAGGGAATTCGTGATGTCCCAAGAAACAACCCGTTGGATCGGACACGCGTGCCTGGTACACGCCCACGCCTCTTATTTACGCAGCCGGGCTAACTCCTTATCGGGTCTTGCCGATGGGCGATTCACCCGATAGAGCGGGCCAGCTCCTGCACGACAACCTTTGCCCGCACGCCAAGCGGATCCTTGACCGGGCAATGGAAAACGATCTGCCGGATCTACATGGAATGGTGTATCATGAACTGCTGTGACGCCATGCGTCGCCTGTCCGATGCGTGGCGTACGGCAAAGCCGGATAGCCAGGTGGCGCTCGTCGACTTGCCCGTGATGAGCAACGAGGGCGCAATTTCGTTCTTCGCCGGTGCATTGGAAAAGCTTTCTGAAACACTTTCCGCGTGGAGTGGGCATTCGTTTAATCAGGCTGATATTTCCGCGAGCATTGCTAAATTTGACGAAATGGCTGACCTGCTCGGAGAATTGACTGTTCGGGCTCACAACGGCTCTTTGCAGGGTGGAAGCGCTCGCTTGCAGGAGCTGTTCAACCGCGCTGCCACCGAACCGATCGACCGGTCGTGTGAAAATGCTCAGGAAGCTCGTGGCAGAGCCGGAATCGCCAACAGCCGAGGCCAATGGAGTTCCCGTGTACCTTTTCGGCAACGTGCTCCCGGATCCGGAGGCTTTTGCGTTCTTTCGATCGTGCGGAGTTCACATAGCGGGAGATAGCGTTTGCACAGGCATGCGAGCATTCCGCCGCATCGGCGACGGCGAGGAGAGTGATGTGTTCCTACGTCTGGCCCGCGGTCTGCTCAATCAGCCACTATGCCCCAGGACATTCGATCCATCACAACCCGTGAAGATCGCCCAGGATGTTTTGGCTGAGGCGCAAGCCTGCCGTGCAAAGGGGGTAATCGCATACACTATGAAGTTCTGCGATCCATACATGAGCCGGCTCCCCAGGATTCGCGAGGTCCTGCGTGAGGCCGGCCTGCCGCTGCTCCACTTGGAGGGTGATTGCGCCATGCGCTCGATGGGTCAACAAAAGACCAGGATCGAGGCCTTTGCGGAAATGCTGAGGTAAGGACCATGATGCTCAAATACTTTGAAAGGCTCACGTCGCGGCTTGAGGGCAAGATATCGAGGAATGCCGACCTGCCCAATGCCAGGAGGAAATTCGCGCTCGAAGTCGCCAGGATCGGAAAACGGCTTTACTCACGGGAACACCGGGTCGCCTGGTGCGGAGTTATGGCTCCGTTTGACATGCTGGCTGCAATGAATCTGACGTCCTGCTTCGTGGAGTTCGTGGGCGCCATGCTGTCCACGACCGGTGCTGTAGGAACGTTTCTGGAAGAATCGGAGCACGCGGGATTCGCCGCGGATACATGCGGGTACCATCGGTCGGTTCTCGGAGCGGCAATCAAAGGGCTTATGCCGCTTCCCGACGTGATGATTGCGACCACCTGTCCGTGCACTGGAGGACTGGCTGCGATGGAAAACCTGGCCCGGATCTTCGGCAAGGAGCTGTTCGTGCTTGACGTTCCCACTTCGGACACGCCTCAAAGCGTCCGGTACCTTGCGAATCAATACAAAGACATGTTCCGGTTCATCAGTGCTCAAACCGGCGAAAACCTGGATGAAGACAAACTGCGCGAGGCAATGGTGAAATCCAACAAAGCCCGTGAGCTGATGAAGGAGGCTTATCGACTGGCGCAGACTGTCCCGTCCCCTGCCAGCGGAGAAAGCCTTGCCAATTTCGGGATTGTCATGCCCTTGTTCCTCGGGTCTGACGCAGGAATTGAGATAGCGCAGGCATTCAAGGACGAATTTGAGTCAATGGTCCAAAACGGCCAAAGTGGCGTGCCCGACGAGAAGATCAGGCTGTTCTGGCTCCAGAATCGGATCCAGTTCAAGAATCCCCTGATCAAGATGCTGCAACGGGACTACCAGGCGTCCATCGTGATCGACGAGCTGAACGACATCACCTGGGAACCGATAGATATTGACGATCCTTTTCCCGGAGCCGCCCGGCGAACCATCACTATCCCATTGAACGGAGCAATCAATCAGAGACTCGACCACCTGCGCCACTTGTCCACGGCATACAAGGTAGATGGTGCGATCAACCCCTGCCACTGGGGATGCCGCCAGGGGACCGGCGCGAGAGGGCTCATTCAAGCCGGTCTCAAGGAGATTGGGGTTCCCGTAGTGAACCTGGAAGTGGACTGCGTGGACACCCGAAATTTCGCTGAAGGACAAATCAGGACCAGACTGGAAGCCTTCATGGAGATGCTCAGGTCAAACCGATCAGCGGCAAGGGCCTGAAGTGGGGAGGTTAGACGTGTATTATCTTGGAGTGGATCTGGGGAGCCTTTCGTGCGACGCTGTTTTGCTAGGCGATAACGGTGACATTCTGGCCTCGTCGGTTGTGCCTACTGGCGCTCGCAATCAGGAGGCCATCGCCAGGGCAGTCGACGAGGTCCTGAAAAGCGCAGGCGTAACAAGCGATCAGATCAAAGCGACGGTCTCCACGGGATACGGTCGGGATCGAGTGGAACAGCGTCTGGCCGCGGTCACCGAGATTACATGCCATGCCCGCGGAATAAAAACCCTATTCAAAGAAACCCAAATCCTCATAGATATCGGAGGGCAGGATAGCAAGGCGGTGCGGTTGGATGCAAACGGGCAGGTGATCGACTTTGCCATGAACGATAAATGCGCGGCCGGAACCGGAAGATTCCTGGAGGCAATGGCTCGAGCGCTCCAGGTGGACATCGAAGAATTGAGCGATCTGGACATCGGAGCTTCAGGCGCGGTGACACTCAGCAGTATGTGCACGGTCTTTGCCGAGAGTGAAGTCGTGTCGTTGATTGCAGATGGCGTCGCTGTGAACGAAATAGTCAGTGGGCTCAACCGTGCTATTGCATCCAGAATTGTGGCTCTGGTCAGGCGTATTGCGCCGGCCTCGGATGGCCTTTCCATTGCGATGTCCGGCGGCGTGGCCCATAACCACGGTGTAGTGAGGGCGCTGAGCCAGATATTCGGGACAACGATCTCCGTGCCTCCCAAACCCGACACGGTCGGAGCCCTAGGCGCAGCGCTGATCGCTCGGGAGAGGGGGAAGTGAAGAAGAATGCAGGGGAACAGGAAGCAGGGGAGGAAGGGAAAGAATGCGGGGGAACCCGCTTCTTATGTAAAAAGCCGGATTCCCCCGCCCCCCTCCGGCAAAAACTCTAATTGGCTGGCGGTAGGGTAAAGGCGATGCAGATAATTCGGGATCGGAGTGTGTAAAGAGGCTCTCATTCTAAAGATGCATGTACAAAGCCTACCTCATAAAGGCGGATAATAGTAGGTTTCAGGTTTGAAACCCGCCCCTACTGAAGGCTATGTCAAGCATATAGGAGTTTTTGGGGTGGGGCCCGGGGAGGGACTTTTTGCAAAAAGTCCCTCCCCGGACAACGTCCCCACTGGTAGCGGCCGGCCTCCGTGCCGGTCGTATTGAACGAAGGATCCCGCCCAGAAGGAAAAAGAAGGTGAGGAGGGGAGAAGAAGGTAAGGACGCGGGTTCCCCCGCATTCTCACCTTCTCATTTCTTTCTGCCTTCAGGCACTCGGGTTTCTCTGCATTCTTTTTGTCCGGATTCTTGTTCCAGCTCCAGGAGCGCCGCGCTAAGCCTCACGTATCAATTCATGCTTCAGTTTGTCGGCCATTATGTTTTCATATAGTCCCGGTGCCAGGCGGCTAAGCCAGTAGGTCATCTTCCCCGTAGGCGTCAGAACCAGCATGCGCTTCCTTTTGATGACTCCCTGGAGCACTGCCCGGGCGACGTTTTCCGGGGTATCCTCGGACCCGACCTGGGATCGCGGGCGCATGTTGATGCTGCCGTCCCCATCCAAAGCCCTATCCTGCAGGTTGGTTCGAGTGAACCCTGGGCAGAGCATCATCACGTGGACTCCCATGCTCTTCACTTCCGTTCGGAGACTCTCGAAAAGCCCATGAAGAGCGTGCTTGCTGGCGCTATATGCGGTACGTCCGAATAGAGGCGCATATCCGGCATGGCTGGAGGTCACGACAATGACTCCCCGGCGTTCGATCAGGCTCTTTATCGCAGCCTTGGTGCAGTAAAGAGCGCCAAAAAAGTTCACATCCATGATCTTCCTGTAAACCGCTGATTGCGTGTCGATAAAGGCGCTGCGCTGGGTCAGACCGGCGTTGTTGACAAGGATGTCAATTCCTTTGTAAACGTCAATAATAGCCTGGATGGCGTTGGAACACTCCTCTTCCCGGCTCACATCACAGGTAAACGCAGTGGCTTCAATACCGGCCTCGAGCAAAAGCTCGGCCTGTCGGAGTGCCTCGTCTTGGTTCATGTCAATGACAGCCACACGAGCCCCTTCGCTGCCGAATAGCCGGCAAATTGCCAGGCCGATTCCGCTGGCCCCGCCGGTCACCGCTATCACTTTGCCTTCCATTAGAGCGCTCATGAATTAATCCTCACATTCCAGGGCGATCTTCTCCACTTTATCCAGATCCCTCTTGTATGAAAACGAGCCGGCAAAAAACAGCAGGGCCGAAGCTAGCAGGAAAGCCGGAAGAATCGACATGGCCACTTTGATGCCGTAAGCATCGGAAAGCGCACCAATCACGATCGGCGCCATGGACGCTCCAAAGAGGTTTTGAACCACGACGCACACGGAGTAGGAAATGGCCCGGAGGCCGGGGTGAATAACCTCCTGGGTGACGGTGATCGCTGCGGGGGCAAACATGCTTGCCAGGAGCCCCATCAGCAAAAGCGCCATGTACTGCCTGTTGCCATCGAGCAAGGAAAAAGCAATGAAGATGACGACTGCATTCAGCCCAATTGTGAGCGCAGGAAAGAGCATTCGTGAGCTTACATTCTTCTTGAACCACATGTCGGCCAGCCAACCGCCCAGCGGGAGACCGACAATGGCCAGCAACATCAGCATCCCTGTCTTCATTCCCGCCTCGCTCATGGGAGCGCCCGTCACTCGATGAAAATAGGTGGGAAGCCATACCATGATGGCGTTGTTGACGAAGATGCAGCCGATGAATCCCACATTGGTCAGGATCAGAGAAGGAGTGTGGATGAATTCCC
The DNA here is from genome assembly GCA_963741425.1 of uncultured delta proteobacterium. GTDB lineage: Bacteria > Desulfobacterota > Desulfomonilia > Desulfomonilales > Desulfomonilaceae > DATJPW01. The sequence continues at coordinate 30,402 of CAVUHP010000019.1, forward strand.
GAACGATGTCCATCTTGCTCATCCTGACCTTCTTCTCCTCGGCGCCTGATTTTTCCACGGTTTTGACCAGTTCGACCGTTTTATAGTCTTTGACGAAGAAGAAAAGGATCGCTGTGATTGCGCCCGGAATAGCTACCAGGCCGAACGCATGCCGCCATCCCCAGTGCTCGGCCACAAATCCGCCGACGGCTGTGCCGATGGCCACACCCAGCGGGATGGACATGTTCCAGAGGCCCATCATTCGGGAGCGCTTTTCCGGAGGAAAGAGGCCGGAGAGCATAGCCGTCCCGGCCGGGGCATAGCCGGCCTCGCCGATACCAATCCCTGAGCGGGACAGAACAAGCTGGGGAAAGCTCTTTGCAAAGGCGCAAAGCGCAGTGGCGATGCTCCAGATCAGAGCCATAATGGCAATGGTTTTCTTGCGGCTCCAGCGGTCCACCATGATCGAAACGGGAAAAACAAAAACGACTATGGACCAGGTACAGGACCGACACGAGCAAGCCTGATTCGGTATCAGTAATCCCCCATTCCTTCTGGATATACGGGAAAAGGGATGTGACGATCATCCGGTCTACATAATCAAAGAAGTAAAGCAGGAACAGAAGCGCAAACACATAGTAAGTCATGAATCCGGACAGCTTGTACTCTCTGGGTGCCGTAAGCTCACTCGTATTTTCCGATTTCATATTCATTTTCATGCCCCTTGAGGCAAAGCGAGAGTTAATGTGCCGCATTGCTCCTGCTGAATCGTGGTTCAGGCGGCGTTCTTTCTGCATTCCAGGAAAAATTGAAAAACTTCGGCCGTTGTTTTCCTGGGGATATATCCAAAATCCTGTTTGAGCCGCTTATTGGAGAGCACAGGCCGGTATCGGAGAAAATTGACCTGTTCGGGCCCATACTGCGTCACCCCCAGTTTTTTCATGAGCCACAGGGCGCCTTTCACCAGCCCCGGTGGCAGCGCCAGATATGGTTTATCCATGATGCGGGCCATCTCCTTCATGCTCAGGGTCCCGTCGCCCGCGACATTATAGATGCCCGCTGAGTCTTCGTCCAGGATGCCCTTGACGATGGCCCCCGCTACGTCCATGTCCCAAATGAGAACAAACGGAGTCTCGCTTCCGGTCAGCCCCAGCACCCGTCTGCCGTCGAAGAGGTCCGTAATCTGGTTCTTCACCGTGGCGCCCAGGATTGTGCAGCACCGGAATACCAACTGTTTCAGCTCCGGATGAAGCTGCCGGAAGTCCGCGAGCATTTCCTCTACCTGGCGCTTATGGTCCGAGTACGGAAACTCCCGGTTCCCCCGAATGGGATCGTCCTCGTTCAGCCATTCAGGATTGTCGCTATAGTATCCGTATGCAGCGCCGGACGAGGTGTAGATGAATTTCTTGACGCCCGCTGAGAGGCATGCCTCCAGGACGTTTCTGGTACCCTCCACCTCCACGGCATGCAGAAAGCTCGGATCGGGCTTTTTGCCCGGATTCACTACCGCTGCCAGATGAACGACGATATCCGCCCGGTTATCACGTAAGAGCTTCCCTAGGCCGGGATCTCGTATGTCCGCAGTGATGTAATCCACACCTGGCAGGCGGCGGCCTTCGGGCAACAGCCGTACGTCGCCGGCTATGATCCTGCCCGGATCCTGCCGGATTTCGGCAAGCGATGCAAGCGTCAGGCTGCCGATGTACCCTCCGGCTCCGGTAATAAATATATTTTTATCCATGGTATCGCCTCAATAAGACCCCTGATTGGTGGAATGACTAAATTCCGTCCAGGTCGACCGGCACGGAGAAAGTGCCTCAGAATTATCGTATCTGCCGAAATTGTAGCACAATGCAGCAGTATGGGCGGGGGTTGCCCTGCCCAGAAGGTGCGCAGCAAGCGGCGCCCCTTCTGTGGCTGCCAGCTATCGACATCCAGTTTCACAAATGTCCCTTCCGGTGGGTTCCGTCTCTGCATTGATATCGGGGCACGAATTCCGGTGCTCCTGGTTTCCGGGCAGACCCCGGAAGATATGGGTTCCCGGGCTCCGCCTGGGAACCAGGCCACTGGTACAGCCATATTTCACAATACTTTTATTCACCCTTGACTCACCGCTAGCCAGTTAGTGTTTTTGCCGGAGGGTCCGGGAACCGGCTTTTTACACAAAAAGCGGGTTCCCCCGCATTCTTTTCCTTCCTTTCCACATCACTTCCCCCTTGGTTCTTTGTGCATATCCTTGAAATGCATCAGCCCGGGGGCCATCAGATGCTTGACCGGATCCACGTCCACGTGGATCACAGCGCACTTATCGGCCGAGAGGCAGCGCTCCAAAGCGGGCCTGAGTTGTCCAGGGTCGGCAACCCGCTCGCCATGCGCTCCCATGGATCGGGCCAGCATGTCCCATTCAATCTCAGCAAGCTCGGTATTGTAGGTTTCTTCGGGTTCCAGCGCTTTTCCCCTCACTTTGAAGTTCCACAGCGACTTGTAGAACTTCAGGGCGAAGCTCTGGTTGAGCTTTACCATGCCCCACTGCTTATCCGCGACCACCAGAAATATCGGTTTCAGCCCGTTGCGCACAGCGGTCTCGATCTCCTGAGGATGGAAGCCCATGGCTCCGTCGCCGGTAATGCAGTAGACCTTTTTCTCGGGGCGTGCAGCGCAGGCACCGAGAGTTTGTCCGACTCCGGCCCCGAGGTGGCCCATGTGATTCGTGGTCAAGAGCGTGTTTGGGACCCGCACCTGGTGATAGAAGTTGGCCCAGACCGCTGTGTTGCCACCATCGAACACGGCTATTGAGTCGTCCGGAAAGACTTCCCGGCAGATGTGCCCCACATGAGCAGTGACCATGGGCGAGCCCAGATCCTGAAGCTTCTTGTCCAACTCAGCCCGATCCGCTGCCGCTTCGCCGGCCAGCCGCGAGGCCTTTTCTTTTCTCGCTTGCGGCGCCTTGCGATCCTTCAAAGCCTGAATCAGTTGCCGCAGGAAAATCTTTACGTCGCCGACCACGCCCAGGTCCACCGGCCGGGTGCGGCCGATCGCCTCTTCGTCCACATCCACCTGTATTAATTTCTGGACGTCGGGAAGAGCCCAGTAAGGCGCCTTCCCCCACCAATCGGTTTCTCCGATGCGCGAGCCGAGGCAGAGGACCATGTCGGCCTCATTGCGGACCTGGTTGACCGCCTTGACGTGGATCATGGCAATGGAGAGCGGGTTTCTTTCGTCCAAAATGCCTCGGGCCGCCCAGGAGGTGGTTACGGGTGCCTGGAGCAGCTCTGCAACCTCTGCAAGATCCGCATAGGCGTCGGCGTGAATGATACCGCTGCCTGCATGGATGACGGGAAATCCGGCGGCACTGAGCATGTCCGCAGCCTTTTCCACGTCGGAAGGGGAGGGCTCCAAAGGCTCTATCCGGCGGTACTGATGAGGACTCAGAATCTTCGTGTCAGGGCACTCGCCGTTCAAGAGATTCTCGGCCACATCTATGTGAACCAGGCCCGGACGGCCGTCGTAGCAGGCCCTCAACGCCTGTCGCATCAGTTCTGGAATGCGCTCGAAAGACGCTGCCGAATGAGACCATTTTGACATGGGCCTGATGACGCCGACCTGATCGAAGAACTGGTACGCCCCGCCCCGATCCGGATATGTAACAGGATTCCGGCGGCAGCTGGTGATCAACAGCACCCGGTTACCTTCCACACCTTCCACGCACGCTCCGCTGAGCACGTTCGCAACACCGGGACCGCTGGAAGCCAGACATACTCCCAGGTTTCCCGTCAGCCTTGCGTATGCGCCTGCCATGTGGGCCGCTATGGACTCATGACGTGGGGTAATCATCTGCATTCCTAAATCCACACAATTCTTGAAGAGCTGCGTATAAGTTCCATCGATTATGCCGAAGAACTTCTCTACTCCTTCCTGCTTGAGCATTCGGGCGATGATTGCGCCGCCTGTGGTTTTGTCAGACATAAAATCACTCCTTTGCGAAGTCCGGGTTGCGAATTGCAGGTCTCCGGGCGTAGTTAGAGAGTTGAAGATCGAATTTGCCCGGCCAAGCAGCGGACCAGTGTAGAGCCCGCAACAAACAACGTATGACCGGTGAAATCTTCAAGGTTTCAGAAACCGATGAATCTCCTTTATGATAAGGCTCAAATTCTCTTCCAGGGCCGGGCCGCGCAACGATCCCTTGATTTCGAAGTATTCCTTCAGGCGGTTCTGAAAGTGCTTCGAAACAATGGACGCCACCACGATTATGTATAAACTGTTGATGAAAAAGGCGCCCAGCCTAGGATCCAGATCGCTCCGCACAATCCCCTGGACCTGTCCCCGGTGAATCTGCTTTTTGAGATGATCGGACGTATGTTTTTCCACATCCAGTGAGAGCTTCGCGCTGAATTGCTCCTTGCCCGGCGCTGAAGCTGTGAGGTAAAGCCTCACGTACTCAGGGCTCTTCAGGGCGAAGCGGACCCCCTGCCGGAACATGTGCTCCACCTGGCGATAGATGTCCCAATCCTGATCCATGCCGCCGTATACGGCGTGACGGGATCTGGTCAGGCCCTCCCTGCATACGTGCAGATAGAGGTCCTCTTTATTTTCGAAGTAGTTGTACAGAGATCCTTTGGAGACGCCCGCCCTTTTTGCCAGTTCCGCGACATCGGTAGAGGAAAATCCGCGTTCCGCAAACAGCTTGGCGGCTTCTTTGAGAACACGCTGCTGTTTATCTTCGGATATCTGCCCAAAAGTCGCTTTTGCCATGCCCTTCGCCTTTCTCCTGTATGAGCGGCTGGACGGTCCACGGAGAAAAAGCTCGTAAATGTCTTATCTCCAGGAGCGAAACTACCGCTTCGCCGGCACGCAGGTTAAAAGTCCGGACGCCCTAGACGGCGCTCAGGTGCTTGTATTTCGGCAAATAGCGCACCGCGGGCAGGAAAGCATCTCGTCGGAACGGCTCTGCCAGCACCTTTTCGCCTCCTTCTATCACGGCATTGATGACCACCGGTTTATTGAGCTTGATCGCTTCCTCAACAACCCCGCGGACATCCTTATAATCCTCCACTTTGAATCCGACAGCGCCCATATCACGGGCCAACTGGTCATAATCCGGATTCGTGGGCAGGTTGACGCCCACAAACCTGTTGTCGAAGAAGTCAATCTGGTTCTTCTTCTCCGCCCCCCATTCATGATTGTTGAAGACCACAGCGATGACTGGGAATGTTTTCCCGGACCGCGCTCATAACCTCGCTCAGCCCGCTGATGCCATATGCGCCATCTCCCTGAAGAGCGAACACGGCCCTGTCCGGGGAGCCCATCTTGGCGCCCATCGCCGCACCATAGGCAAAGCCGCAGTTTCCCCAACTCAGGGCCGCGATATGCTGCCGTGGTCCGTCGAATCGGAGATAGCTGTTGGAAATCGAGCAGTTGTTCCCGATATCCGTGGCAACGATCGAACCCTTGGGTATAGCGTCGGTAAACTCCTTCATGAAACGCCGGGGATGCATCAGCTTGTTAGTGGAAGAGGACCATCCGTCCAGTTCCTGCTTCCAGGCCGCCTTCTCTCGTTGTATCGCTTCCAGACGGCCGCTATCCTTTGCCCTCTTCGGCGCCGCCGATTTGAGCGCTTCGAGCAGTTTTCCCGCGAACTGTCCTGCATCGGCCAGAATGCCCAATTCCGTCTTCTTGGAGAGACCGAATTGAGATCCGTCGATGTCCACCTGGACGATCTTCGCATTCTTCGGCCAGTAGTCGAAATCGTATTGGGGCAGGGTGCCGAAGGGTCCCAGCCTCGTTCCGAGAGCCAATACAATGTCCGCTTTCGCTATGGTCCGCATGGCAGCCTTGGAGCCGCAGTAACCGATGGGGCCGACTGACAGTCCGTGATCCGAAGGAAAACTGTCATTGTGCAGGTAGGTGTTGACCACCGGAGCCGTAAGGTATTCGGCAAGAGCCTGGGTTTCTCGATGGGCGTTGGACATGGAAACTCCGCCGCCGGCCAGTATTACAGGATACTTCGCCTTTGATAGCAGTTCCGCAGCCCTTGCGATCAGATCCTGGGAACCCGGTCCGTACTCCACGGTGCCGCTCGGATAGATCTCTTCTTGCACATCTCCATAAAAATAGTCCCTGGGAATATTCAGCTGGACCGGACCGCCGAGCAGCTTAGCCATGTAGAAACTGCGGCGGGTAAGCTCGGCCATGCGTTCCGGTCTGTTGACGCGAACCTGGAATTTGGTGCATTTCTCAAACCATGGCATCTGGTCCAGTTCCTGGAATCCGCCCTTTCCAATTCCCATGCTGCCGGTCTCCGGAGTAATTGCCACGACAGGGGAGTGAGCCCAGAAAGCGGCAGTTATAGCGGAGATAAAGTTCGCTGCTCCCGGTCCGTTTTGGGCGATGCAGACCTGGGGTTGTCCGGTCACCCTGGCATAGCCGTCTGCGGCATGCGCTGCGGCCTGTTCATGTGCGACCATGACAAACCGGATACCCGCGTCAGGAAAGAGGTCCAGAGCATCCATAAAGGCGCTTCCGACGATTCCGAAAACGTTTTTGATACCCTCGGCGACCAGTGTTTCGACCAGTGCTTCGGAAGGTGTCATCTTGGGCATCGTATCCTCCTTATTTTAGTGGCTTTGCGGCTCGGTGTTTGATTTACAAACTGACTGGACGTCCAGTCAGTTTGATGGTCGCGCAGAATACCCGACCAGTCAATATTTTTTTAAAGAAATTCAGGGGAAGGCTGAGAACCGGAAAAAAGCGGGAACATTTGTGACGACCTTTTTTGCAATCCCGCGTTCTGCGCGGGAGCCGAACCCTTCCTGTTGGAGGTTTTACCGGAGGGGGCGCGGGCCACCGGGCGTAGGGCCAACTGGCATCGCGAGACTGAGAGTGATCGATACACTGCGAAGTGACGCTGATGCATGTTCGCCAATGCGCGGAGCACCTTTTTTTGCGAAAATGCAGGTTCTCTCGCATTATTTCCCTTCCATGGGGCCCTTCTCTGACTCTTGCCCGACCCTGCATCCTTTTATTCTCTTTTTCAGGCTTTCTGTACTCAATTCTGAGCCATTTTCTCGAATGAGGAAGGATTGGATATGGTTGACTTACCAAATTGCGCCAGAAATCTGTTTAGAGACGGCACACGTTCATGCCAATTCTTACTGAATAAAGTTGAGTCGAAGATTCAGTCGCAGCCAAAAACTGAGCATTTCACCAAGTCAAAGCGCCACGGAACAGCGATGCAGGTCCATGATGCTGCTTTAGGATGTTCCACATTGGATCGCGAATTGTTATAAGATCCAGCTCTGATGATTTACAGCTCCCGTTGGGGTCGACCTCGTGGGGGACTGTCCAACGGAGACATGTTAATGAAGTTCATAATATCTCTCATAATTGACGCATTCGCGGCGGTGCTCTCATGGATCGGTGGGCAAGGCACACGAGCAGTTGCGGCCCTCGTTATCATCGGTATAGCTGCCCCATCGATTGGCGCTGTGGTTAAACCATACGTCACCGAGGCAGTCTTCGTGCTGTTGTGCATCGCGTTCCTTAGGGTGGATGTCGCCTCTCTTAGGAGCTATATCCGGCGCCCGTTTCTGGTACTTACTGCAACTGCCTGGACATCCGTGGCAGTTCCAATTCTTTTCGGTTTGTGCTGTGGTGTGATTGATCTCCGAGGGCAGGCACCTGACCTTTACCTTTCTCTCATGCTGCAAGGAGTTGCATCACCCATGATGGCAGCTCCCGCACTGGCGGCATTGATGGGGCTGGATGCGACTCTGGTGCTTGCCACGCTCGTTACCAGTAGTGCGCTCATTCCTTTGACAGCGCCCCTGTTTGCGTTAATCTTCATCGGTCCCAGCCTGACGATTTCACCCCTGGCACTGGGATTCAAGCTGTTTGCGATCCTCGCTGGTGCCGCTGCGGTCGGCATCGCCGTGCGCCGACTTGTTGGACTCGATGCCATCGAACGTCACAATGACAAAATTGACGGCTTTAACATTCTTATCCTTTTCGTCTTTGTGGCAGCAATCATGGAAAACCTCGGCGCAAGCTTCCTCGCCGCTCCATTGATCACGATTGCGCTCGCAGGGCTTGCATTCGTAGTGTTTTTCGCGGTCCTTTTCTTGACTGCGCTCCTGTTCATGTGGGCCGGCCGGGAGCAGGCCCTCGCCCTTGCATTCATGGCGTCGCAGCGCAACCTGGGACTGATGCTGGCTGCCACCGGAGGCTCATTGCCCGAACTCACCTGGCTATACTTCGCTCTCTCCCAATTTCCAATCTACCTATCGCCGCACCTGCTTCGTCCGCTTGCACGGCGAGCAAGGCGGTTGTGAAGAATCTAGGGAGGTGTTGAAGAATCTCCCGGAAAACCCCTTTTTGCAAAAAGTTGTTTTCCGGACCTTTCCCCAAAAACTCCTAAATGGCTGGCGGTGTATCGAGGCGGGCGGTTCACCACAAGAGCATGGCTATAATCTTGTGGGATAACCTTTCTAGCCTGTCTAATTGCAGGCGCCTTTGATATACCGCTAGTTAGGGTAGGGTGGCTCGTAGCCCCCGTTTCCTTCGCTGACATTCGTTTAGGCCATGAGATGTCGGGCACGGCCCGACCTTCCCAACTACCGTCACCATACGGGTTTTGCGCCCGGCACGGAGGCCGGGTGCTACCGGAATTTGAATCCCGGCCTCGCAATACCTGCGGAGCAAAAGAAATTGACACAGACCGCAGGACAGATGTACGCTCAGGAGCCCCAAACTATTAGTGTTTCGAGTAAGGTGGCACTGGATCGGCTTGTGCCGTGTCGCTTTGTAGACAATGCGGAGCAATCAAGGCGCTGACGGCACATCGCAGGTTCCACGCAATAGGGCCGCGGCCGGGAACCGACAACCGAAGTAAAACCGCTATCAGCTCCTGGTTTGGGTGTCATGAATACCAAGCTTTGAACCGGCCCTTTACGATTTAGGGTAGGGGGACTTCACTACAGCCGGCGCCCACGCATACAAATGGAGGACGGAAATGAACCTATCGGAAGCGATTCAAAAGAGAACAAGCATAAGGAAGTGGAAAGCCACCCCAGTGGAAAGAGAGAAGATTGAAAAAATCCTGGAAGCCGGCAGGCGAGCGCCATCCTGGGCGAACATGCAACCATGGCGGTTTATTGTGGTTCAAGAGAAGAAGAAGATAGAGGCCTTGGCAAATGCAGCCGGCGCACAGCCAGTCATCCGTAATGCTCCTGTTGTGATCGTTTGTTGTGGCGCAGTGACGGATTTTTCGCGCAAGATGCAACGGGAATCTTTGAAACAGCTTATCGAAGTCGGGGCCTTCGAGCTGACGGAGAATTTCCTGGACAATGTAGTCCTGGAGAGTGATTTGTTTGCGCCATATCGTCTGGGTGAACAGGTTGTGACCATAAAGGTGGGTGAACAGATCATGATTGCCGTAGCCTATATGACCTTAGAGGCTGTGAATCAAGGTTTGGGCGCCTGTTGGGTAGAAGCGATGGCGCCTAAGAGCGCTCACGAGATCATGAATTTACCGGAAAACCTATTCGTACATGATTTGCTCGCCTTAGGCTACGCGAATGAGGATCCTCGGCCCAGGCCCAGAAAATCGCTTGAGGAAATAGTTTCTTGGGAAAAATTTGAATGATCCGATCTGGGGGGCACGGGGTCAGAGCCCTATGTCCAAATTTCGGTAGCGACCGGGCTTGCCGTGATTTGCATGCGCGGTCTGTGGAGTGTCATTGCGAGCGTTGCGAAGCAATCTCAACTCCCGGACAATGGCTGGACCTGTGCCCATACGCACGCATCAGTTCATCGATTTCGAAATTCAAAAGCCGTCCGTACCTGCATACCCGGGTCGATGGAATCTCTTGCGTATCAGGCGCTAATGTCGCAATTCCTCAGTTACAAGCGGTCAAAGAGTGTCATTGCGAGGAATGAAATGACGAAGCAATCCCCGGAGCTTTGGAGATCGCCGCGCTTCGCTCGCAATGACAGGGATTGCCACGGCCTGACAAAATCCACGCCCCGCGTAACTGAGGAATTCTCTAATGGCCGCAAGAAATTCTTGACATTAAAAATTACAAACATATATTGCGCTCCGTCTTGAAAATCAGAGGAGGGGACTGACTATGGCAACCAAACCCAAACCGAAACCAAAAGCTGCACCAAAGCCGAAGGCTACCCCCAAACCGAAGGCCACGCCAAAGCCTGACAGCCGAAACCGAAGGCTACGCCAAAGCCTGCGCCCGAAGCCGAAGGCTGCGCCGAAACCAAAGGCTGCACCAAAGCCAAAAGCTACGGCGAAAGCCAAAGGCCGCTCCAAAGCCGAAGGTTGCGCCAAAGCCGCAAAGCTCCGAAGAAGAAGTAGAACGTATTAGATCAGCTTTTTGCTGCGGCTTCATTAGCTCCACAAGATTCAACCGAAACGCCTGACATAATCCAGGCCAACGGTTGAGTCTTGTCTCTTGGAACCCAATTGAAATCCACTCACAGCGGAGATCGCCGAGGTCCCGAGAAATCTTAATCTTGGGTAGGGCGGCCTGATGCCGCAAGTTTTTCGAGGAATTCTAAGCTCTGAAGATGAGCCAAGCGACCCCAGACAGTAGAGGACATTCGACATGGGTGGCTGGAAGCTCCCGCCGAAAGCAAAGATATACGAAGCGCTGACCGCTGTGGCAGACGCTAGGGTAAAGCTCAAGGGCAATGAAACCGCGGAAGTGGTGTCGTCCGATGGCACAAAGACATACATTGTGGAATGGTCGGCTGATTTGCGGCAGATCACGTCCAATGACAATGCGTCCTATTGGCAGCGCTACATCGGATATCCGATCATCGCTGTCTTGATGGTGCTTGGAAGGCTGGATTTCGACCGAAGAGTGGCGCAGGCATTATCCGGGATAGCTTGGAAACAGATGAATCGCAAGTTTCGGAACGACTACGAGAAAGCTGTCGAGAGCGTACTGCTGAATTTGGACGTGGAACCCGGGCTTCGCCGGACGGTTGTTTCCGAAGTAGACAAGATATTCAACCAGCTTGAAACGCTTGACTTGGAGCGACTGCCCGTCGTAGACGCCCACCGAAGGGCTGAGCGGATTCCTGGACGGCGTCACCCGGTCACGACTGTCCAGTATGAGCCAAGACGAGACTTGCCCCCGTTTTCACTACCCATTGGTGTCATCGGGTTTCTGTGGCAGGCCGCAGAGCCTGCCCCATATAAAAGTTTTTGCCGGAAGGGGTGCGGGTCCACTCGGCGTGGAGCCAACATGTATCTTGAGACTGACAGCTCTCGATACACCCCGATGCAACACTGATCGTGATCGCCGTTCGCGGAGCACCTTTTTGCACAAAAAGCGGGTTCCCCCGCATATTTGCTTTTGCGAGTTTGCCCGGTTTCATCGAAAGGACGACATCAGAACCCAAATTTGGATGTTACCTTCTCACACAAATATTTTCCTATAGGAATCGCTGAAGTAGCTGCGGGTGACGGCGCATTGCAGACATGGAAAGAGAGATCGCTTTCAGCAAAGAGGAAATCCTCAACAAGCGTTCCGTCCCTTTGTACAGCTTGGGCACGAATTCCTGGTGGATATGGTAAGAGGTCAGCAGTAGACTTAAGGCCTGGACAGTACTTACGCACACGCTGCAGGTAATGGCGCTTGAACATCGAATCCCTAAATTCGCGTAACCCGTTAAGAAAATTTTTCCGCATCACCGACCAAAAGCCAGGGAACTTCAGCATCTCCAAACTGTCTCGGAAATCGAAGTTGAACCGCGCGTAACCCTCTCTTTTCCAGCTCAAAACAGCGTTTGGTCCAACGGTCACGTATCCTCCGATCATCGGAGTGACATGCACCCCCAAAAAAGGCAAGGCAGGGTCGGGGATGGGATAGACAAGGTGTTTGACAATAGTGTCATGTTGGGCTGCAAGTCTATAGGACTCTCCGCGAAAGGGTACAATCTGAAAATTGACGTTAATTCCCATCTTCTTGGCCAGGCGATCGGCCATCAGTCCACCACATACCACAAGGTATTTAGCCGTAATCTTAGTATCAGCCAGTTCAATTTCGACTGCGTGAGCCCTCTCTCTCAAGGCTCTCACTTCCAGAGCGCATTTGATTTCGCCGCCTAGGCTGATAAATAGTTCGGCCATTTTTGCGGTGATAATCCTGAAATCAGTAATCCCCGTAGCGGCCACCAGAAGAGCCCCCACTCCTGCGACGGCAGGTTCCATTTTTGTCAGCTCACCCTCAGACAACCGTTGTGTATTAATACCATTCCGGCTGCATCTTCCTTCCAGCGCCTCCATCCGTTCGTACTCAAGCGCATCCGTTGCAACCAGCAGTTTGCCGATTTGCTTAAACGGCAGTCCATGTTCCTTACAAAATTCGATGGTTTGAGCAGCCCCGCGCTTGCAGAAGTCAGCCTTTAGGCTGCCCGGCTGATAGTACACGCCCGCATGGACTACACCGGAGTTATGTCCGGTCTGGTGGTGCGCCAAAGAGGCTTCCTTTTCGATCAGCAATATGGCCGCATCCGGATTGTGGCGCTTCAATTGCAGAGCCGTAGAGACTCCGACAATTCCTCCACCCACCACGACAAGATCGTACGTGTTCAAGATCGCCTCCATATATCAGCGCCCAACTACCTGAAAGAAGATCTGATCCTGGGCTAGCCCGTCAGAATTACCCGAATCGAATTGCCGGCCTGCCGCCAATTTATGTACCATCGGCTAAGGAGGTGTATTGCGTTTTCCGCCTGACATAGGACCCCTGTGTCTAGCCGAACTCTGCAGTCCTTATTCCTTCGCTCCGTGGGCTTTGAGGAGTTCCACGATTTTATCGCGGCCTGCCAACTTGGCATATTGCAAGGCCGTCCTGCCATCTGCATCCGCGACCTTGACATCAGCACCCTTGTCCAAGAGGAGTCTCACAATATCCTCAGTAGACGAACCATTTGCAACAGTCCCCATGAGTGCCGTTTTGCCTTGATTGTCCTTAATATTGACATCAGCCCCTCTCTCCAAGAGCAGTTTCATATCACTTTCGGACCAAGGCCGGGATCGATCGGCAGCCCACATCAGTGCCGTCTTCCCCTGGTTATCTTTAGTATTGACATCTGCTCCACTATCCAAGAGCAACTTTACCGCTCCCCCAGGAGGACATGGTCGAGAGGAAGGCACATTTAAATTTGTATCCCCGTCAAACCCATAAATGTCCAGTCTTTTCACAGTTTCCGCTTTAGGACGTCCTGGCGCCGAACCGAACGCACACCCGGCAACTGCCGATATCAGAGCTGTAAATCCCACTTCGTTTTTCGAATGGACATCTGCCCCTCGCTCCAGAAGCACTTTGACGGTGTCACAGCATTTCTCGCAGGAAGCAAGGATCAGCGCAGTATCCCCCGTAATCTCCCGTATGTTAAGATCGGCGCCGTTATCGAGGAAGAATCTCACTTTGTCCGCCATACAGGTCCCCGAAGCATATGTCAGTACTGTCCTGCCTCGCTTGGACTTCGTATTGATGTCAGCGCCCCTTTCCAGAAGCAGTTTCAGTGTCTTCTCATTGCGCCCGCGGTGTTTGGCAACCAACATCAGGGATGTGAAGCCCTTGCTATCCTTAGCATTAACGTCAGCCCCTCTATCAAGGAGCAGTTTCACGGTCTCCGGGAAGCCAATGGGGGCGGCACTCGTGAGCGCAGTCCTGCCACGCACCTTTGCGCTGACGTCAACTCCCTTGTCAAGAAGGAGTTGCACCAGCTCCGTGCGGCCGCGGCTGGCGGCCTCCACTAAGGCGGTGCCACCAAATGCATGAATGTCAGCCCCATGCTCTATAAGAAGTTTTGCTGTTTCGAGATGGCCGTTAGACGACGCATATGTAAGCGCTGTACCGCCACTGCGATCTCTCGCGTTGAGGTCAACCTCCTTTGCGAGAAGCAGTTTCACCACTTCGGGGTTGCCGCTCGAAGCAGCCATAATGAGTGCCGTTTGGCCCCATTCGTTTCTCGAATTTACGTCGGACCCAGAATCAATGAGCGTCTGGACTTCTGTTATATCGCCCAATAGAGCCATAGCATCCAGGTTCAGTTTTGTCCCTCGCTCTTTAACAAGCCTCAAGAGATCGACCAATTTGAATCTCAGGGCTAAATTGAGGCCGGTTAAACCGCTCTTGTCCTTGGCATTAATGTCCGCCCCCCTTTCGATAAGAAGCTTTGGCACCTCCAGCCGATAAGTCTCCTTCCACGGATATGCGAAATTTCTTAAAATGTACAAGCTTCTTATAAGCGCCGTCTCGCCTGACCGGTTCGTGGCGTTGACATCTGCTCCGTGTTCAATCAGCAATTTCGTCATCTCTGGGTTCGGGTGTTCGGACGCTGCCATCAAAGCAGTTCCGCGATCATCCGTGGCATTTGGGTTGGCCCCCTTGTCCAGCATCTGTTTCACCCGTGCCAAGTCGTAATGGCGAGCCGCTTCTATCAAAGCCTGATCCTGGTCCTGGGCAAAGCTCGCAGAGGAGATCATTGTCAACACGATCAGGAGCCCCACGGCGATTATGTCTATCTCCCTCTTGTGCATTGTGAACCTCCACACTGATGCCTTAGCCATAGAGCAGCACCCATGAGGAACTGTTGTGATGGCATAGATCAAGCAACAGTTTACCAAGGGCATGGGATGTAACCAAGAGATACTCTCTTTTTGGGTCACTTTTGTCTGCGCTGGAGTACCTCTAACATGTATAAGGGAGCACCTAAGGGTTTATCACCGATTTCGCTTGCTTCTATCCTTGTCAAACGCAGCCGGATCAATCCCTGCGCAATTGTTCGCTTGAATTGCTCTTCCCATTCCTTAATCTTCCTGGCACTCGGATTTGCTCCGTAATAGGAGAAGAGACTATACCTCTAACTCAACAAATGGTACATAATGGGAGGTCAGTGCAGACCAGATATGAGTAGTGATTCTTAATTCGGTTTCCACCAATTTCCGTTCATACAAGTGAGTAGGCCATGATCTACAATATTCCGTTAGCGCTTTTGTCGTCTTACCCCGAACAAGATGTTGTCATCAGAAGCTCGGATACTACGGCCCTTGTAAAAGCCGCGCTCGGAGACGCGAGTAGCCGAATTAAGGCTGTGCAACTCCTGTCGCCTGGTCCGAGCATTGACGAGCTGGCCGCTTTGCCTCCAGCAGTGGAAATCGACCTCCATGTCACCGAGTTGCCTCAAGAGGCCGGAATAATCCTTGCCTGGGCCAAACTATTCAAAGATCGCTCTGCACGATTGATGCTCCCTGTGGTAACAGGCTTCAGCGAGCCCGCGAAGGATGCGCTCCGGGGAGGTCTGAGCATATTGCTGATGATCGATCAACCCGATGCGGCCCTGGTGGAGGAGCTTCAGGATCTTTTCGTTTTCTTCGCCAGGGAACCCGATGTCAAAGCACCTGCAGAATTCTTTTACAGCCTCTTCAGCTCCTTTCTTACCAAGCAACTGGCATCTCTATGGGCGATCCAGCAAGAACACCCGTTTTCGCATCGTTACGTCACGGATAGTGGAAACGTGACTCTGTCGCAACGCGTGGAACGCACTGTGTTCGCTTCCGGCCTCGCCGGGTTCCTGGCACAACACAAGCTTAATCTGTTCGTCCGCAAGGAAGAGTGCTGTTCTTGCAGATTCTTCACCCATTGCGAAGGATATTTCAAACTACCCCGAGACGGATATTCATGCTCGGCCATCAAAAAGCTGTTTGGGCTGATGCAGGACACCGCCGCAGAACTGAGGGCCGATCTGTCTCAGGCGCCCGCCGAAGAGTAGGAAAGAATGCGGGGGAGCCCGGGAGATAAGAGAAGATCCGGGGAACCCGCTTTTTGTGTAAAAAGCCGGTTCCCGGCCCCTCCCGGCAAAAACTCTAGCTGTTTGGTGGTACACCACAGAATCTCGCTAGTACCCGTGGCATCGGGTATCGTTTCGCCTCAGTCTCCAGATGCATGTTGGCTCCAGGCCGAGTCCCCCGCATCCCTCCGGCAATCCCGCGTGTCGCCGGATGGCCTTCTCAGAGCACCTGTCGCTGTCTACTCGTAATTTACTATGAAAATAGCAGAAACGACCCTTAACTTACGGCTAGCAATATTAGAGTTTTTGCCGGAGGGGGTGCGGGGGACTCCGGCTTTTTACACAAAAAGCGGGTTCCCCCGCAGGTCTTGCCTTTCTTCCCTTCCCGGTCCCGAACCGGGTTCCCCGGATCTTTTTTCCGCCTCTTCCCCTTCTGACCCTTTCCCGCTGCTTCCCGGCGGCCTGTTTATATTTGGCATTGGCAGCCGGGGTGCGGGCAATGGTCTTCATCCGAAGGTGATATTTCAGGCGGTATTTCGTCGAGCGATCCCCGGTCTTTCAGGAATCCAAAGAATGCTTTCAACCCTTCGCACCATACTGTGCGGCGGTCTGAGTCATGGGTAGCGACACAACCTCCCATGCACAAGGGCATGAACTCGCAGGCTGAACAGACGCCGCTCAGGTTGTTTTTGGTGTGGTTCAAAAGATGCGCCCATTCATGTTGAACGATCTCGTCGAAGCTCATGGTTCCGATGTTACCGATGCGGAAAATGTCCTTGTCCTGAAATCTGTGGCAAGGGTACAGATCTCCCGTTGGAGAAATCACCAAGTGGAGCTGATCCTTACTCCTGGCTGGACCGTGCTCACACGATTCCACAGGCTCGCCGAACATGATCCTCTCTCCCCAATCGCTCAGAGGAAAGATGGTGAGCGTGAAATCGTCTTGCTCCCAAACCTCCCATAATCTCATTAGAAACTCGGCCCATTCTTCCGGGGTGAGGCGGTAGTCAGGTCCTTGGAACTCCTCTAGAGGATGGAACAGGACATTGCTTACCCCCAAATTCTTGAAGAAGTAGTAGACCTGTTCGACTACATCAATGGATTGCTTATGGACGACATAGATCATATTCACGCCAAAGCCGTCGTCCATGAGCCGTATGCATCCTTCGACGGACTGGCTGTAATAGTCTGTGCCACCAGGCAGGAGTCGAGTTGGATGGTAAGGGTCCAAACATGCGCCTATGGATCTCTCTGACAGCAGGTCAAGCACGACCTCTCGAATTTCGCCTTTATACAAACAGACGTTCGACTGCATGGAATGCGATATCTTCCTGGGGGAAAAATACTTTCGCTCCAGGGCCATGACTGCCCTATAAAAAGATGCGCCCATGATCATGGGTTCCCCACCGTGCCAGTTGATCGATAGCTGTTCGATCCCCTCTTTGGCGGAAAAAGCGGACCATTTCCGGAAAATTGTCTCCACAAGCTCTATTGACATACGGTCGAGCGGCTTCAATGAGTGGCAATATATGCAATGTGCGTTGCAATCCAGGGTGGGTTTGATGAGCAAATCCATGCTCTTTAGTGATGTTTCGGCGGTGGCTCGCATCTTCTTCATTTCTCCGGAGGCAATATAGTTTTCAATGCATGCGGTTCTTAAGGCGGGGGCAGTGGAGGCTCTTTGATGTATTTGCTTCTCGGTGATTCTCTGTGGAAGCCATGAGCTGGGGAACCACTTCCAACAGGCAGCAGGTCCCGCGGACATCGGGGCATGGCTGGCTTGACACTTCTTTGCGTGGAAGCAGTTATTACTCTTGAGCGTCTAACTAGGGCCCTTGGGGCAGGTCCTGCCCGCTGCAATCACCTCTTTTACTATATTGGTGTATTTTCCACCGCAACCCGCGGCAAGGTTACTTTACTCGTATCTCTTATTTTGAACGGGAGGCAAAATTACAGAATCGGACATACCTTTTACATCGCTCCACTCATCTTGCCGAACCCCGTCTTAGCGACTAACCTTTGCTCCGGTAGCCTTTTTTGTTCACCGGTGGAGCACACGTGGATTGCAAGCCGCTACTACCAGCATCTGCATCGGCATCTGCATCGACATCTGCAGCGGCACCTACAGCGCCAATGCCACCATCGCCACGATTCCTCGGGTTTGTTAGAAGGATCAGCTTCGGCATCCTTTGGGGTGAGCGCGCTGCCCAGAACGGCGATGCCTATGATGGCCCCTGACCACTTGCCAAGGTTTTTCAGAAAACTTCTTCTAGATTCGTCCGCTTCTTCGGTCACGGAATCGGAAGAAGGGACATCTTCACCCTCGGCAGGCGATTCCAGTTCATTGTCGTCGAAATCTTCCGACATCACCATACCTCCTTCTACTTACAGGCAGTCGAGCACGCCAGCTTCTAAAGCGGCCGTCGTGCCCGGTACGGCACTTTCGCTATCTATTTTGCACCCTTGGAGAGTGTGATGTCAACTGAAATCTGCTGAGGATAAGAATCCATGCTCTCACCTGAACAACGGATTCAGGCATGATGGCAGGGATGAGAATTCCGAAGGTAGGTCGGGCTGTGCCCGACATCTTTTTCATGACCTCAGATCGGTAGCGGCCGGCGTCCCTGCCGCTCGATGCGGGAGAGGGAGGCCCGGAACTGAAGAAATCTCGGGAACCCGGTTTTTGTAGTGCTCCGCGCACGGCGATCATGCATCAGTGTTGCCTCGGGGGCGTATCGAGACCTCTCAGTCTCAAGATGCATGTTGGCTCCACGCCGAGTGGACCCGAACCCTCCGGCAAAAACTTTTATGGGGCTATCCGGATGACTCAACCGGATACTACATGTTGTGGTTAGGCACTTTCAAGCAACCGGCCCGTAACATGGCGCCCGTTATGGGCTCCATGGCCACGGCTTGCTGCACCAATCGATAGAAGAGCTTGCCCCGGGATCTAGACGTTCTTCGGTTGAACCGAAACGTATATTCGTCCAGGTAGTAATCAAGGTGAGAGGGGCGCACGGCTCCCTGATGAGTGCCTCCAAGCCAGCGTTTGAGGAGCGAGGCAACCCGGTTGACCTTCGGCAAGAGGTTCTCCCCCACGATGGAATCCTTGCGAACCACAATGTGCGTGAAGCTTTCTCTTGCCAAAGGGGCATAACCTTGCCACGCATCGGTGCGAATCAGGCTGCCAGGTTCCACACATTCTCTCAGGACCGGTATAAGGCTTGCGGCCGATGCATCGTCTACACGACGAAGACGAATCCGTCCAATACGATTGCCGTCTTCTTGAGCAGCTATGACAACCAGAGCTTTGCCCATTGCCCCACGGCCCCGCTTTCCAAGTTTTACACCACCCAAGTAGATCTCATCGACTTCCACAGTACCAGACAAGCGATCGCGTCCGGGTCTAACCATCGCTCTTCTCAGTTTGTGCAACCAGGTCCATGCGGTTTCATAGCTGCCCAATCCCAGCACCCGCTGAAGTCCCAAGGCACTGATACCCTGCTTCTGGCTGGTTACATACCACATCGCCCGAAACCACGGGGTCAAGGGCTTCCTCGAATCTTGAAAGATCGTGCCCGCAGTCACAGAGATCTGGAAACGGCAACGTCCGCACAAAAAAAGTCCCCTGGACGTTCGCCAAGCACTGCCAAAACCACACCGAGGACAACGGAAGCCCTCCGGCCATCGCAGATCAAAAAGGTATTGACTACACGCGTCGTCCGAGTCAAAACGCTCTTCAAGCTCCACAATCGTCCTCGGGTACTCAGCCATGCCCACATACTACAGGTAGTATGTGGTGGAGTCAACCGGATAGCCCCAAACTTTTATATGGCTAGCGGTAGCACCAGTGTCTTGCATGAGTGAAATGTCGAGGTAATACCTGGAGGTTACGACATTTGACGGCGAGCGAAACATCCCGGCGGCCACAGGCCGCCCTACCCGAAGAATGTTTTCATGAGCGACTTTTTGTGTGAGGAAGGGGAAGAAAGGTGTTTCGCAAATCAAGACCGTTAGGACACCAGAACAGGGGCTCAATCGCTAACTCGCGCTTCCACGATCTTTTATGTTCTTGCTTCTACGACGTCCGCCGGAGACGGAAGCTTAACCAGGGTAAACCAGAACTCTCCAAGGGTTTCCAGAGCCTTGGTGAACTGTTCCATACTTACCGGTTTGGTAATAAAGCAGTTTGCCTGCAGATCGTAACTTCTCCATATATCTTCCGGGTCTTCCGATGTCGTGAGAACGATGACAGGAATCTGCCGCAGGTCCGGATCGTGCTTGATCTCCTCCAAAACCTGCCTTCCATCTTTTTTGGGCAGATTCAAATCCAGGAGAATCATGTCCGGTGATGGCGCAGAAGAATATTTGCCCCGCTTGTACAGAAAATTCATAGCCTCTTCACCATCTTCAGCTACGTGGAGATTGCTATAGACCCTGCCGTTGCTGAAAGCTTTTTTAGTGATCATAACATCTACAGGGTTGTCTTCCACCAACAGAATCTCAGTAGGCTGAAGATCGGGAATTGAGGCTATCATGCGTGAACCCCTTTTTCAGGCAACGTGAAGTAGAAAGTGGTTCCGACGCCGGGTTCGGATTCTGCCCAAATCCGCCCCCCGTGACGTTCCACGACTTTTTTTGCAATGGCAAGTCCCATCCCGGTGCCCTCATATTCACTTCTCTTGTGTAACCGCTGGAATATCACGAAAATTCGGTCCAAATATCCGGATTCGATCCCAATGCCGTTGTCCTTAATGGAAAAGGTCCACTCACCATCGTTTTGCACTGCGGAAACATGAATTCGGGGCGGCTCATTGCTCCGAAATTTTATAGCATTTTGGATCAGGTTTTGGAATACCTGCAAAAGCTGCGTATCATCACCAAAAATTGTAGGGAGGGGTTCGTGAGAAATCACAGCTCCAGTCTCAGCAATTGGGGAATGTAAATTATTTAAGGTCGAGTCCAGCACTTGCTGAGAATCTATCCAATCCGGAGGCTTTCCCTTGGTGGCCACACGAGAATATTCTAGTAAATCCAGAATGAGGGCCTTCATCCGAACCGCGCCTTCAACTGCATAGTATATGTACTGGTCCGCATCGGCCCCCAGGCTATTCTTGTATTGCTTTTCCAGCATTTGCAGAGAGGTAGCCACATTTCGGAGAGGCTCCTGCAAGTCGTGCGATGCCACGTACGCAAATCGCTGAAGATCTTCATTCGACCGAGTCAGATCAATGAGTGTCTGTTTCAGTTCGTATTCGGCCCGCTTGCGTTCAGTGATTTCAATCCCCATCTCTAGGATAAGGAAGGACCCGTCGGTATCGATGAAGGGGAAGTTGTACATATCGATGATAGACTTATCGGGGCCTGTACATTCCCACTGATGCGGTTCACCGGTTTCCAGCACCTTGTATGTCTCACAGAATTCGCAAGGTTCTTGCAGCCCAAAACAGTATTCAAAACATCGCTTGCCGTTGTCCTCACCGAATTTATTTCTGAAACTGCGGTTTGCGAACACAACTTGACGCTCTGGAGTCAAGAGGCACACCAGCGCCGGCATTGTTTCCAGGATGTCATATAGCTTCTGCCGCTCGGACGCCATGGCCTTCCTGGCCTCTTCCAGCTCCGCAGTGCGTTCCTGAACTCGGAACTCTAACTCGTCATGCGCTTTTCGCAGCTCCTCTTCGGACTCCCGGAGAGCCGCTTTCTCGCTTTCCAATTCCCTGAATAGGAGCCCGTAAGGCTCTCTTAGCCCGGTCTCGATAATAGCCCTGTACATGAGATAAAAGGAAATAACCTTGAAATAGTGGCCGACGAGATTGGCGAGCCCAAAAACGCTGATGTAAAGTGTAAACGCAAGCTCAGTACCTATAGAGAATATAATGGATAACAATACCAGCCGGCGAACCCGGGTTTCGAATTCTTCCCTATGAACCAAAAGCAAAGCCAGGGCACCTAACAGAATGAGACAGATGACATACTCGCTGGCTATCTTGAATCTTGTCAGCCCCACTCCTTCCACAAAGCATACCGGAAAAATGTCCCAATAAAAAATTGAGAGGAGCAGAAACGTGAACGCTGTTGAAAAAGCTGCAAACAGAATATTAATATTCGGTTTTCGTTGGATAAACAGCGGAGCAGCGAGCAGCGCAACGCTCTCCATGTAACGGGCCGCGATCCAGAGCTGTGTCGCCAAGTTGGCGTCAGAGCCGGGGAAGACTCCCATTCCCTTATATGAGAGCATATGGAGTAGATCGATTCCAGCCACAAAGAGATAGGCTATTCCGATGAAAAGGAGATAATTATTTTTGATAAATTGACGAACATTCCAGGCGACAAGAAAAAGCCCGCAGCCGATCACGACGCTGAAGATCTCCACCAAACTGTGGAACAGCAGGTAGCTGTACAGGCTAAGGAGGTACAGGCCCAAGAACACCGCTGCTGTAATTGGGAGATCCCGGTAGATTACGCGATTGTCAATCCGCAACTGCACAGGCCGGTCTACCTTTCGCCAAAATCTTAGAAACTTCCCGCTGTCTTGAGCCCATAAAGGATTCGGACCGATGAAACGTGAGTCACAGTAATAGCTACAACAATGTCCAGCAGTCTTCAGATGTTAAGACAGCTTGTTTTCTCGACTGCTTCAACGTCCTTCATCTATTAAACTCGGTCAAGACAAGGGACCCGGACGGCAATGGCCGCGGTGGTTCGCGAACCATCGGACCGAGGTCATGAAAACCTTCTTCAGGTAGGGCGGCCTGTGGCCGCCGATTCTCTTAACCAGCACGTCGGCTGAGGTCAAGAAAAGATGTCGCGCACAGCCCGACCCACCTTGGGAATTTCTCATCCAAGGCCATTACGCCCGCCCTTTTTCGGGTATTGTGAAATAAAAGGTCGTTCCCACACCGGGCTCGGGATTCTGCCCAGATTTGTCCGCCATGACGTTCTACGACTTTTTTGGCTATGGCAAGCCCCATGCCGGTGCCGTCATATTCGCTTCTCTTGTGCAATCGCTGGAAGATTACGAAAATCCGATCTAAATGCCGCGATTCAATCCCGATGCCGTTGTCCTTAATGGAAAAGATCCATTGATTCTTGTTTTTCACTGCGGACACATTAATTTGTGGCGGCTGATCTCCGCGAAATTTAATGGCATTCCCAATGAGGTTTTGAAACACTTGCAATAATTGGGCGCCGTCCCCAAGGATTGTGGGCAAAGGATCGTGAGTAATGACAGCTCCAGTTTCAGCAATGGCGGAATGCAGGTTCTTCAAGGCCACGTCCAACACTAGCTCAGAATCTATCCGTTCAGGCGGTTTTCCTTTCGTCGCCACGCGAGAATACGCCAACAAATCCAGAATGAGAGTTTTCATGCGGACAGCGCCCTCGACTGAATAATCGATATACTGGCCCGCAGTGGCATCGAGCTTATTCTTGTACTCCTTCTCCAGCAGTTGCAGACAACTAGCCACGTTGCGAAGGGGCTCCTGCAAATCGTGTGATGCCACGTAAGCAAATTGCTGAAGGTCTTCATTGGACCGAGTCAACTCATCTTCAGCCCGCTTACGCTCGGTGATATCCCTGGCAGCAGCGAAGACGCCGACAACTTGGCCATCCCCGTCACGGTATAGGGATGCGTTGTATATTACCGGAGTAAGCCATCCATTCTTGTGCCGGATAGCCAATTCATAGTTCTTTACCAGACCCTCTTGAAAAACCAGTTTGTATCCGGCCCTGGCATTATCCGGCTCGGTAAAATAATCTGCAAAGTCGGTTCCGATAAGTTCCTGCGCTGAATATCCGGTTATTTTCTCAGCTGCCGTGTTGGCGTCCGTAATTTTTCCTTCCGGATTGATTGTCACCAATGGGTCTAAACTCGCCTCGATCAGGCTCCGGTTGTATGCGCTGGCGGCTTTCAATTCCGCGGTTCGCTCCTGCACCTTGATCTCAAGCTCATCTTTGGCTTTTCTGAGCGCAGCAGTCCTCTCCTGGAGTCGCTCGATCATAGTGTTGAATGCCAGGGCCAGTTTCCCGACCTCATCATCACGTTTTGTCTCCGCGACGTAATCGAAATTGCCTGCGCCGATTCTTTCGGCTCCAGCGGAGAGCGCTTTGAGAGGATGCAATCACCGATTTCCTGATCAGATAGATATTGAACAAGATGATCAGGACCATTAAAACCCCGCTTGCCACAATGATCTGTCCGACGAAATGCCGCCTTTTCAGGGTGACTGCGTAAGTGGCCTTGCTCAGGTCGTTTGCGGCGTTGACCAGGTTCGAAAGCCTAAAGAGTGTCAGATCCGTAAGCATTTCTCTTGCTTTCCGGTCTTGATCCTCATCATCCTGTTTCCCGGCCATTTGCATGATTCGAGGAAAAAGAAGATCCACAGCTTCATACTTCTTCTGCAGATCCGCCAACAATGCGGGGTCGATCGATTCGGAACTCATTTCATTAAGGGTTTGACCGAGAATTTCACGATGCTTGTCACCTTGCCTTAGAGTCGCCATGTCGCCGTGAAGCAAGTGCCGCTCCAATGCGACCGTCATCATGAAAGCGGACCGGGCCGCTTGCGAAGCGGATTCGGTCCCTCTGATGCCGGTTCCTACCAGCCGGGAACTCAAGAAAAGGAGCGCTCCCGTGCCCAAGGCAAAGAGTATGAGGACCACCGCGGTTATAAATATTCTACGCTCGACGGTCATCGGTTCATCCTAATGGACCATTTTGATTCTTTCGGGCTGCACGGAATTCAAAGCATCAAAATAAATAAACGGCAATATATCCGGCACACCTGAATCTTTAGCATAAAGGTCGGGATTCATCCAGCGCATTTCGCCTTTCATCATGAGGCCCATGGAATCGTCCAAACCAACCGCAAACCGGAGTTCGTTCCACAAGGATTCGATATGGTCGGGTCCCAACTTCCGAGCGACTATTTGCTTGGATTCATCCATGTGCTTTTTCATGAAATTCTCGGCCGAAACCAGTGAAGCCACAAAATTTCGTATGGCTTGGGGCCGTTTCCTGATGCCCTCCGATGTGCCGAGCAGGAACCAATAATAGTTCTGTATGCTTTGCATGGGCCAACTCACAAAATTCGCTCCCAACTCACGGCTGATCTTTGAGTAAAAAGGATCCCAGGTGATCACGGCATCAACTTTACCTTCTGAAATGGCCTTGATTTGCTCGGATGGCGACAAGTCTACCTTTTCTATTTCCCGGATAGGAATATTTTGAATCACCAACAACAAATCAAGGGCAAACTCGCCGATGCTTCCAAGGGCAACGCCGAAGCGTTTGCCTCGAATATCCGATAGCTTTGTGATTCCGTGATCCTTTCTGGCCGCAATTTTTGCTGCCTCGCCGTCAACATCGCAAATGCTGCAAATTATACGGAGATCGTCGCCGTTGAGAATGCTGCGAGCGGCAACGAATTCGGTGGCAGTGGCAAGATCCAGTTTTCCGGCCAGGAGATCTTTCGCCGCCCTCACGCCGGCATCATATAT
The DNA here is from genome assembly GCA_963741425.1 of uncultured delta proteobacterium. Lineage (GTDB taxonomy): Bacteria > Desulfobacterota > Desulfomonilia > Desulfomonilales > Desulfomonilaceae > DATJPW01. The sequence goes on from CAVUHP010000019.1 coordinate 55,698, forward strand.
CTTGATATTTACGTTTAGACCGGTCGCAGTGAAGTATCCTTTATCCTCTGCAATCCAGATCAAGGCGCCGAGGTCCGCAGGATGAGCGGTTCCGAGGGTGAGGTTTTCCAGGGATTGGACGGGCGCCGTCTTGGGTTTAGGAGAATCGCAGCCGGTCAGCGCGACGAGAATAATCACGGATAATGACAAAAGAATAATTCGAATCTTCACTTGGTTCTTTCCTAATGTAATATTTTAATCTTGTCAGGCTGTACGGATTTCAAAGCATCAAAATAGATATACGGTAATATATCCGGCACAGCCGAATCTTTAGCATGAAGGTCGGGACTCATCCAGCGCATTTCGGCTTTCATTATGAGGCTCATGGAATCGTCCAAACCAACCACAAACTGAAGTCTGCTCCACAAAGATTCAATATGGTTGGATCCCAGCTTCCGTGCGACAATTCGCATGGATTCAGCACTCCGTTTCTTCACGAATTCCTCGGCTGAAACCAATGAGGCCACAAACTTGTGTATCGCTTGAGGCTGTTTCCCGATGCCCTCCGCTGTGCCCAGCAGCAACCAATAATTGTTCTGTACGCTTTGGACAGGCCAACCTGCGCAATTTTCTCCCAACTCACCGCGAATCTTTGAATAAAAAGGCTCCCAGACGATGACGGCATCCACTCTACCCTCTGAAATAGCCTTAATCTGCTCGGTTGGCGACAAGTCCACCTTTTCTATTTTCCGGACCGGAATATTCTCCATGATCAGCAACAAATCAAGTGCAAACTCGCTGGCGGTTCCACGTAAGAGACCGATGCGCTTGCCTCGAAGATCCGAGAGCCGTGTGATTCCGTGATCCTTTCTGGCCGCGATTTTCGAAGTCCCCGCGCCAATCTCACAAATGTTGCAAATTATACGTAGGTCATCCTGGTTGAGAATGCTGCGGGCGACAACGAAGTCGGTGGCAGTGGCAAGATCCACCTTTCCGGCCAGGAGGTCCTTGACAGCCTTAGCTCCGGCATCATATGTCTTGGTGTTTACTTTCAGACCGTTCGCAGCGAAATACCCTTGATCCTCTGCAATCCAGACCAATGCCGCAAAGTCTTCAGGATGAGCGGTACCAAGGGTAATTGTTTCTACGGATTGGACGGGCGTCGTCTTGGGTTTAGGAGAATCGCAGCCGGCCAAGAATACGAGAATAATCACGGAAAATAACAAAAGAATAATTCGAGTCTTCACTTGGTTCTTCCTAATGGTAGAACGGCCTGTGGCCGCCGAATTCTACGGTAGCGACCGGCCTCCGTGCCGGTCGATCACTCTATGCATCCGGCGTGTCCGCGGGAAGGCCGGCGTTACCAATCATTTTTCCTCCCGGCGATCATGCCTGAATCACTTTGTCGGGTATGGTGAAAAAGAACGTCGTTCCCTTACCCGGTTGCGATTCCGCCCAAATCCGGCCGCCGTGGCGTTCCACAATCTTTTTTACTATGGCAAGTCCCATACCGCTACCGTCGTATTCGCTCCTCTTGTGCAACCTCTGGAATACTCCAAAAATTCCGTCTAAATACTCGGACTCGATACCGATGCCGTTGTCCTTGATCGAGAAGATCCACTCCTCCTTGTCTTTCGCTGCGGAGATATGAATTTGTGGCGGAACATCCCTCCGGAATTTGATCGCATTCCGGATCAGGTTTTGAAATACCTGAGATAACTGCGTGTCATCGGCAGTAATGGTAGGAAGGGCGTCATTCGTGATTAGAGCGTGGGCTTCAGCTATTACAAAAAAAAGCTTCTGCAAGGTTTCTTCCAATATTTGCTCACAATCGACAATTTCCGGAGGCTTTCCCTCTGGAATACGGGAATACGCCAACAGACTTTGAATCAAGTCCTTGATTCGTACTGAAGATTGGATTGCATAATGTATGTACTTATCCGCATTGGGATCGAACTTTTGCTTGTAGTATGTCTCCAGCAGTTGCAGACAGCTAACGACGTCTCGGAGGGGCTCCTGCAAGTCATCGGATGCGAGGTAGGCAAATTGCAGGAGTTCTGCATTGCTCCGCTCCAGCGAAGCATTGGCTCGGCGCAACTCCTCATTTTGCATCTCCAGCTCGATCAGATAGGCCCTCAAATCGTGAAGGAGCTGCCGTAGTTGCTCAGGGGAGAGATTTGACGCATCCGCTTCGTTCAAACCCCTTAACAACTCTTCGGCCTGCTTCCCGAGTTCAGGGACATTTTTGGCGCATTATCTTTGCCGTGGGACATCAGAACTCCTGATTTAGATCACTGGGGTTCATTTTGAAGCCAGTCGGACACTGTCCGACCTACCTTCGGAATTTCGCATTTCGCCAATCATGCCTGAATCGCCTTTTCTGGCATGCTGAAATAAAATGTCGAGCCCACGCCGGGCTCGGATTCTGCCCAAATCTTTCCACCGTGGCGTTCTACGATTTTCTTTGCGATAGCGAGCCCAATGCCTGTGCCGTCATATTCGCTTCTCTTATGCAACCGTTGGAATATTACAAAAATTCGGTCTAAATGTTGGGACTCGATGCCAATGCCGTTGTCGTTGACTGAAAAAATCCAATCATTCTTGTTTTTCACTGCGGACACATGAATTTGCGGCGGCTCATCTCTGCGAAATTTAATGGCATTGCCAATGAGGTTTTGAAACACCTGCAAAAGTTGAGCGTCATCTCCAATGATTGTGGGCAGTTGGTCGTGAGTGATTACAGCTCCAGTCTCGGCGATGGCGGAGTGCAAATTCTTTAGTGTCGAATCCAGGACTTTCTCGGAATCTATCCGGGCCGGCGGTTTTCCTTTTGTGGCCACACGGGAATACTCCAACAAATCCAGAATGAGGGCCTTCATTCGCACCGCGCCCTCGACTGCATAATCGATGTACTGGTCTGCTGTGGCGTCGAGCTTATTCTTGTAACCCTTTTCCAGCATTTGCAGACAGCTTGCCACGTTACGCAGAGGCTCCTGTAAATCATGCGAAGCCACGTAAGCAAATTGCTGAAGGTCAGCATTGCTCCGCTGCAATTCCGCATTGCTGAATTGAAGTTCCTCTGTCCTTTGTTTGACTCGCAGTTCAAGCTCGTCATGAGCCTTCTGCAATTCCTCTTCGGCACGTTTGCGGTCGGTGATGTCCACAGTCACTGCTATGCCGCCGACAATCCTGCCCTGCTCATCCAGCAAGGGTGCTCCGGATACGTCGGCAAACCAACGCCGTCCGCTAGGCATAAGGACTTCCAGCTCAACGGGCGGGATCACCATTTGTTCCGTAACTGCTCGTTGCAATGGAAGTTCTGTAGGCTTGAGTTCCCGCCCATTCTGGAAGTAACGGACGAGGCGTCCTGCCGCGGTATCATCGGCCGCAGAAGCCGAGGTGTTATCTTCGGACGTCATTTCGAGTTGAGCAAACAGACAGGGATTGCCCGTGACGCTCCGGCAGGAGATATCGTCCGAGAAGCTGACACCGACTGGCAATGCCTCCATCAATGCTTGGAGCCTCCGGTTGGTCTTGTAGAGTTCGGCGTTGGCAATTTCCAATCGGTTATGTGAGTTTTGCAATTCCTGTTTAGCACGAGACAATTGAAGCGTTCGCTCTTGTACCAACGTTTCAAGGTGATGACGGAACAAATTCGTCACACCGGTTTCCAGCGCTTCTCCCTTAGCACGAAGTTCCCCAGCTCCCATCATTACGGATACGAGGAGGTAAACGCCCGAAAAAAACATGCTGGTCCTGCCCAGCCATGCGATCGGGTCTCCCGGATACTTGGCACACATATAGCAAATCAACCCTGTGGTAATAAGGAATAGAGCCAATGATTACCAATAGAACATTCTCGTCCATGAAAACAGATACACGATCAGCAGCAGCAGGCCGGAAATGCCGAACAGGATCGCCGCAGTTCCCACAACAATCTGACGCAAGTGCGTCGGTCCTTCGCCCTTGATAAAGAACGCAGGAAAAAAACCTTTTAGGATCATAGCCGTCAGCATCGCCATGAGGACGGCTATTCCGATATAGGTGAAGGCCGCAATCAACTGTTTGTGCCTTGTGGGCTCTTTCCAATTTATTCCTACAAATACAAATGCTCCGCCGAGGAGGTGAAATATTGCAGAGAGTAGAAATGACAGATTGAGAATAGTCGCACTGGCATTTGGTCCGCCGACCTGCACACTCAACATCCAACCGGACAAAAGACTGCCCAATCCCAATGTCAACGTACCGCAGCCAAGCATCAGCATCCTATAGAGGCCGCTGTGCAGATAGCCCCTGGTGGCAAAATAAACCACACCCAGAGGCAAGATCGTAAGGAACAGTGCATTCAATGCTGCAAATAAACCGGGCGGCTCAAATACCGTCCTGACGCCTAATGAGGCTACTATGATCAAAAGAATAAGAAATGTCGGTATCGGTAGAACCGCCAGGAATCCGTATCGGTAGCCGGGGTCCCGATCCCGGAATAGATCGGCAATAGATTGTTCCACATGCACGCCCCTGACTTTCGCCTCTCTCAACGCACACAGAACAGCTACAAGGGCAAAAATGCCTCCGAGGTAGTTAGCAGACCTCCCCAGCCACCCGACTGGCGAACCAACGGACTTTTGGACAAAAAAGGCGAATAAACCCATGGCCAACATGGCTAAACAGAGAGAATACCAATATATGAAGTCCGTCTTACTCTTGAAATAATGAGCCATAAAGGCAATAGACGAAACCACGTATAAAAGCACCGCGGTGCCGAGAATCGCTTGTCTCAGTTCGGTGGGACCGACTCCTTGGATAAAAAAAGGCGGGATTAAGCCACGCAGTGCGGCCAGAGAGAAACATAGCACGAAGATCGGAATCCCGAGATATGCAGAAATAACTCTCAACCTCCGATTTCGGATTTCGTCGGGATAACCGATACCGGCTACGCTGAGAATCGCGCCGATTACATGGAAGCCGGAACCCAAAAGGGCTCCTGTGTTATAAACAGACACGTTGAGGTTGGCCCCGTCGGATGCTCTTATGAGCCAACCGGCAACTATGGCGCACAATCCAAAAGACAACATACCGCAACCCATGAAGAGAACCGAAAAAGAACCGCTTTTCGAATAAACCCTGGCCGCCAACAATGCGATACCAATTGGGATCAATCCAGCGAACAGGGTGTTCATGACAGGGAGCAGCAGGCGATGTTCGAAAATCGACCCGATATCAAGAACGCTGAGGATTTTCAGCGCCACAATAAAGACAATTACCAGCAATAGTCCGAGCAGTTTTGCGGGTGTCATTTTTCCTCTTCAATCAATCTTGCGTCAGCCGAGCAAAGATGGCCGGGAACATCGATCATGCTGAATCCCCATTTCAGCGAGGAATCGACCGGCAGGGACGCCGGCCGCTACCGGAAATGCAGACAAGATGTCGGGCACAGCCCGACCTACCTCGGAAGGTTCTCTGATCCCGGCTATCATACCTGAATCGCCTTTTCTGGTAATGTGAAATAAAAGGTCGAGCCCACACCCGGTTCGGATTCTACCCAGATTTTTCCGCCGTGGCGTTCCACGATTTTCTTGACTATGGCGAGCCCCATGCCTGTGCCATCGTATTCGCTTCTCTTATGCAACCGCTGGAATATTACGAAAATTCGGTCTAAATGCCGGTCTTCGATCCCGATGCCGTTGTCATTGACGGAAAAGATCCACTCCTTCTCGTTTTTCATTGCGGACACGTGAATTTGCGGCGGTTCATCCCTGCGAAATTTAATGGCATTTCCAATGAGGTTTTGGAATACTTGCAAGAGTTGGGCGTCATCTCCAAAGATTTTGGGCAAAGGATCGTGAGTGATTACAGCTCCAGTCTCGGCAATGGCAGAGTGCAAATTCTTTAAGGTCGATTCCAGCACTTGCTCACAATCTATCAAGTTGAGGCGGCTTTCCTTTTGTTGCCACACGGGAATACGCCAATAAACCCAGAATCAGGTCCTTCATTCGTATGGAAGACTCGACTGCATAATTGATATACTGGTCCGCATCGGCATCGAGCTTGTTCTTGTAGCCCTTCTCCAGCATTTGCAGACAACTCGCCACGTTGCGGAGAGGCTCCTGCAAGTCGTGGGAGGCCACGTAGGCAAATTGCTGAAGGTCTTCATTGGAACGAGTCAGGTCGGCAAGCGTCCGTTGCAGTTTCTCTTCGGCTTTTTTCGCTCCGTGATATCGATGCCCATCTCCAGGATCATCATAGAGCCGTCTGTGTCGGTGAAAGGGAAATCGTAAATGTCATAGTCTCTCCCGTTCGGGCCGGTCCAATACCAGTGGTGTGGGGCTCTGGTCTTCATCACTTTAAAGGTCTCGCATGATCTCGCACGGCTCTGTCCGGTTAAAGAGAAACTCATAACAGCGGCGGCCTTGCGATTCCCCGAAATTTTCCCGGAAGTTTCGATTTGCAAACGGCATGCGATAGTCGGCATCGAGCAGGCAGACGTACACCGGCAGTGACTCCAGCACATCATAGAGCCGTTGGCGCTCGGCCCTTATTGATTCCGCTGCACGCCTCTGCTCGGTGATGTCAATATCTATCTCCAGGATGAGTGGCGAACCATCCGCGTCTGAAAAGGGGAAATTGTAAACATCGATTAGAGAGCCGTCGTCTGTTTCAACCTCCCAGTGATGCGGTTTCCCGGTTTCCAGCACTGTATACGCTTCGCAAAATTCACAAGGTTTCTTTCTTGCCGAACACGCGATCGAAGCAATGCTTATGGTCGTCGTCTCCGAATTTCTCCCGGAAGCTGCGATTGACAAACGCATAGTGATGATCCGGCGTCAGAAGGCACACCATCTCCGGCATGGTTTCGAGAATATCGTAAAACCTCTGCCGCTCGGCTGCTATGGCTTCACTTGCCTGTAGCCAGTTCCGCTGTTCGTTCCTGGACTCGCAACTCCAATTCATCACGCGATTTCTGCAAAGCCTGCTCTGTCCTCTTGCGGTCGGTGATGTCCTGCACGAGTCCCACCATCTCGGTGAGTTCCCCCTCGTCATCGAATCGCGGAAGCCCTTGCGCCCAGATCCAGCGTTTAACTCCATCCACCCTGCGGATCCGACACTCGAAATTCCATTCCGTATGTGTCCGCAGCGCCTCGTTGAATCTATCGTCGACTGCCTTGATATCCTCCGGCAGTACGTGATCGAGAAACATCTGATATGTCCACTCAGGCAACATATGGTCATAGCCGAAAATCCTGTCATGACGCAGCGTCCGCCATGCGTTCCCTGTCTTTACATTAAGACCCCACGAGCCGAGTCCGCCTACTTCAAGTGCTTGCTTAAGCCTTTCCTCACTTTGATTGAGAGTAATTGCATGATCGCGGAGACGTCCGACCATTGAGTTGAACGCCAGGGCCAGTCGTCCCACCTCATCGTCGTGTTTTGTCTCCGCGACGTAATCGAAATTGCCTGCGCCGATTCTTTGGGCTCCCGCGGACAGATCCTTTAGAGGCTGAACAACGGATTTCCTGATCAGGTAAATGTTGGTTAAAACTATTACGAGAAGTGAAATTCCAGCAATTAAGATCGTTTTTTCAACGAAATGCCTTCTCTCCAGCACTGTGGCTTGGACAACCCTGTTGACATCGTTCGCCCCTTTGAGCAATTGTTCCAGCCTTAGAAACATCAGGCTGGTCAGCATGTCTCTGGCTCTTTGAGTCTGACTATCGCCGGTTTTCAAAGCAACCAATCGCGGAATTTGCGGAGCAAGCGAGTTAACAGCGTCAAAAGCATTTTGCAGGCTTTCCAGCAAGTCCGGGGCAATCGATCGGTATTCGGACTCCATTTCATTAAGAGTCCGCCCCAGCGCCTCGCGATTTTTCTCCCACTGCTCCAAAGCCCGGACATTCCCGCGATCCTGATATTCATTCAGGAGGGTCGATAACGTGGAGGAATACCGAATCAATTGTGAAATAGATTCAGATACTCTGAGTCCTCTTTCTACCTGACGGGAAGTCCAAAAAAGAAGTAGCACCGTTGCCAAGACAAATAATACGAGAATTCCGGCGGTAATTTGCGCTCTGCGTTCGATGGTCATATGTCTTACCTGCCAAGTATTTTGATCCTCTCTGGTCTTACTGACTTGAGAGCATCAAAATAGATGAATTTCAGTAAATTAGGCATCTCGGACCGACCAGTCGTAATACCGGGGTCGATCCATCTCATTTCGGCTTCCATGGTGAGGATGAGCGGATGATCCAGACAGACCTCGAAGTGAGTTTTCCCCCACAAAGAGCTGAGATCTTTCAAGCCCAATTTCTCCGCGACAATTATTTTTGCTTCATCCTTGTGATTTGTGAGGAATTCCTCCGCTGCAATCAGTGAGGAGACAAAACTCTGCACAGCATAAGGCCGCTTCTTTAATGTATCCTCTGTACCCAGCAGCAGCGAAATAATTACTCTGTCCGCTCTGGGCAGACTCGTTCAAAGCATTTTCTCCCAGCTCGTTGCATATGGATGCAACGAATGGGTCCCAGAGCACAACTGCATCAACTTCGCCTTTTAAAATGGCTTTGACCTGGTCAGCAGGTGGCAACTCAACCTTCCGGATTTCGTCGGAAGTAATATTTTGCACGACCAGCAACAAATCGAGGAAAAATTCACCCACAGTGCCATTAAAAACGCCGATGCTCTTATTTCTTAGATCTGAGAGCTGTGTGATGCCGTGATCTTTCCGTGCAACAAGCCTGATCATATCAGGTTGGCATAGGCTTGAAATTATGCGAACTGGAGATTGTCTAAGAATACCGCCAACGGCAACGAAATCCGAAGCAGTCGCAATATCCACTTTGCCTGCCAGCATATCTTGTATAGCCTCCAGACCGGATCCATATAATCTAATGTCGACTTTGAGCCCTCGTTCCGCGAAGTATCCTTTCTTTTCTGCTATCCAGATCTGGGACGAAGCATCTCCTTGGTATGTGGCCACGACAAGAGTTTGCTCGGGTTGGCCGGAGGAGATCTTGGGTTTTGATGAATCGCAGCCGGTCAACGCGACCAGACCGATCACGGACAAGAAAGCCATAAGAATTCGGATCTTCACTTGATGATTCCTTTGAAAGCAATTCGAGGTGAAAGGGCGGCTCCGTGGACCGCCGACAGAGGGAAGAGATTTTCCGGGATAACCCTTTTTTGTGCGATCCCGCGGTTCTGCCGCGGGACCCGGCCTCCTTACCCGAAGAAACTCTGGAACATTCTCCCGGCCTGCGGCCGTCAATTCTTCGATGCTCGAGTTGGCCGAGCTCGATGCAAACCATCTTAGAGAGTAGTTGCGGCCAATGTGGCCGCCAACGATTCTCTTTCGCCCCGTTGGCGTGGGTTTATACAATGCACCTCAATGTCCCTTGCCTCCGGTTAACATCATGCCCGCACAAAGGCATTACTCGCCGTGCGCGGAGCATCTTTTCAAAAGGGTTTTCCCTTTGATTCTCTGGTTTCTTCTCGCCCTGCATTATACCTGATCCTTTTTGGGTATGGTGAAATAAAAGATCGTTCCCACACCCGGCTCTGATTCCGCCCAAATCCGTCCGCCATGCCGCTCGATAACTTTTTTGACAATCGCCAGGCCCATGCCTGTCCCTTCGTATTTGCCCCTTTTATGCAACTGTTGAAAAATCACGAAAATCCGATCCAGATGTTGAGATTGGATTCCGATCCCATTATCTCTTACGGAAAAAATCCACTCGTTCTTGTCTTTCACTGCCGAGATATGAATTTGCGGCGGTTCATCCCTCCGGAATTTAATCGCATTTTGGATCAGGTTTTGAAACACCTGCAACATCTGTGTGTCATCGGCAGAAATAGTAGGCAGCGGGTCGTGTGTGATCGCTGCATCCGTTTCGGATATCCCCAGACCCAAATTCATCAAGGCTCGTTTTAATATGTCCTCACAATCCACTGGTTGAGGCGCCTTCCCTTTTGTCGCCACACGGGAATAATCCAATAAACCGAGAATAAGGTCCTTCATCCGTACGGAAGACTCGACTGCATACTGGATGTACTGGTCTGCGGCAGCATCGAGCTTATCTTTATAGTCCTGCTCCAGCATTTGCAAACAATTGGCCACGTTACGGAGAGGTTCCTGCAAATCGTGGGAAGCTGTGTAAGCGAATTGTTGAAGGTCTTGATTGGAACGAGCCAGCTCCTCTGTCCTCTCTTTCACGCGGGCTTCCAGATCGTCCTTTGCTTTAAGTAGTGCTTTCTCCGCCAGTTTGCGCTCGGTGATGTCCTGCAAAACACAAGCTACGCGATCAATCCCGACAGGACCTTCGATTGGCAAGTACGATATTAGTAAGTCCCTATTGCCGAGCTTCTCATATTTGTATCGCATCTCGTATGTGACTGCTTTACCCAGCAAACACTCATCCAATTTTGGCTTGACGAGATTATCAAAGACCTCCTTGCCCAATACTTCCGATATCAGTCGCCCAACGAGCTGTTCTCTCTCGAGTCCCCGGTAGTTGAGGAATGCACGATTCGCGATCACATAGCGGTAATCTCGATCAACAACGGTTATCATCTCTTCCAGGAGTTCCACTACTCGTTCGTATTCTTGCAGACTTTCTTCAAATCGCTTGTGCTCGGTAATGTCCACTGTAACTGCGACCCCGCCTATCACGTCGCCTTGTCCATCCAGAATCGGTGCGCCGGACGCCTCGGTAATCCACCGTCTTCCGCTCGGAAGCCGCACCTCCAGCTCAACGGGCGGAATTATCTTGTTTTCCGCCACCGCACGCTGCAATGGAAGTTCCGTGTCCCTGATTTCGCTCCCATTCCGGAAGAAACGGACCAAACGGCCCGGAGCCGCAGGATCGGCAGCGGAAGCAGATATGTTTTCCTGAGCCGAAATCTCGAATTGGGTAAATAAACAGGGATTACCGGTGACATTCCGACATGAGAGATCATCTGAAAAGCTGACGCCGACCGGCAATGCGTCCATCAATGCCTGCAGCCGTTGGTTTGCCTCGAACAGCTTTTTTTCGGCTGCCTGTCGCCGGTTTTCGTTTCGATACGCCTCAATGATGCTCGTGCAGGTCGCCACATACGGCTGAAGGAACTCTACTAACTCTTGATTGTATCCGCCGGCTCTATTTGCAAGGCCGGCCATGCCTATGACTTTACCTTTAGAAAGGAAGGGCAGACCCAGAAACGAATCGAGTCCGGGATGACCGTTAGGCGTTCCGCTCCGCCTGGGATCAGTGCCCGGATTATTTGAGATCACCGGCTCCCCGGTGAGGAGCGCGGTTCCCCAAAGTCCCTGAATATTGTAAAAGTTCAGTCCCTGCTTATCCGCGAATTCCCGATATATCTTACGGGATTCCTCATCCCACGATATGTCCGTAATTGCCCGATCTCTGAGGTACATCCGACCGTCATCGGTGTAAAGGATCTCGCCGATGAAACCGAAGTCGCTGTTGGTCAAGGAGAGGAGATCCCGGAGTAAATCCGGGAAAAGCTCGTCAGGAGCGATGTTGGAAATGAATTGGGATTGGGCTTCCCGTATTTTTTGTAATAGATCGTTATGTCCGGCAGCATTCCGCAACGCAGAGGTTCGTTCGTCTACCGCAATTTCGAGTTCGGCATTGGTTCGCTCAAGATCTCCATATGCGGTCTGCAACTCGTGTTGGGCGCCTGCCAACTGTAATGTCCGCTCTTCCACCAATGATTCGAGATGGTGAAGGAAAAGGCCCGAAATTCCCTCCGCCAGCGATTCTCCTTTAGAGCGAAGTTCCCTGGAAGCGCTGATGACGGCTATGAAGAGATAAATGCCTGCCAGGTACAAACCGCCCCTGCCCAACCACGCTATTGGACTGCCTATTACCTTGACAAACATGTAAGAAATCAATGCGGTGGTGAACACAAACATGGCCAGGGCGTACCAGTACAAGAACTTGGCCTTAGAAAAGAAATATACGCTGAGGAACAGAAGGCCGCACACAATTGATATTACAGTCATAATCCCGACAAGAACTTGTCGTAACGGGGTCGGGCCCTGGCCCTGAACAAAAAACAACGGGATTAGGCCCTTCAGGACCATGCCCGTGACTAAGAGTGCTACAGCGGCTATGCCGATGTACGTCAATGCCAGGATGAACTCTTTATGGCGCGTGTCCCTGTCCGGATCAATACCTGTAAATACCGACACTGCGCCGGCCAGGTGAAATATTGCCGAAACAAAAGCCAGCCAGGTGAAGATAGTCATAGTCGCATCAGGCCCGCCGCCTTGCCAACTCATTGTAAAACCGGACAAGATGCCCGACAATCCTAGTGCAAGAGTCCCACTACCCAGCATGAGCATGGGGAAAAACCCACTGCGGAGATAGCTCCTCGTTGCATAATAGGAAACAATCAAAGGAAGAATCGTAAGAAATACGACATTCAATAAAGCATACAGGCCCGGTGGTTCGAAGACGGTTTGAAGGTCCATCGCGAGCATTACGACCAGAAGAAAAAGCAATATGGGAATCGGCAGCAATCCAAATATCTTCGTGGGTCTCATTTTGTGTACCCTCAGCGGTCTTATCTTTGCGCTGGAGTGACGTTGATAATAGGCCTTTTCCTGATCGCCCCCTCAATTCTGTCTCTCAGCAGTTGTAAAGATGAAACCTGCCAACCAGGACAGCCCCATAAAACCCGTTGCGGGTGATCATAGAGAGAAGATTCGCCCCTTTTCCGAATCAAGAGAGGCGTTTAAACATTTCGATACGAGCCCGTTTAGAAACAGCTTTTCAATTACAGAAGTTAATTTGGGTAATTTCCTATCACAATCATTCCCGGTTTTTTATTCTTTATCACATCGATGTTCCCAGAGTCCAGTGATGGGTAATGGGTCGGATTGAAATTTGACCCACCAAAGAGTCTTCTCCGAGCCTCTTCCGGTTTTCAGGTGGGGCGGCCTGTGGCCGCCGCCAGAGGTGAAGATTCTCCGGGAAACCCTTTTTTGTGCAATCCCGCGTTCTCCGCGGGACCCGGCCCCTTCCCAAAAAACTCTGATATTCTGACGTGCTGTGGCCGCCGATTCTCTTTCAGCCCGTTGGCCGGGGTTATGAAAAGATGTCGGGCACAGCCCGACCTACCGCTGATCCCACCTTGACTTACCGCCAGCCATCTAATCCCGCGCAGAACGCGGGATTGCCGGAGGGTTCGGGCCCACTCGGCGTGGAGCCAACATGCATCTTGAGGCTGAGAGGTCTCGATACGCCCCGATGCACCACCGATGCATGATCGCCGTGCGCGGAGCACTACAAAAACCGGGTTCCCGGAATTCTTCCTCCTTCCATCCAGGGCGGCCTGTGGCCGCCGGCCGCTACCAATATGAGGCCATGAAAGATATGTCCGGCACAGCCCTACCTGCATCCGGAATTTCGTGTTCCGCCCATCGTGTGGTTGAGGCGACAACGGTGTCCGGGACGCCGCGAGATACCCCAAAAAATAATTTTCGGTACGAGACTGACCTATATAATACAATAATTACGCCGATGTAACGAACCGGCGGTCTTCTTAACCCTTGCGCATGGAATCCAGGCCGCTTGCAAGATGCAAATTAGTGCCAATATTGGAAATACGAGGGGGATGTAGAAACATGAGCACGATGCCATCGCACACAGACGTCTTACTGGTGGAGGATAACCCCATAGATGTTATGGTCACAAAAAAAGCATTGGAAGAGGGCGGTTTTGATATCAGGTTACACGTGGCGGAAGACGGAGAAAAAGCTCTGGCTTTTATTCATAAAAACTGCATTCCCAATGATTCAAACTTGTTTTGTCCTCACCTTATCCTACTAGACTTAAACCTACCCAAGAAAAGCGGCAAAGAAGTATTAAGGGAAATCAGGGCAAACCCAGACACGCGGCGCATCCCGGTGATTATCCTGACTACTTCGGCTGAAGAACAAGATATAAAAGAATCGTATTCGCAACTAGCCAATTGTTACATCGTAAAACCCATCGGAATTGATAATTTTACGAATGCTATAAGATGCATCGGAGAGTTTTGGACACAGACAGCGAAGCTGCCCCCGAGTCCCAATTAGGAGCGCTGAGAATGCCTCCGGAAACCCTGCCAGGAGAGGGAAGGGACGAAGAGAATGTGGAGGAACCCGCTTCTTAAAAGAAGCCGGATTCCCCCACACCCCTTCCGGCAAGAACTTTTATAATTGCTAGCGGTATATTGAAGCTGGGTAGAGACGCAGTAACATCGGAGTGTACGAAGAGCGCCCCATGGTAGGCCGGGCCATGGCTGCGCTCCTTCTTGGTAGCGACCGGCCTCCGTGCCGGTCGTGTTGATGCATCTTTGCATGAGACGTATGCCGTTTGTGCCACGTATTTAATAACTATACTACATCATTGACAATATTTGTGTGGCTACTTAGATTCTTGGATAGAGGCGGTTCGGCAATTCGGTCGGTAACCCCCGAACGAAAGGAGTTTACAATGCAAGGCGACCACGAACACGAACATTTGCATGCGCACGAGCACACCCACAGCCATTCTCACGAACACAGTCACGGAGACACAACCCACACCCATGAACACTCGCATTCCCACGGCCACGAGCATCACCACGAGCACAAGCATGGGCATGACCATCGCGACATCTTGGTCCATGACCACGATCACTCCGGCGACCATGGTCCACACAGTCATGTCCATCCTGCCCATGAACAGGAGGTCCACGATCACAGCCATTAGAAAACCTTTCTGATGGTAGGGCGGCCCGTGGCCGCCGATTCTTTTTACAAGCAGATCGGGCCAGGTCACGAAAAGATGTCGGGCACAGCCCGACCTACCTCCGGAATTTCCCGTCCGGAGCATCATGCATGAATCCACTCTTCAGGTAGAGCGGCTTGTGGTCGCCGATTCTCTTGCCCACCATTGGCTGCGGTCATGGAAACCATGTCGGGTACAGCCCGACCTACCTCAAAGTTATTCTCGCCTTTTGATTAATCGCTAGAATGGCCCACACAATGCCTGCAAGCGGCTGTTGCAGGAGTAGACGCGCCTCATCCCCATTTTCTTGACTCATTTTTCCAGCACGATTACGACAGGCATCGTGCTATGATTATCAGCATAGTGCCACGGAGAACCTCTCAACAAGGAGCAGCGCTAGGCGTTTCTGCCAAAAATGTGCCGGCATAACGTCGAGAAATTTTCCGAGTCGGTGCCTTTTGGGATCGTGAGTTGACTCCCGGACTAAAGTATGATTTTCTTTCTACAAAGAAGGCCTGCTAAATAAGAAGAATCTCACGTGAAGCGCGATAAAACAGATGAATTCTCGGAAGACGAATTCAATGCTTTCCGAAAGGTTTGCAAGGAGCAGGGAATCAAGGTTACTCCCCAGCGGTTGGAGATCTTTCGCGAAGTGATGAAGGCCAAGGATCATCCTTCTGCCGAGGACATCTACAAGCGGGTCAAAGAACGCCTTCCGTCCATTTCTCTCGACACTGTTTATAGAACCCTGTCCGCGTTGGAGAGTTTTGGTCTTATCGGGCGAGTCCCGATCGTGGACAAAAACCGTTTCGATCCGAATCGCAAGCTTCACCACCATCTGGTCTGCACCGAGTGCAAAGGCCTCACAGATTTCTATTGGGCTGAATTCGATCGGTTAGAGCCTCCACTTGATATATCGGAATGGGGACATCCTGAATCCAGGCATGTGCAAATCATGGGTATATGTTCCAAGTGTGCCAAGAAAAAGCGCAAGTCATAATTTGTTTCCGTTGGGGGGAATGCTAACGAGTTGCGACAATCTCATTGTACCAATTTCGTTAGGGTTTTATTTAGTCGTAAGATTCCCCTTTATCGCGCTTGACACCTGTCTCAAATCAGGTAATCCTACAAGATAAGATGGTTTCTTATTTAGAATTCTTTTATAGCGTTGTCAAAACCAACGGATAACACCTGACCAAGGGGGGATCTTTCAAATAAATCCAGATCTACATTGGTAACTGCCTGAAGGCAGATCGTGCTTATGAGAAGGGGGTAAGCTGAGTGTCTTTGTATTCTGTTGAGCGAACTCTCCAAAATAGTGTCGGGGCTATTGAGAAGTACGTCGCGTGAAACCCAAACATAATTTGCAGGGAAAGGAGGAACAAAAGTTATGAAAACAAACGCAGTGAGATTGGCTATCGTCATTGGGCTAATCGTAGGCTCGGTCTTGGGCACACTGGCATTGGTACACGCCCAGTCCGGGAAGATGCCCACCAGTTATTCACCGGTAGTAATTACGGAGCCGTTTGATTCAATAATGACCCGCATGAAAGCAGCGAAGCCTGGAATCATGAAGCGCCAAATGGACCTTCTGGACACTCGGTACGATCTGCGCGACCAGGCTGCCAAGGGCATAACCATGTCTCGTGGCAAGCCGATTCAGGAGGGTGTGCGAGTCAAACTGCCGGAGGGCATGACCTGGGAGAAACTGGCTGCAATGAGTCCTGACGAGATTCGTGAAAAAAACGTATTTCCGGCCGGGTTTTTCCCGCTTCCTCACCCTAATCATCCGGAAGGCGGCATGCTTTTCCCAAAGAAGCACATTGAAGAAATAAAAAAGCAGGAGCAGAGAGACCTCACTCGATTCGATTTGGAATTCGATTTGCCGGAGCACCTTCTGGCGGAAATCCCCGCAGCCATCTATTTGACCACACGGCCGGACCTCGGGGATGTCTCACAAGGCAAATTGGTCACGATTGAGAATTATTTCGAGATGTTCAACGGTATCCTGAACCCCAAGCAACTTGAAGGGCTTCGTCTTCTGGTAACCCCATTTCCTCAACAACAGTTCAATCAGACAGAGGACCGTCGGTCGGAGCGTCCCAGTCGAGGGGTTGTCTGCTTTGACTGCCACGCTAACGGGCATACTAACGGGAGCACACATCTAGTCGGAGACATTCGACCGCAAGAATTCCGTCACCGCTTGGACACGCCTACACTCAGGGGCGTCAACATCCAGCGTCTGTTCGGCTCGCAGCGGGCATTGAAGAGCGTTGAAGACTTCACGGAATTTGAGCAGCGGGCTGCGTATTTCGACGGAGATCCTGTGATCGCAACCAAGAAGGGCATAAATATCTTGGAACGCGGCAGCCAGGTTCACTTCATGGCTGAATTTCAAGAACTCTTGGATTTTCCTCCCGCTCCAAAGCTGGACATTTACGGAAGGATCGACTCACGAAAGGGCACGGAATCGGAACTGAAAGGGCAGGAGATCTTCTTCGGGAAGGCCAAGTGCGCGGTTTGTCATCCAGCGCCCTATTATACCGACAACTCGATGCACAACTTGAAAACCGAGCGTTTTTACAAGCCCCGCATGATCAACGGAAGGATGGCTTCGGCGGATGGTCCCATCAAAACGTTTCCTCTCAGGGGTATAAAAGACTCGCCGCCATATCTCCATGACGGCCGTTTATTGACTCTGGAGGACACCGTGGAGTTTTTCAACATGATTCAGGAGCTCAAGCTGACCCCGGAGGAAAAGAAAAATCTGGTCGAGTTTATGCGAGCCCTGTGATCATCGCAATCGAAAGTGGGCACAGAGCCTCCGGCAGGAAGAGGGAACGCTTCGGGAACCCGCCCGGAACGGAACGGAAGAAGATCCGGGAACCCGCTTCTTAAAAGAAGCCGGTTCCCCCGGACCCTCCGGCAAGAACTTTCATATGGCTGGCGGTATATCAAAGGTGAATGCAAGTGATGGTAGGGCGGCCCGTGGCCGCCGTTTCTGTCCCGGCCATTCGTTGACGCCATAAGATGTCGGCCATGACCCGACCTACCTCCAAGTTTTTCTCGCCTTTGATTAATCGGCAGGGCGGCCCAGGTCAATCTAATTACTGAGAATCGTTGCGGATGTTGCCTTGTGCGGGCGCTCGAATCAGTCGTTTCTCCTCGTTGCGCCGCAACGATATAGGAGGTTTTGGGGTGGGAGTCGGGGAGGGACTTTTTGCAAAAAGTCCTTCCCCGAAAACATCCCTAATGGTGATCGGCCCCTTGCCGAACATGAGTCTCCCCTGAATTGTGCCGAGCCGATCAGGCTCGTTGTTAACATGGTGATTCATCATTATTTTTATAATTTTCTCAAAATAAAACTCACCTTTGAGCCATTTGGGCTCGCGTCCCACCGGCACTTCCCCGTCACAGCGAGTGAATCAAGCGGGCATCAACAGCTAATCTTGACGCTTTCCATAGTCATTTTCCATAGCCGAGATGTAATGGCACGAGAAATGCATCTCAGTCATTGACATTTTTCAAAGCTCGCTTGGACCGACCGGCGGCTGGACAATCGGTCCGAAGCGTTCGGTGGCTGCCGGTCGATAGAAACTTGGCCGGTTCAGCAGCCTGTACCATCATGTGAATATCCAAGCCGCAAATCAATGATTCTCTTTTTTCTGGTGGATATTTATGGTTGATCTCGTCCGGCTAGCTAGAAGGGATTGATAATGAGATTGATCATTATCGTTGCCGCGGTAATTTCGGGTTTCGTCACGATCAGCTTGATCTTCTTTCAGGCAACTCGCAAAACGTACCCGGGCATTGACCGCTGGACCGCCGGGGTGGGCTTTTTGACCCTGGGGTACTCAGCTCTTGCATTAAGAGGCTTGATCCCTGATGCCGTTTCGATTTTCGTAGGTAATATTGCTTTTCCGCTGGGCTTCGTACTGCATCTGGACGGGTTGCGCCTCTTTCTTGGCTCAGGGTCCATGCCTAAATTGTGGTACGCCATTCCCGCAGTGGACCTGGTTGCAACCGCGATTCTTTATTATGCGTATGACTCGGCCTTCTGGCGGAGTGTGGTCACAGGAATAGTCATCTTAGGGCTGAATTGGGCAATGGCTTACCTCATTTTCCGCCATCCTCTCAGGCACAAGTCCATATTCTATACTGTAATCGCGGCGCTGCTGTGCTTAACCGGCCTCATTGTCGTTGTTAGAGCCATATCGGCAGTTTCTTTCGGTTATTGGCATATTCTCACGGATTCTGCGTTCCAGCTAAGCTCTTTTGTCGTCGTGATCGTGCTTCAACTGGGGGAAAGCCTCTCGCTGACGATGCTGAACAGTGAACGTGTCGAAAGGGAGCTTTTGGAAGCTGAGACCGATTTGAGGCAGACGGTTGACCGTTTGCAAGGAGCATTGGCGGAGCAAAAGACGACGGAGGAAGCACTGCGAGGGAGCGAAGAACGTTTCGAACAGGTTGCCCAAAACGCAGGCGAGTGGATCTGGGAGGTGGACGCCAATGGCGTTTTTCAATACTGCAGTTCAGCGGTGGAAAAGATAGTTGGATACTCACCCGATGAACTTGTCGGTCAAAAGCATCTTTACGACCTATTTGCTCCGGACGTACGGGAATCCCTGAAGCAATCGGTCCTGGAGGTGTTCGAGACCCGAAAAATGTTTCGAGAGTTTGTCGGTACCAGCGTTCACAAGGATGGCCGAATCGTCGTGTTCCAAAGCAGTGGTTCACCGCTGTTTGACGAGCAAGGAACGTTCATCGGTTATAGCGGTGCCAACACCGACATTACCGAGCGGAAGCAAGCAGAGGAGGCATTGCGTGAAAGCGAACGGCATTATCGGTCATTGTTCGATAACATGTTGGAGGGCTTTGCCTATTGCAAGATGATCTATGAGGACGGTAAACCACATGATTTTGTCTACCTTAGCGTTAACGATTCATTCGAAAAATTGACAGGTTTGACAAATGTAGTTGGGCGCAAAGTGACCGAGGCGATACCGAATATAAGGGAATCTAATCCGGAAATATTCGAAATTTACGGGCGAGTGGCTTCAACGGGCAATCCGGAGCAGTTTGAGGCCTACGTACAGCCCCTAGGGATTTGGTTCTCTGTCGCGGTGTACAGCCCGGGAAAAGAGCACTTCGTTGCCGTGTTTGACAATATTACCGAGCGCAAGCAAGCAGAAGAAGGTCTGCGCGAGAGCGAGAGAAACTTCCGGCTCGTCACCGAAACAATCCAGGATGTCTTCTGGATGAGTACGCCTGATATCGGGAAAATAGTATACGTAAGCCCGGCGTACGAAAAGATATGGGGACGAACAACCGAGAGTTTGTACAGGCTCGGCTCGCTCCTTCTGGGAGACTATCCATCCTCTAGACCGAGAACACGTGTCGAGTGTCCTCCGGCAATATCATTCAAAAGGCAAGGCATACACATGCGAATATCGAATTGTTCTTCCAGATGATTCAATACGTTGGATTCTGCAACGCGGCTTTCCCATTTATGACGGGGAAGGAATTCTCAAATTCATGTGCGGAGTGTCCACGGACATTACCGATCGCGAGAAGGCAGGAGAATTGCTCGCTGAGAGCGAACAAATGTTGAGAGGGATTTTGTTCACATCTCCTGTGGCCATAGGGCTTACGGCAGACAGGAAAATGAAATGGGTAAACCAAGCATGGGAGGAGACGTTCGGCCTTGAAAAGAGACAGTATTTGGATCAGGATGCTTCGATAGTCTACCCGTCTCGCGCGGAGTATGAACGAGTCGGCAAAGAACTCTACCCGAATCTGGCCCTGGGGTACGTCACTCAAACCGATGCCAAGTTCATCCGAGAAGACGGTTCCATTTTCGACGGCCAAATTCGGATGAAGGCTATTGACCCGTCTGATCCTGGCAAAGGAACCATCGCGGCAATCACGGACATATCGGAGAGAAAAAAGGCTGAGGAAGCTCTGCGAGAAAGTGAGGAGAAGTACAGATCGTTGCTTGAGGAAAGCTTCGATGGAATGTTCCTCACGAGAGGTACGAAGATCGTGCTTACCAACTCTCGTCTGCGCGAAATACTCGGTTATGAAAAGGGAGAGCTGGAAGGCAAGTATCACTGGACGATTTACCACCCTGATTATCAAGCCATCACTCGCAGCAGGGGCCAAGCTCGGTTAATGGATCAGCCGGCGGTTAACCGGTATGAGGTAAAGGTCCAACGTAAAGATGGGTCCTCATTTGATTGTGAGCTTGTAGCAAAAAAGGTTCGGGTGGGAGGCAAGCCGGGCATTCAGGCATGGTTCCGAGACATTACAGAGCGCAAGCAGGCGGAATGGAAACTCCAACTGGAAAAAGACAGGCTCAAAAGCATTCTCGACCACATGAACAATGGCGTTTGCATCGTGAGTCCTCAGCATGAAGTCGAGTACGTTAACCCTTTAATAGCGGAAAAGTTTGGAGATGTAACCGGCCGAAAATGCTATGAATATTTTCATGGAGGTGTTGAACCATGCCCATGGTGCAAGAATCCTGAGGTTTTTGCAGGTAAGCCCGTAAAATGGGAGCGGCATATTGATGAAACTGGAGAAGCCTTTGAAATTTTTGAGGCACCTATCGAGAACACTGATGGATCTGTTTCAAAACTTGAGATTGTCCATGACATAACGGATCGCAGGCGAGCAGAGCAGGATCGAGTTCGACTGGTGACGGCCATAGAGCAGGCAGCGGAAACAGTCGTAATGACTGATGCGGATATGACGATCGTTTATGTGAATCCGGCGTTTGAGCTGACGACCGGGTATTCCCGCAATGAAGCCGTTGGACAAAGTTTACGCATTCCCCACGGGTGGGCACCATGAAGAGCAGTATAAGGGCATGTTGGATACTATCACCAGCGGCCGGGTTTGGAGCGGTCACCTGACAAACAGGAAAAAAGACGGCACCTTGTTCGAAGAAGAGGCGACCATTTCCCCGGTGAAGGACGAATCCGGACAAATAGTGAACTATGTGGCAGTCAAGAGAGATGTTACCAAAGAGGCCTTGTTGCAAAAGCAGCTCCTCCAAGCCCAAAAGATGGAGGCTTTGGGGACTCTTGCCGGAGGTGTTGCCCATGACTTCAACAACATATTGACCGTTGTGATGGGATTTGCCGAGTTGCTGCTGGCCGAGAAAGATCACGAGCACCCGGAGTATTCCGATCTCGAGAAAATATTCCATTCGGCAACCAGGGGAGCAGACCTGGTGCAGCGGCTGCTCGTGTTTAGTAGGAAGTCTGAGCCGAATCCTGCGCCCATGAATCTCAACAAGCAGATACTTCAGATTGAGAAGTTGCTGCTGCGCACCATCCCCAAAATGATCGACATCAAGCTTGAATTGTCAGCCAATCTTCCGGATATCAACGCGGACATGTCTCAAATCGAACAGGTCTTGATGAATTTGGCCATTAACGCCCGTGACGCTATGCCGGCAAACGGCACACTGACCATATCAACGAAGGCCGTGACCATTGACGAAGATTACTGCAGGCTTCACCTCGAATCCACTCCTGGCGACCATGTCCTTTTGCAAGTCTCGGACATCGGCGATGGGATGGACACGAACACAATGGAGCGTATGTTCGAGCCGTTTTTCACAACCAAGGAGATTGGACGTGGTACCGGCCTGGGACTCGCAATAGTGTATGGGATCGTCAAACAGCATAACGGTCACATTGCTGTGCATAGTGAGGTCGGCAAGGGAACCACCTTCAGCGTCTATTTCCCGGCCATAGAAGCCGAGGCGGAAATGGATGCTGAGACCACGGCGGTAATGCCCGCGTTTGGGACCGAGACCGTTCTGCTGGTCGATGATGAACAATTCGTCAGGGAACTGGGCGCCCGGATCCTCACCAAGCACGGATACACCGTGCTGCAGGCCATCAACGGCAGAGAAGCAATCGATCTTTTCAAGAAAGAGACTTCAAAGATATCCCTGGTTATTCTTGATCTGATCATGCCGGAAATGGGAGGAACGGAATGCCTTAAAGAACTCCTGAAGATCGATCCGCACCTTGACGTTCTTATAGCCAGCGGGTATTCGGCTGAGGCGTCAATGGAAGAGACGATTCGGATGGGTGCTAAAGGCTTCGTCGGCAAGCCGTTCCGTGCCGTGGAGCTTCTACAAAATATTCGCAATGTTCTGAATTCGGGGGACATCTTACTCAACTGATGCCCGATGTTAGCCCCCTGCATCGCGAATGCCTATTTCGAGCCCTTGTCATCACTAACGCATGATCCGACGCCTGTCATTGCGAGCGCAGCGAAGCAATCTCTATTCTCGAGCGTGGCCGTACCAAATCCGAGATTGCTTCGTCGCTTTGCTCCTCGCAATGACAAGTTGGGGTGCGTAGCGGGAACGAATCCGGGATTGCTTCGTCGCCTAGCTCCTCGCAATGACAGGTTGGGGACTGCCACGGCAAGTCAAGTTAGGGTAGGGCGGCCATGGACCGCCTCACCATTTCTTATTGTCGCAAAGAAGAATGAAACTCGTGCTGATAAAATGGGGCTGCGGCAATTTTTAAAGAAAGTCCCATACATATATGGAACTTATCCGGACGGAGACCTTCATGTGAACATGCTTCCCGATTACCCAACTATGGTGTTCCCGGGATTATTAGATTTCATCCAGCCACGATTCAGCCTCAGCAATATCATAGAATCGCCTCGCGGTTATACCGGTTCTCTTGCTGATGCTACCAGCTTGTACTTCCTTGAACGTCGGCTCGTTGTAAACCCTGGCCACCTTACTGACCCCCGCTGCAATAGACTGCTTCTGACATTCCTCAATAAGATCGGTGAGAATCACCGACTCCATTTCTCTCCAGTCGGCGAGTACTGTGAAACCGGGACGCAACTGGCTCATGGCTTCTTCATGGTGTTTCACAAAATCCGGCACTTCACTCGGCTTTAGCCAGGCTCCCTTATAAGCCACATACATGCGATTCTTCGTTTTATCGACGTGATAAGTGTAGAAAGGAGTTGAGGCGATAAGTTGCATGATTCCCCCTTGTGAAGTGTAGAAATGATAAGGTCCGCTCTGCGGCTGAGCGCTACTTCCTGTGCTGACGTTCTGGTGTTCCCAATCCCCCTTTCACCAGTCTGCCACTACCTCGTTACAGCTATCTTGGCAATATTTAATCATAAGACGTACAGCAGTCAACAATAATCGATCTCGGCTTCACTGAATCAATTCGCAAGCGACTTTTGCCGAGATCGAGGAAAAGCCGTGAGCGAGCAACAAGATCAGAGCCTTAGGTGACTTGTGGGAAACACTGCTTCTTATGAAGAGTGTTTCCGGGGCAGCCCGTGTCGATCCCCGCGCATTTCTGCTCTGCCGTTCAGCAGTTCTTTCCAATTTTCTGGTTTTTGAATCATCAGAAACATTAATGCCTTCCTTAATCTCCGTTTGAATCCCCTGCCTAAATTATGCTTTCCCTTGGACAAACTTGGACATTCTATAGTATCAATATGGTCGTCCCGGTGAAAAGGAGAAGTCGAACGTTATTCCACATGACTGAATGCCGTCGGTGAATTCTCCTGGTCAATAATAATCTAACAATCTTCTAACATGCTTTGTATTCTGATATATTTACATCGTGAGAAACGTACTGGAACGAATTTTCTACCAAATAGAAATCTCAAACAGAATCAGGAGAGCTCCGCACAATGCGCCTTGTTGATGGTGAGGAACAGATTTTTTCGTTAACTGAAGAAATTGATATGTTCCGAATCAAATTTGGGATCTCCGAAATTAAGGAAGAGCATGTGGAAGAATTCATGGATAAAACTGTTGAATGGCTCAGTACGAGTCCGACAAAGGGCATTTTGATCGATTTGCAGGGAGTGAAGTCCGTCTGCGCGGATTTCACCGTCGCTTTGACCCGTTACTATGAGAATGTGAAAAGACATGGTCTCTATGTGAGATTCGTGAATGTAGATCCCGTGATCAAACCTTATGTAGAAGTCTCGAATATTACTGTAGTAATGACCAGGCCTGAAAAGCTGATGATCAGCACGCGAGAATTCATTGGTGATCTTACAAACAATTTGTCAGATAAGGAGTTAATGGCAAAACATAATCTATCGCTAAGCGGATTGAAGAAATTATATAAGAAATTACTCGGCAAAGGAGCTGTCTCGCGTCGAGCGCTCGAAGCAAGAATAGGGGTACAGAGGCGCAGTTTGGTTCTAAAAACCAATGATGCAAAAAGAGTTACGGTTAATGCTTCAGATGTGCTGAATAGTCTTTCAAATGGAATGACAGATCGAGAGCTTATGACTAAGTACAGACTCACTCCACGCGGCCTGCAAAGTCTTTACCTGAAACTTTACAATGAGGGCCTTATTTCCAGGTCTACATTCATGCGACGGAAAGCTTCTTCGGAAGAAAAATCTCGCATTCTGGACTAACACTCCCTTCAGAACGATCACTTATCGAATCCGCATTAGCATACTGGAATTCCACTACACCGAATCTTATGGACCCGGGGTTCAAATTAAGGAATTAATACCTCTTTTGAAAATCGATTTACGTTGATTCCGTTGAGAATCGCTTTGGAGAAACCTCACCCTTTTATCAACTTTTTTCTTTCAGAATTACTCGGTTCGCACCACTAAAATTTGTATTTGTTTCAGACAACCCGAATCCTCGAACATGCAATCACATCTAAACAAGTAAAGAATCCGGGGCCCTGCCAGTCCGCGAGAATGGGACCCCAGAGGCTAATGGCAACAACGCTTTCAATTAGGAGGTCACCATGCTCCGCCGATTCGCATATACTCTATTGATATTAATTACAGTCTGCTCTATTGGATCACCCCTCACTTTAATGGCCCAGACCAAGGGTGAAGGGCAACGTCTCTTCAATGAAGGCCGCCAGTTATACATGAAGGACAAATCCAAGGAAGGGCAGCAAAAGGCTTTGCAGAAGTACGTGGAAGCATTGACGGCAATCAGGAAAGAGGGAGACGTAAAGCTTGAAGCAGTAGCACTGAACAATATGGGTTACATATTTAGAGAACAGGGCAACTACGCAGATGCACAGCGGTGCTTTGAGAAAGCACTGGACGTGGCCGGCAAGAGCAAAAACACCAAGCAGGAGGCCCGTGCGTTGAGCGGTCTAAGCGCCGTCTACAGGGTTCGAGGAGAGTATGACAAGGCTCTGGAGTTTGGCGGAAAAGCGCTTGAGATAGCGAAGAAGCAGAACGACGAAGCAATGGAAGCTGACGTAGTCACCAACCTCGGCAACGTCTATTTATACTCGAAACAGCATCAGAAGGCGCTGGAGCAGTACCAGCGGTCTCTTGAGCTGGCCATGAAATTAAAAAACGCTAATCAGGAGCGTTGGGCGTACAACAATATAGGTGCAGCCTTGGCTCGCATGGGGGAGTATCAGAAGGCAGTGGATAATTACCAGAAGGCGCTTGAATTGGCCAACAAACAAGGGGATTTGCGACAGCAGGCGCTGACGCTCGATAACATCGGCATAAGCTATCTACAATTGGGACAACACCAGAAGGCGATGGAATTCCATAACAATGCATTGGCCGCGGCGCGTAAGTCGGGTGCCAGAGAATTCGAAGGGCTGGCGCTCCAACATATCGGAAGGGTACATGCTGCCTTGAAGCAGTACCAGGAGGCCTCACGATCTTACCAAGAGGCGGTGGCGATAGATAAGCAAGTGGGAAACCTCTCCAATGAGCGCGATACCCTGAATGACATGGGAAATCTATATAAACAATGGGGTAAACAGGCCATGGCGAAACAGTATTTCGATCAGGCACGGGAGATCACCTGCAAACTGCAGAAGGGTAAGTGCTAGTTGTAATTGCGGGGACAGCGCAGTTGGATAATCAGGGAGGCTGTTCGGAAAAAAGGAACTCAGGAATCTCCGGAAAACCCCTTTTTGCAAAACGCTGCCTCTGGCCGCAACCAAAATCAGCAGGTGTTCCTCCTTTTGATGTATGCTGTTGTAACCAAACACCAGCTTCGTCGAGGGAGGAACACCATGAAGACATTTTTGCATAAATACTCCTCGGATGTCATCGGGGTACTGAATGGTTTTGACCGACTGCTCTTTCGTGGGACGCTGAGACACATTGTGTATCCCTACGGGATGATAGCGTACCTGAGGCAAGGACAGGTTCTGCTCAAAGATTTCTCCAAACATGTGCTGAAAGTGAGCAGCCAGTTGAAAGAAGCTTCCAAAAGCATCGCCTCCAAGAGCTCCAGGCCCTTTGTCTATCTTGCCTCTAGCCAAACGTCTAAGGAAGGCTTCGCACATGAATTGGCACGTAAGGACAGCGTTGAGCGAGGTTTGATTTGCGTGCTCAGCTCTGTCGAACCATGTCTGTCTTTCGATATCAATCACAACCGTCAGACAAGAAAGTTGGAACTCATCAGCCGATGGCGAAAATGTCTTCACCTCTACCATTACTACATCCATCCGATTTTCGGATTTATGCACGGTCGGATCCAGACGTGGTTCCCATTTAACATTCAAATCTGTCTCAACGGTCGTGAATGGCTTGCTAGGCAGATGGATAATGCCAAGCTGTGCTACCAACGGCAAGACAACTGTTTCACCTGGATTCAGGATGTTACCGAGGCCCAGCGTCTTATGGACCAGCAGCTTAGGACACCCTGGCCCAAGCATCTCGAAGAGTTCGCCAGACTTCTCAATCCTGCTCACGACGAGATCTTCAAGCTCTTCCCATTGCACTACTACTGGTCTGTTATGCAGAGCGAATGGGCTACAGACATCATGTTCCGTAACTCGCGACTCCTCGCAAACCACTACCGCACTCTCGTGCACCATGGTATGACAACCTTCTCCAGCCCTGACGTTATGCGCTTTCTCGGAAGGAAAATACCAGCCACCGGAAACATACCCCACCACTTCACCGCAGAGGTAGTCACTGATCTGAAGCATCGTGCGGAAGGAATACGAGTCAAGCATCGAGTCAAAACAAACACCATAAAGATTTACGATAAACAGGGGAGCGTCCTCAGAGTAGAGACTACCCTTAACGATCCTTCCGATTTCAAGGTCTACAGAAAAAAGGAGTCTGCCCAGGCCACCAAACCCGAATGGTTACCACTCAGGAAAGGAGTGGCAGACTTCCACCGACGTGCACAGGTGTGCCAAAATGCTAATGAGCGTTATCTTGAGGCTTTGGCCTGTGCACATGATTCTACTCCCCTCAAGAATTGGACTGACAAACTCTGCCGTCCCGTTACATGGAAGGCAAAGCGTTTCAGGGCTCTGAATCCCTATGCGCCTGACGACGCTAGACTCTTCAGCGCAGTCGCTCGAGGGGAATTCTTCATCAATGGCTTCACCAACAAAGAGATCAGGATCCTTATCTATGGCGCCCAAACTGACACCACGGAGAAACGCCGCACCTCAGCAGTCATCACCCGACAAATACGCCTATTGAGGGCCCATCGTCTGTTGCGGAAACTTCCTAAACACAACCGCTACCACCTCACCGAAAAAGGCAAACTCGTTATCGCCGCCTTGCTCACCGCACGGGAGGCTGACACTATTTCACTTACAAAACTGGCAGCTTAGACAACTCCCTCAAGAATTTCTTTTCTGGAAAACAAGAGATCAAATGTTATTAATAAAAAGTGGTTTTCCGGCCCTTTCCCCAAAAACTCCTAGTTGTTTTCAATTAACCGAGGGCACGGTGCTCGTATCCACACTTGAATCACCGCTAGCCATATGAAAGTCTTTGGCCAGCCCTTGTTGACGTCATGGCAAGATGTCGGGCACAGCCCGACCTACCTCCGGAATTTCACGTCCCGGCCATGGTGGCCTGAATGCCTTCTTCAGAGAGGCTACTCGGGCCGAACAGCCTTTCTCCCGTCACCCCGTTGCAAAACGGGGTCCAGTCTTGCTCTAAACGCGAAATTGTCCGAGATAAAGGATCATCCTGGATTCCGGCGTACGCCGGAATGACGATAGGAAAGATTTACCTCTTCCCTCTTAGGGTAGGGCGGCCTGTGGCCTCCGATTCTTTTGTCCACCATTGGCTGGGGTTATAAAACCTCAAGTTAAAGCCCAAAATCAGCACGTTGCCGAATAACACAATGATAGAGTTTTTGCCGGAGGGTTCGGGACCCGGCTTTTTGCACAAAAAGCGGGTTCCCGAGACTTTCCCATTCCGGCAACGGATTCCCGGTCTCTTCTTCATTGCTCGGCCGTTGCTATAAAGGTCTGGTTCCCGTAATATCCCTTGAGCCAAGGCTACGCTTTTGGCCGAGCAGGTTTTGGACACGTGAGCGTGATAATGCGCGGATAATCATGGCTTGGGATGTCTCAGGTAAGTGTTGTGTCGCCATACTATCGGCGAGATTTCTTCGCGGGATTCGGCCTCAATCCTGGTATCCCAATAAGAGGGTTGCGAGAGCCGGATAACGAAGGTTCATGATAAGACCTGAACGTGCTTGAGAATCAATAGGGCTCAAGGAGAAGATATGTCGACAGATGATCCCGTTTCCGTGGAGGAGGCCGCTTCGAAAGAGACTTCGGATACCTCATCAGATGGTACGCTCGAAATTCACGACAGCTTTGTCCGAAGACTACTGAAAAGCTCTGGACGGCTTGTATGGTTTGCAACCAGGAAAACGGCTTATATAGGGTTCATTATTGTCACCGTAGCGCTAATGCTGATTGGATTGGACAAGCTTGCTGAATATGCGCTCAGTACCGACATATCTCAGGTATCTCTATCCGGACAATTTCGGAATGGTCAAGCGGGACCTGACTGAGGTTGTTACGCATTACGATTACGACCTCAGGCCGGGCGTTTGTGTCCTACACAGCCAGACGAAAGGAAACCGTTACGAGTATACTAACAACGCGGGTTTCCGCGATCCACGGAGCATTTCTTTGGAAAAACCTGCCGATGAGTTCAGGATTTTTCTTACAGGCGGATCGACCGCCTTTGGCCTTGGTGCTACCGGTGAAGCAACGGTCTCGTCGAATTACTATTATATCGAGCACCGGGAAACGATCTCACACATGTTGGAAAAAATCCTCAACGCTACGGCGCCCATTCCCGGAAAGACAATCCGAGTCTACAATGCGGCCGTTTGGGGATATTCTTACCAGCATCTTTTGCTTCGTCACATAACGAAGCTGAGGAAATACAACCCCGACCTGGTAATTTCGTTTGACGGTGCAAATGAGCTGAATGCCGTCACGCTTCCGCTAAAAGACTGGGACTATTTTCAACAGGGGCAATATAACGGAATCCTGAGGCAGATGTTCTCTTATAATGTCCCGGGGCTGGCGTCGTACCTGACGTTGTGGCTGAAGAATAATACTTTCCTCATGACTTTCTTATGGAGGGGGTCGGATCTGTTCCAGGATTTTGAAACTGCCCAAAGGATGCACAGAGGCACGCTGATCGAACAGGAGCTGCCTCGGCTGGAAAAGATGACCACGGAAGAAAGGTCCAGGATGGTGGCCGAGAACGTGGGTTCGGTGGTTCGAGTGGTCGAAGATTACCATGCGACTCTCGAAAACGACGGGGTTCCGCACATTTTTGCGCTACAGCCGCTGCTTTATCTGAGTAAGAAACCGCGGCACGACAATGAGACCAAGGCGGAGTTGCTGGAGGAGCACAAGGATTATTACGGAGTGCCTGCGGAAAATGCTTACAAGTATTTGATCGATCGGGTCAGCGCCAGCGCGAAGAAGCGAAGTTACTTTATCGCAGATTTTTCGGAATATTTCGACGACACGTCCGAATGGGTCTTCACTGACTGGTGTCACCTGACAGCCGGTGCCAACTACCTGATAGCCAAGGAACTGGCAAATTTGATAAAAGAAAATTTCTTCCGCATGTCCCTTGCGCGAAGGAGACAATATAAACGAGAAGGACAGCTTTTTCTGGGATGGAGCGCCCACTGCCAAAGTACTGTATGCTCCACCGGCTAACGATCCGAATAATAGTCCATCAAACATGCTGCTCGGTTATCCCGGACGATCGCTTTATTCGTCCAAAGAGGTGGCTCCGGACGAGAGATTTGAAGTGGTCCTGGACCTCACCCGGATTTTATCCTTGAGTAGACTACGGATGGTCTGGGACGATGCCCATGTTCCTCGAAAATGGACTGTGGACACTTCCGTTGATGGAGCGGACTGGAAGCCATGGGTTCAGGGTGACGATAAAGCGCTTGATAGTTTTTCGTGGTGGCCGGGATATGAATATTACGGAGCTGGCCCGATTCAAGCTCGGTACCTGAGATACAGGCCACTCGAGTCCGCTAATCGCTCCATAAGGCTAAGGTCCTTGAGCGTGTACAGGTGAATTGAGGTAATGAATTTTCAGAAAGCTGACCGCCAGGGGCGCTGAGAAGGCCACCGTGAACCCGCCAGAAGCGGGAAGGAAACAAGCGAATGCGGGGGAACCCGCTTCTTGAAAGAAGCCGGATTCCCCGCACCCCTTCCGGCAAGAACTTTTATATGGCTAGCGGTAGATCAAAAGGTAGGGTAACAATTAATGCACGTTAGCCGTGTGCGAACCATCTTCGTTCAAGAAGCGGGTTCTCCGGAGTCTTTTTCACTTCCCCCTCTGGCAGGTTCCCCTGCATTATTTCTCTCTGGTTCGGCGTGATGCGGGAACGCAAATAGCCTCTATAAAAAGCAAAAGGCGGCCGAAGCCCGCCTTGCTGGATTTTGTGCGATCCTGAAATCATGCCCGTCTCATACCACCTCCCTGGAGTGCAGCTAACGACTTAGTGATGGCCTCCGTGATGACCGGCATGATGACCGGCATGATGACCAGGGTGATGGCCGGGGTGATGACCAGGATGATGGCCGGGGTGATGTGCAATGTGATGTCTGTGATGATGCCTATGATGGCGGTGGTGGAAGTAAGGTCCATATGTCACCCCCACTGGGGCTGTCCCAATTACTGTAGGCTCGCCGGGTTCCACGTATCCGACTGAACATGAATTCTCACTCAGCAGATTTGCATCCACCCAGCCTTGCATCGGCTGAGAAATCTCAACCAAAGGACCTTTTCCGGCGCCGGTCAAGAGCACTCTGGTGCATCGTTGGAGCGATGCAATGATGTTAGTATTCTCAGTAGGCTCAGCGTAAACCGGCAAATAGCCGAATCGAGTATCGACACTGGCCACCCATAGTGTTTGCGCGAAACTTTGACCCGCCACACAGACGCTCAAGAGCGCACACACCGCTACTGTCACTACTGTCAATCCGGTTCCCGTTCTTTTCATCGCCATTCTCCTTTCTTTGTCTTCTTGTCTAGGAATTTTTGGGGCCCCTGTGTTTTTGGCCGCCTTATCTTTGCAATTCGGGGAAACGAGAAAAAGGTAACAAAAAAAGTTATGGTGCTGAACTTCCGGGGGATCTTGTCACGAGGAGCCCTCGCTTAGGCGCTGATGGCCATGTCAAACATTTAGTCTCGCGTTTCGCGGGATTCGGGAAAGAGTTTGGCCCCGCTGGGTGTGGGGCCTACATGCATAGTGAAGGTCAGGCCGGTTTATACACTTCGATGTTGCGTTACGTATGGTCGCTGTGCGCGGAGCACTGGCAAAACAGGTTTTTCCAAAATATTCGAATCCCTTCCCCATTCTTGTAATATTTTCCGCTGATCTCCGAATTATAGATTAGGCGCGAAAACTCAGAGGAGGCCACTGAAAATGAAAGAATGGGCGAAAAAGAGAAAAGAGGAGCTAGAGGAGATCGGGGCGATAGAATTGGCTGAAATATTCCAACTTCTCGTCAATATTTGCGAACTCGAAGAACAATACGTTGAGACGCTATAAGCAAATGATCCAGCAGATATACCCGCCTACCTGATTGAACCGGAAACAGCGGCATCAGGCTTCGCTGGGGGCTTTATCGAACGGCCAGGAGTTCAATCCTTTTCCCCCACCAGAATGAACGGAGCCCAGAAAAACGGATGCTCGAAACCTTGCCTTCTTAGCTCAGCCCTACTGCGAATCCAAGCCTGATTCTTGCTGAGACCTTGACGCAACCCTTTGAAGAATTCATGGATCAGCAATATTGATGGTTCCTCCGCCACCGACCATAGACTCATTATCACAGACCGAGCGCCTGCAACCTGGAAACTTCGGCCCAGGCTCATAATTCCTTCGCCCTCCAGCCTGGCTCCGAGGCCGGTCTTGCATGCAGTGAGAGCCGCCACCTCAACATTCATTTTCAGCCCGGCAATTTCCGTCATGGTCAAGAATCCGTCGGCGCCTTCTGGTACCATACTCAACGCCAAAGCGGGTTCCATGATTCCCGGCAGGTCGTTTGCCGCAAATCCATGAGTTCCAAAAACGATAGATCCGTACTGGCCGGGGTTTTGGGAAACCCTGTCCAGGAACGCCTCCTTTGTGCACTGAAAATCAGTATAGATTTCGCAAGAATCTCCGTACAGCTCTTTTAAGCTGTTACTGAGTTCACGGGTCTGCGGGAGCCGTCGGAAATTGAGATTTCCTGCGCAGGCGCTCTCCATTGCCGACTTTACTCGAGAGCAATAATCCTTTCTTCCCACAACCGGTTTCGACACTTCCACATTGCGAACCCTCTCGTCATTCATTTCAAAAACAGGATCGGCCATCACAAGAACCGCATTCCCGGGCTTTTCCTTTTTTGCAATCTTGCGGACCAATGTCATGGAAGTAAGAGATTGAGAATAAACGATTGGATTGCGGTCTCCAAAGTAGCTTATCCCTTGAGGAAACTCCCCATATTTACCGGATTTCCAAATGGGGTCCCCACCTGTGACCAGAGCTTCGAATGGCAATAGGGCAAGTGCGCCGTCCGGAATTATAACGACGGGCGCGCCTATCGGGACCGATTCCAGTGCGCCTGCAGTCAGGCGGTCGTGGAGCAATTTCGCAAGTTGTACTGGGAACTTACTCAGTTGGACCTGCTCAAAAGGTTCTCTAAACTTCCGAATAGCACGGTCCATATCCTCCGGCTTCCATTCCAGAAGGAACGCTTTGAGCACCTTCCTTCCTTTGAGCAGCCGAATCGCAATCCCCTCCGTTACGGCGTCGAACATGATAATGTGCTCATCCGGCCGGATGTCGGCCTGCTCCAGGGCCACCGGGGTAGGGTGTCTTGCTGCGCAATAGTCCTTGTGCTTTTCGCAGATGACTTTGACCAACCTCTTCCTCTGGATCTCTGTGTTTGTTATACGGCCGGTCAACTCGGCGTAGCGTCGTTCATCAACAGTTTTGGGAACGATCTGCAGCGCCGTTTTAAGTGATGCAAGTTGGTCGGTTAGTGCAGCCTCTTGTTCGATCACCTCCGCTGGCACATTGAAATGCCGTCCTTCCGCTCTCTGTGAGAGGTTATCCGCAAACTCCCGGGCCCTGGTGACTTCGCCGGGATATATGCTCTGTTCCGGCCTTTTCTGCTTCAAACTTATCCTCAAAAGGCCTTTTGCCGGCTCCGACCGAAGGAAGCCGCTTATCTTTGTCGCAAAGAAGTTCTTTCGCTCCGAAAGCAGAAGTTTGGAACGGATCTCCTCGGCAATTTCCACCCCTTTGGAATAATGATGTCGGGCTTCTTCATAGCTCTTCATAGCCTCTAAAGACTTGGCCAGTCCGGTATGAGCTACAAAGAGCTCGTCGAGGTTGGATTCATTTTGGGCCGCTTGCAGGAGCTGCCCATAGTGCTTCTTCGCGGCCTGAGGTTGAGATCTGAGAAGATACAGCCTCCCAAAAGACGAATCATAATCAGCATCCTTTATGTACCGTTCGGCTTCACTTAGCAGTCCCGCATCCAGGAGAAGATCGCCCATGAGTTTCTTGGACCAGTCCGTAGGCGCTTGCGCATTGGCCAGGGTTTGAATCGCCTTCTGAGTGCATTCAAAAGCACTATCGTTGTGACCCCATTGTGCGTAAAGTTGACCCAGATCCAGCATGGCTTCGCCGGCTTCTTTGCCATTTCCGAGCCTGGTCCAGAGCGCCGCGGATGTTTCATAATTCTGCGCGGACTTTTCGCACTCTCCCCATAACCGGAAGAAGTTTCCCAGATTGCGATGTACCAGATGGCCCTCACATCCTCGGATTCCGCCGGAATTTGCAGGGCCGTTTCGTACCAGTCCAACGACCGGGAATATTTCGCCCGATTTTTCTCCAGGACTCCAAGATTGTTCAGCGCAATCTGCAGGTCTCTTGCGCTTCCAGAGGTCTGGAGCAGTCTCAATGCCTCCAAATTGCGCTGTTCCGCTTCGAGGAATTCGCCGGCGGCAGTGAATGAAGCAGCAAGATTCCTGAGAGCTGTGGCTTCGCCGGTTTTGTCTCCGATCCTTCGGTTTATAAGCACGGCTTTGGAGTAGCTTGCAACCGCTTCCGGAAATCGGCCCGTAAGGTAATAGACGTGCCCCAGATTAGTCGCAGCTTCTTTTATTTTTGCGGGATTTCCGCCTTTTTCCGCGAGGGAGAGAGAATTTTTATGAATGGCCGCCGCCGCAGTCGGTTGCTGCAGCGCACGGTTGGCCAGAGCCCTGTCAATGTCCAGGGCAAGCTCGGTCAGGTATGGAACACGAGGTTTTGCCAGCTTTCTGGCAGGGATTTGTTGAGGGAGTGTTTGAACGCTGCGACTGGGGAGGGTTCGTCTAATCTTAGAATAATCTCCAGGTGGTTCAGGCCGAAATTGACGTTCCCGGATTAGGATTCTCCGCTGAGCTGGGACCGCTGGTTGAACATGGATCCTTATTCCGGTGCCACTTTCCACGGTTCCCCGGCCGCGAGTCGGAGCTGGACCAGGAGGGGTGACTACACTCGGGGTGGCAACACTTCGTCGCGGCTTTATGCGCTGGGTCTCCGAGCTGGGGCTGAACCCTTGCGATCCGTCGGGATAGCACAGGCAAATAAGGAGCGCCAAGGTGCCGGCCAGGGACAGCAAGCACCATATTCTTCCACTAAGCAGGTTGCGCTGACTATCCGAGTTCAGAGCCATGAATGTCCCCTTTTTGGGCCCTAGGTCAAGATGCTGTAGGGGCGACCGGCGGTCGCCCTTAGCCACAGAGCCATACCCGCCGGTAGCCATAAACGTCAATGGCGCAGGAGAGCCTCGGCTGCATTTTCCAGAGCGGCAGGAAGTTCAGCTTCTGTTAAGTTCCAGGAATCCCACTTTTCCCTGGCGACTCCCGTGTCGGTATTAATGAAACGGGCAACGATTCCATACCTGCTTCCGCTGGGCACCATTTCAATTACAAAGGCTCTCGAGATTTTCAACTCCGAGCGCATTGCTTTGACCAGGGACTCTTCATCCGGGGCATTCAGAAGATCTTTACCGGCCACTTGCCTGATTTCGTCCGGAGATACCACGTTGTACCTATCGCGGACGTCTTTGGGAGGCTCAATGGCCCTGTACAATGAATCCGTAAGATTCCGGTCCGGAAGCTGTTTCACGTTGCGAAAGAGAATCACTACGCCCAATAGCTCCTTCTTTCCCTCAGAAGGCAAAATGGAGTCTTTTTCGACACCCATAAGATTCGACGCAGCAGGCCCAGGTCCCCACTTGACAGAACTGAGTGCCACCATCATGGGAGCAGGACCGGTCGGATATAAGAACACAACAAGCAGGACCGTAACAGCCACGGCGGCGGGAACCAGCACCGTTGGTCGCAACAGCTCTACCAGGCTGCTCAGTTTTTCCAAAACCCACTGAGATGCATTGTCGAAAGGCCGGTCTGCTGCAGGCTTGCCGGACAAGTCCTCCATCTTCTTCCAGAGAGCCTGTGGCACAGCTTGAGTGGACATATCTTTTCTAAAGGATTCTACGTCTGCGCTGCACATAGTGCATGTCTCAACATGTGAAGAAATTGTCCCGCGGAGATCCTTGCCGCTACGAACATAGTCGAACAGTTCCCAAGCATCCGGGCACATCTCACGGGCGTTTTCCTTAAGGATCGAAGTCCAGCGGCTCATCTCCTCCAATTTGGATTTGCATGCCGGGCATTGATCCAGATGCTCCTCAAAATTTGTCTTTTCCTCAGGGCTCAGCAAACCTTCCAGGTACGGCAGCCGAAGGTCATCCACATGATCGTCTTGCACTTGATCTTTCATTATTTCCATCCTTCTCTCTGCCCACGATCATAAATGGTCTTCAGATCGTCAATGCACCGCCCTGCTTGCACTGCCAAGGTTTTCTCTTTGGCACCCAGAAGCGGAACGATCTCCTTGAAAGATAGTTCCTCGATAAAGCGTAATCTTAGAAGTTCGCGGCATTTCTCGCCCAGTTGCCTGAAGGCCAGTCGTAGGAGACCCACCAACTGAGATCTGACCACTTCGTCTTCTTGCGTATCGAGATCGGACCTGACCATGGTAGCGCCTTCATCGCCGTGATCGTGATGATCCACCGGGACATGCTCGCCATCGCGTTTCCCGGCTGCGGCTTTCCGGTATTCATCAATACAGACCCGTTCGCCAACGACCCAAACGAATCTGGATAGGGGATACTGGTGATCGTAACTCCGCAGTCCTGTCCAAAGAGCAAGATAGATATTCTGGATCATGTCCTGCATATCCGGTTCGGTGCAGTGCAAGTGCGAATGAATGACCTTTCTGACTAAAGGCAGGTACCGAGCATAGAATTCGTCCCACGCAGCTTTTGATCCCTCCAGACACTGCCCGACAAGCGCACGGTCCCCAGTTTCTCCATCTTGTTTCATGAGTCCTGAACCGCCGATAATAGGTTCCATATTTGATTTTTGCCATTGTAGCATGCATCTCGTAAAGCATGAAAATATTTCCTTTTCCGATAGAGACGGTCCGTCCTACACTTGACCAATGTGCCGCAAAAGCATTCGGGTCTGATATTACAGTTCGGAATGGATGAGAACTTACAACAAGAAATCTTCAATCAGGGGAAATAATAATGTTTACGGCATGATGCTCAGCAAGGAGATTGGGACGAATCTAGGGGAGGTGTCGAAGAATGTCCCGGAAAACCCCTTTTTGCGGAAAGTGGTTTTCCGGAGCCTTTCCCCAAAAACTCCCAGATGTTTTCCCATTAACCGATGCCAAGGAGCTTGCATTTACCTCTGATATGCCGCTGGGCACATGGAGTTCTTGCCGGGGAGCGGGGCCCACTAGGGCGCGGAGCACACGGATTGGAAGGAGAAACCGTCGGTACAGGCCGTTCTCAGGATGTCTGCATAGTCCCTTGAATTACCGCCAAACATGTAATCCCGCGTTCTCCGCGGGACTTGCCGGAGGGGATCCAGGTCCATTCGGCGTGGAGCCAACATGCATCTTGAGACTAAAAGCCTTCGATATAGCACGAGGCTCGCTGATGCATAATTGCCGTGCCTGGAGCACCTTTTACAGAAAAAGCGTGTTCCCCCGCATTCTTTTTCACTTCCCCTTCCGGCACCTTCTCGGGGTCTTTTCCGCCCGGCGCCTTGGATTCTTTTTCTTGACCGGTGCAGGCTGAGTTTCTTATACTAGAGCTTCTTTGACGAGCATGACGTGTAACTTCAATAAGTTAACTCCTCATTGCAGCCGTCCCGAGAGGGGAATCGGAGCCGAGTTCATAGTCCGCGGAACAAAATGCTCACCGCAGAGGCCGCGGAGCACGCGAAGACAGAAAACGAGTTGAAAAATCACATGGCAGAGTGATTTCTCTGCGCTCTCTGCGGTGAACACTTTCCTCGCTTTTTGCTGATGACAAGCCATTACAGAACGAAAGGTGGCCTCGCAAGTGGAATCGTACAAATGAGCCATTGTTTGTGCTGAAGTACCAGAAACGAAAAGTGATCCTGTGGGTTCTGTTTTGCCTTTGGCCTATTCCGTTATTCTATTACTCCTTATTTGTGCACGTTTATCAATTTCCATCGAACCTGATTTTCGCGATGCTATGGGGGTTGATGTACCTGTTCTTTTGCGTGCCGTTCGTAACTGAAATGCTTCTCTTCAATGAGATACGGCTTTACAGGGATAGAATTGTCAAAGAATGGAAATTGATCGGAACAAAAGGGCTGGAATTAGCGAAATTGGGGTTAGATTGTAGAAGCACGTCCAAATTGGGTATCGGGGGAAAATATTTCTTTGAGCAAGGAATGAGTCCGTCTCGGAGGGCTCTGGCGCCATACTTGTACATTATAGGGATAACATACCAGGAATCCTTTGCCGATCGGGAGCAGGTGAAGCAGCTAAACAGCTTGCTGGCGGAGCTGTCAGGGAGACAAGTCGAGGAGTTGGAAAAAAAGGGCATAATGGAACCCTTTATCAGAAAGGAGAAATCCTAATCCCCAGTGAATCCGATTGGGATTCGTGCCACGAACTGGCAGGGCGGCCCGGGGCTGCTGAGATTTCGCCCAATTTTCGACCGGCAGGGACGCCGGCCGCTACCAATATGAGGTCATGGCAAGATGTCGGGCACAGCCCGACCTACCTCCGGAATTCATCATCCCGGCCATCGTGCGTAAATCCCTTCTTCGGGTAGGGCGGCCTGTGGCCGCCGATTCTCTTGCCGGGCATTGGCTGAGGTCATGAAAAGATGTCGGGCACAGCCCGACCTACCTCAGATCGCACCTTGACTCACCGCTAGCCATATAAAAGTTTTTGCAGGAGGGTTCGGGAACCGGCTTTTTACACAAAAAGCGGGTTCCCGAGGCTTTCTTTCTTCCATCCCGCCTCAGCGCTCCTGGCCGTCTTTAGCGAAATGTTTGGGGTAGAGCTTTCGCAGGCAGTCCGGGCAGATACCGTGGCTGAATTCTGCCTCTGAACGGTCTGTTATGTATTCTTCAAGACGTACCCAGGCCTCTGATTCGTCTCGGATGTTCTTACAGTGCATGCAGATGGGGACGAGCCCTCCCAGGCTATTCATAATAATTTTTTCCAATGCTCGGACACGATGACTCAATACGGTCAGTAATTCGAAAGCAATCGCGGGATTGCGCTCTACCTCTTTATGAAAGTCTTGCAGATCCAGGGACACGATCTCTGAGGTTTCTTTTGCCACTACCGAAGCAGACCGGGCGAGAGCATCTACGAGCGCCATCTCGCCGAAATAGTCTCGCGGCCCGAAAGTACAGAGGTGCCGTTCGTTCCTCTGACCTCGCCCCTTTATTACGTCGACAGCGCCACTTACGACAACGAAGAGACTGCGGTCCTGATCGCCTTCGGTTATGATCTCTTCACCAGCATCATAGGTATGATGGTGAACACGTTCGGCCAGACTAATCAGGTCTTCTCGTTTCAATCCCGAGAAGAGCGGGACCATAGCAAGAAAATCAGCGTCACCCGTCATCGGTATGTCTCCATAATTATTTTCGTTTGTACCAGGTCCTAGCGCATTGTCCTTGATCTTGTGCGCCCCGGTGATTGTTGTCAAGAAATTCCGTAAGGGAAAAGCCAGAGTAGAAGAGTAGAAAGGAATGCGGGAACCCGCTTCTTGAAAGAAGCCGGTTCCCGCACCCTCCGGCAAGAACTTTTATATGGCTAGCGGTGGGTCAAGGTTGGATCTGAGGTAGGTCGGGCTGTGTCCGACATGGTTTTAATGACCCCGTACAATGGGAGACAAAGAACCGACGGCCACGAGCCACTCTACTGTTTCGTAATACCTGCATAGCCTCGATACACCGCTAGCCAACCCCAAAGCGAGATTGCTTCGCTCCGCTCGTAATGACATGCCACAAGGTAAGCATTCAGTCTTTCGGGGGCATGGGCTGTCTTTGTGGGGCAGGCTTTCCAGCCTGCCTGTCCTGAAATGCCGATCATTGCAGTCTGGAAAGCCTACCCCTATCACTTTACGATCCTGTGGCCGCAGGTTTTCACTCCCCGCGTAACTGAATGCTTACGCCACAACTTGTCATTGCGAGGCCGCCAGGCCGTGGCAATCTGTCCGAAGCGTGGGCAGATTGCTTCCCCCGTTTTTCAACGGGGTCGCAATGGGATTGTTTGGCCGCCTGTAACTAAAGGGCTGCTGGGAAAGTCAGGCAACATGTTCCCGGTCTCTTTTTCGGTCCGGAAACCATTCTCGAAGTGTCTTCCTGGTTCCAGGCTCTGCCCGCTATCTACCTGGAAGTCAGGCCTATAATGGAGGCGGAGCCTCCAGGTCATGCGTTCCCAGGCAGAGCCCGTTCGGGAACGAGATGTGGTGGCACGATTCTTTCTTGATTCTGAGTTTTCTGACAACCTCTCGGATGCAGAGTCGCATGGAACGACGAAACATCAATGCATTCATGAAGGGCGACTGACGGAAACGATCTAAACGTGCAACTGCATCCAGATGGCATCGTAGCACTGGCCGAATTTTATCCCGATGTTACAGAACCGTCCGCATTCTCGAAATCCATTTTTCAGGTGGAAGCAGACGCTGCGCTGATTTAGCGATGAAACGCTCGCCAATATACTTTCCAGTCCCAGTTTTCTGGCTTCCCGGACAAATCTTTCGAGGATGCTGGTGCCGAGTCCCTTTCCGGTATGGTCCGGCATGATGAAGTAGGTTATTTCCGCTTGGCTATTTAGAGCTAGGGCAGCATGGTTGGCATGCATGAACGCAAACCCGATAATTCCGCTTGAGCTGTCTCTTACAACAAGTGATGGATAGCCACGCGACTCGTCCAACAACACATCGAAGAAACCGTAGTCCACAGGCTCTTCCCCATAAGCGGCAAAACTTTTTGCAATAAAGGTGTTCAGGATATCAATGACCGGTTCTCTGTGTTCAGCCGACATTCGCTCAAAAACATAGCCCATTTGCTTGATCCTCCGTTTCTTCCGAGTCCAAGCGAAATGTTGGGCCGTCACGTTTCAAGCGCAACGTGGATCGGCAAAATTTCAGGTATAAGTGTGTTTCATTGAGCCCTTGAGTCTTTCATGCCGTAAACGCACACCTGTTCGGAAAGCGATCTATCGAGTCCCCTCATCCAAAACCCGACGAACCTCTCGGAGGAGTTCTTTGATGCGAAACGGTTTTGTGACAAATCCTTTCACACCCATTCGGATAGTCTCTTTCACCGACGCATCAGCCGAATACCCGCTGGCCACCACGACATTCACCTGCGGATCAATCTTTAGGAGCTGCTTCAGACATTCCATGCCGCCCATCTCCGGCATGATCAGGTCCATTATCACCAAGGAAATACCTTGTCCCTCCTTTCGGTGTATTTCCAACGCTTCTCTACCGTTTTTCGCTGCAAGAACTTTGTAACCGGACTCGCCGAGAATCATCTCCCCGAGATCTCTCACGACATCTTCGTCATCCACGAGAAGTATAGTTTCTGTTCCACCTAGCAGCTTTAGATCTTCTTCGGCTTTGTCCGAAACTACTTCTTGTTCTTCGATGGCAGGTAGATATATTCTGAACATAGTGCCCGTGCCGGGTTCGCTATCGCAGGTGACATAGCCTCCATGCTGTTTTACTATGCCATACACCACTGCAAGCCCGAGGCCGGTACCCTTTCCCGCTCCCTTGGTGGTAAAGAAAGGCTCGAACAAGTGTTCAAGGATTTCGCTGTCCATTCCGGTACCGGTATCTGAAATGGCCAGCAACAGGTAGTTGCCTGGTTTCGCACCGGGGTGCACTCTGCAGTATTCCTCATCCAGGGTCACATTTTCCGTTCTGAGAGTGAGCTTGCCTCCCTCCGGCATGGCGTCTCTGGCGTTGACTACCAGGTTCATAATGATTTGCTCCATCTGAACTGGGTCCGCGTTCACGGTTGCCAGTGAATCTTCGAGGTGCAATTCAATCTGGATCATTTTGGGGATTGTTCGGTCCCAATAGCCTTTTTACTTGCTTAATTTGATGATTGAGGTCAATTGGACGTTGCTTGCTCTCTGTCTTCCGGCTCAATGTGAGCAATCTTTGGACCAGTTCCGCTCCACTGCGACCGGCTTGAAGGATCTGCTGGAGACGTGCATATTCCGGGTCTGTCTTGTCCTTTCGGGAAAGCAGCACCTCTGAATAGCCCATGGTAACCTGAAGCAGGTTGTTGAAATCGTGGGCAATACCCCCTGCCAAAGTCCCGATTGCCTCCATCTTCTGCGCTTGAAGAAGTTGTCTCGTGAGTCGATTCAGATCGGTGACGTCCCTGATGATACCCTGGTAGCCAAGGATTGTGCCATTTTTTCCACGACGCGCGGCTGACGTGAGCAGACAGTCGATTTCTGTGCCGTCTTTCTTGCGGCGCTTGACCGGGTAGTCTTTCACGGATCCATCTTGTTCTATGTCCTGCTGGAACCGGAATCGGTCTGCAGGATCAACGTATACTGTTCAGAATATCCATGCCTTGTGCCTCTTCTCGGGTGAAGCCGAAGAGATCGAAGAAGGCTTGGTTCGCGTCCTCCAACACGCCGTCGCGTGTGGTCATGATGACTGCATCTCTGGATTCCTCGAAGAGGGAACGGTACTTTCTCTCGCTCTCACGAAGCGCTTGCTCGGCTCGTTTACGGTCCGTGATGTTCAGTGCCGATCCCATTATCGCAATAGGCTTTTCGTCATTGTCTCTCACGACTGTAACCACTACCTGGATCTCAACATTCGAACCGTCTTTCCTCTTTGCGGCCACTTCACCTAGCCAGGAGCCAGTTTTGGCAGCCGTCTTCCATCCCACTTCGGCCC
Organism: uncultured delta proteobacterium; assembly: GCA_963741425.1. GTDB lineage: Bacteria > Desulfobacterota > Desulfomonilia > Desulfomonilales > Desulfomonilaceae > DATJPW01. The sequence continues at coordinate 99,040 of CAVUHP010000019.1, forward strand.
TCTCATCCATTACGAAGAACTCAACAGCACGCCTTCCAAGAACCTCCCTCTCATCATCGTATCCCCATAGCCGGAGAGCAGCAGGATTCACGTATGTCAGAGTTCCGTCAGAATCAGTAATCATGATACCGGTTATCGAGGAGGCCATAGCGCTGTCTCGTATCCGAAGCGCCTCTTCAGCTCGTATGCGGTCGGTAATATCCTCACAGGTCATCAAATTTTCGCCCGCGACCAATTTCACAGGCCTGAATTGGATTATTTTTCGACTTCCGTCCTTGCACGTGACTTCAAATACTCTGGATCGCTTTTCTCCCGGAGCAAGCCCTTCCAGGTCTTCTTGCCAGGCTGCAATTGTCTTATGCCTATATGCACGATCAGGATATGCCTTTCGGAACCACTCTCGGCCGTTGGGCACATCGCTCAAGTCATAACCGAAAATTTCCTTGAACTTGGGGTTCGCATATCTGAAGTCGCCATCCTTGTCGATAATGACCATGCCGAAGGGAGCGTGCGCACAAAGATTCTGAAATCTTTGAGTCTGGACCTGGAGGAGCTGCTCGGCAAATCTTTCCCTGGTAGATTCACCGAAATAGGCTATAGCGGCAATCAGTCCGTACGTCAGCAAAAAACGAGCCGCAACAGTGCGCTCGTAGTGATATGTAGAGAACAGCCCTGTCGGATCGGAAAGCACAAAAAGAGAAGCCATGAAGCCTGCCGTTGTCCAGACAAGACCCTCCCACTTTCCGAGTAGGAAGAAGAAATAGGCAGGCATGACGAGCATCCACAGCATTGTTGTGCCGTGTGTTCCGCCTACACGCGATCAGGAACAGAAAGTAGACCCCAAGGACGGAGGCGCAAATTCGGAATGCGACCTTCGGATTCTTCAGTCGTTTAAGCGCTAATAAACTGAGGACTTGGCCGGCTCCAGCGAGCAGAAGGATAACTGGATGAGCCGCGGTCCCCTGGCTAAGGTGCAGAATCGAAAAGCCAATGAATATTGGGATCGCCAGGAAAGCGACGAGAGAGAAGAAGCGAATTTTCTGCTCTTCCTCCAAGCTCGTATCAGATCTCGCAGAAAATGCCGATCATCAATGAATTGATCTTTTCGGCACATGACCTAATGAAATTCTTCATGGCAGCCCCCTCCACACTCTGCATGCCTCAGAGGGTCTTAGTTGGATTTGGGCGTCCTGGGATGTCTGCTATTTCTCAATCCAGTTACCACATTCTCCTTGTCTGCCTTGTGATGCCCGCATAACTGTCGGGAAAATTATGGTCGGCTAAATTCTTGAACGGTATTCCTATGCTAGCGACTTAATTTGACTTCTGCAAGCCAATTCGAAGGTGCACCACCGGATGCCTTTGGTCAAGAACAGGTCTGGTACTCGAAGATTTATACTCGGGGAGAAACACTGAAAGAGATGTACTTCGAGATTATTGTTAAATGGAACGTATCGGTATTACTGTGATATGTGGAAATATAGCTATTTATTCTAGAAAATCAGCGATGCGTTTACCTCAATATACTTTTGCTCTGACCACACTCTGGCACCATCCCATGACAGGTCTGTTCCGGGTGCTGTCAAACGATGGACTCCATTGGTCGTGATGCTCATAAAATCTCCAGCCAAGGCTAAGCTGCCAAAATCTTTAAATCGATACTCGGTCGAAAGGTTAAGATGCCAACAAGTTCCTCTAGTGGCTTGATAATCAACTCTCGGAGCGGGAGTACGTCTAGCATGATAATCTACATTGTCAGCGGTTACATATCCGACGTCCCCGATTACTCTCACAAAAAGGTTATAGGGTAACCAAGAACCCAGAGCGCCTCCAAAATAATAAATCTTGTAATACTGACTGAATTCAGTTCCCGCTCCCGGCAGCAACCACCCATTAAATTGCTCCCAGAGTGAACTTTGCATACCATCCGTGGCTGTGAACCGAAACTGTTGAGCCCTATATCCCAGCAACCAGTGAATCGAGGAAAAAGCCGGAATCGTATAGCCTATGCTGGTGTCAAAGGTCCAGCCTCTAGGGAAATCGTTGGCCTCGCTAAAAACAATTTTTTGGCCGGGGTTATTGGGGTCAAGCCAATCACTGTCCTGGGACTTCAGGCCTGAATAAGTAAACAATGTCGCGGCCCCTTCAAAATTGACCTGAATTCCTCGGTAGCTACTGCTCAGCTTGACAACGCCGAATATTTGCTCCCACGGCCACTCTAAACGACTGATTGGATCACTTGCAACATCTCCCCCCGGCACATCAGGGTATTGTTTAGAAGTGAAGCTACTGATATATTTCCGTAATCCTAGCGTGAGATAAGTTCCTGCCTGACTCGGTATCACCGAAGCGATCGGCATTGATGTCCGGTCATTGCCTTGGCCAAAGGATGATGACATGCTCGGTAATCCGGATAGCCCTAAGGCACCCGAATACTGGGCAGAAACCACCGCTGGAGCCCATAGAATAGCCAGAAACATGATAAACAACGAAAATCGCCGTGTCATCAACAGTCCTCCTGCAATGCCAAGAACGAGGGAGACAGAAATCTCTCGCAAAGATCCTGAATTATGCGGCGATCTTGTTTTTTCGGGTGTCGTGGGGCCGTTGACCGATCAAAGGAGGTACTCTTAACCCTACAAACGCTCAGTATCTCCAAGCACGAAACCCGAAAGATAGAAAACCGCCGTCAGGGTTATGAAAAGAGCCTTTTGTTTGGGGCTTTGTCGCTTCATTGACCATTTGCATACTTCTTAAGAGCATCCTCCGGTGCGAGGAGCCTTTGTTTCCATCTGGCTATCGATTCGTCCTGACAGGCTGCCCGAAAGCAGCAATTCACCTCGGAGCAGTCATTATGACCTCTGTTGAAACAATCAGAGTAACCCTCTTTCAGCTGCGACCTGTGGATTCTCTCCCCGTATCTCTTTCGTATGCACACGGGGCAGCATCCGTGTGATATGTCAGATTCCGTCGCCTGATGATCACCCCATTCTATTCCACAAATCATACACTTATATTTCAGCATATGCGGTCTGCTCCTGGACGGAAAATCCCGGTCGTGACTTCTAAAGAAGCGAAGACCTCATTGACTCTTCAATTTTCCCGGTTTGGCCATCCTGTTGTTTGGTCTGCCAATCATGGGACTATGCCAGATTCGTGCCAAAACCTGTTAATGCTTTTAAAGCAATTGCAAAAAGTCTTGTCCGATTCGAGGTGGCCTTATACCGTCATTCCGGCGTAAGCCGGAATCCAGTCTTTTCAATAGGTTCTGGACCCCGGCTTTCGCCGGGGTGACGGGAATCGTGAGTTAGTGAAATCCGGGACGGGAAAGAATGAAAGAATGTAATGGGACTATGGCACAGATTCCATATTTGTGGGGACCTATTCCCATGGTCTACCAAACAGTCAGAGTCCCCACCATCGTACGTTGAATCCATTCTTCGGGTAGGGCGGCCTGTGGCCGCCGCCAGAGGTAAGAGATCTTCCGGGAAACCCTTTTTTGTGCGAAAAAGGGTTTCCCGGCCCCTTCCCAAAAAACTCTAATATTCTCGCGGCCTGTGGCCGCCGATTCTTTGTCCTCCGCTGTCTGGGGTCATGAAAACAAAGAGCCGCAGGTGCAGTCCGATGTCACGGTACTTGCAATATCGTGTGATCTACCGCCAAACATATATAAGATAGAGAACTAGAGCTTTGCCCATTGCCCGACGGTCCTGCTTTCTAAGATTTACACGACTGAAGTAGATCTCATCGACTTGCACAGTAATAGATAAGTGATCGCGTCCGGGACTAAATCGCTATTATCGATGAAGAAACTATGTCCATGAGGTTTATAGTTGCCGAATAGTAGTATTTGTTGAAGTAAAAAAGCACAGAAAATTGGTTTCTGGGTGGTGAAATAAAACTAGGTAGAAAGAAGTGTAAGGGTTTTATAGAATATTGAAAGATAGTGATTTTAGTAATAGAGATCTGGAAATGGTAATGTTAGTATAAAAAAAGTCCACTGGAGGTTCGTCAAGCACTGCTAAAATAATATTGAGGATAAAGGAAGTTCTAAGATTATGGTAGATCAAAAAGTTATTGACTAGATATGTTCTATAAGTGAAAAGATATTTAATTTTTATAATCGTTAGAGGTATCAGCAAAAATATACATATAAAAGTTTTTGCCGGAGGGTTCGGGAACCGGGTTTTTGCAAAAACCGGGTTCCCGGAATTCTTTCTCTTCCATCCTAGGGTAGGGCGGCCTGTTTGCGTTTGGCCATCTCCATGGCTCTGAGTTCTTTGCGCAATATTTTCCCAACGGCGCTCTTGGGCAATTGATCCGTGAATTCGATATACTTAGGGACTTTGTATTTGACTAGTTTTTCCTTGCAGTAGTCTATGATTTCCTGCTCCGTGGCCGCCTGACCCTCCTTAAGCACGACGAAGGCCTTGACTCGCTCACCGGAATAATCGTCGGGAACTCCGATGGCACATGCTTCCAGGACTTTGGGGTGGGCGAATAGAACTTCGTCTACATCCCTCGGGTAGATGTTGAAGCCGCCGGAGATTATCATGTCCTTCTTGCGGTCCACGATAGTGAAATAGCCCTCTTCGTCCACAGTGGCGATATCGCCGGTAAGTAGCCAGCCATCTTTCAGAGTCGCTGCGGTCTCGTCCGGCCGATTCACGTATCCTTTCATCACCTGGGGTCCCTTGACGCAGAGTTCACCTGCTTCACCACAGGCTTTGATTTCGTTCGAATAGTCATCCACGTCCACGAGTTTGGCATCAGTGCTGGGCAAAGGCAGACCGATACATCCGGGCTTCTCTTTTCCTCCGAGCGGTATGGAATGCGTACACGGTCCTGTTTCTGTTAGACCGTAGGCTTCGGATATGAGAATGCCCGTCAGCGCTTTGAAGCCGCGAATGGTCTCCAGAGGTAACGGCGCGGCCGCGGAAAAGCAGCCTTTCACAGAGCTTATATCGTATTTCTTAATATCCGGATAGTTGATCAAAGAGTTGAATAGTGTGGGGACTCCGGGAATCAGCGAAACACGGGATTTCTGAATCGCATCAAGAATCGCCTTGGCTTCAGGCTTCGGAATCAATACGTTGCACCAGCCGTGCAGGACCGACATGTGCAAACACACCGTCATGCCGTAGGAGTGGAAGAACGGAAGCACGCCAAGCATGACTTCCCGTCCGTCATAGAAACCCGGACTCCACGCGCGCATCTGTTGACAGTTGTACGAAACGTTCCGGTGAGTTTGTTGGGCCCCCTTGGATACTCCGGTGGTGCCACCAGTGTAGATAAGGAAAGCCACGTCATCCATGTCTGACTTGAAGTCGGTCCCGATCGGTTCATGGCTTTTCAGGAGGTCTGTGAACTCGTATACATCCTTTGCCGAAGGTGTTTTGAGGTGTAGCTCCCTCTTCACAAAGGGAAATAATTGCTTCAATGGGAAGGGGAGGTAGTCCCTCAGGTGACACGAGATGATCTGCTTGATTCCGGTATTACTCCTGAGATTGATCATCCTGGGTACCAATGTATCCCAACAGATGAGCAATTGAGATCCTGAGTCATTGAACTGATGCTCCAGCTCTCTGTCCGTGTAGAGAGGATTGTTGGGAACCGCTATGGCGCCTAGTCTCAATATGGCAAGAACTCCTACGACCATTTGAACCACGTTCGGGAGGACGAGCGCCACCTTGTCGCCCGGTTTCACTCCCATACTCTGCAGGGCAGAGGCAAACTTGGAAACCATCAGATTCAGATCCTTATAACTGATGGATTTGCCGAAGAAAATCAGTGCCGGATTGTCAGGAAATTGGGCTGTGGTTCGCGTCAGACCTTCATGTAAGGTAATATCCCGAAAATTGACCGATTCAGGGACCCCTTCAGCGTAGGAGCCAACCCAGATCTTCTCCATGGCATCACCTCCTGCAAGTGGTGTCTTTGCGGATAGTCTATTCTATCCGGGATTATGGTGCGGCCTTGCCGTTTTCGGGGTTTTTGGGGCCGATGACCGACTGCCCGAGACGTCCTTCGAGCCCGAATAAGGCTTTCACTATCTTAGCAATATTACTAGGCAGGCCATTTGGTCAAGAGGAATCATTGCTGTCCGAGAACAATTGGATCCGGCCGAAAATAGACATACGGACACAGGGCTATGAACTCATTCAGAGATAGATCTGCGCAGAATTCAACCGTCACTGCGAGGGCGTAATCCTCGAACTGTCATTGCGACCCCGTTGAAAAACGGGGGAAGCAATCTCGATTCGCACGCGTGGCAGGAGCTAATGCGAGATTGCTTCGTCATTTCAATCCGCGCGATGACACTGCTCTTACAGGCCGATTCTTTGTCAAAGGTATTGTTCCGTCTGCACATTCGGTCTCTTCGAGACCTGCCGCATAGCGTACCTCTTGATCGATCACCAAGGGAGCTGTCAGGGCTAATAATTTACCTGAACTCAAATTAGAGAATAGATTTTTCGAGGAGGTAAATCGATTCATAGATCTATGCTTTACGAGGTCACTCAGGGGCAATCTGAGTTTCTTGTCCCGTACTCAAGCATTAAGGAAAGCAGCTGTGCGATCTCATCGAGACGGTTGTAGATTCGAATCCCTTGTTTGTTTAAGTCGAATATCGCTTGGCTTTCCCATATACTATGGTGGCTGCCGATGAGGACAGGAATCCCCATTTCCTTTTCCAGCGATTGAACTCCCTTCATCATCTGCTTCTCAATTTCGAGAAATGCCTTCATTTCGACTGGGGTATTTTCATCGTGGAGTCCGGGTCGACCAAACCCATGCACAACAAGAGCGTCCACTTCGCCCGATTCAAGAATGTCTCGGGCAAGCCTGAGGAGGATGTCGACGGACCCGAAAAGCCCTGAGGCACCCCAATCGACAGGGTTTCTTGTTGAGGCCCTAACAGGTAGACCCCTTGACCCGAGCGCTTTTCGGAGCTTCAGGCTGAATTCAGGGACCAATAGTCCTGCCATTTCAAGAGAATCTGTAAGGGCTACCCCCCATGATCCCCCCATCGTGACAATACCTATCCTGGGACCTCGCAGGCGGGGTCGCTCGATCAACGCATGCCCAACCGGAAGTAGAAGCTCCATCGTTGGCGAGACAATGATGCCCACTTGACGAAGAATCCCCTCGTAAATCTCTTTTTGACCACAAAGTGCACCGGTATGGCTGTGAGCTGCCCGCGCGCTACCCGTTGATTGTCCTGCCTTGTAGAGGACTACAGGTTTTCTCCTGGCCACTTCGCGGGCAATTCTGATGAAGCGCCTTCCGTCGCGGATTCCCTCAATGTACAGCGAGGATACCTTCAGTGTGCGAATCAAAGCCGAAATGCTCCAGAAAGTCCGTCACCGTTAAGTCACACTCATTCCCAGTGTGAATGAATTGACCTACCCCCATGCCTCGATGGAAACCGGAGGCGAGGAGGTCGTACATGGCATAGCCACCTTGGCAAACAGCGGCTAGAGCAGTTGGGGTTGAGACGTTTGGGGCGGTACGGGGATGCATTGAATGCCGAATGGAAGTTGAACGATCCGCTCACGTTCGGTCCCAAAATTCGCATTCCAGAACCGCTGGCAAGTCGTACCAGCGATTCTTCTCTCTCTTTGCCGAGTTCGGAGATTTCTCCAAAGCCTGCCGACACGATAGTGACTCCCCTGATCCCATGTCGACCACAGGCGGCAACCGTCTCTTCCACAGATTCGTCCGGGACGATGAGAATGGCAAGGTCAACCGGCTCTTTGATTTCTGAAACGTCATTTAGGGTGGGGATACCGAAGACCTCTCCTGAATGGCGGTTCACAGGATAGATCCTGCCCGAAAAGCCTGTAGAAAGAAGCCCATTCATGATAAATGAACCCCAGGACACGGGCCTCTGGCTAGCCCCGATAACTGCTACCGACTTGGGGTTGAGGAATACTTCCAGGTTTAGGTCTAAATTCATTTTCATAGCTCTGGAGACTCGCGCGAGGTTTTGAATCTGACAATAGCTTTCTTTTCCTCAAGATCAAAAGAGAAATTACTAGCATCAACTCATTCCTGGATTCCTTGTGGATCACCGACTTCGTGCATGTGATCCGCCCCGGATTATGCACCAGTTGTTAAGTTAGGGTATAGCCCGCTTGGACCTAACGTCCTATTGAAGCCTGATTCCGCCATATTAGCTCAGAATCGGGACCAGATTTCGGGGGAAGGTCAATAGTGAGCCCTCCGACCAACAATTTTCGATCCTTTTCTTATTACGGTGCTCCGACGAAGAACTAAAACAACAATAGCTAACAGCGGAGAGCGCAGAAGGATCTTGCAGGCTTTCGTAGATGACGCATCGCATTCAGATTTTGGTAGCGAAAAAAGCGGGATTTCGCTGCCGGTGAACGGTTACGTCTTACAGGAATCGCGGAAACAGCCAATTAGGCAGGAGAGAAATCACTATCAGACAGCCAATTGCCAACAAAAGGCATGCCACAATTGCGAAAGCCTTCACTTCGGTAGAAAGGCTGGAGTTGCGGTAACATGCGTACAGGCCCAAGGGGAAGAGTACGATCAATAGAAGCATTACAATTGATAAATTTTCATACCAAGGCCGTGTGATGGACGAATAATCCGCCTCTGTCTGCATAGGGCTTGTATAAAGCTTCTCATCAGGCAAGGCGACGCTTTTGACTTTCTCTGCTACTGAAGGGGCCGGTTCTTCCATCTGCGCTGAAGTTGGCTGCTCGTCGGTGACAACTGGCGGTCGATGGGGGCTGTTGTCGGTGGCAACCGCCGGGTGATGCAATCCCAACGCTTTTAGCGCTGCACTGAGACTGAGCATATCTTCAGTCAGGGCGACCGTATGCTCGAACCCCAGATTTCTTCGGTCAAGATCAATCTGTTGAATTAGCCCTTTATTCATCAGTTTCTTGAACAGGCTTGGAAGACCTTTAAAGGAAAGCCTATATTTTTGCATGAGAGCGAAATCATCCATCCCGGACCTGATGTCCCGGGCCGCCTCCTGAGCGTTTACTCGAATCGCGGCCCTGGATTTGAACGGTTGCCGGCCATCTTCAGCTTTGAGCGCTTCCGCCGGTAGGAACGATTCGGATATATCCACCGTCCCCAAGAATGCCGTCCTCTCCAGGATCTCTGCCAAGTCCATGTAACCGGCGGTGACGAGTTTGTCGAAGAGGCTTTGGAGTCCTGCATTGGAGAGTAGATATTTCTTCATGAGGGCTGCATCACTCATGCCCGAGCGGATGTCACCCACGACCTTCTTTGCGCTGACTTTTTTCTTTTCCACGATGTTCCCCCACCAGGCACGTAGTGCCATACAACCGTAAATCCCACCTGAGAACCGATCGTGCAGTACGTCTTAATCAACCGTAATGTCAAGCTAAAAGTTCAATCCGGCACATCCATTCACTTACGCAGGAGTGTTCATCGTCGGTGAAAATGGGAATCGAGACGGGAATCCTAGCCGTAACTTATCGAGACCACTTGTTTTGTGTTGCTTTTAATATGGCCAATGTGATTTATAAGTTTCCCCAAAACCTGCTCCCCGGTTGGACTGCCCCCGAATTATGTAGCTCTGTTTTCCTCCTGAGAGAGTGACAGGATCTCCCTGCTCCGTTTGGACGATCCAACTTGTGAGTATGGCCTTAGGGGCAGTGCCCTCCTTCACGTGAAGCTCTCAATCGTTCACACGGGCCTGAGGTGGTACGTTCAATTGGCACCGGCGCTTCCTTTGGCTCGAAATTGCCGCGCTGTGCTCGGATGAGGGCCGACGGAATTTGTTGACGGGGGGGCGGGCGTTGAGTTACGGTCCGAAACAGGATAATAAGGACCTTTTCACCAACAGGATGATGGTTTTGCCTGCGTCGGGTCGTGTGGAATCCCGCACTGGGATCTCCTCCCGATCGGAGGAGATATCCCTTGACTGCTCAGCCGCACCAAACGCTCAAAATGGAAAGACCATCGCATAATGCCCTCATACATCACATTACGGAGGTGTTTTCTTGTCCGTGCTGGATCTAAGAAAAGAGAATTCCCTGTACATCTTGACTATGAACAACTATGACAAGCCCAATACTCTCACGCCGGAGTCATTGGACGAGTTCCACAGCGTTCTGGACGAAATTGAAGCAACGAGGGATAACGCTGCGCTCTTGCTTACCAGCGGCCACCCGACTGTGTGGAACACCGGCCTGGACCTGGAATGGATCTCCAAGCGGGGAGGGCAGTACCATGACGAGTTTGCTGATGCCCTGGAGAAGTTCTTCTTGCGCTGGGCACTGCTCAACCTGCCGACGATTGGATGCATTACCGGGCATGCGTACGGCGGGGGAGCCATGCTCGCGGTGACTCTGGATTTCCGGTTTATGCGCGAGGATCGAGGCTGGTTTCGATTCCCTGCCATAGATATGAACATCACATTCACTCCCATCATGCACCAGATCCTGGAATTGTTGCCCAACAGCAAGGCGCTCCGTTATCTGTTGCTGGCCGGAAAGGAATTTGGCGGAGAAGAAGCCGCATCGTTGGACATTGTCGATCATGCCTACCCGGAGCCGGTGCTGTTCGAGAAAGCTATGGAAGTGGCTCAAACTCTGGCAGCCAAAGATAGAAACACCTATACCACTATCAAGTGCGGAATGCGCCACGCTCTGGCCGCTCTGCGAGCGCAGTTGGAAGGACGTATTGCGTGAAATTATGTCCGGAACATTCCGGCATTTTTGGCTTTGTTATGTCGTGTTGCCGATTGCCGGCCCATGAATGGGTTGGATGATCTTTCCTTGATCCAACTCCCCGTTGTGTAAACCCCGTTCATCAAGGGATTCGCACATTCTTTTGAGCCCATGAAATATACGGGGTGTATTTATCCATGAATGTAGGTAATTACGCACAGATACAAATTCATCGAGGGACAGATTGACGCAGTAACCTCTCCCTGACCAACACAAAACAGATAATTACATTTCATCTATAACCAAGGGAGCTGTCAGAGCTAATAATCTGCCTGATGCGTAGTTTCGGGATATCGAAGAGCCGTACCGGCCAAAAAGAAGAAGTTGAGAGCGTTTTCGCTCAGAGCTTACTGTTTTGATATTTCAGCCTATTTCCTGATTTCGCGTTCTTTTGTGGGTGCTTGTCGCCCATTCCTGAACAACCTGGCAAGCCTGCTCCCGAATTCTCCTGAGGTTTCGCGGATTGGAAAACTTCTCTGAGATTGATGAGTTATAGTTTAAGTGTTCCCTTAATCTGATATTGGCATGATGCTTGCTTACAAATAGCGCCGGACTTCAGGGAAGAGGCTTTTTGATATGCTGGCAATTCACCCGGCAACGCACCACAGACTTGAGTTGCTCAATGTCGACAAGAACACAGCAGCAGTACATACGAATGGATCTCATTCTCTGAAAGAAACACACTAAACATAAACGTGGGAGGGGAGCAATGGCTGGAACCAACTGTTGGGAATATCGAAAGTGCGGTAGGGAAAAGGAATGTCCTGCGTACCCTAATCGTGGATGGGAGTGCTGGAACGTCGAGGCAACCTTGTGCCGAGGTGAAATGCAAGGAACCTATGATGAAAAGATAGGAAGCTGTCGAACGTTATGTCCTTACTATAGCGCCGTAATGAGTGGATCAGTAAAGATTGCCTGAGAAGTTCGCGTAACCGCGATGATATTTGATTTTTCTGCTGTGTCCTGACCTTATATTACGATCAACACCTTGCTACTCCAGCAGTTCAGGGGGGCGTGAAGAGGTAATTGGCTTTATATACCGTTCCGGAAGAAGCTGCAAATTCTCTTCATAAATATGGCTCTACCGTGATGGACTATGAGTCTCGGAGGCTCATGCGAGCCATTGTGACACCTTCTGCCTGATGATCATGTTCCTCTGTCAAGATCCATAATAATCTGAGATTAATCGTCGTTTTGGTCAACAAACTCGACCGACTGGGCGCAGCCGATAAGGGTAAGACCAAATAGTGTGCAATAATACCGCCTTATCTTCGCTGATAGAGAAAGTATGTCCCTCGTCTGAAATTGCCGTCCGTTGATTTCACGCGCTCCAACCGGACTCAAAGGCCTGCGTTGCGTGTTTAAGATGCCTCCGAGGGGGTCCTGCTTCCGCTCTCTTACCAGGAAAAGACAGCTTTCGCTCGTACTGATTGTATTCAGCTATCAAATGGGTATGAGCGTATTCAAGTTCCCTATTTCATGGGAGGGGCGTTTTTGCAAAAACGTCCCTCCCCGATTCTCTTTCCTACTTTCCCTTGACCCAGCGATCAGGCCGCGAGCTTCGAATCTATGGTGCCGGCCACCCCATGATCGGCACGGTGCTGATGCTGTTCTTCGGGCTACCTTCGATAACCCGATCGCTGTACGCCACGTAAACCAGCACGTTGCGCTTGCGGTCGAAAAAGCGCACCACCTGAAGCTTCTTGAACACGAGGCTGCGATGCTCGTCGAAGACACGCTCACCGTCCTTGAGTTCGCCGACGATCTTGATCGGGCCGACCTGACGACAGGCGATGCTGGCGTCACTCGTATCCTCCGCCACCCCCAATTGTCCCTTCACTCCTCCCGTTTCCGCACGAGCGATGTGACAAGCGACGCCCTGGACTTTGGGGTCGTCGAAGCCGTCGACCACGATCTTGTCGTTGGGTCCGAGCCAGCGAAAATGCGTGCTGACCGAGCCGGTCGTGCCTCGTTCGGGGCGACTGAAGTACCCACCACCCGAAGAGCGCAATGAACAGAAGGATTCCTACTCCGAGAATAATTCCGATCTTTTTCACCATGATTTGCCTCCGTAAATAAATTTACACAACCTTGGAGCCATTCGGAAGATGAGGAGATAGAGGTTAGCGATCACACATTATTTGGGTGAATACTACAGGGAGTTCACCGTTACGTAACCACCTTTCCTGCAGGTTTCTGCTCGTCCCTGAGCCGGGAGTTTTCCCTGCTCTGGTGGGAAGCTACGAGAAGCTCCTTTTCATCTCTCTGTAATCGCTTTATCCGGTATTCTTCTCGGAGGGCCTCCGACTTGGTGGGTTTTTCCGAAAACCAAACGAGCTGCACCGGCAATCTTGATCGAGTATATTTGGCGGCTGTACCTGCGCTGTGTGCTTCCAGGCGGCGGCCCAGATCGGTGGTGATGCCGCAATACAGGCTATTGTCGGAACATCGAAGGATATATACGAACCAGGACATAACCTTAAGCCTCTCCTAGACCTGCCGCATAACCGATAAATTCATTTGCATCTATAACCGAACGAGCTGTGAGAGCCAGTCGATGATCCCATTGAGTGAATATATTCAATTGCTTCATCTTCTTTTTACTGGTGTAAGTTTCCATTGCGCAAATCCGTCTCTGTAGCCCTGTGCACGGTTTGTAACCGGTACTGATTTGAATCCATTTTTATCACATAGTTATTGCTATGGCTTGTGAAGCGACCCGGATGACTGTAGAATTTCCCTTGAGACAGGTTAAGGTTAAACATAACGCTGGAAAATTGCTAACGTTTGTAGGAAAATACCCCTCAAATGCCCAAAGCTAACTGGAATTTTCGGCGGATCTCATGCCCAGAAGAACTCTAAGCGCCAAAGAGATTGTCAAGGACCTAATGGCTGGTATGACGGATTAGGCTCTTGCGGACGGGGTCGGATAACATGTCGCCCAAACAACAGATTAATGCCAGGGAATTTATCGAGGACACCAGGTCTGGAATGACTTGTTCAGAGCTGGCTGAGAAGTACAAACTCTCCCCAAATAGTATACAGCGTATCTTCAGAGGTATGATAGATGGGGAAATAATGACTATCGATGAGCTGGCCGGACGCTACGCATTGTCCGATGACACTATGCAGCACGGCATCGACTCAGTTCGTCTATTATTTAGGCAGGTAGTGAATTTCGTGCTTCCCATCTACGAAAAAGAGACACCGAAAACATTGGGCACGGTTCTCGACATCACGGAAGGAGGGGTTGGACTAAAAGGCATCGAGGCAAAAACGGGTGAATTTAAAAACCTCGTTATCCCGGCCAACAAGTTCTTTGACGTGGCCCGAGTCGAATTCCGGGCTCGATGCAGTTGGGTGAATAGAGAAGAATCCACTGGCAAATGCATCGGCGGATACGAGATCACCAACATTTCCCCAGGAGCCTCGATTGAGTTGCGAAAATTGGTTCAATTAATCGAGCTCGCAAATCAGATAGAGGTCATCGACTGTGATGCGCAATCGCACGAGTGTGACGAGCCATCGCACGAGTATGATCAGCCGTCGCCTGAAAAGACTGATAGACGCGAAGAAGAGCGTTATACAGGGGCGTTTACACTGCCCGTTTATGAGGCTACGAAAAGGCACAATAAAGGGATAATAATCAATGTTAGTGAAGGCGGCATCGGAGTACATGGTCTAAGCGTGGAACCCGGTCAACGCAAGACGCTGGTGATCCAAGCAGATTATGGATTCGCCACTTTTGATTCGATTGTGATGGTTGCAGAATGCCGATGGATAGAAACGGAGGAAGGGCTTAGCGAAAGGAACAGCGGATTCAAGGTGCTCCAACTAACAGCCAAGAACGCGCTGGACTTGTCAAAATTAATCTCTAACCTGTCAGCGTACTAAGAATTAGGATCTGATTATAAAGTTGCCTGCCATTGCGTTATGTGCCACGTGTTAAGTTAAATATAAGGTATCTTTTCCTTCTGCAAGAAAATCAAATGCTCAGCAATGAAACTCCTTGCGCGGAATTAAACGGAGGTAGATTATGAATAGTTTTCACTGCGAGAGAAGAGCTGGATTGAGTACGGTCAAGTTCCTGACTTTGTTCTTGGGGGCTTGCTTGGCCATTTTCGCAGCCCTTAATTTTTCAGTCCATGCGGGGGAAGACAGTATGCCATCACAAGACCTTAATGAACGTTACGAACGGGGACTGAACAGTCTTCGGACCCTAGATGCCGAGGGTTCGGCAGCAGTTCAAAAGAGCTTGCAGGACATTTCGCCCGACATGGGTCGCTTCATAATCGAATTCGCTTACGGTGATGTTTTCAGCCGTCCCGGTCTTGACCCAAAATCGAGGCAGGTCGCTACTATAGCGGCTCTCACTGCCCTTGGAAACGCCGAACCACAACTCAAATTCCACATCGGCGGTGCGCTCAATGTCGGGGTGACTCCACAGGAAATCATTGAAGTGATCTATGTGGCAACAATCTTTTCCGGCTTTCCAGCAGGGCTCAATGCAATAAACGCTTCAAGAGAGGTGTTCAAGGCCCGTGGAGTCAAGGTCAGCGCGAGCACAGAAGGCGACAAGGCCAGTCGACGCGAGCGGGGACTCAAAGCTTTGGCTGAGACCAGCGGAGGATCGGGCCAGGCGGTACTGGACAGCTTGAACGACATTGCTCCGGCCATGGGGGAATTCATACTGGATTTCGCCTATGGTGACGTTATTTCCCGCCGGCTGTCACCGAAATGGAAGGAAATCACGATGATTGCGGCCGGTGTTGCTAGAGGGACTATGCGCCCGCAGGTCAAGGTACACGTAAAGGCCGGTGCAAGAGTTGGACTTACGAAAGAAGAGATTGTGGAAGTTGTGAATCAAATGGCAGTCTATGCGGGTTTTCCTGCTGCGCTAAACGGCCTTTCCGCAGTGCGAGAGGCCTATGCCGAAATGGAAGCACAGAAAGCCAAATGATGTTTTCAACCTGCCGATCAAGATAATCTTGCGTCTCGCCACAAGCAGGCGAAAAACGTGATTTTACTGAAGTGACATCGAGGGTTCCAACTCAAGGGAGATACTGGGAGATCTGAACGGGGATCTTTTTCCTGGTTCCCAGGCTCCGCCTGGGAACCCATATCTTCCGGGCTCTGCCCGGTCATTTGTCTGGAATTCAGGCGCATAATGGAGGCAGAGCCTGGGAACGAGAAACAATAAGGATCTGAGAGCGATGCGGAGCGGTAGGACAGGCCTCCAGCCTGTAATCTCGGTAGGATGGGCTTCCAGCCCGTCTATTAAATTGGACGGGCAATCCCGCGTTCTGCGGGGGACGTCGCCACCAAATTGTTTGTTCCTCCTCAATCGAGAACCACCTGTTCACTAACGTATTTGCAATCCTTACATAGATCCAGCTTGACTTTAGACAGGTACCGAGCGTAGCGGCCAATTGCCTGGCGCCGCCATCCCTCACACGCCTTTTGAGATATTCCGCTGACCATGCCTGGTATAAGGCATTCTCGAAGATCTTCTCTTTCCTTAAAGACACGGATCTGGTCATCAAGACTATCATTCCCGTTTTGGACAAGCGGTAAACGGGAGAAACCTTTACTGTACACACGTCGCGATCTCCCGTGTGGATGTCCTTGTCCCTTCGAGGCTCTAGTTTGAGGCATTATGGCTGATTTAGGCTTTTTATTGGTCTTGGCCCCATCAATTTTGTCATCTGAACTTGGATGTTGAACGATCCGTACCGCAGAGTCGCCAAGTGCTCGGCCAAGATCACGTCCTTCATGGCAACCGGATTCAGGCGCCCAGAGGGCTCGCTCTTGATTGTCTGCCTCTGCCGCAATCTTGTCGGGCTGGGCGTAGTCGCACTCCACCGTACCGGGGACTTCATGCATCCCTGACATCGGGTCTCTCCTTTTTGATATTCTCTCGATTGTCCGTTGTCGATGCTTCGGTTCGTGGCTAAGTCATAAGAATCCTGCACAAGGGCATGTCACTTCTGGACAATTAGTCTATATGAAACCCAAGAATAAATTTTGTTCCGAATAATTACGTATAAAATTTCCAGTTTCAGGTTATTTTAACGATTAAGTACCTTTATTTAATAGCATTTAGCATCCGAGGAAAAGACACAAAGAAAAGGGATTTGATTATTTATAGCGTTTAGGTAGGGCCCGCAAAAAAAACAAAAGCAAACGACAGGAACGTCGGAGTATCCGTGGTGTCTGCTTCAATAATCGAGGTAATACGATGCGCATAACACGAATCAATGAATTTCAAGCCAAACATGGACAGAACGACAGACTTCACGATTCTCTGCGTTCAATTATTCCCTTAATCGAGTCCTCGGAAGGCTGCCAGTCCGGTCAACTTCTTCAAAGCCTGGACGATCCGTGTCAAATACTCATCATTGAAGTCTGGGATAGTGTAGAAGCGCACAAGACCTCCGTGCAGAATATTCCTCCGGGCGCCTTCGAGAAAGTCATGAGGCTTCCGGATCATCCACCGAAAGGTGAATACTACCGGGGCTGAGCTACTTACTTATTTTTTGGAATCATGGTGCGGCATGACCCAGCAGCCGAGCGAATCTTCCCTGGACAAAGACAACATATCCGAAATCGGCTGTAATCAAGAAAAGGAGAGTAAAAGTGGATGTTTCCGGCCTGTATCAGAAGAAGCTGACCTCGCCACAAAACGCAGTGGCAAAGATCCCGAAAAATTCAAACCTTTCGTTCGGCCTCGCTCCTTCCAATCCCCCGGCACTCCTTACGGCTTTGGCTGAGCGTGTTGAGGCACGGGATATACACGGCATACATCTATACTACCAGTTAGCCGAGGAAGGGGCGACTCCCCTGTTTCATTCGGAATACCTCGACCGAGTCCATTTTCATCCCAATTTCTTATCAGACCTGGACAGAGCCATGATCGCTGAAGCAGGAACAAGCGCAGCTGTGGATTACGTTCCGTGCTATCTCTGGCAGCTTCCCAGGGTTTTTTCCGATTTCATCCATATGGATGTATTCATGATTACCGTTTCTCCTATGGATAAGCACGGCTATTTCAGCCTGGGCACAAGTTGCGATTATGCGTCCGCCGTGGCCAGGGACTGTGGCATGCTGCTCGTCGAAGTCAATAAAAACATGCCGCGAGTTTTTGGGGAGAATCTGATACATATCTCGGAAATCGAGGCCATTGTGGAAAACCACGTGCCTCTTCATGAACTGCTAGACAGGCAATTAACTGAAAACGATAAAACCATCGGCACCAAGATTGCCGAATTGATCCCGGATGGCGCATGTCTCCAGTTCGGCATCGGCGGCATACCAAATGCGGTTGCAAAATTTCTTACTGACCACAAAGACCTGGGCATTCATACCGAGATGCTCACAAGTAGTGTTGTCGATCTTCATGAAGCGGGCGCAGTCACGAACACGAGAAAGAATATTCACCGCTATAAGACGGTTTTCACCTTATGTTGGGGGAATCGGAAGCTTTATGACTTCATCGACGATAATCCGGCCGTGGAAAGCTATCCTTCTTGGCACATTAACGATCCGGCGGTGATTGGGCGGAATGACAATGTAGTCTCAGTCAACTCTATTATTGAAATTGATCTGTTCGGACAGGTGAATGCCGAGTCGATTGATGGACACGAATTCAGCGGAGTCGGAGGACAGCGGGATTTCATGAGCGGGGCTTTTCGCTCCAAGGGAGGTATGTCGTTCCTGGCCTTCTATTCAACGGCCAAAAAGGGCACGATTTCAAAAATCGTTCCGCATCTGTCCGGCGTAGTGACGGATTCCCGCATGGAACCGATGTTTCTGGTTACGGAGAATGGCATGACCAATCTGAAAGGGAAAACAAATTCTCAAAGAGCCGTTGCGCTCGTTGAATTGGCTGCACCCCAATTCAGAGAAGACCTCATGAGAGCCGCCAAGAAAATGGGATTGATTCGCTAATTTTTCACTGGTCATAATTTTCGGATCACTGGCGGCCTACCTCCACATTTTTGTCGTGGGGCCAGGTCGTTCCTCTGGGGCTCGCGCTCGATCCTCGATGTTCGCGTCCGTAAGCCCGCACGCTAAAAGGTGAGTCAAAAGCAGACGTAACCCCACCTTGTGTCAAAAGCAAACCAAGGAGAGAATAAGAGGGGCGGAACCTTCTTCCGTGCATTCCCTCTCCGCTCCCTCCGGAGGAAAATGCCTCAGATCGATCCTGTGAGGTTCAGGGGTATTGTCGTCAACTCTTGCATCGGTCTGAATTAGCATCCGATTGATTTCCTTTTTTGACTCCTGATGAACAAATTAGCTTTGAGTGTTTTCCTTCCAGGAGAAATAGCATGATTGAAATAATGTCTGAATCCAGCGGCCCAGTTTTGGCTGTTAAGGCAACCGGCATACTGACCGACGCGGATTACAAAGATATCTGGATTCCTAAAATGAAAGAAATTATCAAGGAATTCGGAGAAGTCAAAGTGCTCCTGTACATGACGGAGGAGTGTGGTGGGTGGCAACTGCATGCTGCATGGGACGATGCTGTATTCGGCCTCAAGAACAGGCGCCACTTTGAAAAAGTCGCTGTGGTTAGCGCGAGCAAATGGGTGGAATGGGGTGTTAAGCTCGCCTCGTACCTGATCGAAGGCGATGCTAAGACCTTTTCCGAAGACCAGCTTCAGGAAGCTTTGGACTGGATTAAAGCGTAGCCGGTCAGGCCTGTCCGGAACATCAACGATCCAATCTCAACATCATCTCATCTGACCCTAGCCAATTTACTTCATTGCCTTGTGCAGGTCTTTAGAGCGGACCAGTGGGTACACAGAGATGCCCCCAGACTGTGTGTAATCAATTCCGGACCATTTTTGCAACTAGGCCGAGGGGAAAAGGGGAGCGGCGAAGATAGACACCTTTAGCTGAGATTACAATTCTCTCTTATGGATTGTTTCTTTTGCTCCGCAATGTGCCCGGGGCTGGATGGAAGAGGGAAAATTTCGGGAACCCGCTTTTTATTAATAACATTTGATTTCTTGTTTTCCAGAAAAGAAATGGTTGAGAGATCTCTCTAAGCTGCTAATTTTGGGAGTCAAAAAGGTATTAATGATCTCGACCAATCTGCGAATCCTGGCGGCCACGAGCCGCTCTACCGTCTCATAATATCTACAGAGCCTTGATATACCGCTAGCAATATTAGAGTTTTTACCGGAGGGGCCGGGCCCACTCGGCGTGGAGCCTACATGCATCGTAAAGTTGAGAGCCGTCGATACGCCTCGATGTTGCATTATGCATGCTCGCCGTGCGCGGAGCACCATAAAAAGCGGGTTCCCGGTGGCCTTCTCAGCGCCCCTGCAGCCAAGATTCTAGGTAGGTCGGGCCGTGCCCGACATGGTTTTCATGAACCCTGCCGAACGACTACTAAAACATGAGTAAAGAGCGGACTTGACCCCAGAAACTCTCAGCACAAAACTGTGATTTCCGCTCTCGCTCTCAAGCCTGCGGTGGGCTTACCGAGCATCGAGGAGCACGCCCATGAGCAGCGCCGGCTCTGCTCCGTAATTGAGCCAGTAGTGATTGGTACCCCGCTGCACGACCGCATCGAAAGGTCCAAGCTCGACCTCGCCAACGTCCAGCAGAAGGGTCACCCGGCCTTTGAGCACAACCACGTAGTCGATTGTCGATGTTGTGTGCATCATGGGGTTGCGTCGGGTATCCACACGACAGTGACTCGCGCCGGCCGCAGCAAACGCTTCGGCCGCAGCTTGCTCTGCTTGTTCGGGTGACAGAGTCCGGTCCTGAGGCGGGATCTCGAAGAAACGAAAGATCGTTCCGCCCTCAGGAGGCTCGAGGCCGACAGCGGCGGTCGAGATCACGTCCGTTGTTAACGATGCCGGACTCGTGGCGGTTTGCCAGAAATCCGCCGAGCCGAGGAATCCGGTTTGGACCTGCTTGTCTCGCACTACCACCGACTGGCCGTCCTTGTTGCTGCCGGTGACAACGCATCTGTATCCTTGAGTCATTTGCACCACCTTTTTGGCGGCCTCACGTTAGGACTTCATCTGCAACTGCAAGCCACAGAGGACCCGGACTGGCGCCGGGAATGTGGCTCTGGGCTGCCGGATCCACCTTCTTATACCACTTCGCAATTCAACAAGTAACTTGCAAATACGGAAAGTTCGTCATTGACCTGATTTACGCTGTCACCCATTAAGAGGCTCTCTATCAAGGAAAACACTTTTCCTGGCGAGGAAATTATTGTTTCCCTGCTGAGTCACGGTCGTGTTGCGTACATTCTTCGCCTTGTTCCATTCCCATCAATTCATTTCTTGTCAGTAGATCCCTTCTGGTCGGACGAAATAGGAAACTCCAGGGGACCGTCCATATCAATAGTGTCCAGGTACTCGGCGTATTCTTTGGATGACATCCATTTTTCAAGACGCTCTTCATGCAGTCTTATTTCCTTTTTGACGAGCTTGTATTCTTTAACCAGAACTCTAAGTAGACTCTTCAGTTCCTTTCTCCGCCGTCTCGCTTGTTCCACTGCTTTCAGCGTGTTTTCCACATCCTCCATAAAGCCTCCTGCGATGATGCTGATTTCATCTCCACCGGAATTATGCACCGGTCTCGCGTTTCCCGGCGTTCCGGTGCAAGTGAGGGTGAAGGAATGGTTCCCTGGACCCTGAAAAGGCCCCGTATCTCATGCCACAAGACCCGACAGACACAAACCGTCCCAACGTTGCTGAAAAAGCCCGTTCAGCCGGAATTGCACAATAACAGGGCTTCTACGAATGCACAAAGGAAAAACACATGTATGGGATCAGGTCTTGAAATGACAGTTCTCACAATTGGCTGTTCCCGAAATCACTTTGCCGATGGTACTGTAGTAAATTTCAGGTGATCCGCGATGGCTCGTAATGTGAATAACCGAGGCCCGGTCATTTCGAGAGCTGACCTCAAAATTGTATGGGAGGGTGTTATGCCGGATTTATAAGGCGTCCGGAGCAGACGGAATGCGCCATGACGGAACTACTAAGACCGAAATTATGCCGAAGTCTTGGCGATGCTGTATACCCCGGCCTGAGGTCCTAATTGGACTGACAATGGGCTCATCGACAATGCTTAAGGATGCCGGAACGTCTCGCAGTGCGAAATGGGTGGAGCACCGGACGATCTCACCAAATTAAGCGATACAAGGGCCGATTGCGGTCACTTTATGACCTGAACATACACTCCTTAATAACAAAAGCACCCTCTGGCGGCCCGGAGACCTGTGTTCAGGGACGCTAATAAACATGATAAAAGACGCCTCAACAAACCCCGATTCCTGCTTCGGCAGGAATGAGGCTGAAGAACTTTTGCCAGAGGTTATTGAGACTCCTCTTGATGCTCTTGAGGTACCACTTAATGGCCTCGCTGTCGTTCTGGGTGACCCCTTTACCATCATGGTACATGGCGCCCAGATTGTTCTGAGCTTGGACATTGTCTTGCTCGGCAGCCTTTCGATACCACTCGACTGCTTGCTTGTAATCCTGGGAAACCCCTTTGCCTTCTTTGTAAGCATCACCCAGACCATTCTGGGCGAAAGCATTGCCTTGTTCGGCAGCTTTTCGGTACCACTTCGCAGCCTCCTTGTCGTCCTGCGCGACCCCCTTACCGTCTCTGTAAGCATTCCCCAGATGGTACTGCCCGAAGCCATTATTCTGCTCGGCAGCTTTCAGATACCACTTAGCTGCTTCCTTATAGTCCTGGGGGACTCCCTTGCCGTCGCTGTAAGCCATACCCAGACTGTCCTGGCTCCAAGTATAGCCTTGGTTCCAAGGGATGCTTGGTTCAGCAGATTTCAGATACCATTTCACTGCTTCCTTATAGTCCTGAGGGACCCCCTTGCCGTCTCTGTACGCGTTGCCCAGACTGTTCTGAGCTATGGCATTACCTTGTTCGGCGGCTTTCAGATACCACTTCGCCGCTTCCTTGTGGTCCTGGGTGACCCCTTTACCTTGGTCTGTACATAACACCCACAAGCTCTTGGCCGTTGGCATCACCTTGTTCGGCAGCCTTTCGGTACCACTGGACTGCTTCTTTGTAATCCTGGGCCATCCCTTTACCTTCGCTGTACATAAAGCCCAGATGGTTTTGAGCTGGCGTATTGCCTTGTTCAGCGGCCTTTCGGTACCACTCGGCTGCTTCTTTGTAATCCTGGGGCACGCCTCTGCCTTGACTGTACATAAAGCCCAGACTGTTCTGAGCTGTGGCATTTCCTTGTTCGGCAGCTTTTCGGTACCACTTTACAGCTTCCCTGTCGTCTTGCAGGACTCCTTGACCATTCTGGTACATAGTGCCCAGATTGTTCTGAGCATAGCCATTGCCTTTATCGGCAGCTTTTCGGTACCACTTCACCGCTTCGTCATAGTTCTGCGGAACCCCCTTACCATTCCCGTACATAAGGCTCAAATTGTTCTGGCCTGCAGCATTGCCCTGTTCGGCTGATTTCAGATACCACTTGAACGCTTCCTTGTAGTCCTGAGGGAGCCCCTTGCCATTCTCGTAGAGAAGTCCCAAACTCACCTGGCTGCGGGCATTGCCCTGTTCGGCAGCCCTGAGATACCACTTGGCTGCCTCCTTGTAGTCCTGGGGGACGACTTTGCCGTCTTTGTAAGCATCACCCAGACTGTTCTGAGCGAGGGCGTTACCCTGTTCAGCGGCTTTCAGATACCACTTGACTGCCTCCTTGTGATCCCGGGGCACACCTTCACCACGTTCGTACATGGAGCCCAAATTACCTTGCGCTAGGGCGTTGCCGCTTTCAGCAGCTTTCAGATACCACTTAATGGCCTCGTTGTAGTCCCGGCCGATGCCCCTGCCATACTCGTACATGACCCCCAAATTGAACTCTCCTTGGGAAAAACCCTGTTCTGCGGATTTGCGATACCATTTGACCGCTTCCCCGTAGTCCTGAGTAACGCCTTTACCATGGGAGTACATGGCGCCCAGACCACTCTGCCCTGAGGCGTTGCCTTGTTCTGCGGATTTACGATACCACTGGAGTGCCTCCTCGTAATCCTGGGGCACGCCTTTACCATGCTCGTACATGACCCCTAGATTGTACTGTCCTATGGCGTTACCCTGTTCAGCCGCTTTCAGGTACCATTTGACTGCCTCCTTGTAGTCCTGAGGCACACCTTTACCATGCTCGTATATGAAGCCTAGTTGAATTTGGGTGGCAGCGTTGCCTTGTTCAGCCTTAAGCTCTATATCCGCTAGATCCTGGGCCGCCCATGCGCATGGAACAACCAAAATCAGAAAGACCCCCCAAAAAACCGTTAACCATCGCAGGTTCTTTCGGTTCGCAGGAATCATGACCGATTTCTTTGTGACTTCCCCTCCGTAATTAGATTTCTCGTCCATTTTAGGTCTCCTCCGAACGGCACTAACTTTTGGTCTTCAGAAACATTGATGCGAACCATTGGAAGAAGTTTCAGCGGCCGGCTAGCAATGAGTTTTAACAGCACCGAAGAGGAGAGCCCTTGAGGGGGGTGTTATGTCGGATTCACAGAGCGTCCGTAGTGGACGGAGAGAATGCGCCATGACGGGACTACTAAAACCGAAATTATGCCGAAGTCTTGCGGATAAACCTCTGTCGGCATTGGTATGCTGGTGCTTTGACGGCCGATAAAGTGTAATCTAGAGGGTAGGGCGGCCTGTGGCCGCGGGGATTTCGCCGGCCATTGGCTGAGGCCGTGAAGATTAAGAATTCTTTGGTGGTTTCCTAATTTGGGGGTCGGCTTTGTTCTTCCTTTGCAGGACGCGCGTTACCTGAAATTGAGGCTCCCGTCCCGATCAAAAATATTGCTAGCCACCCCAATAAAACAACTAGTAACTCTCTAACTAAGGGAAGATCCGGAGCGATTAAGTGCACAAAAAGCGCCCACGCAATAAAACCAAGAATCTCTCGCGTCCAATTTATCATTGTGGCTACTCCCTCGCACGATTTATATATTCATCAAAGGGAGGGGTCACCTATTAGCAGGCCCTCTGTCAAGGAAAATACTTCGCCTGGCGCGGAAACAACTATTGTGTTGCCCTGCCGACCTACGGTCGTCTTGCGTGCAGCCTCCGTGAGAGCCCTTTCTTCGCCTTTGCCCGTATCCAGGTGGTGTCAATGGATCTGTCATTGCGAGCGAAGCGAAGCAATCTCCCAAAGCTTCGGAGATTGCCACGGCCTGACGGCCTCGCAATGACAAGTTACGGCCTGTGGTAGGACCAAACCCGAGATTGCTTTCCCGCGGAACGCGGGACTTCGCTCCTCGCAACGACATGTTTGGGGTATTACAGCAAGTCAAGACTGAACAAAGGATAAGATGGGATCGCGCACAGGCGTACCACTCAGTTAAGTGTAGGCCGCGGTTTCTTTTCCGGGAATTCGTCGACTCCATAAGATGTCGGCCACGGGCCGACCTACCCAAAATCTACCATTTCGAATTATCAGCACCACCCTTGACTCACCGCCAGCCAATTAGTCCCGCGAAGAACGCTGGATTGCCGGAGGGGGTGCGGGTCCCACTCGGCGTGGAGCCAAGGGATGATTTTGGGAAACCCTTTTTGCAAAAAAGGGTTTTCCCAAACCCTTTCCCAAAAACTCCTAAATGGTTGACACAGACTTCAGCACCTATACCGCTATCATCTCCCTCTATGAGGTAGCCTCCAGCCTGCCCCTCATGGCAAACCCCGGTTACCGCATCGCAAAACATATAAAAGTTCTTGCCGGAGGGGGTGCGGGGGAATCCGGCTTCTTTCAAGAAGCGGGTTCCCCCGCATTTTCCGCTCCCCTTCCCGCGGGTTCTCGATGGCCTTCTCAATGCCCCTTTCCATTATCTCACTGGCTCTCCGATTGCTGGGTCGGCTGGTGCACGTAAATGTCTCGTTGGGGCACCGAGAAGACGATCCCTGCCAGGTTGAATTCCGAGAGAATCGCTCGATTGACTTCGTGCAGCGCCTTTCCCCTCTGTCTGGAATCCCTGATCCAACACAATAGCTCGAATTCGAGTCCCGATTCTCCGAATGCTCGGAATCGCACGATCGGCGTAGGCTGATCCATCACCATGGAATTCTCCCGAGCCGCTTTCAAGAGCAGCGACTCCACCTGGTCTACGTCGGAACTGTACGACACGGAAAGGCGTGTCCTTACCCTGAATTTCGGGTCAGGAGCGCTTTCGTTGATAATCTTCGAATTGGCCATGATAGAGTTTGGAACAGAAACGAGGATGTCGTCTCTGGTCATGATTTTAGTGCTTCTCAGCCCGATGTGCACAACCTCTCCACGCTCACCTGAATTCAGCACTATGTAATCGCCCGTCCTGAAGGGTCTATCGAGAAAGACATTAATGCCGCCGAGGAAGTTGGCCAAGGTGTCCTTGGCAGCCAGGGCTGCAACGATTCCCGCGAGACCGGCCGATGCGAGAAACGGAGTGAGATCGACCTGCCAGATCGACAGGACCGCGAGCACTCCCATGATGCTGATAAGCGCCATGCCGATGTTCTCGGTAAGGCGAAAGATCTCCGCTGCGTGGGGATGCGAAAGGCTGAGTCTCGTGCTGAACAAGGAAAGGATGCGACCCAGGGCGATGGCCCATATGACCGCCAGGGTGGTCTTGGCCGCCCCAAGTATGGCAAAATCCGCGACCGGCGAGGGCATAAGCCACTGGATTTCCGTGATGATTCCAAGCAGGACCACGGTCATCCAGATCGGTGGGTGGACTATTTCGAGCAGCTGTCCCTCTATCCCCATGCCCGACCATCGGCATACGGCTCTTGCCGCCCTGTGCCCAAGAACACGAAGCACCCAGGCGGCGGCGAGCGTCCCCAGTGCAATGACAATTGCTCCACGGATTGAGGCTTCCGCCATAGTAATTCCCATGCGGGCTAACAATTCACTGACGATTTCCATCTGTACCTCGTGTGGGTGGCGCTTCCGCTCCGGCAGGACCACCGTCCCCTGCCCGAAATTGCAAACGGAAAATGCACGGCTGACGAGTATCCCATCGTCGCAGGCCGTGGAAGTACTGTCGCGGGAAACAGTCCGGCAGTCAACCCGGCTCGACTTCGCTGAAGAGCCACGTTAGCTGATGCGGGTAAAGTAGAGTAATGATATCAGTGTGTTGAACGACGCCTCACCGCAACCAAAATAGGTGGCGGGATCTTTCGCCAGGGGGTCAGCAGAGGCGCTGAGAAGGCCACCTGGAACCCGCTTTTTATGGTGCTCCGCGCACGGCGTGCATGCATAATGCAACATCGAGGCGTATCGACGGCTCTCAACTTTACGATGCATGTAGGCTCCACGCCGAGTGGGCCCGGCCCCTCCCGCAAAAACTCTATCCGATTAGGGGTGTATCAAGGCTGTGTAGATATTACGAGACGGTAGGGCGCCCCGTGACCGAGGGGATTCGCAGATTGGCCGAGGTCATGAAACCATGTCTGCGTAATATTAATTCCGCCCCGTTCTTCCGCCAGGGGAGTGGGATGTTGGATCCATAGCTCTCGACAGGAAAGGCCAGGAGAGGATGTTTGAATACACCTCCCTCGACCAGAGGTGCCAGGGGAAGGGTTTTAAATCCCCCTCCCTTGACGGGAAGGGGCAGGGTGACAATTACTTGAAATAACGAACTTACGTTTTCATAAGTAGACGTCTATGCCTGTCGGTGGTCGGGTCAATGAAAGGAGCCGATACGACAAGGCGTTTCCGGGCTGAAGAACTTTTTTCTTACCGGTGTATCTAAACAAACAATTATGGAATGGGTCAAATTGGTGAAGGTTTTAGGCTGAGTGAGATTCGGCCGATCCATTAGTTGGGAATAGGGGGGAAATTGCTACGACTTCATTTAACGCAAAGTAATTACTACCCGTACATTTACGTTAGGCGCATGGGGTCGCTGGCGACAGTGCAAGCGGTAACATGGCTGCAACTGCCGAGCAGGCAAACGCTTCTACGTCTTCTAACCAAAGAAAGGGGGGAGCATCATATATCACAGCATTGAACTATTCTTGAAGGCGCGGCTTTCGCAGGCCCACGCACTTCTCATGTACCGGTCCTTGACAATCCAACTTTCCGCATTGTCGACCCAAAAGCAAACACTTATCTAAAGGAGGGAGAAAAAATGTCGAACCATTTTACGGGACTTAGCCTCGGTCCACCCCTCGGGGACCAAAGACTCGACCTCTGCGACCTCTATGCGTTCCAGTCGCCCGCTGACCCGTCGAGGA
This sequence comes from uncultured delta proteobacterium, assembly GCA_963741425.1. Taxonomy (GTDB): domain Bacteria; phylum Desulfobacterota; class Desulfomonilia; order Desulfomonilales; family Desulfomonilaceae; genus DATJPW01. The sequence continues at coordinate 127,011 of CAVUHP010000019.1, forward strand.
CTGTGATCATCCTCAATGCAAATCCGACTGCCGACGCGCTCCATCCCGATGCCATCTACCGCCTCAACATTGACAACGACGGAGATTGCCTGACGGATATCGCGATCAGTTACGTGTTCTCGCCTCCGCAAAACAATAGGCAGACCGTGAACGTCTTCGTGGCAAAAGGCGCGGAATCCCGCTCGGTGGAACCTGTTGGGACGAAGATCATCGCCGATGCCGAGGTTTCCTTCGGCGCCAAGCCCAACATCGTCAAGTCCGGCGCATACACGTTCATCGCCGGTACTCGCAGCGACGCTTTCTTTTTCGACTACGACGGAATCAAGAATCTGTTCGATACCTCGGGCGGCAGAAATTTCACCGCACCCCACCTGGGCGGCAAGTCTCCGTGGACCGGCGTGGATTCAAATACGGAAGCCAATGTGTTCTCGACAGTGATCGAGCTGCCGACAAGCGAACTCGGAGCGAACCCGGAGATCCGGATCTGGGGGCGGTGCAGCGTCCGCAAGGACGGCAAGCTGCTTCATGTCGATCGCGCCGGCCACCCGAGCGTCAGCAGCTTCTTCAATACCGACGATACCAAATTGGAATACAACGCCAGCGAGCCGGTCAACGATCGCAAGCGTTGGACGGATCAGTTTGTCCACTTGATGGGGCATACGGGCAATTACACCCGCGAAGAAGCAATCGCAGCGATCGATGCTGACCGCATTCTGCCCGACATGCTGTGCTTCAATCCTTCGAAGCCCGCGAAGTATCCAAACGGCCGCTCATTTGCTGACGACGTCATCAATCATCGCCTCGCCTTCCTCTCCAAGGGCGATATTCCCCCCACCGGCCTCAAGCCGCATACCGACATTCTCAAGGAGTTCCCGTACATTGGCACGCCGCATCAGAAAAAGAGCTAACGCCGCGCGACAGATCCAGTGTTTTGGAGTGTGAAATCCTCGCCAACAGGGGTTGGCGTCGTGATAGCCCCGATTGGCGAGGATGCGTGCTTGATGCAGGGTAGTAGGACAGGCTTCCAGTCTGTCTATCAGGAAATGACATGCAAGATGCCGGTCGCCACCAAATCGCTTTCTTTTTCGCGATTAGTTTTGAGAACCGCTATAACTGAAATCACTTGGACGGATCCCTTAAATTAACGCCTATGGGAGTGACCGGAGGCCCATGATTAAGAGACGGGATTTCTTGAGACTTGCAGGGTACGGAGGAATGTCGTTCGCGTTCTTGGGGTCATTCATTGGAGATCTTCTATTGGCCCAACAGGAGCATCCGGTTCCGAAGAACCCTGTGTTTTCCGGTACCAGGCTTGGTACCAGCTTCGTCAAGTATCTCGACCCGCTGCCACTCATCAACGTCATGCCAAATACAGGGGTGATGAACCAGTATCAGGTACAGATGGTACAATTTACGCAAAAGCTGCACCGAGATTTGCCGCCGACGCAAGTCTGGGGTTATTCCGCGGTCGGCTTCCCTCCGTCCTGGCCCGGTTGGACCATTGAGTGCCCTGTAAATGTGCCGGTTACGGTGAGGTGGATCAACAACCTCCCTGACTCACACCTTTTGGCACGGTCAGTAGACCATACGATTCACGGCGCTGAGGAGGAATTCCCTGATGTGCGGACCGTAGTGCACCTGCACGGCGGGGCAACGGTCCCTCAAAGTGACGGCTATCCAGAGGATTGGTATTCTCCCAGAGGTATCAGGATCACCGGGCTAGGGCATAATCATCTGGACTGCGTATATAATAACGGCCAGTTGGCCACAGCACTGTGGTACCACGATCACGCATTAGGAATTACTCGTCTTAACGTCCTGGCCGGGCTAGCAGGCCTTTATATCCTCCGTGACGGCAGAGATACGGGTGGACCTCCGTCCACGACGCCGTCAAATCCGCGGGCAGGTGAAAACACGATGGGATTGCCCGGACCTGCTTGCGGCCATGGTTCGGGCCCGTTCTACGAGATTCCCCTGGTGATCCAGGACCGTGCTCTTAATGAAGATGGGACTTTGTTCTATCCCACGGATGGGGTCAATCCGGATGTCCATCCACAATGGATCCAGGATTTCTTCGGGGACGTTATCTGCGTCAACGGCAAAGTCTGGCCATATCTGAACGTGGAGCCTCGGCGCTACCGCTTCCGCATTCTCAATGGATGTAACAGCCGCATTTTGAATCTCAGCCTCGATTCCGGTCAGCCCATTTATCAGATTGGATCGGACGGCGGCTTCCTGCCGAAAGTGGCTCAACTGGCCAGTCTTCTGATTGCGCCGGCAGAGCGTGCGGACATCATCATAGACTTCACTGGTATGGCTAAATCCACAACCACACTGGTCAACAGCGCTGAGACTCCCATCGTGCGCGGCCCGAAGCCGGACCCGCAGACCACCGGTCAGATCATGCAGTTCCGGGTGGTCAATCCGTTAAACGGCCCGGACCGCAGCCTGCCACCGCCAGTCCATCTCTTTACCCGCATTCGCCGATTTGCGACAACTCGTCACTCCTGACATGGTGAAGAGCCCTCGACGCTCTTACGTTCACGTGATCAACGGCGCCAACGGGCCGCTGATGCTGACGTTCAATCACTCCCGATGGATGGACCCTATCACAGAGAACCCGAGGATAGGCTCAGTAGAAGTGTGGGAGATGATCAACACTGCCGCGGATTTTCATCCACTTCACTTGCACCTGATACAGTTTCAGGTCCTCAATCGGCAGGCGTTCGACGTCAATTCGTATCTATCGGCGCTCACGTCCGGCAGCACACCATTTGCGATGCTGGATCCCACGCCGTATCTTCAGGGTGCGCCGGTCCCAGCTTCCGGGGGTGAAGCCGGTTGGAAAGATACAGTTCTCAAATCACAGGGGCACGGTCACACGAATCGTGACGAGATGGGCCCCGCAGGGTACGGCCTTGACCGGACCGGGAAGCCCCTCACCGGGTGTTAACCTTTATCCATTCAACCCTACTGAAGGCAACTACGTTTGGCATTGCCACAACCTGGAACATGAAGACAATGAGCTGATGCGGCCATTTGTAGTCTTGGCATAGGCCGCAAGAGTGCAACCACTTTCTGGAGGTCAGCGTTTTTAGATCTCCCTCCCTGGACGGGAGGGGGAAGGGGAGAGGGTGACAATTACTTGAAATAACGAACTTAGTTTATCATAGGTTAACGTCCATGCCTGCTGTGGGTCGGGTCACGAAGAGGAGCCGATGTCACGAGGCGGGTTCCAGCCCGAGAATCTTTTTTCTCGCCGCTGCATCTAAATCGATAATTATGGAATGGGCCAAATTGTAAAAGTTTTGAGCCGAGTGAGATATGGAGCCACCTGGTAGACGATCATACGTAGAATAGAGATTGCTTCGCTGTGCTCGCAATGACAGCCTTTGGTTCGGCTGGGTGCGGGTTTGTCATTGCGAGGCCGTCAGGCCGTGGCAATCTCGGATTATCGATTAGTTCCGAGCAGAGGGGAATTACTTCGATTTCAGTCAACGCAAGAGAATCAGTATCCGGACAGTAATGTTTTGACGCCTCGGCCTTGCTGCCCAAGCTCCTCGAGAGCTCTACACGAGGATTTACTAGGAGCAACCTCACCGGAGACTACGTCTATGAGTGATACACCACGCGGACTTCCGCTAACCATATCTCGTGCTGAGCAGATATTTCCGACATTGACGGCGGCACAGATCCGTCGTGTTGCAGCGCACGGGCACATGCGAGAGATGCAGGGCGGCGAGGTGCTCGTCGAACAGGGAGACAGCTTCGTACCTTTCTTTGTCGTGGTCTCCGGCGAGCTTGAGATTGTGCGTCCCTCGGGTGCCGCTGAAATCGTTGTCACCGTCGTTGGCCCGGGTCAGTTCACAGGCGAAGTCAACATGCTTTCGGGACGTCGGGCTCTCTTGCGAATACGGGCTACCCAACCAGGCGAGGTGATCGAACTTGATCCCCAACGCTTGCTGGCTTTGATGCAGACCGACGCCGAGCTGGGTGAGGTCCTAATGCGAGCTTTCATTCTCCGCAGGGTCGAGTTGGTGGCGGCCGGCATGGGAGATGTTGTGCTAATCGGGTCAAGGCATTCCGCCGATACGCTTCGGATCAAAGAGTTCCTGATGCGCAACGGCCACCCCCACTCCTACATCGACCTCGAACGCGACCCGGACGTGGAGCACCTGCTGGATAGTTTCCATATCGCCGCCGGCGAGATACCCGTGGTGATCTGCCGCGGCCAGCTTGTGCTGCGGAACCCCAGCAACCAGCAAGTTGCCGACTTGCTCGGTTTTAACGAGGCCATAGACCAAACACAGATGCGCGACCTTATCATCGTCGGCGCCGGCCCGTCCGGGCTGGCGGCGGCCGTTTATGGCGCGTCAGAGGGACTTGAAGTCTTGGTGCTGGAATCGGACTCGCCGGGCGGCCAGGCGGGTTCAAGCTCGCGAATCGAAAATTACTTGGGATTTCCCACCGGTATCTCGGGCCAGGAACTCGCAGCTCGGGCATACAACCAGGCGGAGAAGTTCGGTGCGCAGATACTCATCGCCAGGGCCACCAGACTCAACTGCAACAGTAAACCGTACGTCGTTGAAGTGGAGAACGGCGCTCGAATTCCGACGCACACGATCGTGATTGCGACCGGCGCTGAGTATCGAAAGCCGCCATTAGAGCACTTGTCGCGCTTCGAGGGCGCGGGAGTGTACTATGGTGCGACCTTCGTTGAAGCGCAGTTGTGTGACGGAGAAGAGGTGATTGTGGTCGGTGGCGGGAACTCGGCCGGCCAAGCAGCCGTCTTTCTAGGGCAAAAGGCCAAGCGGGTGCATATGCTTGTCAGGTCCGCGGGGCTGGCCGACACGATGTCGCGTTATCTCATTCGGCGCATCGAAGAAACTCCTACGATCGCATTGCGGCGGCACACGGAGATCGTGGCGCTCGAAGGAAACGATCACCTCGAATCCGTTCGGTGGCGAAACAATCAAACGGGGCAAACTGAGGAGCACAACATCAGCCACTTATTCGTCATGGTCGGGGCCGTTCCCAACACGCGATGGCTTGATGGCTGCATTGCGCTCGACGCCAAAGGATTCATCAAAACCGGACCAGATCTATCGCCGGACGATCTGGGCGCTGCACGCTGGCCGCTTGCCCGTCCGCCGTACTTGCTCGAAACCAGTGTGCCAGGGGTTTTAGCTGTGGGCGACGTGCGTGGGGGCAGCATCAAGCGTGTGGCGTCCGCCGTGGGCGAAGGATCAATCGCGATCTCATTCGTTCATCAAGTACTCCGGGAATAGGATGCAGATCGTACAGCACCAAGATCGGATGAATGACTATGAATCGTGGACAGGGTCTTTTTTTGGACGACCTATATGTAGGCCAACGGTTTACGTCCGGCACGTACCGGATCGACGTGGAGCGGATCAAATCATTCGCGGCAGAATTCGACCCGCAGCCGTTCCATCTCGATGAGGCGGCCGCTCGGGACACTGTGTTTGGCGGGTTGGCCGCGAGCGGCTGGCACATTGCTGCAGTGGCCATGCGCCTTCTCGTCACCAGTGGGTTGCCGCTGGCAAACGGGATCATCGGACTTGGCGGCGAGTTGACGTGGCCCAAACCAACTAGGCCTGGCGATACTCTGCGGGTGGAAAGCGAGATCCTCGAGATTCTGCCCTCCCAGTCCAATGCAAACCAGGCAGTCGTTAGAGTGAAGAGCACTACTCTGAATCAAGATGACGAGCCGGTGCACGTGTTTGCGGCAAGGATCCTCGTTTTCAAGCGTCCATCGGCGTAAATTATTCCTGGGCGCTCTGAGAAGTAAGGAGTTGAACTGCTCTATTGCTCACCTACATCCGAGAGTGGACCTTGCGGGAACAACGGCAATAGCCAACAAACGGAACTAAGGAGAGCAAACATGAATGCACTTCTCGACTTAGCGTTACACGGACACCCCAGTCTCGAATGCCGGCGTGAAGTCCAAAGCCTCAAGTCGCCTACGCCGCGCAAGCGATAGGGGCTCCCCGCGACGACGAGTCCATTGCCAACCTGAGGAACTTTCTTCTGGCCGGTACATCTAAAACGATAATTATAGATTGGATGAAATTGGCTCACGAGCTATCAATTGATTCGGAAAATGGGGGAAATTGCTACCACTTCATTTATAGCAATTCCAAAAATTGACGTTCTTCCCCCCAAACCTAACGCAAGACAATCAATATCCGGACACTATTGTTTTGGCGCCTCGGATCTTCCGATCCGCGAGAGAGACTAAGGCAAGAAATGATTGGCGCTAATTGCGCAATCTGAACCGTGGCGTTTAAGCAATAAAGGAGGGCCGGGTCGAAGACAGGCTCTCTTGAACAGAAACGATGTGGAACAACTACCACAGAGGAGGTCAGCTATGAAAACACAGGGGAGCGATCCCGGAGGGCCGGGACAACCAGCCAAAGTGGCTTATCGGACCGTAAAGATCGACGGCCTGGACATCTTCTACCGCGAGGCGGGACCAAAGAGCGGCAACACATTGCTTCTTCTCCATGGCTTCCCGACCAGCTCGCACATGTTCCGCGACCTGATCCCCGCTCTGGCTGACGAGTTCCATCTGATAGCGCCGGACTATCCCGGCTATGGGAACAGCTCGATGCCGACCGTGGACCAGTTCGAGTACACGTTCGACAACCTGGCCGAGGTGATCGGAAAGTTCACGGAAAAGCTGGGTCTCACGACGTACACCCTGTACGTCCAGGATTATGGCGCTCCTGTGGGCTTCCGACTCGCCACTAGGCGCCCCGACAGAGTTCAGGCCTTGGTCGTACAGAACGGCAACGCCTACGACGAGGGCCTCGACAACGATTTCTGGATACCGATCAAGGCTTACTGGAAAGAGCGGACAAAGGAACGCGAGAAGCCCCTGCTCAGCTTCCTAACCCGCGAAGGCACCGTCTGGCAATATACCGACGGCGTTCGCGACACGGAGGCGATCAGCCCCGACACCTGGAATATCGACCAGCCGCTGCTTGACAGGCCGGGTAACGCTGAAATCCAGCTCGCTCTCTTCTACAGCTATGGCAGTAATCCGCGGCTGTATCCGAAATGGCAGGCCTATTTCCGCGAGTACCAGCCGCCAACCCTCATCGTCTGGGGAAAGAACGATAAGATATTCCCGGCATCTGGAGCCGAGCCGTACAAGAGAGACCTGAAGAACCTGGAATTTCACCTGTTGGACACCGGACACTTCGCACTTGAGGAGGACTGCGGCAAAATCGCCGACCTGATTAGGAACTTCCTCCGCAGGAACGTTAAAAGCTAGACCCGTCGCACATGGCGGTGGGGTTGGCGCTGCACGATGCACCCGGCAGTAATTGTGCTGTCTCAGCCACACATCCTAGGGCTAATCGGGATCTGAAGAACCGAGGACCTTTGAGTTTTCCTCTGCGAAAAGCATAGTTTAACCGTCCCACTTCCGGCACCTGCGGCGTAATGCTCGGCGGACAAGGAGATGGAATAGGGACCGATAAAATGAACGTCGCGGATCAAGACCAGCCCCTTAGTGCCCGAAAAGTAAGCTTGAGCGAATTGGCCCTTTTCTTTCTTCGTCTTGGGACCACGGCGTTTGGTGGGCCTGCGGCTCACATTGCCATGATGGAAGACGAGGTAGTCCGGCGGCGCCGGTGGGTTCCCCGGGAAAAATTCCTCGACATGTTGGGCGTTGCCAACCTGATCCCGGGTCCCAGTTCCACAGAGCTGGCGATCTTCATAGGTTACATTTGTAAGGGTTGGGTGGGGCTGTTGTTGGCCGGCGTCTGTTTTATCGTTCCGGCGATGCTGATGGTCCTGGCATTTGCATGGGCCTATGTCCGGTACGGCCAACTTCCCGAGATTACCTGGCTGCTTTATGGGATCAAGCCGGTGATAATCGCCATCGTACTGCAAGCGGTTTTCAGTTTAGGGCGCACGGCAATAAAGAACAAATTCCTGGGGGCGCTGTCCATCGTTGCCATTATATTGACTTTTCTGGGGGTTAATGCGCTTGTCTTGCTGTTTGGAACCGGGTTGATCGCCGGAGTGTGGCAAGGATTCATCCACGGTTGGCAAAGGAACAAAAGGCCGATGCTGATTATGGTTCTTTCTTCCTGCTGCTTTCTTGCGTCGGTTTATTTCACTGCCGGGTTTTACTCTACCGGCGAGCAGGAATTCGGATTGTTGCAGCTCTTCCTGTTCTTTATCAAGATCGGCTCCGTTGTCTTCGGGAGCGGATACGTGCTGCTTGCCTTCTTACATACGGATCTTGTCGATCATTGGCATTGGCTCACAATGACACAGCTTTTGGACGCCATTACCATAGGCCAGGTAACCCCCGGCCCGGTCTTTACCACTGCAACCTTCATCGGTTACTTGCTTGCCCGAGTACCAGGTGCGCTGATCGCTACAACAGGGATTTTTATACCTTCATTTGTTTTTGTGGCAATTGGCAGCTACGTCGTTCCCCTCTTGCGCAAATCCGTCGTAGCCGGCGCATTTCTGGACGGGGTCATTGTGGCCTCGCTGGCCCTTATGGCTGCGGTCACCTGGAGTCTTGCACGCGGTGCGGTCATTGATCTTCCCACCGCTCTATTGGCCATAGGAGGCGCTGTTGCGCTCATTCGTTTCCGCTTGAATTCGTTGTGGCTTATTCTCGGGGGAGCCTTAATCGGGCTTCTAGTTCATATGATCAAAATTGTTTTAGGCTGATATGAATGGAACGCAATTGCTCTATCCATGCGACCGCGTCTGCTCGCCGTGTTTGTCGCGCCGACGAGGGCACAGTTGACCATGTTTGACAAGTTATGGAAAACTGAGCAGCCTACTTTCGCACACGGAATCTTGACACCTACAGAGCTGGACGCAGCGACGGGGAGTTTGTTTTCAGTCTGAGGATCTTTTTTATCGCCAGTGAGTCCTAAACTAATAATTATGGAACGGATCAAATTGGGCAGAATCTCTGGCGGTGTGAAATTCGTACCTATCAATTAGTTAGGAACAGGGGGAAATTGCTACGACTTCATGTAACACAATACCATCACTATCTAGACACCAATCGTCAGGGGCCTCAACCCTGCTTCTTGTCCGGGATCTTCAAGGCCGCCAGGGGGGAGATCTATCTGGGCGTCAGGTTACTCATCAGGCCCGATTGTCGCGTACCTGGTACGTACGCAAAATACCCTCAACTAGCAATCATGCGATCTTCGGGTTCTTGCTTGCCGAAAAAGCAAGGCAAAGGCTTCGCAGCCAAGACACGACGGCTTAATCGGGGGAAGTTTGGGTAACCCGGGAAATGCCTGCGGACAGTTTAGTAGGCATCCCCAAAAAATAGAGGCACCCGAGACGGCAAAATAGCTTTTGCAAAGGAGATATTGCCATGAACCGCAAACCCACAACAACCGATGCCGGGATCCCCGTATCCAGCGACGAGTACTCGCTCACCGTGGGGCCCGATGGACCCATCCTGCTCCAGGACTACTACCTCATCGAGCAGATGGCCAACTTCAACCGGGAGAGGATTCCGGAGCGCCAGCCCCACGCGAAGGGTGCCGGGGCGTTCGGACATTTCGAGGTGACCAAAGATGTCAGCGCCTACACCAAGGCTGCGGTGTTTCAGCCGGGCACGAAGACGGATACCGTGATCAGGTTTTCCACAGTAGCCGGCGAGCGTGGCAGCCCTGACACCTGGCGTGACCCACGCGGCTTCGCGTTGAGGTTCTACACCAGCGAGGGCAACTACGACATGGTCGGGAACAACACTCCGGTATTCTTTGTACGCGACCCGATGAAATTCCAGCATTTCATTCGCTCCCAGAAGCGCCGGGCGGACAACGGCCTCCGTGACAACGACATGCAGTGGGATTTCTGGACCCTGTCGCCCGAGTCGGCGCACCAGGTCACGTGGCTGATGGGTGACCGCGGAATTCCAAAGAACTGGCGGCACATGAACGGCTACTCGAGCCACACTTACATGTGGGTCAACGCGAAAGGCGAGCGCTTTTGGGTGAAGTATCACTTCAAGACCGACCAGGGCATAGACTTTCTCACGCAGGAGGAAGCAGACCGGATCGCCGGCGTTGACGCGGACTACCATCGCCGCGACCTGTTCGAGGCCATCAAGCGGGGTGATTACCCGAGCTGGACGCTGAAGATGCAGATCATGCCCTTTAAAGAAGCCGAGACCTACCGGTTCAACCCCTTCGACCTGACCAAAGTGTGGCCGCACGGTGACTACCCGCTGCACGAGGTCGGCCGGCTGACCCTGAACCGCAACCCAACCGACTTCCACACCGAAATCGAGCAGGCGGCGTTCGAACCGAACAACCTCGTTCCGGGAATCGGCCCCAGTCCGGACAAGATGTTGCTCGCCCGCCTATTCTCCTACGCGGACGCCCACCGTGCTCGATTGGGGGTCAACTACAAGCAGATTCCTGTTAATCGGCCGAAGGTACCGGTGCACAGCTACAGCAAAGACGGGCTGATGCGGGTCGAGAACGTATCCGACCCCGTGTATGCGCCGAATTCGAAGGGAGGCCCCAAGGCTGACGGTGAACGCTATCCCCAGGTGGAGATTTGGGGTGCCAGCGGCGAATTCATCCGCTCCGCGTACACCTTGCGCAAGGATGACGACGACTTCGGCCAGCCCGGCACCATGGTGCGCAAGGTCTTGGACGATGCGCAGCGAGACCGGTTGGTGTCCAACGTGGTCGGACACCTAAAGAAAGGCGTGTCCGAGTCCGTGCTGCAGCGTGCGTTCGAGTACTGGCGCAACATCGACAAGGAGATCGGCGACCGCATCGCCAAAGGCATGAAAGGCGGCGTGATCGCCCTGAAGCTACATCCGGCCGCTACCAAAGGCGCTGGCGGGATTAAACACTTATGGACCTCATGGATCCGATGGCCGCGACGAGCTTGAGGAGAACGCAGGATTCGGTCTGTTTATGCTCAAAGCAGTTCTTAGCGGGTACGGCGACGAAATCGTAGATCTGGCAAAGATCAATCTCTTCCGCTAGGTGGTAGCAACAGACTGCTAGTCCTAGCAGACGAATCGAGGTTAGGTTGGGCCGAATTGGACGGATCAAATTCGGGGAATTTGTGGCTCAGTAAAACTCGGACCTATCAATTAGTTCGGAACAGGAGGGGAAATGCTACGACTTCATTTAACGCAAGACAATCACAATTCGGACGCTAGTGGTCAGGCGCCTCGGCTCCGCTCTCGCTCGAGATCGTCAAGGACGCCAGGGGGAACATCTATCCAGGCCTGCCGCTCGGCATGTGCTCGACCCATAAGGACCAGATCGACGCTGCCATTCTCGCGTTCTTCAGAACGTAGGCAGGGGCGGATAAGGGGTAAGTATGAAGGCAAAGCCAAAGTCTGACACCGCTGCGAAGGGAACCGCTTCGTTGCCCGCGAAAAGTAGAATCACCCTCAAGGTCAATGGCGCGGTCAAACAGGTAGAGGTGGCGCCATGGACAACGTTGCTCGATGCTCTGCGCGAACACCTTGATTTGACCGGGACGAAGAAGGGGTGCGACCATGGCCAATGCGGGGCCTGCACGGTCCTGCTGAACGGCAGGCGCATCAACTCTTGCCTGACCCTGGCTATCATGCAGGACGGAGCGGAGGTGCAGACAATCGAGGGGCTTGCCCAGGGAGAGACGCTCCACCCATTGCAGGAAGCTTTTGTCGAACACGATGCGTTCCAATGCGGGTATTGCACTCCGGGCCAGATCTGTTCAGCCGTCGGGTTGATCGGCGAAGGCAGAGCGAAATCGCCGGATGGTATCCGCGAGTTGATGAGCGGGAACATCTGCCGCTGTGGCGCTTTCCCTAATATTGTCGCGGCAATCGAACAAGTGATGCATGGCGAGAAAAAGGGAGGCGGTAAATGAACAGCTTTACTTACATCCGAGCAAGCGACGTGGCAGCCGCGGTGCACGACATCGCCGGGGACGGAACAGCCAAGTTCATCGCCGGCGGTACGAATCTGATCGACCTTATGAAAGAGAACGTAATGCGTCCAAGCCGCCTGATTGACATCTCCCGCCTGGCCTTGAGCGAAATCGACTCTGCAGCGAACGGCGGATTGCGGCTCGGTGCGCTCGCGAGGAACACTGATGTCGCGTATCATAAGGAGGTGGAGCGGCGCTACCCGCTGCTCTCAAAAGCTATCCTGGCGGGCGCATCGCCGCAGCTCCGCAATATGGCGACAGTTGGCGGCAATCTGATGCAACGGACCAGGTGTTGCTATTTCTACGACACCGCTACGCCCTGTAACAAGCGCGAGCCCGGGACGGGCTGCTCTGCCATTGCGGGATTCAACCGCTCTCATGCTATCCTGGGAACGAGCGAGCACTGCATCGCAACGCACCCGTCGGACATGTGCGTCGCTCTGGCTGCGCTGGAGGCGGTCGTCCACGTTACCGGGCCATCGGGCGATCGCGCCATAAACTTCGCGGAGTTTCACCGCATACCGGGTGACACGCCGAACATCGACACGAACCTGCGTGTTGACGAGATCATTACAGGTGTCGAAATGCCCTCCGAAGACTTTACGGAACACCACTCGTATCTCAAGGTTCGCGATCGCGCGTCATATGCCTTCGCACTGGTTTCGGTGGCCGCGGCTCTAAAGATGGATGGCGACGCGATTACGGAAGCCAGGCTCGCCCTGGGTGGTGTAGCGCACAAGCCGTGGCGTGATCCTCAGGCGGACACGCTCCTGCACGGCCAAAGGGCCACCAGGGACAACTTCGAGAAAGTCGCCAAAGCGCTGCTGCAGGACGCGAAAGGCTATGGACACAACGGTTTCAAGATCGAGCTGGCGAAGCTCGCCATTGTGCGCGGCTTGAGCCAGGCGGCTTTTGGGGAGGGACAGCCATGAGCACTGAACATATCGGAAAGCCGATCAGCCGGGTGGATGGACGCGCCAAAGTGACGGGCGGAGCGAAGTACGCTGCGGAGTACAACGTCCCCGGCCTAGTCTACGGTGTTGTCGTTTCCAGCGCCATTGCCAAGGGGAAGATCATCCGGATCGACGCAGCAGACGCTCTTCGGCTGCCGGGCGTGCTACAGGTATTCACCCACGAAAACAGTCCTCAGCTCGCTGAGTCGGACGACAGCTACCGGGACGATGTCGCACCGCCCGGCTCTCCTTTTCGCCCGCTCCATAGCGATGAGATCAAGTACAGCGCCCAACCCGTTGCGTTGGTTGTAGCCGACAGCTTTGAACTCGCACGGTATGCGGCGTCGCTAATTCGGGTCGAGTACAAGCGCGAGGCACATGCTACCGATCTCAACAAGGAACGCGAACGGGCTTATCAACCGAAACCCAGGGAGTATTTCCCACCGCCCCAGCCGCGCGGCAACGCGGAAAAAGCCTTTGCCGAAGCAGCGGTGCAGCTCGAAGCGGAGTATCCTGGGCCCGCAGAGCATCATAACCCGATGGAGCCTTTTGCCACTACCGTAGTCAGGGACGACAATGGCAGGCTCATTGTTTACGACAAAACCCAGGGGGTGCAAAACGTTCGAAACTACCTCTGCAACGTGTTCGGTTACTCACAGGAAGAGCTGCGGGTCGTCTCGCCGTTCGTGGGTGGGGCTTTCGGCTCTGGGCTGCGCCCCGTGTATCAGGTATTCCTGGCTGTCCTGGCTGCGCGGGAGTTGAAGCGCTCGGTCCGGGTGTCGCTAACCCGCCAGCAGATGTTCAGCTTCACGCACCGTCCAGCGACCTGGCAGCGCGTAGCTCTGGGAGCCGCGGCTAATGGCTCGCTCGACGCAGTCATTCACGAAGTGATATCTGAGACCTCGCGGTTTGAGGACTACACCGAGAACGTCGTCACATGGTCGGGCCTGCTCTACCAGTGCGAGAATGTTAGGCTTACGCACAGGGTTGCACAGCTCGACGTGTACACTCCCGATTTTATGCGAGCGCCGGGAGCCGTGTGGGGCCTGTATGCGCTGGAATGCGCCATGGACGAGCTAGCCTTCAAAGCCGGCATCGATCCAATCCAGCTCAGGCTGAAAAACTACGCTGAGAAGGATCAGATGGTGAACAAGCCGTTCTCGAGCAAAGAACTCCGTGCCTGCTACAGGCTCGCCGCGGAGAGGTTCGGCTGGTCCCGACGCAACCCTCAGCCACGGTCAATGCGGGAAGGAAATACGCTAATCGGTTGGGGCATGGCGACCGGCATTTGGGACGCTTTCCATGTGATGGCTGAAGCGAAAGCAGTGCTGACCGCGGACGGTAAGCTCACGGTCAGCAGCGCAACGGCGGACATCGGCACAGGCACGTATACTATCATGACTCAGATTGCCGCGGAGACGCTCGGCCTACCGATCGAGGACGTGACGTTCAGGCTGGGTGATTCGTCCCTGTCGCAAGCTCCAGTGGAGGGCGGGTCGTGGTCGGCATCCACAGTAGGATCCGCGGTCCAGGCCGTCTGCAAGAAGATACGGAATAAGCTGTTCGAATTGGCGCTAAAGATCGAGGGCTCACCGCTGGCCGGTTCCAAGCCGGAGGACGTCGAGTTTGTTGACGGACAAATCCGCTTGCGCAAAGATCAGTCTCGGGCCGTTTCCCTCATCAATGCGATGCGGAGCCGCGGGCTTGGCGCCATCGAAGAGAAAGCCGCAGCGGAACACACGCAGAACGAGGCGCAATATTCGCACTACGCGCATTCGGCCGTGTTCGCGGAGGTGAAGATCGATAAAGACCTCGGCGTCATTCGCGTTACGCGGGTCGTCAGCGCTGTTGCGGGTGGCAGCATCCTGAATTTGAAGACTGCGCACAGTCAGATCATGGGCTCGATCGTCATGGGCATCGGCACGGCATTGGAAGAGGAAAGTGTGATGGACCAAACATTCGGGCGGTTTATGACACACAACCTGGCAGACTACCACGTTCCGGTCAACGCTGACGTGCATAATATAGAGGTGATCTTCGTTCCGGAACAAGACGACGTCGTCAACCCGCTCGGCGTAAAGGGTCTGGGTGAGATCGGCATCGTCGGCGTGGCCGCAGCGATTTCCAATGCTGTGTTCCACGCTACCGGCAAACGCATCCGAGACTTGCCGATAACACTCGACAAGTTGTTGTGAAGAAGTTTAGTGCAAAATGCGGATCTCTTCTGTCGGGGACGGCCAAAACATGCTCCTGAGCGCCTGAAGCAAGAAGGGAACCCGCAGAGAAGGCGGGAACGGAGAAGATGCGGGGAACCCGCTTTTTATGTAAAAAGCCGGTTCCCGACCCCTCCGGCAAAAACTCTAATTGGCAGCGGAGTATATTAAGGGCCGAGCCTAGATGCGTGATAACAGTTGTGCCAAACGCTCGTCGCTCCCAGTCCCGAAGGGACTACTAATATGGCCAGCGGAGTGCAAACCCGTGGGAAGGATAATGTTAAAAAACAGGACCCTGACGGGAGTCCACCATTCCCGGAGCCAAAAATAATTCGGGGAAGTCGCTCCCTAAAAACCGATTGGCTCGCGGTAGTTCGAGCGGCGGATGCATAGACCTGACATCGAAGTGTGCCCAGGACTCCCAATCCCAAGACGCACATAGAAAGCCTATTCAACAAAGGCGGATGACAATTGCATATGTGCTGAAGACTATGTCAACCATTCAGGAGTTTTTGGGAAAGGGTTTGGGAAAACCTTTTTTGCAAAAAAGGTTTTCCCGGCACATCCCTTGGCCCCAATCGTAGGGCGGCACGTCAGACATGATTTTAGGTAGGTCGGGCCGTGCCCGACATGGTTTTCATGAACCCAGGCCAAAGACAACTGAAACATGAGTCAAGAGCAGACTTGCAAAGATTCAGCATCAAGGGCGCAGGGCTGGGAAACGCTGCTGGCGGCTAGAGTCAGGTACGCCCAAGTTTAACAGGAGATCTCCATGAATATCCGATTATCAGGTAAAATCGCCATCGTTACCGGCTCCACGCAGGGTATCGGACTTGCCATTGCCCGCGGTCTGGCGAGCAGCGGAGCGACGGTTGTGATTAACGGGCGTTCCGAGCCAGCAGTGGGGGAGGCCATAGCCGCGGTCAAGGCCGCGGCAGCGGCAACTGAGGTGCGTGGAGTTGCCGCGGACCTGGGTACTGCTGCCGGCTGCGATATCCTGGTAAATACTGAGCCGACGTGTGACATTTTAGTGAACAATCTGGGCATTTACGTCCATCAGGACTTCTTCGAAATTCCCGACAGCGATTGGACGCGATTTTTCGAGATCAACGTCATGTCAGGCGTACGACTTGCGCGCGCATACCTGCCCGCGATGCTGGAGCGCAACTGGGGGCGAGTGGTGTTCCTGTCGTCAGAGTCCGCACTGAATATTCCGGCAAACATGATTCACTACGGATTCACCAAAACAGGGGTCCTGGCAATCGCTCGCGGTCTGGCCAAGCGCACCGCCGGGACCGGAGTGACGGTGAACGCTGTGCTGCCCGGACCAACCTGGTCGGCAGGTGTCGAGAAGTCGATGAAGGAAGCTGCGGAAAAAAGCGGCAAGTCGATTGAGGAAGTCGTCGCGGCTTTTCTGAAGACGAACAGGCCGTCCTCTATTATCCAGCGGCTGGCCACTACCGAAGAGGTGGCCAACATGATCGTCTACGCGGTCTCTGAACAGGCATCGGCGACGACGGGCGCTGCGTTGCGGGTCGATGGCGGCGTGGTGGACACGATCGCCTGATCCTCGCCGGGCGTCGGAGGACGCGAACGGGAACGGGAAATGCGGGGGAACTCGCTTCTTGAAAGAAGGTGCTCCGCGCACGGCGATTATGCTTAACGGAGCATCGGAGTGTATCGAGGGCTCTCAGCCTCAAGATGCATGTTGGCCCCACGCCGAGTGGACCCGCTCCCCTTCCGGCAAGAACTTTAATATGGCTAGCGGTAGGGTAAACATGTCGGACTGACGAGGAAGTAGGTCGGGCAACACGTAGCCCCAGCGGGGCGGCCCAACAGTAGCCGCGGGCGCCAGCCTACGGAATAGATTAGCGTAAAACCAGCCAGGACCCTGACGGGGTTCCCTATTCCCCGGAGCCAAAGAGAACCCGGGGAACCCGCGGGAGGGGGCGCTGAGAAGGCCACCGGGAACCCGCTTTTTGTGTAAAAAGCCGGTTCCCGTCACCTCCGGCAAAAACTCTAATTGGCTAGCGGTAGTCCGAAACCATGTGCCTCGTTGAGCAAAGGAGGGAACAAAATCCCTCACCCCTGGCGGGAGAGGGAAGGGAGAGGGGGATTTACCAAAGGAAAGATAATGTTGAAGAGACAGGACCGGCGGCCCGGCAGAAACGATTTTAGGTAGGTCGGGCCGTGCCCGACATGGTTTTCATGAACCCATAGGAAAGACTACTGGAACATGAGCCAAGAGCAGACCTGACCCCACCGACAGGTCTGCTCTTGGGTCTGAAACAATAGTCAAAAGGGGACTCGACCCCACAGATTCTTGACTCCACAGTTTCCGAAGTCATTGAGGCTGAAATGGTCCGACCCGGTCTTGCCGGTTTGTGGGATAACATCTCGAAAATTGGCTGAAAGCCGCTGTCTCCACACGGGGTTCCGGAACAAATGAGCAAGTCTTTCAAACCTGTCCCTCGGATTGCCTCCTGGGTGACCGGGATTACTTACTAATTCCCAACGAGCCAAACATCGTTTTATTAACAGTTGTTTATAACCTATCGCGGTCCCGATCTGTGTTATAAGACGGTTCAAGTAAGATTAGGTGGTTAGATAATGAGCTTAAATAACAGCTAGTTACGGACTGGTTGATCTTGGTGCATTATGCTGAAATGCAAGACATCCAGACCAATTGGAGAAATTATCCACAGGCTTGAGGATGAGTTATCCACAGGTCTTGTGGATTGTCCAATGGCCTGCCCGCCAAGAACCGGTCCAGGTTCTGAGTTAGTATACGAAAGACTTGGACTAAACAGAGAAGCCCTCTCCCGCTGGGACAAGGCACTATACCTCTAAGTTAACAAGTGGTCCATAATGCGGGGGCAGGTTAGCTATCGAGAACCCCGCGGACCATTCCCCTACCTATTCCGATACCCGATTACAGCTATGAGATGCTCAAAAAAAAAAGACGCTTACCAGAAGTGGCGTAGCGTCACGGCCCCCGTACTCCGCAGACCAATTCTCGCAATAACTTACGAGATTCCTGCATCAGTCCTGTGGGGTTTATTAAAATAAAAAAAAGTCGGGGGATAAATATCACACTCAAACCTTTGAGGGCAATTTATATTTTTAGAGCGAGAACTTTGAACGAGATAGCACTCTGCCCCCATTTCTAAGGACGGGTCAACTCTGCCCTTGACTCATCTTTCAGCGTGTGTCCCAGCGGAGGCAAATAAAGGCGAAGGAGCGGCATCTCCGGATGACCGACCTGACCCCGCTGGCTTTGGCCCCGTTGTACATTCATTGAAATCGCAAGTTTCAAGAGGCCTTCCATTAAGAAACCCTCTGTCAAGGAAAACACTTCTCCTGGCGAGGAAACAACTATTGTTGCCCTGCTGAGGTACCGTCAGCGGGTCTGAAGACGGCACCGGTCATTGCGCCGGAGTGACGACACAAATGCCATTTCGAACCTGAGAACCTTTTTTGTCGTTAATGCATCTATGCCTTAAAGGGCTAAATTGAGAAGTGGGCCAAATTAACGAAAGTGTGAGGCCGAGTGATGTTTGGAGTAATAAATTAGTTTGGAGATAGGCAAATTGCTACTGATTTGTATGCGGAGGATCAAATGACAGCTCTTAAACCTGGTATTAAAGCTCCTAACTTTTCCCTTTCGACAACTCCCGATCAAAAGGTATCTCTGAACGAATTTCGGGGACAGCCTGTAGTTCTGGTCTTCTATCCCGCGGATTGGAGCCCCGTTTGCAGTGACCAGTTGGGGCTGTACAACGAGTTGAAGCCGGAATTCTCGGAGTTTGAAGCGCAAATCATCGGCATCTCGGTCGACGGCGTCTGGTGCCATCTCGCCTTCAGCAAAGAGCGCAAATTCCACTTTCCGCTCCTGGCGGATTTCGAGCCCAAAGGCGCAGTGGCCCGCCAATACGGCGTGTACCGGGAAAAAGACGGAGAGTCGGAGCGGGCGTTGTTTGTCATCGATGGCAAGGGCGTCATCCGTTGGAGTCACGTATCGCCGGTGGGGATTAATCCGGGAGCGGACGGCATTTTAAAAGCCCTCGAATCGATGGCCAAAGGCGGAAAACGATCAGCTATCCAAACCGGCTCGATGTCCAAGTAAGGAGGTACCATGTATACATCCGCCACACTCACCCAGCCCGTTTCAGGCCAAGATCACGTTGAAGGGCCAGCGGACGCTCCTTTGACATTAGTGGAATACGGCGATTATCAATGCCCCTACTGCGGAGCCGCCTATCCCGTCGTGAAACGCTTGCAGAAGACGTTGGGGAAGAAGCTGCGATTTGTGTTCAGGAACTTCCCTCTGACCCAAGCGCATCCCTATGCACTGATCGCGGCCGAAGCGGCGGAAGCCGCGGCGCTCCAGGGTAAATTCTGGGAAATGCACGATCTGCTCTTTGAACAGCAGACCTTTCTCGAGCCGGAAATGATTCCATTGTGGGCTAAAAGGATCGGGTTGGATCTGAGAAAATTCGAGAAAGATATCAGGGAAGGCGTTGTTGAGGACCGTATTAAGGAAGACCGCCAGAGCGGCATTCGCAGCGGGATTAACGGCACACCGACCTTCTATATCAACGGAATGCGCTACGACGGCTCGCCGGATTATCATTCGATGCTGGAGGCCTTAGAGTCGCTGGCGCTGCGGCGCTCCGCCTAAATGCGCCAGCGGGGCAAAAGGAGAGTCGAGCTGTTGGGCAATCGGCCCTGACAAAGGCCCGAGTTGGTCTCTGTGACAGAGGGTACTCCCGGAATATTTTTCATCATCAGCGGATATAAGACCATATCTGTGGAATGGGCCAAATTGACGAGAGTCTTGGGCCGAGTGAGATATGGAGCCATTTGGTACGATCATGCGTAGAATAGAGATTGCTTCGCTGTGCTCGCAATGACAGTCTTTGGTTCGGCTGGGTGCGGGTGTGTCATTGCGAGGCCGTCAGGCCGTGGCAATCTCGGATTATCAATTAGTTCCGAGCAGAGGGAAATTGCTACGAGTTCGAGTAAATCAAGACAATCACTGTCTGAACACCAATGGTTAGGCCCCTCGGACTGTTGCTTGAAGCAGTGCGTCCGGTAACATGGCCTCGCGGTCAGGCAGCGTCGCTGTTCGCACATCGCCTGTCGAGCGCCGGCACAATGAGGCCTTGTCAAACGGTCTGAACTGTTGTGAGACACAAACAGCGGGACCAAGGAGAATCCGCATGAACCATCGACTTGAAAACAAACGGGCGTTGATAACCGGCGGGAGCCGTGGCATCGGAGCTGCCATCGTCAAACGTTTGGCCCAGGAAGGCGCGCACGTCGCACTGACCTATGTCAGCAAACCCGATCGGGCAGAAGAAATGGTGAAGGCAGCTCAAGCGTTGGGCGTGAAGGCGCTGGCCATCAAGGCCGATAGCGCCAATGCCGAGGCGGTCGTTGCTGCTGTGGAGCGAACAGTAGAGGAACTTGGCGGAATTGACATCCTGGTGAACAGCGCGGGCATCGCAGTGGTTGCTCCAATTGACGATCTTCGTCTCGAAGATTTCGATCGCATCCTGGCGGTAAACGTGCGCGCGGTGTTCGTCGCCACACAGGCTGCAGTGAAACACATGCAGTCAGGTGGTCGCGTCATCAACGTCGGGAGCTGCAACGCAGAACGGGTGCCGAACACCGGTATGTCAGCCTACGCGACCAGCAAGGCGGCTCTCGTAGGACTGGTAAAAGGATTGGCCCGCGACCTCGGCCCGCGCGGCATCACGATTAACAATGTGCAGCCCGGTCCCGATAGACACGGAAATGAACCCCGCCAACAGGCGATTTCGCGAAGATGTTGTTGCAGTTCATGGCGGTGCCTCACTATGGAACAGGCGAAGATATCGCGTCGTTGGTGGCCTATCTGGCCAGCCCGGAGGCAAGCTACGTTACAGGGGCCAGTCTGAGCATCGACGGAGGATTTACAGCGTAACTGCCTGAAACGGCAGATCGGCAAATCGCATGTGCCCAAAGGAGACACCATGAGGACATCATTCACAAAGGTTTCATGGATCATAGCTGTCGGCGTGGCGCTGTCCATCGGTGTGATCTTGTCTGGGGCAAATGCCGAGCAAACAGGCGTCAAACCTCCAGTTGACAAGGACCTTGCCCAACAAATCTTCGACACCATGATTCAGCTGCGCGGAAACAAACCAGTCAGCTTGATCGTGTCATCTTTCAACTGAGTTCTCTGCTAAACACATGTACAACATGTTGCACATGGTCATAAGAAATATTTTCACGTGAGCATAAGAAACGGTTCAAAAGTGCGAAGATATTGACCACCTTTTGGTCACGTGCAATGAAAGAAAAATAAGAAACTATAATGATATCTGGGATCCTTGTGTCTGGCATGATAATTGCTCTAGTATAATAACAACAACGACTCTAAACATACCCTCTTAAGCAATCCTCCTACTGGATTGCTTTTTTTTTATCTTATAGCAATTGTCAAAAGTTCTGTCCGATTCGAGGTGGCCTTATACCGTCATTCCAGCGTAAGCTGGAACCCAGTCTTTTCAATCCCGCGGCACGCGGGACTGGACCCCGGCTTTCGCCGGGGTGACGGGTAGCGGGAAGGTCATTGTTTTTGGCAATTGCTAAGTCGGGGACCGGACAACTATGGGCCGGCCCACCTGCGGTTCCGTATCGCCTCGCCCATGATGATCGAACCCCTGACAGTGAACTGAAAGAAGCTAGGAGACTGTCCAACCGCAGATTTGACATTCATCGTCTCGGTGATTTTTATTCTTAGTAGGTGACGCTTCGGTTACAGGCCGCCAAGAAATCTCATTGCGACCCCGTTGAAAAACAGGGGAAACAATCTGCCAAAGCTTCGGAGATTGCCACGGCCTGACGGCCTCGCGATGACAAATCCACACGCGGCGTAACTGAGGTGTTAGAGGTGTCATTGCGAGCGGAGCGAAGCAATCTCACTTTGGGAATTGCGTTCCGAGGAACGCAGGGATTTCACTCGGCAAAATCACAAATCCAAGCTCTGCCTAACTGTGAGGTCGCTTGGTAGGTGAGAACTAAGGAGAAAGCGTCGTGAAGTTTATCGTTTTTAGAGATTCAAGAGATCAGTTTCGTTGGAGACTGGAAGCGGATAATTACAAAATAATTGCCGATTCCGGTCAAGGATACAATAGTAAACAACACTGTATGGAAGCAATAGAACTGGTGCAAAACTCCGGGGATGCAGAAATTGTCGACCAAACCCCACATCGGGAACCTGACGCAAGAGAGGAAAGGACACAATACGTTGTGTAGAGCCGGAAGCTGTTTCGATCTTGAAACCTGGATTTTAGCTGCTTCCGTACTACATCGAAAGGAGGACGATTCTTATGGCCAAAATCGAAAAGGGAAACCTATCCCAACCTGATGAGACCCGGACTTTCGACAAAGGAAAGGTCGAACTCGTTACAGTTGGCGGGGTAACGTTCGGACGTGCCACCTTTCAACCCGGCTGGAAATGGTCAACCTGCGTGAAGCCCGTGGTGAAGACCAGCACCTGTGAGGCTCCACATCTGAATTACCATATATCCGGCCGGCTCCACGTTTTAATGGACGATGGCTCGGAGGATGAGTTCGGACCCGGCGAGGTGTCACGCCTACCTCCAGGTCATGATGCGTGGGTCGTGGGAGACGAACCTGTGGTCCTAATTGATATATCCGGCATGGGAGAATATGCCGTAGCTAAATGAATTCATGATTAGTTGTCGCCATATAGCGTCTGAAAAGCCATTACTTTCCAGATGCCCAGATCGATGATCGCTTTCTATTCCAAATTACTTAGGCTTCCCACTGAGCGGTCAGTCGAATATCGAGCTGGGAAAGTGCCGTTCCCGTCGGTGCGACTGAATACCGACACGATTATAGATCTGTTTCCGAAGAAACTGTGGCAGAAAACCAGTCGGCAAGGAGAGGGACGTCAGAACTTAAATCATTTCTGTATAGCACTGAGCAAAGGGAATTGGCTGGAACTCGTGGAGCGCCTTCGAGTCAACGCCGTCCCTATAGAAGAAGGACCTGTTCCGCGTTGGGGTGCGCACGGGACTGGTACGTCGGTCTATTTTCGGGATCCGGAAGACGACCTCATAGAAGCGAGATGTTACGATGGGTCTAACGATTCAGAAAAATGTCTCCTTGGGTCATAAAAGGCGGATAATGTTATGCGACTTTCCTATCAGCGAGGGCAAGTTGACTGCTGTTTACAGCAACGCAGCCGATGCAGCCGGAGGCGCTTTCTTTTGGACTTCGTGACGAAGGTTCAGGCTCCGTGAGAAACGCCTTCCTTTTCCGAGAATTGTCGAGCGTGAACGGTTCTTTCACAATGCCTGCAACTAACATCCTCTCAGTTCCACCGCCGGGTTACGAGCCTTCAGTCGAGTGAGAAAGTCATGGAAGCCGTCGAACTGGGCGAGAAGTCTAATCTTAGAGCTTTCGGTCCTTACCACCAAGAATCCGGAGGTAGTCCCTTCGGGCTTAATGGATACGATCTCCCTTACGGGAATTCTCCGACTTCTCAAAACACTTGTGAATTCGACCGTCTCATCCTGATGGAACATGATCGTGTGCGGTATGCCCAAAACCCAAAGGGCATTTCCACCGATAATGGCAAGGAAGATGAAACCCACAAACCAAGGAGGCCCAGCCCAATTTCGGAACAGAACCGGTCCGACTACGATGATGCCCCCGACAGATATGAAAACCACGGGCATGATCGACAATATAATCTTCAGGCTCGGAGGGACATACAACTTGTACGTCAGAGGCTCGTTCAAAGAGTGTATCCTTTCAGCGAGTCGATCCACATTCTTGCGTATCCGGAAATTTGTATGAAATCATGATGCCTGTGACAAGGCTTTTCTTCGGCTCACGTCACATCATTTTGGTTTCTGCTGAACCTTCTGTCCTTACCGGATATGTCCACCCCGCTCATTCTCGGTAAAAGAGGCCATACCTCTCGAATCCGCTGTATGAGCTGAGAATTAGCCAGGTGCAGTTTAAGAGGGGTCCCTCTTTCAAGAATCGAAACCTCTCGTGGTTGATTTCAACTCTCCTCAGGCCGCGGTGGTTCTCGCCTGTTCCTCCACCACGAAACAAGAAACACCGCTCCGGTAAACACGGAACCGATACAGCCGAAAATCTTGGTCAGCAGATCGAAGAATTTGTGACCGGTGTCCACCACCGGCACTGCGGCGGCCGCGGGCTGAGCTTTTAGCACTTCCAGCATGGTCCGTACCAGAGCCATTTGGTCTTGCAAGTTTCTTGTTCTCCCGTTCCTTGGCCTCCACTTGCCGCTTTAGCTCTTCGACTTCCTTTCTCAACTTTTCTTGAGCTTCATCGTCGCCAGCGCCCATCAGCATCTCGGACTGGATCACGTCCAGCCTCGTCTCTAGGCCCGCCACCTCCTGCTGGGACCGATTTACATTCGTCTCAAGCTCTCCTGGACTCAGAGCCGCCTTGACAGCCTTCATCAAAGGAATAGTGAAAAACACCATTAAGACAAGGGTTATCGCCAACAGTATAAATTGCTTGACAAAGAACCTGCCCGTGCCGCCGGTCAACTGTTTTGAGCTCATGGACTTCCCCACCTTTCCAGTGACGCATCCTCTCCTCTGTTGGAGTCCTCAATCTGACTGTTATAAGACGAAAGTTCCATTTGTGTATCAGTTTTCCTCCCCCACCAGAATAAATCCGGCCCAAAAAAATGGATGGTCGAAGCCTTTCTTTCGAATCTCTCCCTTAGCCGAAGCAAGTGCCTCTGATTTGCTTTTGCCTTCTTTCATGTTACGGAAGAAACTCTTTACCAGATTGACCGATTGCACCTCCGGGACAGACCACAGAGTCATCAAAACCGATTTTGCACCAGCGTACTGGAAGGCTCTTCCCATTCCCATAGTGCCTTCACCGGCTGTTCGCTTGCCCAGGCCAGTCTGGCAAGCAGTCAGGGCTACTATGTCAGCATTTATGTTCAAACCCAGGACTTCCGTCATCCGTAGGTAACCATCTGTCCCCGGAGGAATGAGGGTCAAAACCAGGTACAGGCTCCATAATGCCCGGCAAATCCTTACCGAAATAACCATGAGTAGCGAAGACGATCTTATCGTAACGGTTGAGTAACGGGCTGATTTTATCCAAGAAGTTGCCTTTGCTGGCATCGAAGCCCGTGTAAACGTCCGAACCCTTCTTGTACATCTCCGCCAGGGCCCTTGCCAGATCTCCGGTGAGCCGAAGTCTCGAAAATTTCAGCCCTCCCATTTGATCATTCTCTTCGGCTGCCATGAGACGCCTGAAAAGGGACGTCAAGACTCCCGTCAAAGCCTTCTTTTGTGCAGTTGAAGCCCTGTCATCCCTCTCCCGGAATACAGGATCAGCTATGGCAAGCAAACCAGCTTCCGGCCCTTTGCTTTTCGAATGAATCCTTGACAGAGTGAGTGCAGTCACTGACTGACAATAAGAAATCACGTTTCTGTCCCCAAAGAATTCCGCCCCTGAAATATAGGGCAGGTCCTTGTCTGTCTTTATGCTTCCTTTGCTGTTTAGTGTCAGTATCTCGAAGGGGAGCATACCCAGGGAATCATCTGGCACGATGAGGAGCGGGACCTGCTTTGGCAGATTCTCAAGAACATCTGAGAGAAGCAGGTCAGAGAGTTTTTTCCCAGCAGCAAGATCGAAGGATTTCAGCTTCTCGCGGAAGTTGTCCTTGCCCGGAACGATTTCCAGCGGTTTCCTGAAGGTGAGTATGAGATTGTCCAGATTGTCCCTGGGTATGGGTTTGTAAAGGGCCTTTACGATTTCCTTTCCTTTGGTAAGGTAAATGATGATCCCGGGGTCTGTCACATGGTAAGTCAGCACCCATTCATTGTCCTTGAGGGCCGTCTCGTCCAATCCCATCGGTTTGGGATATTTGGTTGCGGCGAAAAGAGGATATTTCTCACGGAGCATCTTAATGTGGACTGAGAGTTCGCGTTCAGCCTCTTTGACCTGAGGTTGAAGGGCCGAGATGACTTCTTGATTCGACTTCTTGTACCCCTCCTGTGCCTTTCTCTTGAGGGCTTCAAGCTGATCGTTGAGTTCCCGGTCCTTCCGGACGACCTCCACTGGAATGTTGAAGCTGGTGGATTGGGACCATGTTGACATGGCTTCGGCAAATATTCGAGATTTGGTGTGTTCGGAAACCTCGAAAGCTTCGAGGGGCCTATTCATCCGTACCCTTACCCTCGCAAGACCATCGTAAGGGGCTGTCCTAAGGAATCCGTTTATCCTGACATCAAAGAATCTCTCTCGCTGAACTTTTGAAAGGCTTGACCTCAAAGCTTCCGTCAGATTAATGGCTTGCAGAAAGTATTCCTCCGCCTCTTTGTTATCGCCGATTCCCTCATAAGCACTTCCCAGTCCGGTGTACGCGGTGAACAAGTCCCCGACATCTCTGTTTCTCTCAGCGAATTGGCGTAGTTTCTCGTAGTACTCCTTTGCTCCCCGATAGTCTGATTTCAGAAGGTGAAGTCTTCCCAGCGATGAGTTATGCCCCGCCTCCGTGAGAAGAGGCTCAGCTTTTTCGACATCACCCATGTCGAGGTATAAGTCCCCCATGAGCTTCTTGATCCAATCGAGCGATACCCCGATTTCCTCGGATTTGATGAGACTCGTCTGGAAATTTGCCAAAGCCTTCTCGTATTCTCCCCTGTGGACATAGACGTTCCCCAGATTCATGAGGGTTGTTGCTTGACCCCACACATCGCCTAGCTCTGTCTTGATCGCCAGGGAATTTTGGTAATACTCCACAGCCTTGGAGATTTGACCCCAGTTTGCATAGAGAAGACCCACGTTGTTCAGTGTTGCCCCTTCATTCCTTATGTCCCCGAGCTTTCCGGCAATCTCTAACGACGTTTCGTAATACTCCGCGGCCTTAGAGTATTGACCCGAGTCCGCATAGACGCTCCCCAGGTTGTTTAAAGCTGCCGCTTGGCTTCTTATATCTGCGAGCTTTCGGAAAATCGCCAACGACTGTTCATAATACTCCACAGCCTTGGAATACTGACCGGAGTCCGCGTACACATTACCCAAGTTGCTCAGGATAATCCCTTTACCCCTTACATCCCCTAGCTTTGTCTTGATCGACAGGGACTTTTCGTAATACTCCACCGCCTTCGAAAATTGCGCCCAGCCGGCATAGACTAGTCCCAGGTTGGCTAAAGCAGCGCCTTCACCCGCCGGATCCCCAAGTTTTCGGAAAATCGCCAAAGACTGTTCATAATACTCCACAGCCTTCGAATACCGACCCCAGCCGTCATAGAGATTACCCAAGTTGTTCAGGCTTCTTGCTTCGCCCCCCAAGTCTTCGACTTTTCTGGCAATCTCCAAGGATGTTTCATAATATTCCGCAGCCTTGGGATAGTGACCCCAGCCTTTATGGACGAGCCCAATGCTGTTCAGGGTACCCGCTTCGATCTTCATGTCACCGAGCTTTCTGGCAATCTCTAACGACTTTTCGTAGTATTCCAAAGCCTTGGAAGGTTGGCCCAATATGTTATAAACGTTACCAAGGTTGTTTCTGGCAGCTGCTTCACCTCTTACGTCTCCGAGCTTTATCAGCGTGTCCAAGGACTTTTCGTAGTACTCCACCGCCTCGGGATATTGCCCTTGGTCTGCGGCGGTGAGACCGAGGTTGTTTAGGGTTTTCCCTTCGCCCGTTAGGTCCTCAAGCTTTCTAAATACCTCCAAGGACCTTCCCCAATACTCTAGAGCCTTGCTATACTCGCCCCACTTCGTGTAGATGACTCCCAGGATGTTGGCGGTATCGCCAATCCCTTTGTCGAATTTTTCCGTCTCGAAGATTCTCAATGCCTGCTCACATTTTTCAACGGCCCGCTGCAGGTCTTCCTTCGATTTGGCCTCGTTGTACAGCGCTCGTCCTTCGTCGTATAGCCGTATCCCTTCTTCTCTGGATTGCCCTGACACCGGAGTGCCGGGGGACAAAGCAGAAAGCACAACCAGTATTGCCGAGATGAGTAGAATGTGCTTGAACATGCCGCTATCCCAAGCTCCGAGAGGTATCACATGGATCTACCCAGGGAGAACGATAGGAGCCCAAAAGCACTGATGCCTGCAGGCGGATTGAGAACATCCTCCCATGCGGACTTCAGAGCCTCTAGATTATTCTTCACGGTAGATCATTTTTCATCACTCCCGCACCAAAGCGAAATCAGTCGCCGGGTATTTTTATTATGGCTATTGCCTTGAGAATGGACAAATCATGGTCCGTGTTCCTGAAGAATTTCGTTCCAAAGACGTGCTGTTAGAATCCTCAGGGAAACACTCGCCTTGGCGGTTGAGTGAGGCCAACTTTGAAAGCGCATGACCTGCCATAGATAGTGTGCGTGCTACAGATTCTGCCTATCGGTGGGTTAACAGTCTTTTTTCTTGTCCTCTGTCATTCCAACATTGCATTATAGAAGTTGAGGAGTTCGAGCTATTGGAAAGGGGGAGGTGGAACGATGTCCAGACTAATCTTCGCGGTTTTGGCCGGTACTGTTTCTAGTGGCGGTGGCCCTGCCTTGTCCGGTTGTCGCTCAATCGAAGCAACAGCAAATCCAACTTGAAATTACCAGCCCTGCGTTCAAGGAAGGCGAGATGATTCCTAAGATGTACACGTGCCAAGGCAAGGATGGGTCGCCTCCTCTGAAGGTTGCTTCCGTGGTAAAAGAATCCAGGAGCCTGGTACTGATCATGGATGATCCCGATGCTCCTGGTAGGACCTGGGTACACTGGGTATTGTTCAATCTGCCGCCCGACACCACCAGTATTTCTGAAGCGATCCCTGCTCAGCCGACTCTTTCCAACGGAGCGGTACACGGAGCCAATAGCTGGGGCAAGAAGAAAATTGGATACGGAGGACCATGCCCGCCCAGCGGCACTCACAGGTACTATTTCAAAATCTACGCCCTGGATACGAAGCTGGATCTGAAGCCAGGGGCAACAAAAGATCAAGTTGAGAAGGCAATGAAAGGTCACGTCATAGCAGAAGGCCAATTCATGGGAAAATACAAAAAATAGAGGAGGGGAACGAACTTATGGCTATTACTTCGGCGGGCAATGGATAGACGGAGTGACGACGTAAGGGCGATCATGATTATACTAAAAAGGGGAGAACAGGAGGTGCATCATGGAAAAAGGATCGTCCACAGAGACAGCGTGTTGCATTAAGAGTAAGCACAGGTGCATGCAAACAAATGATGAGACTGAATGTGTGAGAATCGGCGGCTACCCTGTGAATTCGTGCTCGAAATGCAGATGATCCCGGCTCGGCAAGAAGGACTTATCTCTGTTTTCATACGAGGCGGCTCTACTTCGCCTTGTTCGGTTCAGTGTTTGGCCTTTACAGCCACTAGGGTCCGGCACAATTTCGTTTCCGCTTCTCTGATTCTGCGGACTTCTTCTTCGCTAATTGCCTCAGGAGCAAAACAGTCATAGGCCAAGATGGTCCTTCCTGTCTCGCTCTCTACGTTTTCCACAATCTCCAGAGCCTCTTTATCCAGTGTCGCGAATGAGCACATCATGGTTTGCGTACCCCTTTCCATTGCGTTCATACGATAAATATAATCACGGGTATTCCCATCATTACGTCCCTAATCCAAAGATCGAAAACGTAGCAACGCCAAGTTTTCTCCCCCTTACCCGAACCATTCGGTCGGTTGGGAATCGCCTCTATCGTCGCCTGGCTGGTTTCGTTTGATGGAAAGAGACATCCTGATGAATATGCCTGAGTAGTTCGTTGCCCGATAGACCTGTCATCTCGCTAGCTCCTCGACCAAATCCCCGTATTTCCGGTGAATCATATTCCTGTCAAATTCCCAGAATTCCTGGAGCATCTTTTCCTGCGCTTCCACAGTGAAATACCGCATCATTGCAGGGAAGAATACCTTATCTTCTTTTTCAATGTGCCGGGGATAGAAATCAATTAAGAATTCAAGTTTTTCAATTATCACATCAACGGCTGAATCGTCCCCGGCGAAATGGCGCTTCTTCGCATCCACCAGATCGGCAACGGTTTTGCGACCCATAACATGCTCTTGAATGAGTTCACCCATGATTTTTTGTTCCTTACCGGTCATGTCCTTTTGGGCGAGATCTCGAAAAAGGATGTCTTCTTCTTTGCCGTGGTGAGTCTTGTCGGCATAAACTCGGATGAAATCAACTGCATTGTCGATAAATACAGGGTTGATCACCTTCGTTTCTCGAATGCGGATGGCCTCCTTGTTTATGAGCGCGAGCATTCTTTCAATGAGACGGTGTTCTATCATCAAAGGCGCTCTCACTTGCATGGATAATGACTCCTTTTCTGTTATGGATTATTGCATTAGGTATGCTTTCTGACAGCATCAAAGGATATGCAATCTTAGTGACTCATGGAATCCTCCCCTGATTGCCAGGATAAACAGATGTCTTAACGCTAACTTTTGCACGGCAGGATTGCGAGCGTATATCCAGAGCCGGCCGACCTGGTTCGATCCCACAGGATGAATTGGACTCGATGTGCCATTTGGCCGGCTCGCGGGTTGTTGATTCACTGCTCCGACGGGGATTCGTCAATCGTCTGTAGCAATTCTTGTTCGATTATCGTACGAAAATGATAATAATGTTCTGCCCTAAAGCAATAAACAAAAAAACTTCTCAGCTTCCAGGGCATATTGATCGAAGTGGAAATAAGGTATTTCCAGAAATATTTTCTTGACTCATACATGAATCCCTGTCGTGCAATCAAATACAGGAGACCTATTACCTCATTCCATTTGAATGCGGCATTTGTTTTCACTGAAGGTTTCGGCATGTTGACAAGATGTCCATATACTCGGGACAGATAGTTTTTTGGTTCATAAAGGTCGTGATAGAGATTTATGAATTCTGCAGTGATTTCCTGAAGAGGTCTTGTTGTGGCAAAATTGACTCGGCCGGTTTGGCTGATTAGGTTGTCCTGACCTGTACAAAACAGACGGCCTTCCTCTTTAACCCTCTTCCAAAGGTCCGTTCCGGGCATGGCTTGCAGCATAGTGGCAAAAACTTCAGGTATCTGATTTCTCACGGCAAAGGAGATCAACCGTTGATCTGCACCTGGCGCCTCATTGTCGAATCCAATTATGCACCCGGCAATTACTTGCAAACCGGCTCGATTTATTTTCTGACACGCTGCATCCAAATCTATACCAAGATTCTGGAATTTACCCACATTGTAGAGGCTGTCGGTATCGAGAGTCTCGATTCCGAGAAAGACAAAACAGAATCCGGCCCGCACCATTAAATCCAACAGTTCATCATCCGCAGCCAAATTAACTGATGCTTGAGTGTAAAACTCAAAAGGGTATCCGTGATCGGATTGCCAAGTGATGAGCAGCCTTAGGAAAGTCTTGGCACTGACCATACGACCGATGAAATTATCATCCACGATGAAAATCGCTCCACGCCACCCCAAATTGTACAGGACATCCAGCTCACCGATGACCTGTTGCGGCGATTTGGTCCGAACGGTTCTCCCAAACATCAGCGTGATATCACAAAATTCGCATTTGAAGGGGCATCCCCGAGAGAATTGAACTGCCATATCCATATAGAGCTTGAGATCAAGAAGATCATATCTTGGGATTGGCGATTCATTCAGCTCAGGTGTGCCTGAGTTGATGACAATGCCCGACTTGTTTTGGGAAAGCGCATCAAGCAAATCTTGAATTGATGATTCGAGTTCACCCCTCACAACGATGTCGGCTCCGGATTCCAACGCTCTGTCGTAAAAGTGAAATGCCCAGGGTCCTCCGACTACCACCTTTTTGGCCCTGCGCTTTCCTTCCCTTATTGCCATTAGTATGCCGGACTGTTGGACCTGCATCCCTGAGATCAGTACTACTTCATGGTTCTCCCAGTGGTTTTCAGCCAGCTCCTGAACAGCCATATCAACCAGGGTGAATGACGTGTCTTCCGGAAATAGGGCGGCTACGGTAAGCAGACCCAGAGGTGGAAGAACGGATTTCTTCCCGAGCATTTGGGCAACCCTCTTGAAGGACCAAAATGTGCTCGGATAAGGCGGATTAATCAACAGCACCCGCATGACTCTCTAATCCCTGGCAGTTGACAATGAGTAAGAAACTAACTATCTTCCGGAAACTCTCCGGTTCTTTCTCTCGGAAACTTCATGTCCTTATAAATCGACACTTAAGCTTGATTATGCGGCGTGTCCCACTATCATGATTCCGTTTGTACTCGATATAGGTCTTCAGGTTGGTCCCTCAGGCCAGAACATCGTACTGTCAATAATTAATTGCACGAAAGGATAAGCGCTGCCTCTCTATTTATGAACATAAATTATCACTGATTTTAATATACCTTTCCTCCTAGCCCACTGTCAACTTTCACCGGTAGTGTCCTCAAGAATTTAAGGTAGAGTAATTGTCGCCGATCACGTTCTTCTCTGTCGTCCCACCGAAAGGCAACTCGTGGTATCCAGGGCTGCCGTGTGAAGAAATCCTGGACGCCCAAGCCTGTGATCGATGGAAGGAGCAGCCGTATTTCCAGTACCACAACGGGCGCGTCTGTGAGATATGCTCAGCCGTGTGTCCTTAAGGGTTAAGAGTGCTGAATTTTTGGCAGTCCCATGGCATCTAAGACTAAGGGAGGACTGAGAAATGAAGAGAATACCCTTAATCTATGCAGCCATCTTTGGGGTCATTGTACTGTTCGCATCGTGGACGGGTGCAGTGTTCGCGTTCCAGGACGATATGAACCAAAATAATTATCAGTTCCCGATCCAAATAACGCGGTTCCAGTCAGATGCGTCCGGCCAACATACGACATCTCCCGGCAATACGGGCAATCCTGGAGTAGGAAACAATCCGGTCCCTCAAGTCAAAAAGCTTAGCCCGCCGGGGATGCGGGCATACTTTGATTCGTGTATGACCAGCGGTCTGGGGACAGGCCCAGGGGGAAGCAACGCCAAGTTTTGCGCCAAATCCTGCCACTAATCTTGGAATGAGCGCGCCACGGGGATATCGCCGTCTTTGTTTCCAATCCTCACAGTGTCGATGGACTATTGATCGCCTTCTTTAACACCGGCGAATAACTCCAGGTCACTACTTTGCGAGCATCAAGCACCATCTCATGCCCGGTTTGAGGGTTCCTGCCTTTCCGGGGACGTTTAGACCTGACTTGCCATTTTCCAAAGCCGGAAATCATGACGTCTTCCCCGGCGATGAGGCTTTTCTTCATAATAGTAAGAAGATTTTCAAAGATCTCTGTTGCCTCGCCTTTGAGGAAACCACAGTCGTCAGCCACTTTTTGAGCTATATGCGCTTTTGTAAGTGTCATGTAATCCTCCTTAGATCCCAAAACCCCTTTATAATACATTGCGTTATGTTTTGGGAAACAAATTCTTTAACCCGGAAGCCTAAAATGAGCCAACCGGTTAGTGTTGAAGAGGCCGGGAGGGATTAAGCGAAATAATCCCAGGTCAGTGTCCGCCATGAGTCCTCGGCCGAGCAAGGAACGCTCTGCGACACATATTTGAAGCGATGCTGCGCATTTTTCGGGAACATATTACTCGTTCGGCAATCTTATTGCCTCAACGGCGTAAAAAAAGGGAAGCATCACGGGGGAAAACACAGAAAGACTGCTATAAAGCAGGATTTTGGCTCCTTAGCCCAAATCAAAATTGCGCACAGGGGGAGTTTATTATGAGAGCAAATTTACATAGAGATAGTCTCGGGGGATATGCGCAGCCGGCGTTTTTCGATGGTTATGAGCAAAGATTGATACGATGGGGATGCGCGGAGTGCGACTGTTTTGAAAAGAGAGTATTCGGCAGCGGAGTGAGATCTGAGGAATTGGATGCGTATATTATTTGTCGGTTTGCTGGAGAGCCGATTGATTTGATCCGGGAAGCGTCTGCCTGTCCCAAGGAAGGCTGCCGTGAATTAGATATAAGCACAAACAAATCCGGTCCGAGAAGGCTGCATTGCGTACATAAGACTTGATGCCGCTTCATCTATAATCTGGAAGGATTGGCGTCGTCGTTAAAGTGATTACTCCGATCCCTTGGAGTTCGCCCATATCCAGATTATAGGAACTAAAACGGCACCCTGCGCCTTAGTCGTTCAGCGTTCAGAGAGGAGAGGACGCGTGCGGGTCAAGGTTTCCAGCATTATCCGTCTCATTCTGATCGGATTACTATTGCTACCGGCTACGGGTAGCCGAATTGGACTGTTCGAGACATCGGCCTGGGCTCAATCACGAATAGAGGCAAAACCAAGGCCCACTTTACCGCGTCCGGACCATCTTGTCATAGTCATAGAGGAGAACAAAGGATTCCATGACGTTTTTGCAAGCGAATGTCCTGCGAATTCGGGCATACCATGCGCTCCATATCTTTTGTCGCTAGCTGCTAAAGGTGTGTCGCTGGATCGATTCTTCGGCCTTCATCATCCAAGCCAGCCCAATTACATAGAGTTGTTTTCCGGTAGCAACCACGGAATTATCGGAGATTGCTGCCCACTGGAAAAATGCCAGCCACAGGAGACGTGCCGAACCGATTGCGATTCATCACCTTCGAAACCTGTATTAGCGGGGCCGAGCCTAGCTGGAGTGCTTCTTGATAAAGCCGCATCGTTGCTGCCGAACAAGCCATTAACTTTCGTGGGTTACGCAGAGGATTTGCCGCAAGACAAGATGGCTTGTTGTTCCGACCAACGAGGATCATATTACGCCAGAAAGCATTGCCCCTGGCTTGATTTCCTCGATGTCCCGGAAACCAATCTCGATGGAACCCCAACGACTTTGAAATTCGACCCCGATTTCTGGACACACAAAGATGACACCCAGCGGTTTGCGACCTTGCCCACGATTTCGTTTTTGATTCCAAATCTCATTAATGACATGCATTCACTCCGGGAACATGCTCCTCATAAGACCTGGCCTGATGATTATGGCCCAGCGCAGCGTCAAGAGATTCTCGGAAAGTTGGTGAATCAGGGCGACGTTTGGCTTAGGACACATCTGGCTGATTACGTGGATTACGTGATGAAAGAGGAAAATAATAGTCTGTTGATTATTACTTGGGATGAAGATAGCGGGGGAAAGGGTTGTAAACACCCCTGTCCCACGTCTTCCCCGGCAAATCACATCCCGACCATCCTTGTAGGAGCGAAGGTGAAATCCGGCTACCGAAGCAGCATACAGGACACGCACTACAATCTGTTGCGCACCATTTTGGACATGTACGATCTTCCGCTAATCGGCGGAAGCCAGCAGGCCGAGACAATAACCGATATTTGGAAGTAGGTCGAGCCGAGTATCTGGCCGGTAAAGGCGTGAGTATTACTTGGGGATCCATGACCTTGGGGCCGTCAAAACGCGCGAAAATCAATGACTCTGAAAGTTTCCCAATTTAGCTGAGACAGTGGTATGTTGTAGAACCATCTGAGGGCCCGGACCGCGGGGAGACTGAAGAGGATTAGAGGGTGAAAGGATTTTGCTCAGAGCAAGTGCGTCTGTCATGAGCGGACCCCGGAACGCGGCCGCCAGGCTCGCACAACAAATAAAGGAGAAGATCTCGATGTCAAAAGAATTGATGGAATATGTCAACAAGCAGCCGCGCCTCGGGATTTTGAGCACCGCGGATAAGAATGGCAAGGTTGATTCCGGTTATTTCGGGTCACCCCGGATGATCGATGAAAAGACAATATTTATGGGGCTGGGCAAGAATCGAACTTTTGCCAATCTTCAGGAAAACCCACGTGCCTGTTTCTTAATTATGGAACCTGGCAAAAAGCTCCCTGAATGGAAAGGGGTCCGGGTATATCTCAAGATGATTGACTGCCAGACTTCGGGAGAAAAACTGGACGCCATAAAGGGACGTATTGCAGAGACAGGCGGAGAAAACGCGGCCAAAATGATTCACGCTGCGATAACCTTTGAGATTGAAGAAATCAGGCCGCTGGCCGACTTCGGCCAAGGCTGGGAAAAGTCCATCTGATGCCTCGGCTTCAGGTCGGGCGTCATTACCATATCAGAGGTGGATCGTAGTCTACCGCTTGTCTGTTTTGCGGTGCCTCGGAAGATCTCCCCTAAGATCTTGTTTTTTCGACTTCTGTGATTGAATCATTTTAAAAAAAGCTCGCAAATCTGAATGGTTGTGATATATTCATTTTTGAGATTTTCTACACGCATATAGCAATTACTCCGCATTCCATATGACGATAACGCCGGAAGGGGAATAATGGGCAAAACGGCAGAGAATTTTATCAAGGATGTGGCGTCCGGAATGACGGATGAAGACTTACAGAAAAAGTACAGAGTGATCCGGTCGCAAATTTACCCTCTATAAGGCGACGGCACTAGATATTATCGCGAAAAATAAGCGTAAAAATCCGAGTAAGAGGAAGCTCAAGGCGCGAGAGTTCCTGAAGGACGTGAAAATGGGCATGAGCGACAACGAGTTGATGGAGAAGTATCTCCTCACTCGCCGAGCTCTCCAATCAGCCCTGCGCCAGCTCATCGAGCTACGTCTTGCCACGCCCATGGAGCTGTCCAACCGGCTGAGCATAACTACGAGCCAGGTAAGGGAAGCATTCGTGGAAATGGGAAAGGCTATCAAAGAGTTGGATTAATGCCCGCATACCACGGCATAACGCTTCTGTCGCTCCTTGCTCCAATAAAGACTCGTTGTTACGATCCTGGAAGCAAGTTAGTAAGCCGGTTACATTCATTAAGACGTAAAAATAAAAAGATCAAGCCGAGAAATTATCTTGTCCCTATCATGCGACTCGGTACACACCGCTTGATTCCGTTACAAGCCCCTCTTGAACAAGTAAGGTAAGATAATTCAACGCCATGCGCTTTTCGAAGAGGCTCTGGATGATCTTTTCGGACAGGCTGTCTTTAAAAAAGGGGGATCTTGCGGCAATTGCGTCAAGGGTAATCGGTGAGTGGCAAAGCTCGAGAATCATCCTTTTCTGGCGTTCGAACCCGGCCAGGTAGGTCTCAAATGCATTTGTGGCGTCACCCTCTATCGGCTCCTTATGAGAAGAGCATGCCCGCCGGTACGGGTACAGCCATTACTTTCTTGATGCTCTCTCGAAAGGTTTTGAGATCCGCTTCAGGGTTGCCGCACCAGGGACCGAAGAACGTGAGGTCTATGTCGGTCGTAATAAGTGTCCCGGTCTTCCTTTCAAGGAAGCAGTAGTGGTCGTCGAGGTGTCCGGGGGCATGGATCGCTTCCATCTCCGCGCCTCCAATTGTGAGCACGTCGCCATCCCCGAAACGGCCGTCGGCCAATCGCAGGGCCCTGACACCAAACTCATCGTGGACGAATCGCGCCCACCTTATGCCATCATCCAAGTTTCCCATGAAACGTTCCCCGAGCAAGCACAAGTCGGCTACCGAATCCGCAGTTTCCACGGGCATGAGAATGTGCCTGTCCTGGAGCAGGTATCCGTGCCGGATGTGGTCGGGGTGCGGGTGGGTTATCACGAGGATATCAATGCGTTTCTCCCGGTCTATCTCTCTTATCGTGGCTTCAGCCATGCCCGCGTCGATGAGCACCGTCTCGTTGCCCCTCAACAGAAACCCATGGCATGACGGGAAGCCCCCTTTTCCCTCGCCTGGGACAAAGTAAACGTCCCCTTCAAGTCGTCTTAGCAGGTCAGTGGTCACTACGGCATCCTTTCAGCTTCAGCTCTTTATTCCGGAATTATGCCGCGGTTTTGCCATTTCTGAAGCGTGGCCCTGGAATCCGGTCGCTGGACCCACACCCTGACTCCCCAAAAAGGCCGGCGGATGGTCACTCACGAGGCTCAAGGGCGGCAAAATCATCGTCAATTTGCTGAAAAATCCCATTTTATCCAATTTTGTTGAACGTACCCCAGCCCAAGCGATTCCGTCAACCATTTTCACATCCATGCTCGTCACCCGAACACAGCACAATAATGCTCAGCCATGCACCATATCAAATGATTGACCGGGAAGAACATACATTTCCAATTTTTCCCGAGGAATAATCCGGGCAGACACCGAGGCATCGGGGAGCGTCCTTAAAGAAAGGCCATTGATTCGCCACGCGGCTGTTTTCTGAGCAGTCCTACGGTGAAGATTCCGCTTCTATCTCCGCACGCGGATGACTTAAGGTCGGACACGTTTCCCCGGCAGTGAGCCGAATCGGCTCCTTTCGTGAACTTTAAC